>CBFGMV010000087.1:0-36638 GCA_965649915.1 uncultured Dyadobacter sp.
CTGCGTGATATCGTTGCCGTCGCGGTCGTAAAGTTGCAGGTCGCCAAAGAGGTTGATACTGTTTGTGTTAGCTGCCTGAGCCGTCGGTATTGGTCTGCGATCGGCGGGAAATGATTGCTCCACCGTGCCTTCCGGCCGCGGGAGGTCGGCCATTGCACGCGCCGGCGTGCGCCCGAGCCGGCGATTCCGGACCCACCACAGCACAATGGTCAGCAGGCAGATTCCGGTACCTGCCAGGAGCCAGGAGCCGATACCCTGATGCTCCGCCAGGCTGGTTTCTGCCGGCGCTTCGCCCACGGGCATTAGCAAAGCATATAAGTTCACGATCGTCTGTTTGTCGTCGTCACCGCGCGTCATGGTTACGGTGGTAAGGGACTTGCTGTCCGGGCAATAATAAAGGTCGGCAAATGAATGCGTGTCGTGGAAGGAGTAGGGGATTTTGGTCGCCATTGAATGGAAATCCTGTTTAGACAAGGATCCCTTCACGAGCTGTAATGCGGAATTGTAGCGGTTCTTCGGAAACGCAAGCGCATAAAAATCGTCTCCCGAAAAGACGAGGGAATTAGCGAATGTCAGATCGGCCAGTCCCGGGCCGGTGTCGTAGACTTTCCGGAATTGCTGTTTGCCGGGTTCGAAAAGCAGCAGGTCGTTCCAGTTCCGGGGATTAAGGATCTGTTGTCCGGTCATGCTCCCGTATCCGCCCAGCATGTACATGCCCGCCTTGCCCGCGCCGCCTCCCGCGAGATAGCGTGGTGTGTAAATACTCGTGTCAATGGGCACGACCGTCCAGCTGCGGGTAGCGAAACGATATTGGTGAACCCGGTTTTTGTAGGTGAGGTGCCCGTACCCGCCGAAAACGTAAAGTGTAGAATCGGCAGGGGAATAAAACTTGTTGGAATGCCAGTATTGCGTGGAGCTCTCCGGAATCGGGAACAGGAAATTGTGATCCCACGACCGGGTCGCAAAGTCGAAACGGGCTACTTTTTGCTGGTCGACATTGTAGGTGTAGAGGTGACCGGTAACCGTGTCGACGAATGCCTGATTACCCTTGGCCAGATGCAGCTTGCCCGACTGGTACGGGTAAGAGACCGTTACCTGGCTGGGAATCGAGTAGGTGTAAAGACTGTCTTCCCCGATCAGGTAAAACATCTCCCTTTTCTGATCGATGGCTGTACAGGCGAATCCGTTTGTTACCAGGCGTTTGCGGGGCTGCCAGGCCTGATGCAGTCGAGCAACCCAGACCGGGTTCGTGACTTCGGCGGCAGTTTTGCCTTTTTCATTCCGGGCCACTGTCCCGTCGTTTTCATGAAGAGGCCATGAATCCGACAACTTGCCGTCGCGGATCAGGGAAATGTTCCTGAGCTGCATTGGTGGCACATCGGTGGTTTGGAATGCCTTATGTTGATTGGCCCCGAAAAACACCTGATAGCAGGTATTGGGCATTGTCTCAATGGGCTGCGAAAATGTGCGACCGCCTGCCCGGATCGTCAGCGTTTTATTTTTGGCACTTAGTTTCACTGAAAAAGCATTCCAGTTCGCGAAAAGGGCGTGGTCGGGGATGTTGAATGCAATGGCGGAAAGTTTGTCACCTGTGATCAGGCGGAAACGACCATTTGCCGCGGCGGTCCCATTATCGTAAATCAGGTCGATGTTGTGGCTGTCGTTGCCGATCAGCCGGAATACGTACCCGAAATAGGTTTTTTGTTTGGGAATAAATGAAAGATCAAATGTCAGTTCCAGACTTTCGGAAAAGCAAACAGGCTTGCCTGGCGTGAGGTCGAGGGCTGTGCGCTGATCCTGGACGACTTCATAGCTGGCAAAACGCAGCCCGGTCGGCTGGGAGCGGGCGGACATACCGGTCAAAAAACAAACAATCGTAACGAGGGCAAGGAGCGGGAAGCGGAATTTCATCTTTGGGTTCAGGGGCGGTATCGGCTGGTTTTCGGAGATTTGCCTGTCAAAGGCATTGGAATGTCTCATATGCGGTCAGGCCGATTTCGAAGTAATACGCAGTACTAATAATACGCAAAAGTTAAAAAAAACTTGAAATAATAGCAGTCCCGAATGGCGGGCGGCCAAAAAATAAGCGCCCGAACCGTTCCAGGCCAGGGCGCTTACCGATTAAGTGAAAGAAGAAAGGCTTAGGGTTTGATAATTTTCTTTTCGGTTCCGTCGATCCGGAGTATGTAGGTGCCCGATGGCCACGAGCTGATATCGAGATCGAAATAGGGTTTACCGGGCGCAGCGGAATGCATTTTCCGGCCGGAAGCATTTACGATATCCACTTGCAGTATCCTGCTTTCGGACCGCACCGCCAGCTTAGAGGCCGCCGGATTGGGATACACATTCACTTCAAACCGACTGGCGATTTCTGCGGTGACGATGCTGCTGTAAGCATAGGTGCCGTCCAGATCGACCATTTTCAGCCGGTAGTAAAACCTGCCGCCGGGCAGGTTCGTATCTGCATAACCATATGCGTGTTCCGTGTTCGCATCCTGGTGCGAACTCACGGTTCCAATGGTGGCGAAAGCGCGGGCGTCGGTGCTTCGCTGTATTTCGAAATGCGAGCTGTTGGATTCCTGCGAAGTCTGCCAGCTAACCTGCACATTGCGCTGTTCGGGTTTCGCGGCGATGCCTACCAGGGTGACCGGCAATGGCTGTCCGGCGGTAGTGCTCAATGCATTGGGATAAAGGGGGACAGAGAGGCTGTTAGAGGCCTTGCCGGCGAGCACCTTTTTGGTATATCCGCCGATTGCCATATACCAGTCCGGACTGAGATCGTAGCCGTCGGCATCGAGAGAGAGGAACCAGGTCGCACCTCCTTTGGGCGTGTGGTCCGAGAACTTCTCCATTTTGAAAAAGGATGTCGCTTCGTCTACCTCATCGAACATCGCCAGATACACCATATTCGCGCCCTCGTTGATCACATTCTGGGATTGTTGCCATAGAAAACTGCCTCCGTTACGGGGGATCGAGTTTTTGATGGCTGCCGACGGATTGTTGCGCACCGTTTGCAGGTTGAACCAGGAAAAACCAGGGAAAATCACGGGCATGTAGTCAATGTTTTTGGGTTGAACGTAAGCCATGTCCGGCCTTACCGAGTTGATCGCGAATGCATTGGCGCCGCTTTCATTGCTGTAACGGCCCACCGACCACGGACTGATCACATCGAGCTGGTCGTAAACAGCGAGCCATTCGGCGGTGTGGGAGCGCCAGTTGTTGTTGAGGCCGCCCATGACGGTGGCGCGGTACCTGGGTGCATCCGTGGGGTCGCTGGGATCGCCGTCGCGGAACCATTTGACGAGCTTATCCGAGCGGGCAGCAGTGGCTTCCGGACTCGATGCAAGGCCAAGGCCCCACAATGCAACGAGCGGACGGCCCTTGTGCCAGAGGTAGTTGCTTTCCGAAGTGACGCCCATTTCATCCACGAGCCGTTTCCAGTCGGCGATCACCGCCTCGGTGGAAGTGTCGTCCGCGCCCGACAGGTCGTACATGATCGCATACACACGGTCATATTTCAGGCTGGCTGTCTGCACGTTTTGTATCACTTTTTCGAAATGCCGGGGCACGCGGGAGTCGCCGGTCCGGAAATTCTGAAGAAACCGCTGCTGAAATACCCCATCGACCTCGTGCTCGCGCATCCATTTGAAATGCTGATCGACCGTGTTGTAGTTGTAGCTCGAAAACAGCTTGGCCGGTGTGCCGTTACTGTAAACCATATTGGTGGCCACCAGCTCATTTTGCGGGTAGTCGCCCAGATACGGCCACATATCCACGGTCGCGTTGGCGTGGTCCGGTGCGCCTCCGAACCAATGCAGCCACCAGTTATGTGCAGGGTTACCATCCGTCGGCAGACCGAACCATCCCTGGTAGCCGAACATGACCTTGCCGTTCAGCGTATTATCCGAAGGGGTAGATGTGGTGGCAGGTGCCGGTTCGTAAAACTCTATTTCATCCACACGCGCCGTAATCGATGCGTTTAGCGGCTGGCTGATCCGAAAGAAATTGATGGCCGCCAGATTGGGGTTCCCGGTTTTGACGGCGTCGGGCAAGTGCAGGATCACGTGGCTCCAGCCGTTCTGGATCTTCTGTGCGGCCAGGTTCCAGCGGTATGAATCGGTTCCGACCTGGCCCGACGATGAAAATACAATGCTGCCATTGCCTGTAAACTGGGTGGCGTCCGAAACGAACAGCCAGAATTTGACCACGCCGCCGGCCTCGGTGACCGTTGTATTGAATGGAGCGGCATTGTAGCTGAACCAGTCGGCGCCAAGGCCGGTTTTGGCAATGGAGGCGCTGCCCAGGATCTTATTGCTGGCGTCGGCCGTGACCGCGTCGCTACCCGACCAGCCTGTGGTGGCGTCGGCGGGAGAGAAGATCTTCGCGCCAACGAGATCGCTGCCCTGATAACCCTTTGTGAAACGGATATTGTCGATCTTGATCACGACCGATTCACCCGCATTGATGGGTTTGTAATACCTGAAAAAATTAATGGCGGCCAGATTCGGATTTCCCTGCTTGCCGGCCGCGCTGAGCCGTAGTACCACGTTGTTCCAGCCATTGCGGAGGTTCACACTGCCGGTGCCCCAGTTGTACTCGTCGGTATCGGGGTTGCCCGAACTTGTGATTTCGAACTGCCCGCCGGAGGCGCTGAATTTGGTGATGTCCGAGACGTAAAGCGAGAATTGCAGGTAAGCGATATTGAGTTCCGTGGGGCCAATGCCGCTGTTGACAGGGGTTGTGAAATTCCTCCTGAACCGTTCTATATTTCCGCCTTCCGACTTAACCGAGAAGCTTCCCTGGACCGGCGCGTCGCTGTCGAGACTCAATGCATTTCCACCGCCACCCCAGCCGGTAAGCGATTCACAATCATCCACGGGTACAACCTGCGCATGGGCACGCAGCATGGCGGCTAGTAACAGGAGTAACAGTAAGCAGTGCTTTTTCATTTCGTTAAGATTATGGTTGAGATTTGAGTAAATGGCCGGCTGCAGACACCTTGCCGGACCGGATCAAATCTAGGCGCAGACCCATAATTTTAGCTTAACTATAAATTAATAAAGAATAAATGGGAAAAAAAATCGGGTTAAATGGGGCAATTAAGTCCAAATTAAGTCCCCGTTAACGCCCCGCGACTTACTTAGCACCCGGATTTACAATTACCTCCGTGTAACTTTTTCTCCCCAAAAAACCATTATGAAAAAAACTCTATCCATCCCCTTACGGGTGATGCTCATGGCATTGTTGTGCCATCCCCCGGCACCTGCCGATGCACTGGGGAACGGTCATCGGCCGGTTGTGTCGGTCGATGTATCCGGAACCGTGAAAGACGAAAAGGGCGAGGGCATCCCCGGTGTGAACGTGCTCGTGAAAGGAACGACCATCGGTACGACGACGGACGTCAATGGCCGGTTCACGATACAGGCAGGCACCGCAGCCGATGTCCTGGTGTTCTCTTTTGTGGGTTATGCCAAACAGGAGATTCCCGTGGCGGGCAAGTCGGTGATCGACGTGACGCTGGCCGAAGACAACAAGAACCTCGACGAGGTCGTCGTGGTAGGATACGGTACCCAGAAGAAAGTGACGCTGACGGGCGCCGTCGTGTCGGTGAATGCCCAGGAAATCGTCACCACCAAAAACCAGAACGTGCAGAACATGCTCACCGGCAAACTGCCGGGCCTGCGTGTGGTGCAGAAATCCTCCGAGCCCGGGGATTTCAATTCCAATCAGTTCGATATCCGTGGTTTCGGCAATCCGCTGATCGTGATCGATGGCGTTCCGCGTGACAACATTTCACGCATTGATCCCAACGAGATCGAAAGCGTTTCCATTCTGAAAGATGCCGCTGCGGCCATTTACGGGGTGCGCGCAGCGAATGGCGTCGTGCTGGTAACCACGAAACGCGGTGCGAGCGGGCGTGCGAAGATCGAATATGCGATGTACTATGGCCGCCAGACCGCCCTCGGCTTACCGAGGCCAGTGGGTGCGATCGAGCGCTACACGCTGATGAACGAGCGGAGTATGCACAATGTCAACAGCCCGGTGATCCGCTACTCCGAATCGGACTTTGCGCCTTATCGAGAAGGAAAACTGCAAAGCACGGATTGGTATGACCTCGTCATGCAGGAGCACGCTCCGCAGCAGCAGCATAACCTGAGCGCCAGCGGCGGTACCGCCGACGGCCGTGTCGACTACTTTATCAATATGGGTTATATGTACCAGGAGGGTTTCTGGAAAAGCAAAGACCTTAACTATGATAAATACAATCTTCGTTCGAACGTCAATGCGCAGATTACGAAGCAGCTGCGTGCTTCACTGAAGCTGAGCGGCATCATCGATACCAAGAACAGCCAGCAGGCGGGAGGGATGCACGAAATCTACGGACCGCTTTGGAGGGCCCAGCCGAATGAGACCAATTATGCCAACAACAACCCGGATTATCTTTTCAAAATGGCGGCCGGCCACCCGGTTGCATTGACGACCGCCGACATTTCGGGCTACCAGCAGGATAATAATAAATGGCTGCAAAGCCAGTTTTCGCTGGAATACACGATTCCGCAGGTGGAAGGCCTGATGGCGAAAGGAATGTTCAGCTACGATACGCGTATTAACTCCAACACCAATTATAAAAAGTCTTATAATCTCTACGATTACAACGCCTCGAACGGCACCTACGCGCCATTTGCCAATAACCTGCCCGATCAGCTCACGCGGACGTACAATGCGCTTCCGTCGACATTGATGCAGGTTTCGCTGAATTACGATCGCATTTTCAAGGATAAACACCATGTGGGCGCATTGGTGCTCTACGAGGAAAGCACCCGCAGCAGCGACAATTTCTACGCAAGCCGTGAGTTGGGGATCCCGATGGAATACCTTTTCGCCGGGAAAGCGCAGAACCAGGTGGGCAGCAGCAACATCAACAATATCTGGAAAAACGCGAACAAAGGGCTCGTAGGTCGCGTGAACTATGATTTCAAGGGTAAATACATTGCCGATTTCAGCTTCCGGTACGACGGATCCTCGAAATTCCCGGTCGGGAAGCAATGGGGCTTCTTCCCGGCGGTATCGGCGGGCTGGCGCTTGTCGGAAGAGGCATTTATCAAAAACAATGCATTCTTTCGTTTCCTGGATAACCTCAAAATCAGGGGCTCCTACGGGTCGATGGGGGATGACGGAGCCTCTTCCTACCAGTTCGTTTCGGGGTACGATTACCCTTTCAATGGCAACAGCCAGGCATTGGCCGGGGGATATATGTTCGGCGGATCGTTTGTGAACGCCCTGGGTTTCCGCAACTCACCCAATCCCAACATCACCTGGTACACGGTTAAAACTGCGAATGCGGGTCTGGATGCAGGCTTCTGGAACGGGCTCGTGGAAATCAGCTTTGATATTTTCCGCCGTAACCGCACAGGCCTGCTGGCCAACCGCCTCATGTCGTTGCCCGGTACATTCGGGGCGACGATGCCGCAGGAAAACCTGAACAGCGATCAGACGAGCGGATTCGAGGTGTCGGTTTCGCACCGCAAACGCATCAACCAGATCCGCTACAATGTATCCGGGAATCTTTCTTTGACCCGTACCAAAAACATTTACATCGAGCGCGGCCTTTCCGGGAATTCCTATGACAACTGGCGCAACAACCGCAGCAACCGTTTCAACGACGTCTGGTTCGGCTGGGGTTATGAAGGTCAATTCCAGTCGTACGAACAGATCGCGGCGCACGACAGCTATGTGGGGCGGGCCACGTTGCCGGGTGATTATATGTATGAGGACTGGAATGGCGATGGCACCATCGACGATATGGACCGGCATCCGATCGCGACCACCATTAACCCCGCGAGTACCACCACTGTGGGCGGTGATGCCAAAAAGAACCATCCGCTGATGAACTTCGGCTTCTCCGGTTCGATCGATTACAAAGGGTTTGACCTGAACATTCTGTTCCAGGGAGCTGCGCTTTCCTACGTGGCTTACGGAGAGCAGCTGCGCGAGCCGCTGGCCTGGGACGGAAATGCACTATCGTTCTTCATGGACAGGTGGCATCCGACCGATGCCAATGCGGACCCTTACAACCCGGCGACGCAATGGCAGCGCGGCTACTACGCCTACACGGGCACCGTAGCCGACGAGAACTCGGTGCGAAACATCCAGAACGGCGCTTACCTGCGGCTCAAAAGTGCGGAGCTTGGATATTCCCTACCCAAAGACCTGCTGAAAAGGGTAGGCGTGCAGGGGCTGCGCGTGTACATCAATGGCTATAACCTGCACACATTCACGAAGGTAAAGGGCCTTGATCCCGAACACCCTTCGGAGTTGTACGGCTATATGTATCCGATCAACCGGACGATCAATGTTGGTGCCAGTATCAGTTTTTAAATCAAATCAGGATGGTATTTCAAATGAAAAATATAAAATATGCATTGGCGCTCCTCCTGCTGGGCGGAACCTCTGCGTGCAACGAGCTCGATATTCCGCCCATTAATGTAGTCCAGGACAAGGATGCATTCACCGACGCTGGTATGCAGGCCTATATGGCTGCATTGTACAGCCGAATGCCCATGGAGGACTTTAAATACAGCGCCCAGGAGGGTACCGAAGGCTTTGATACCTGGAACAACATCGCGACGCCGGCATTGAACACCGGAGAGAATGCCAACCGCAACAACGGGGGCTTCGTAAACCCGGCACGCGGCTACTGGAAAAGCGGCTACCAGGTGATCCGTAATGCCAATTACCTGATCCGCGAACTGCCCGGTTACGCCGCATCTCTCACACAGGCGAAAGTGGATAAATGGATCGCGGAGGCGCGATTTGTGCGCGCGTTCACCTATTTCGCACTCGCGAAGCGCTATGGCGGCGTGCCCATTACCGAAGAAGTGCAGTCACTGAGCGGTACTTCGCTGGAATCGCTGCAGATTCCCCGCAGCAGCGAGCAGCAGATCTATGATTTCATCCTGGCCGATCTCGACTTTGTGATTGCCAATATGCCCGAAGTTAGCGAACAGTCGGGGCGGGTAAACAAAAACATCGCGGCGGCATTCAAATCGCGGGTGGCCCTGACGGCCGGTTCCATTGCCCGGTATGCCAATCCGTTTGTGAAGGACGGCGTAATGCTTTGCGGGATCCCGAAAGAGAAGGCTAATGATTATTTCAAAGCGAGTTTTCAGGCCGCGAAGATGATCGAAGGCAAATATTCGCTTTATACCAAAAAATGGTCGGCGGAGGACAAGATTGCATCGGCGGACAACTATGCGGACCTTTTTCTGGACACATCCAGCCCGGAAACGATTTTTGCGAAGGGTTATTCCTACCCGGAAGCCGTGCATAGCTTCGACGCCGTGTATGCTCCGCCGCACATGACATCGACCTACGGTGACCGGTTCAACCCGACCCTCGATTTTGTGGAACTGTTCGACGGCTTGCCCAGGAATGCCAAAGGACAGCTGAAAACCACGGATGATAAAGGCAATTACATCGTGTATGACTATGTAGAACAGCTTTTCGAAAACTGTGAGCCGCGTCTGCGGGGGACTGTGCTGCTGCCGGGCCAGCCCATTAAAGGCGTGCGCACGGACCTGCGCAGGGGCACGTTGGCCGAATCGGTCGACCCGTCGGTACCTATCCCGAAGTTCATTCCGGAAGACATGACCAGCGGCTATAATTCCAATGCTTTTTATAATGCCAATATGAAACAGTCGGGCACCTGGAACAACCAGACGCCGATGGTACTTTCCAATGGCCAGTCGATCAACCCGACAGGGCTGGATGGACCTACATCCGCAAACAATGCGACGATTACCGGCTTTCATGGACGCAAATGGCTGATGCCCAACCTGGTCCCCTCGGCGACGGCATTGCACAGGTCAAACCAGTCCTGGATCGAGATCCGGTATGCGGAGGTGCTGCTCAACCGGGCGGAAGCGGCATTGGAGCTGCACCAGAATGGCGTTACAGACGTGGATGGGGCAGTACTGCTGAACGATGCATTCGAGCAGATCAACAAGATCAGGACAAGGGCCGGCGCTGTGTTGCTGAAAGGCGTCGCGGAGCTTTCACCGGCGTCGGCGCTCGCGCCTGGCACGGGGCCAGGCTCCTATGTGCTGGCGCCCACGAGGGGGCTGCAAGTGATACGGATCGAGCGGCGGAAGGAACTCGCTTTTGAGAACAAATTATGGTGGGACATGCTGAGATGGCGGACGGCCGATACCGAGGTGAATGCCCGGATCTGGCGTAAATGCAATCCATTCCTGTTCGCCCGGGGTGCTGTGGCCGAAACGAACGACTACATCCGCGGCAAATACATTTTCGATTGCCGGTTCGAGGAACGGAGTGCGCGGTTTACCGTTGCTACGAAGAATTATTACGAAGCCATTCCGGGAGCAGAACTGATCGCGAATCCGAAACTGGTTCAGAATGAGCAATATTGATCACTGAAAATGAATTTAACAATGAAAACTTTTCTCTATATACTGTTGATCCCGGCGCTGCTGTGCGCTTGCCGGATCGACAATGTGGATGCACCGGATTCTACATTCGAAGGTAGGCTGGTGGATGCGACCGGTGCAGGTATCCAGCTTGAACAGGGTGCGTCGAGCGCCCGCCTGAAACTTGAAGAACTGAGTTGGAGCAATACGCCCCTGCCGATGTACCTGAACCTGAAACAGGACGGATCGTTCATTAATAACAAGTTGTTTCCGGGCAATTATAAAGTAACACCGGTTGAAGGACCTTTTTATCCGGTCGCGGAAAAGGTCGTCGATATCAAAGGTGCCGTGTCCCAGGATTTCACGGTGATCCCGTATCTGAATGTGGATTGGGTTGCGGAGCCCGTCGTGAATGCGGATAAAAAAGTGTCGGTGACGTTCAGGTTTACCGGCAACCCCGCTCCGGAAGGGCTTATCAAACCTAACCCGCTGGACTACCAGCTGTTTATATCCACTAACCAGTACGTCGGAAATAACAATTGGGACAACACTGCCGTAGGCGCGGTCGTACCGGTAACCGTGGACAAGGAGGGGAAGGATATCACCATCACTTCCTCGGTTCCGATGAAATATTCGACGACGTACTATGTGCGCATTGGCGTACGTGTGAATGATACTTACAAAAAGTACAACTACACGACTATCAAGACCATTAAAGTTCCCTAGTTTATACGCAGAGGTAATGCAGGCCCCCGGGATCGCTGATCTTCGGGGGCTTTTATTTTACAACGTGTGCTCATTGCGGATGTAGAGCAAATACCGGGGTTCTACCGCTTTAAAACGTTTGGTCTGATCCAGAAAACCCAGTTTCAGGCGGGTCACATGAAAATGATCCGGGGAAGCACGGACCTCGGCTCCGACGCCGGACCGGATCAGACTGTCGGCGACGGCTGCGTTAGTATACAGGTAACAGGGCGCGTCGTCGATGAAATCATCGAGTGATTGGCTGTTTTTGATCAGCTTCACTTCACCCGGGGAGTAGAATTCGAAGCTGTAAGAGAAGGAGCCGTAGGCGGCGACGGGCAGATGCCGGTTCCGTACGGGGATCTCCCGCGCAGCCTGCATTCCCGATTGGTACTTCAACAGGAACGGGTAAAAGAATTGAAACAGAAAGATATACAGAATGGCCGCCATGGCGTACCCTTTGAACAAAAGCTGCTGCATCGCATTGCGGTAACTAATGACGCTCACGCCCAAAACGATCGCCAGGGCGATGGCCGCGGCGACGATGCCGTGGCTGATACCGGTAATGTACAGCAATACCGAGATACAGACCAGCGTAGCGATCAGCAGCACGGTTTGTACGGTTACGAGGTGATCCAATTTCGAACGGTTGGCGAGCTGCCGGAAGAAGTAGGCGGTGATCATCGAGAAATAGGGGAACTCGATCACCAGGTAATGCGGAAGCTGAAACCTTGACAGCGAGAAGAGCAGGAACGTGAGCAGCGTGCTTCCGTACATCACCCAGCGGATGGCATCGCGGTTACGCTCGTATTTCAGCAGGTACACAATGCCTCCGACCAGTCCGGCCGACCAGGGCAGGAATGCCCACAATGTGGTATGCAGAAAGAAAGTGACGTCACCCTTGCCTTTGATCGGCCCAGTATTGAAAAACCTGCCGAACTGACTGTCCCAGAAGAAAAAACGGATGCCGGACACATGATGACGGCCGAAAACAGCCTTTTCAGGATGCAGGTCGAATTGAACGTAGAGACTGTACAGCTCGGGCAAAATAAAGACGAAAGACAATGCAAGAACCAACCACCACCGGTAATTCAGGAACTCCCGGAACTGCCGGGTGATGAGCCAGTAGATCACCCAGCCGCCGCAGAGGGTGATGAGGACGAAAATTCCCTTGGTCATGATCGCGCAGGCCGCGAACAATGCCGCCCACACGACATGCGACCCATGGCCGCGCGCATGGATGCGCAGCATATGCCAGGCCGCACCCACAATGCAGGCCGTCAGGTAGGGTTCCGCGCGCACGTCGAAATTGGCCAGGGTGCTGTGCAGGGCTACGGTATAGATCAACACCGCTATTTTGGCCACATCGTCATTGTATAACTCCTTTGCGATGAGGTAGGTATATCGCAGGCTCAGGAGCCAGAAAAGGAATGCAGGAAGCTTGTAGGCAAATCCCGTGATGCCGAAGATCTTGTAGCTGATAGCCGCCATCCAGAACGGGAAATGCGGTTTGTCGAGCCAGTCGTGGCCATCGCCATGGAGGTTCACCCAGTCATTGTGAATAACGATGTGCTTGGCGATGGTGGCGTACAATGCGCCGTCGGGTTCGATGATGTCCAGCCAAAGGCCGGGGATGTTGAGTAATATACCTGCCAGCAGCAGCCAGGGAAAGTAACGGTGTAAAAATGGGTCACGGTAGTTCATAACGTTGCGTTTTTCGGGGAATCAGGAGCCGGATCAAAAACGGCTCCTGCCGAACGGAGTACGCACGAAGGTTTGAACTTGTGACGGTTATATGGGTAAAAGAGGTGTTATCATATTGTTAATAAGCAGATTCCGTCGTTTCCACTTCGGCGGAGGGGCGGTTGATACTGCCCCAGTCAGTCAGCACTTTCAGCACCGGTTCCAGACTTTTTCCCAGGTCGGTAAGCAGATATTCCACCCGAGGAGGGACCTCAGGATACACCTTGCGGCTGATCAGTCCGCCGCCTTCCATTTCACGCAGCTGCAAGATCAGGATGCGCTCGGAAACATTGGGAAGACTGCGCCTGAGGTCACTGTACCGCATGGCGCCGCGGAACAGCCTCCACAGGATCGACGGCTTCCACCGCCCGCCGATGAGGTCGAGCGTGTAAGCCATGTCACAATTTCCGTTGATCAGCATTTCGTTTTCAAGGTTCGTGGAGCTCTGTTTTCGCATAACTTACATTAATGTGAGTACTTGATAAATATGTTAGTACCTATAAATGTATGAGTACCTTTTTAGTTTTGCAACGAATCAAATCAATTTAAAATCATGCAAAATCTGAAAGACAAAGTCGCATTCGTTACCGGAGGATCAAGGGGCATTGGGGCTGCCATTGTACGCAGGCTCGCGGCCGAAGGAGCGAAGGTGAGTTTTACCTATGTTAATGGGCGGGAAAGGGCCGAGGCGCTCGTGAGCGAACTCGCTGGAGACGGTTTGAGCGCGGTGGCTATCCAGTCCGATAATGCAAAGGGCGGGGCGGTTTCCGCGGCGATCGACCAGGCGATTGCGCAGCACGGGAAGCTGGATATTCTGGTCAACAGCGCGGGCGTATATGTAGGTAAGCCATTTGAAGAACATACGGTGGAAGATTATGACTATGTGATGAACGTCAATGTCAGATCGGTCTTTGAGGCTTGCCTGGCGGCCTCACGCCAAATGGAACGGGCAGGACGAATCATTACAATAGGCAGCTGCATGGCCGACCGGGTTGCGGGCCCGGAGGCGACATTGTATGCGGCCAGCAAATCGGCTCTCTCGGGCTTCACCAAAGGCCTTTCCCGGGATCTCGGGCCAAAGGACATCACCGTTAACCTGATCCAGCCAGGGCCAGTGAACACGGATATGAACCCGGAGACGTCCGAATCCTCGGATTTCCAGCGCGGCATGATGTCTATTCCAAAATATGGCCGTCCGGAGCACATTGCCGATGCGGTTGCATTTCTCGCAAGTCCTGCCAACAGTTACACGACGGGATCTGTGATCACGATCGACGGGGGGACGCTGAGCTAGCCTTGGATCGGACGGATTAGTTTTCAATATTTGCCGCAACCATCAGGCAGCAACTTTTGGAAAACGAATCAGCATTATACCGGATGATCCTGGACCACGTTCTGCGCCGGATCGACCTCACCGAAGCCGAGCAGGCCCGGTTCACATCCATTTTGAAGGTCCGCAGACTGCTTCCCCGGCAGTACCTGGTCCAGCAGGGCGATATTTGTCAGTTTGAAAGCTACGTATGTAAAGGTTTTCTCCGCTCTTTCTATGTGGACGAGCGCGGGAACGACCATACCCTGCATTTTGCACTGGAAGACTGGTGGATTACCGACTCCACCAGTCTCCATTTGCAAACGCCCGCATTGCGTAACATCGTGGCATTGGAAGCATCCACCTTGTTGCAGATCGAAAAGCATGACCTGGAACAATTGTACCGCGATGTTCCCGCGTTCGAAAGGTTCTGGCGTATCATGGAACAGAAAGGCGGCATTGCGCAGGACCAGCGCATTCTGAACAGCCTGTCGATGAGCGGGGCGGAGCGTTATGAGGCCCTTATTGGCAGGTACCCCACGCTGGAACAACGCATGCCGCAGCGGCATATCGCATCCTATCTGGGCATCACGCCCGTCTTTCTCAGCCAGATCCGCAAACAGAAAAGCCGGTTACGTTAAACTAGTTTAATGTGTTTTATTAAACTACATAAACGACGCCAGCCAAGCCGCTGCCCTACATTTGTAAGCAAAAAAAGTGTATGGAAACGGCAGAAAAGAGCATTTTTGATCATACGCATATCCGGGGTAACGCATTACGTAACCGGCTGATCGTGGCACCGATGACCCGGTGGAGTGCGGACGAGCAGGGCGTACCTACGAGCGAAATGGCTGACTATTATGAATCATTTTCCAAAGGTGGTTTTGGAATGATCATTACCGAGGGCACCTATACCGATGCGCTTTTCAGTCAGTCGGACCTGCGGCAGCCGGGTATGGTGACCAGCCGGCAAATGGAGGGCTGGAAGCATGTCGTGACGCGTGTGCATGCGCATGGCGCACTGGTGGTGAGCCAGTTAATGCATGCGGGGGCACTGCGGCAAATGGACGATCGCACGATCGGGCCCTCGGCGGTGCGACCTGAGGGTGTACGCCTGCCGGAGCACGGCGGACCGACAGGCCCGTTCCCGGTTCCGGCAGCGATGTCGGTGGAAGATATGGCCGATATTCAGGCAGGATATGTCCGGGCGGCAGAGCTGGCCCTGGAAGCCGGCTTCGACGGGGTCGAGATCCACGCAGCCAATGGCTATCTTTTTGACCAGTTTATCACACCGCACACCAACCTTCGTACGGATGCGTACGGGGGCGAAACGCGCAATCGTCTGCGGTTTTTAATGGAGGTATATCAGGCTGTCCGATCGAAGATGCCAGCCGGCTTTATGGTCGGTATCCGTATCTCGGAAAGCAAGGTGAATGACCTGACTTACCGCTGGCCGGGCGGTTCGGAAACAGCACGCAGCATTTTCGGTATACTGGCGGAAATCGATCCCGACTACGTGCATATTGCTGCGGAAGGCGGTCGCTGGGACCGGGAGGCACTTTATCCCGATGGCCTGTCTTCCACGGGGATTGCGAAAAACCTGTTGAAATCACCGGTAATTGCCAATGGCGGAATGCACGATGTAGGGCTGGCGGAGCGCTTGCTGAACAGCGGTCAGGCCGACCTTGTGTCGATCGGCCGGGCAGCGATCGCCAATCCCGACTGGCCGCAAAGGATTGCTGCGGGTGAACCGGTTATACCTTTTTTCAAAGCGCTGATCAAGCCCAGCATTACTTTGGCACATGCACGCAGGGTAATGCAACAATACAAACTATCGACGGTTTGACGCCAAGTAGTCAGTAAGACTACTAATTAGCAGTGAAATCAGGCCTTTCGAACACTTCGGCGACCGGCCTGGTTTCGATCCACCAGATCCTGTCGAGCGCGCGGTCGTAGTACCGTGCCAGTTTCCCTTTGAGCAACACCACCCTTTTGATGTCTTTGCGGAGTGGCATCAGGTTACTGCCGACGCCGTTTACCTGGCGGAAACCATCGAGAAAGTAGGGTTCGCTCCGTAATGTGTTGAGATCAAATCCTTTTGCGTCAATTACTTCCGCGTTGCCTTTCACGATTGCGACGGGTGGCGCATCGCGGTGTAGCGGGAATGTCAGGTAGGTTATTTTTGACCCAACACCAAATATCGGTTCGCGGCGCTCCTGTGCTTCGGTAAGCATATAGGGGTAATTTTTAAAAGCCTCGTTCACTTGCCGGTAGGTAGCTTTTTTGCCGTCCAGATAGAGCCTGGTCTTGCCTACGTAGCCGATCAGCTCTTTATTACGATCGAAATAGCCCGTTTTATACAATGTGATAACATCCTTGGGCCAGATCTTGCTTTCAATGAATTCTGCTTTCAGCCGGCTTTCAGCCCGGAACGGAGGGAGGCTTTTATAGAGGTATGATTTCAGTGCTGCCTGTACGTTTTTGGGTTCATAGGAGTCATAGAAGATGTCCGAAGCTACGCTGTACTGGTAAAAGCTGTGGTCAGAGGCTGTTTTTCCTGGGAGAAAGCAGATCTCGAACCCGTCGGCGTGCGCACGACCCGACTGGTAGCTCTTTCCGATTCTGAACGGGAGAAAGTCCGGTCCGTCGTAGGAGAGCTGAGCGCTGTGTATGGTTTTGGGATCGCCTATTGTGGGGATTTGTACGAAAAAGTAGCCATCGGAGTCGGTATGGACGATTTCAAAGGGCACATCGTCGCGCGAGAGAGTCAGCGGGAGGTTTGCAACAGGTTTTCCGGTTTTTGCGTCCAATAGCAGTCCCGAAAGATGCAAGTGGTCCTTGGGCGCTCTTTTGCTCCTGCTGGCCTGGCCGACCCAGATCATTCCTGTTTTTTTACTCTTACTAGCATCAGGCGATTCCTGCCGGAACGCGACGAGCAGCATCGCGAGCAACGGCACTACGAAAAGGAAGCAGGATAGCATGATGCGCGGACTGCTGGCTTTGTTCATCATCACGATACGTTGTTTCAGCGAGACGAAGCCAAAATGATTGGCCATGCGAAAAGCCGGCCCCATGGCTGTTTTGAGCAGGAGGTACTGATAGTTTTTGGCGTCGGCGCGGTTTTCCAGCACCCCGGCGTCGGCGATGTATTCCAGGTTTTGGCGAACGCTGTGACTGATCAGCCACACGAACGGATTGAACCAGTTGACAATGCACAATAACTCCGACCAGATGACGTCGAATGTGTGCCCTTGCCGCACGTGTACATATTCGTGCAGGATCATGTCCTGCAACTCGTCGGGTTCGTGTAAATGCGGGTTGTAAAAGATCGAATTCCCAAAAGAGAACGGGGGAGTGTCGTCGTCGAAGTGATAGAGCCGGACGCCGTCGTTGGAAACAAGCTTTGATTTGCTGCGGATTCTAAGCAAGGAGATAATATGTAGCGCCAGTCGGCATGTCATTACAAACATACCGCCCATCCAGCCGATAACCAGCCAGTGGCTGATGTCCTTTGTGTTGTTTGGCTGAAAATACTGGATTGACTCCGCTCGGCCCACAGTTGGAGCCAATGCGGAGTTCATGGTTGGAATGCTGTGCAGGATAGCATAGGCAGGAGCGTCCTGTGGGTACGCGCGGACGGTATCGCCAAGGTCAATAAAAGGAACCGCGAAGCACAGGGCGGTATACAAAAGCAAGTACCAGCGGTTCCATTGATAAAATGTAAGGTTGCGCAGGACAAAGTGGTAAAACAGCGCGATCAGCGCGAAACTGAGTGATAATTTGAGCAGGTAATCCGGAAATAGTGACATGGCTCTGCGGTTTGCTGTTCATTTTTTTTCTTCTATCAGGCTGATGATCTCCCGTAGTTCTTCGGCGGATATTTTATTCTTCTGCGCAAAAAAACTGACAAGCTCCTTATATGAGTTTTCAAAATAGTCTTTTACTACATTGCCCATAAATTTCTGTTTATAAGCTTCCTCGGTCACAACCGGGGCGTACACATATACATTACCGATCAGCCGACTGTTCAGGTATCCTTTCTTTTCAAGGTTTTTTACTGTCGACGCAACGGTGGTGTAGGGTGGAGCGGGCGGCGTCATAGCCGTTACGATAGATTTGACACTTCCCTCGCCGGTTTTCCAGGCAGCGCGCATCGCATCTTCCTCCTGTGCTGTTAGTTTTTCCATATCTACGAAGTTTTCGTAATTCTACGAAAACTTCGTAATAAGTCAAAATATTTACCGGAAAGATGAAGAATTCAGCGTCATGAAGTCAGAACCCCGGGTTCTGGCTTTTGTAGAACTGCACTTTTTTGAACATTTCGATGAGGGTCGAAACTTTGAGTTTTTCAAAAATCCGGGCTTTGTAGGTGCTGACGGAACTCTCGGTCAGGCTGAGTTTAATGGCTATTTCCTTGGTCCAGTAGCCTTCGATCAGCATGTCCATTACTTCCAGTTCGCGCTGTGAAAGGTGTTCCAGTGGGTTTTCGCCATTGGGTTTGTTTTCCAGCGTATTGCGCAACAATTGTTGCTGTACCGCAGTGCTGATGTAATTACCGGTTTCGAGCATAGACAGGATAGCCTTCTTGATCTCGTCCTGGGAAGCATTCTTTGACAAAAAACCGTTTGCTCCGGCCTTGATATAATGCAGGGCGTAAATTTCTTCTTCAAGACTTGAAAAAATCACGATCAACACCCTGGGCTGTATCTCCCTGATCCGGGGGATCATATTAAAGCCTTCGCCATCAGGTATATTGATGTCCAGCACAACAAGGTCCACAGTATGCTGGGTCAGTTGCGCGAGTGTCTCACTGAAAGATCCCGCCTCGTAAACCACCACCGGATTCAGCAAATCAAGAATCAAGAACCGCGTGGCAAGCCTGACAATCGCGTGGTCTTCAACCAGTAAGATTTGTTTCATTTGTTTCGGAGGACTTATAGTCAGTTTGAGCCGTCATAACCTGCTGAATGCCAATGGTTAAGGAATGAGTGCGGTAAATATTAAGTAAAATTCCTATTACTTAATGTAAAACTTATTCAGCGGCCTCTACAAGTTTACATTTAATTGACCGGTTCGGCAAAAAAAGTTTGGAGCAAATCAATAATTAATGCGCCTCATGCAGGTTCGCAAAACCCGGGTTTTATCGTTCTGAGATGCGGGTATCCGATTATTAAGGAATAAGACAGCGTAGGTGAGGTCGGGCGTACTGTTGGAGGGTATACGTAATCAGGACAATGCTATGAAATACCCGCTTGTTCGTTACTAAGCGTGTTTGTCAAATTAGCTATTTTGTTTAAATAAATAAATTCTAATCAAAAGTAAATGTAATTTTACATGCTGCTATTTTCGTAGCGGATCGTCTTTCTCCTCTGGTGCGCCATGAACATATTAATTATTGAAGATGAACCTTTGACGGTTCTGGGATTGAAACAAAAAATAGCCGAGGTAAATCCGCAGGCTGAAATCGACACGGCGTCATCTGTTGAAAGAGGGTTTGAGATTGCCGGACATCGTCCTTTTCAGCTGATTATCCTGGATATCGATATCCGGGGTAAGGCGGGAACAGGGGCAGTGCAGCGCCTGAAGACGGGATTTCCTGAAACGGCCATCATGATCATTACGGATCTGGATGAAAAGGTCTATGGACTGCCGTACATGAAAGCGGGCGCGGACGGATTTCTCTGGAAGCTATCGACCTCCGTTCAGTTCGAGGAGGCGATCCGGGCCATGATGGTGATGGGGAAGTACGCCAGCGTGGCATTGCAGCAATTGATAATCCAGGAGAGTCAGCTCCATCGGTCGACCCGGTATGCCAATCCGCTGATGAACATTTCGGGCAGGGAGCGGGAGGTGATGAACTTCCTGATCGACGGTAAGTCGACGACCGAAATCGCGTCGGCGCTGAACATCAACAAAACCACGGTAGGCACCCATAAAATGCGCATTCTGCGAAAAATGCAGGTAAGCAGTCTTATCAAACTGATTGAGAAGGTAACAATGCTCAGCTGAGCCGCCGGCAGTTCATTTTAAATGCTTAGAGCTTTGATCGAATTGTCAAAAAATAGCGTTGCTCGATGAACAACGCTATTAGATCAGGCCGGAATGCTGCTATTTGGTGGGTCTCTTGAAAATAGCGGGGTCAACCGGTGTGTTTACTGCTATTTTGCTGGTAATGAAAGACATAGTTCCCATTTGAGCATTGCTGATTTCCATTGTGTTGGGGAATTTCACGCCGTCCACTTCTTTATAGTCAGTGAGTTCGATTTCGCCATCCTGGCCGTTCATCGACACTTTTATTTTATTGACCAGGAAAGTACTCGCGTCCACGTATTCTTCAATCACCTGACCGTCCTTGGTGGTCAGTTTCAAGTGAAAAACATCTTTTTTGTCAACTGTTTCCTTTCCAATCAGTTCAACCTTGTTGCCTTTGCCTTTATAGTCCACAAGGCCTCCGAACGGATCCAGCGAGCTAAGCTGCTGTTTCACCTGATCTTCGGGCATATCCTCTGGTTCTCCGGTGCCGCCCATCATCGTCGGGCGGATCATCCAGCCTTTGGAGTCATCCACAACCTGGACCATGGTGTTGCCCATGACGGTAGACTCGTTCCGGACCGATTTTCCTACTACGAGCGTGGTTTTATTAGGGATTTCCATTCCCTGGACTGCCAGTGACCGTTCGGTAACGACGGTGTTGACGGCCTTGATTTTGTCGAGACCTCCCAAAGCAGCCACGTGCTTGTCGACGATCTCATCCACTGTTTGTGCGTAAGAAGCGGCGGAAGCGAATACCGCAGCCATTGTCCAAATTAGTTTGTTTGCTTTCATACCGAAGATTTATTTGAGTTAAAAAGGCTTGTATTAGATTGGAATCCGGTCGGGGACTATTTCGGAGCGTTTCCGCCGCCGCCCTGGCCACCACCTTGCTGCTGTCCGCCACCTTCGCTCTTCACGTCATCGTTATTGACCGACTTTGCTTTCCGTTTCGGCGCATCCATCGTCATTTTACCGATTTTGTAGGTAAATGTAAGACGGAATCCGCGGTTATACATGTAAATGTCGTTGACCTGGTTGAATTGGAGCGAATTGAGCTCGGTATGCATCTTGAAGCGTTTGCTCAGGAAGTTTTCCGCTGCTAATCCGAGGCTGGCCTTTTTGTTGGCAAATTCCTTTTTCACACCGACTGTATAAAATCCAAATCCGCCCTGTTTTCCCTGCAACTGAATCTGCGTGCCTTGCATAAATCCGAATGCCTGAGCGCCCCAGCCGTTTCCGAAGGTCGCCTGAGAGAACAAACCACCGCTTACGTTCACACCATTATTGTCGATTTCCTGCGATAGGCCGTTCTGGCCCATGGTTTGTCCGGTGAGCGTAGTATAGAACACGTTGGCAAAAATCCCGACGTTGATCTTCGATGTGGCCGCAACATTGGCAAAAATATTGGCGCCGTAGGCATGCTGCTTACCGATGTTTTCATAAGTCGTGACAATGGCTCCTGCAAGTGTGTCCGAAGGATTGCGTACCTGTGTGATTGCATTATTGGTCACCCTACCGAAGAAAGTGGCATTTACATAGGTCTTTTTGATATTCTTGCTCAGCCCAACTTCAAAGTTATTGGTCAGCTCAGGACGAAGTTCCGGGTTCCCGATCGTGATGTTCTGCGGGTTGGCCGAATTGAAGTTCGGATTAAGCTGTTGCAAGCCCGGACGTTGGATACGACGGTTGTAGCCCAGTTTGACGGTGGTACCTTTGAAGGTTTTCGAAGCATTGATACTAGGTACCAGTACTCCGTAGTTCCCTACACCCACAACGCCCTCATTGGTACTCGCGTCGATGAAAGTATGTTCATAGCGCAAACCTCCTTTGAATGTGTACCGCTTCTTAGTTGTGTAAGTGTAGGACGAGTAGGCGGCGGCGATGTTCTGATGATAGGTCAGGTCTCCCGCGGGCTGATCTCTCTCCGGACGGAAATCACCCGTAGCTTCTGCGATCAGGAAGCTGTACTTGCTTTTTACCTCCCGGAAAATGCCCTTGCCCCCGAATTCCAGTAATTGGTTTTTCTTAATGGGTGTCTGGTAGTCGGTCTGGAATGTGAATTCCTCGTTGGTACTCTTGTTCAGGTTCTTCTGGCGGCCTGTGAGCTGGCGGTCTCCGTTGAGCAGATCCGCGTCGAAATCATTGGTGAGACCGTTGCGGCTGTACAGCGTGGATATGCTCCATTCCTGCTGAGGCTTGAACGTATGAAGATAGTCTACGTTTACATCAACCGTTCCGGAAAGGTTTTTGGCATCCACATTTCTGCTCGTTTCGGTGTCGGTCGTTCCTGTTTTCATCAGGCGGGTCACCAGGTCCTGCTGGTTGGTGAAGTTGCGGACACCGTATTTCACGCCGGCTGTCAGGCTCTGGTTTTTGGCAATGTCGTAGTCAAAGCCAAGGTTGTAATTCCCAAACAGTCCATGGCTGGAACCATCTCCGGTTTGCCGTGTGGTGGTGGTCACGTTCTCGACGGTACTGGTTTGCTCCAGTCGGGTTTTGGTAATGGTATTATACATGCCGCGCCCGAAGCCACCGATGGTAAAACCGGCCTTGCCCTTGCGGTAACCGCCATTCAGCGCGAGCATCGAGCCCCGGTTTCCAATACCCGAGTCGATATTCAGATTCAATCCCTGCAGCGAGTTCTTTTTGGTAATGATGTTGATGATCCCGCCGGAGCCCTCGGCATCGTATTTCGCCGAAGGGCTGGTGATGACTTCCACCGATTTAATCTGGTCTGCCGGAATCTGCTTCAAGGCGTCGGCCACACTGTTGGCGATGATGGTACTTGGTTTGTTGTTGATCAGCACCTTGATATTCTGGCTTCCGCGCAGCGAGACGTTGCCATCGAGGTCAACGGTCAGCAACGGTACCTTGCGGAGAATGTCCGTCGCATCGCCACCTTTGGCCGTAATGTCCTTTTCTGCATTGTACACGAGCCGGTCTACTTTTTCTTCGATCAATGCGGCCTGTCCGGTTACGGTCACTTCGTTCAGCGTTTTGGTGTTGGATGACAGACTGATCGAGCCGAGATCAAGCTCCTGGCCTTTCGCCAGTTTGATGTTGTCCACGGTTTTGTTGCCGTAGCCGATGAACGATACCAAGACCTTGTAATCTCCCGCGACGATCTTTGAGATAGTGAATTTTCCCTTTTCGTCGGCAACCGTGCCGTCGACTGCCTGGCCGTTACCTTTATTGTACAAGGCAATGCTTACGAATTCGATGGGTTTGGCCGAAGCGGAATCGACGATAGAGCCAGTCAGCCTGGCTGTTCCTTTGGGACTTTGGTCGCCGGCTGTTCCCGGCAGTGCTTTGGGTTGGCTGCTTCCCGCCGTCGGAAATTGTGCGAATGCCGGAGATAGGAGCGAGCTGGTGAGGATAAAAATAATGAGGAGAAATCTGGTCATCTTCATGGTTTGGTTATTAGCGGCACAAAAATGGTTCGAAGAACCTGCGCCGGAAAGTAAATTATGACAAAGGCCGAAATAAGTGGGATGGATGCGGAATTGAGTCCGATGGACGATAGCCGTGTACCAGGCACGCGTCGAGAAGACCACTCCGGCAACTTATGCCCCAGCACATTCGTTTCAGTGCGTCAGGATCAGTTTACGTGGCTGTAATGTCCGAATACTAAGAAATTGCGCAACTTACTGAATGGTACGGGCATTGGTGTCTTTAATTACACAATTTGCACCGGTCGAAATAATCCACTTTACCAGTTTTTACGGTGTATCTGTTCAAACGTCTGGGCGCTCAATTCCTGCCGATGCTGCTGCTGGTAGCCCGGATCGGATGCTATGGACAATTGCCTGATTTTAATGTACAGCTGCTCGATGACAAAAATGGCATCCAGACTTCCAATGCAGCGCGGATCGTTCGGGACCCTGCCGGTTTCTTGTGGATACTGTCACCCAGGCACTTACAGCGGTTCGACGGTCAGAGCGTGAGGCGCATCGATACCGCCGGAGAAGACCTGCTCGACATGGCATCGGATAGCTCCGGGACGTTGTGGGTTGTATCGGAGACGGAAATCAAGCGGTACCGGAACGGGCATAACGGCCTGGCCGGTGTGAAAACGGACGGACCACGCCTTGAACCGCTGAACAAACTTTACAAACTACAGACCACTCCGGATAACGGAATCTGGGCGAACGCCGGGAGGGGATTGTACCGGTATGACAGCCGCACGGATTCGTTTCGTTTTCATGAGCTGCCCGGTTTGAAGGACCATTACTATTATCGGAGGGTTTTCAACAGCCGGGGCTACCAGCTTTATCTGGCAGATATCCGGACCGTGTTTTGCTACGACACGCAGAAAAAAACGGTACGCAGTGTTCCTTTTGAGTCTGCAAGGACGGTAGTTCCCGTTAATGATCACATTGCCTGGGTGAGTACTCCGTTGCACCAGACCTTTGAAATCGACTTTTCTATTGGTTCAGTGAAACAGATTCCGCCTCTCGATGCGGCACACCCGCTGGGCATGCCGCCTGCCGAACTGATCAGCATTACCAGGCTGGGAGAGGGGCGGAGCCTGGTCAATACTACCAAAGGTTGTTATCTCTATCGTGAAAAGGACCGGACATTCTCGCGGGCGGTCATTTTTGATTCCGGCAAATCCTTGCCCAACGATGAAAATTATTCAGATTTCCGTGACCCGGACGGCACGCATTGGATACTTTCCCAGGATGGCATCCTGTTTTTCAGGCCGGATGCACATACGATTGGCTGGGTCAATGGTTTCCCAGGTACCGGGCAAAGCCTTGGGAATAATACGAAGGCGCTGGCCGAAGACGCTCAGGGAAACATATGGATGGGGACCTCACGGGGCATTTCGGTGCTCGATGTTCGCAACGGCCGCACTACAATGATTCGTCAAAGATCGGCAGGACCATCATTTTCCGAAGTCCGGGGCCTGGTATTCGATGGCAAGAATCTCATCGTGGCGCCCAGCCGGGCATTGCCCATGGTGTTAGACCCCGTCACCCACATTTTCAAAGACGTGATCTATCCCGATGGCGAAGCCGGGCAGCGCCTGCGCGGACGGCTGCGGGAAGACCTTATCGCGACGATTGTGCGCATGCGGGATGGTCATTTTCTGGTGGTCGGCGAGCATATCTGCTATCTCATCGACCGGGATAGCTACCGCATCAGTGAAATGCATTTCAACGGGGCAGAGCGCATCGTGCAGACTGTGGCGCAGGCTGCCGACGGCAACTACTGGATGGGTACCTATCAGGGGCTGCTCATTGTAAATAGCCGTTTCAGGAATGCGGTGAGTGATTCTGCCTTTTTGCCGGGCCACCTGGTCAGTGCGGTGCTGGTCAGAAGCGACTCGACGGCCTGGTGTGGCTCTGTCGGGTTGTACGAGGTCACCAGGAGGGGCAATACGTTGAAAAAGAGGCTGATTTTTCCCGAACTTCAAAACCAGCGCATTTCCGTGATGCACCAGGATCGATCCGGCCGGGTGTGGATCGGAGGGGACGACGGGTTATACCTGCTGAATCGCGGGGCGAAAAAGCTGCAATGGTTTGATTTCCGGGACAATATTCAAAACAGACGGTTTAATTACAACAGCATACTGGAGTCGACCGATGGCAACATTTATATCGGCGGTCACAATGGGTTGAACTATTTTAATCCGGACAAGCTCAAATTCCGCGAAGAGCGGCTGAATGTGGTGATCACCTCGGTACGAGTCAACCAGGATGACTCGGTGCCGATTGGAAACATGGCTCCGCTACAACTGAACTGGAAGCAAAACTCCGTTGAAATTCAGTTCCTGACGCCCTACTACCGGAACCCGCAGAAGCTGATGTATCGCTACCGGCTCGCAGGGCTGGACAATAACTGGGTCGATAATGGTCGTAGTAACCGTGTGCGGTTCTCTTCGCTATCGCCTGGAAGATATGTATTCGCAGTGGCAGCCAGTCTGGATGGCGTAACCTGGTGGGAGACGGCCACGCCGTTTGCGTTCAGTATCCTTTCTCCTTGGTGGGAGCGTTGGTGGTTTATCGTACTGTGCGGGCTTTGCGCGGGTGGTGCTTTGTACGGTCTCGTGCGGTGGCGTGTGACCCGCATTCGTCGCCAGACCCGTATCCGCGAGCATATGGCCGAGCTGGAAATGCGGGCCTTGCGGGCACAAATGAACCCGCATTTTATTTTCAACTGCCTGAATTCGATCAATCGCTACATCGTCAAAAGCGATAATGCCACCGCCTCCTTGTATCTGACGCGTTTTGCCAAGCTCATCCGGCTGATACTCGACAATTCAAATAGCAAGCGGGTTATGCTGTCGAATGAAATGGAAGCATTAAAGCTTTACATTGAAATGGAGCGGATACGGTTTGATAACCAGTTTGAATACCGTATCGAAGTGGGTGAGGAGGTAAATCCCGATTCGGTCCAGGTGCCTTCACTAATCATTCAGCCTTATGTGGAGAATGCGATCTGGCACGGCCTGCTGCACCTGGAAAGCGGCGGCAAACTTCGGATCAGGCTTCGGATGACCGATGAGAGTGTGCTGGAATGCGTGATCGAAGACAACGGGATAGGCCGCGAGAAAGCCGCGGCGTATCGCAGTAAATCTGCCACGGGTAGAAAATCGCTGGGTATGAAGCTGACGGAAGACCGTATTGCAGTGCTGAATCAATACGCACAGACCAATGCGAAGGTTGAGATCCTTGACCTGAAAAATGAAAAGGGCGAAGCCGCAGGAACCCGGGTTACGATCACGATACCGGTTTGATAAACATCAGAATAACCTTGATATAAAAGAAGATATGATTAAATGTGTAATCATCGACGATGAGAACAACTGTCTCGAAATGCTCGAATGGTTGTTGAAAACGTATGCACCATCGGTGTCGGTGGCGGCCCTGTGCAGCTCAGGGGAGAAAGGTATCGAGGCGATTCGCGAGCACCGCCCCGACGTCATTTTTCTGGACATTGAGATGCCGAAAATGAATGGCTTCGATATGCTCGAAAAGTTTGATAAGCTGCATTTCGATGTTGTGTTTACGACGGCCTACGACAAGTTTGCCATTAAGGCATTCAAATACAGTGCATTGAATTACCTTTTGAAACCCATTGATCCGGATGATCTCATCGAAACCGTCCGCCGGATCGAAGAGAAGCGAAATGTACCGTCGCGGGAGCAGATCGAGCTGCTGTTCCAGAGCGTGCAGCAGATGAAACCAACCCCCACCCGCATTGCCCTCACGACTGGCGACGGCATGATTTTCGTCCCGACACAGGACATCCTGTACTGCGAGGCCGACAGCAACTACACCAGCGTCGTTCTGGCCAACGGGAAGAAAATAGTGGTGTCGAAAGTGCTCAAAGACGTCGACGAAGCGTTAAGCGGTCCCGATTTCTTCCGGGTGCACAACTCGTTTCTGATCAATCTGAACCGCATCAAAAAGTTCGTGAGAGGCGAAGGCGGATACGTGGTGATGGACAATGACGTGGCGATCAGTATATCACGTTCGCGAAGGCAGGAGTTCATGGAAATGTTCGCCCGTTTCTGACCGACCGGATAATAGGTTACCGAAAAATAAGGGTAATTTTTATTTAATGGTTTGTTTGTTATATATTAATAATCAGTGAGTTGTATTTTAATTTTGAGTCAATGCCCTCTCTGAAGCAGGGCATTTTTCGTTTCCGTCGATCTGCTCAATAATACTGCCAATCACTCAACATCCGGCTGAGCGGCTGGCTCCCGGATATAATTTTGTCATGTCCAAAGCGGTAGCCAACTCCCTGAGACACATTCCAAGTATGTTCAAACCAGTTTAAAATCGATTAGCCATGAAAAATCTTTTGAAAAACGTTCGTCTCTCCACCATCGCTTCCCTGCTGATGATCGCTATCATCTTTTCCTGCAAGAAAGACGACGAACCGACGCCTCAGGGGAACCTGATTTTTTACACCAACTACACACCCGAAAAATATGACCGCATTGATGTGATCGTGGATGGTAAGGTGCTGGGCTCCATTTCGCAAACCGCCGCTGCCCGGCCCGAATGCAATGCGCCGGGCAGCGCCTCGGTCGTGAGCCTCAACCTGCCGGTGGGAACTTATGCGGTATCCGGGAAACGTTTCAAGGGCGGTGAGCAGGTTGGCAACTGGAAAGCGAGTACGGCAACAGTCAGTGTAGAGGAATGCAAACGGATCAGGTTTGTTGAATAGATTAGCAAACGGGATGGGTCCCGTTACCCAATGATACAGCTTCATGGCATTGCCGTGGAGCTGTTTTCTTTTGTGGATCAACCGCCTGCCTCCGCATTTGGTAGCCGGCGGAATGGTTTGTCTAAAAAATATCTACATTGAGTTGTAATGTATACTACAATCTGCCTTACTTGCATATTCTTTAAGCTCCCTTCATACTAGAATTTCCTTCAGGCAATCCGAAACTTATTCTTAAATGGGTTATGATCTCTCAATGGATCGGTACGATGATTTTTGCATTGATAGTGCTATTCCTGGTCTTTGTTTGGACGCAATGGCGCTATTTTCGCCTGAATTACGCTAAGCGGGAGCTGGAAAGACAAGTGATTGATCTGTCCAGACAATTGGAGTACAGTAATGGCCTCAAACAGAAGATCACCATGATGATCGCCCATGACCTGCAGTCGCCGCTTCATTTTCTGAATCTCCTTTCCGACCATGTCGCGAGGTTTGCGGCAAATAACCAATTGCCGGAGGTAAAGGCCGGTACGGAGGAGATCAAGAAGGCGACCGGCAACATCCATGCTTTTGTGAAGGAAGTCAACCTGTGGGCCCGGTCGCAACACGAAAGTTTTCGCGTGGCCAAACACACCTTCGGCTTCGACGAACTGTTTGCTGAATTGGAGCAGTTTTTTGCAGAAATGCTGCTGGTGAACGGGAACAAGCTGGTAGCGGACTATCCCGCAGACATCACCATTTACACCCACCGGGACATCCTGAAAGCGATCCTGCGAAATCTCATCGATAATGCCAACAAGCACACCCACGGCGGCAAAATCACCGTCTCGATCGAACAAGACAAGGAAGGCAGGCCCGCGTTGATCGTTTCCGATACGGGCAGCGGCATGTTGCCGGTGGATCTGCAGCGGATCACGCGGCGGATCAATGCCCCCTCAGCCGATGTGCCCGTCGAATCCAATAGCCGGCTTGGCTATCAGATCATCATCGATTTTGCACATGCGCTCGACTACACGCTGTCGGTCGCAAGCATAAGGGGCGAAGGCACATCGGTCAGCATTTTCGGACTGGAATGCAGGGAGCTGATCCCATCCCCGGTCCATCAGCCAATGTTATAGGCATCTGCGAGCCTGACTAACTCCGTTCTCGTTTCAATGTTCAGTTTCTGGAATATCCGGCGTTTGAAAGTATTGACAGAGGTATATTGCACCTGAAGGAGCTCGCTGATCTGCGTGACCGTATAATCTTTGATCAGATACATCGCAACCTGAAATTCCCTCGGCGCCAGTTCGTCGAATGGGTTGGCCGCTTTCCCCTGGAGTGTTTCATTAATGAGGATGTCGGCCAGGTTGGGGCTTGTATACTTTTTCCCCGATGTGATCATTTTTAAAGCCCTTGCCAGTTCTTCGGGGGGAGAGTCTTTTTCCAGGTAACCGTGGGCACCCTGTTGCAATGCCCTTTTCCCGAAAATGCGCTCGTCATTCATCGACACCACGAGGATCTTTACCTGCGGGTGGAACTCGCGAATCCATTGCAGCAATAAGGGAGAATCCGTTTCGGGCATGTTGAGGTCCAGCAGCAGGACATCGTACCGGTCGCTTTGAAGCTGCGCCTTTACAGAATCCCCATCCCAGCTTTCGTCAATCACTGAATCTTTAAAGTAGTTGTGAAGTGCCAGTTTCAGGCCGTAGCGCACCAGGGAGTGGTCGTCGGCGATCAGTATTTTCATGATTTGTATGTTGAGAAGCAAAAACCGCCGCAATATCGGCACATTTGGAATGCTTCTGCAAGTAACGGTAGTTCTAAATCGGTTACATCTGAATAAGAAAGGCATTTTTTTGCAAAATGCCGCCCTAACTACATGCATTCTGGCTGTCCGGCAAACGCACGGGATGTCCATAAACGAACAGATTGCTTGCTTTTACAGATCATTATTAGGTTGATTATCAATAAGTTAATGCATGTGCATCTGACTGGCGCATTATTTGTACGATAAAATATAAACAAATAGGGGTGACCGCTTATCCGAAACCAGGAGACCGGGATACAGGTGCCGAACTTTCGGGGATTGTGGCTTCACAGACCTGACCAATGGAAAATTATGAACGACCAACGAAACAATGAACCGTTGGATAATCCCGGGCCGCCTCGCTGGGCAAGGTTGCTGCTGCGATGGCTTCACCCGGAAAACACCCTCGAAGAAGTGGAGGGTGATCTGGATGAGCTTTACGACTACTGGTATCACCGGAGCGGGCGCCCTCAGGCAGTGCTCCGTTACATACTGAATGTTTTCACTGTACTCCCGCCATTTGTGGTACACCGGCAACGTACCGAGTCATTTTCACAATCTTCTTCTCTTCAAGTCATGATGATCCGTAATTATTTCAAAGTTGCCTGGCGAAATCTTGCTAAAAACAAGGCTTATTCTTTTATCAACATTACCGGCCTGGCTACCGGAATGGCCGTAGCCATGCTCATAGGGTTGTGGCTGCATGACGAGCTTGCGTTCAATAAATCGTTTAGAAATTATGACCGGATTGTGCAGGTCATGCAAAGCCAGAACCTGGGCGGACTGATCTTTACACAAAATCAGGTGCCGGCTCCATTGGGACAGGAATTACGGCTTACTTACGGGAGCCATTTCAAATACCTGGTTTCTTCGACTACGGCGGAAAGCCATGTTGTTGCTTTCAAGGATAAGAAATTCAATGAGAAAGGCAGGTTTATGGAGCCGCAGGCTCCGGAAATGCTGATGCTCGATATGGTCCGCGGAACACGTGGAGGCCTTTCGGAGCCTGCGTCGGTGCTGCTGTCCGAGTCGACAGCGCATATCCTGTTCGGCACGAACGATCCGATCAACCAGGTAGTGACGCTCGATAACCATATGGCGGTTAAGGTGACCGGAGTATACCGCGATCTGCCCCGCAATTCGGCATTTGCCAATACGGGTTTTATAGCGCCCTGGGAGCTTTTTGTGACCCAGGTAGCCTATGGAAAGAAGAACCGGGAAGAATGGAACAATAATTTCGTAGAGGTTTTCGGGCAAATCGTTGATCAGGCCTCGGTTTCAGCAGTTTCTGCCCGTATCCGGAATGCCCGGCTCGATAAGCTGAGCGGTGAGGCACGTAACGGCAAACCGGCTGTTTTTCTGGATCCCATGAGCCGCTGGCATCTGTATTCCGAATGGAAAGACGGAATAAATACGGGTGGGCGCATTCAGTATGTATGGCTTTTTGGAATTGTCGGCGCGTTCGTTCTGTTTCTGGCGTGCATCAACTTCATGAACCTCAGTACTGCCCGGGCCGAAAAGCGGGCTCGGGAGGTGGGTGTGCGCAAGGCGATAGGGTCGCTGCGTGGACAGCTGATAGGACAGTTTTTTAGTGAATCTTCGCTGGTCGTATTGCTGGCTTTCGTGATCGGGCTCGGATGCGTACGGATCGGATTGACATTTTTCAATGAAGTAGCGGATAAGGATATGGTCATGCCGTGGAACAATGCGTGGTTCTGGCTAATTGCCCTTGCCTTTTGTCTGGTTACCGGTTTACTGGCCGGCAGCTATCCCGCATTATACCTGTCCTCCTTTAAAGCGGTGAATGTGCTGAAAGGTACTTTCCGGTCGGGCCGCCTGGGGTATGTCCCGCGCCAGGTGCTTGTCGTCGTGCAATTCACGGTCTCGGTTACCCTTATCATCGGCACGGCGATCGTATTCAGGCAGATCCAGTTTACAAAGGAACGCTCCGTGGGCTACGACCGGAGCGGCCTGGTAATGGTGGATATGCCGACGCTGGACATTCATAATCATTTTGAATCCTTCCGAAACGAATTGCTGGAAACCAATGCGATTGTAGAAGTTACCAAAACGACCACCCCATTGACTGAAAAGCGGCAGAATGAGACCGGTTTTACCTGGCGGGGAAAAGATGTAAACAGAGACAGACCGTTCGTAACATTCGGGGTTACACACGAGTTTGGAAAGACCGTAGGCTGGGAGATCACCCGTGGCCGGGACTTCTCACGCGCGCATTCGACCGACGCGCTGGCGGTGATTCTCAACGAGGAGGCCGTCCGGTTCATGGGACTGAAAAACCCGGTGGGCGAAACGATCAAATGGGGAGATCAGCCATTACACGTGATCGGAGTGGTGAAAGGGATGGTGATGGAATCACCTTACGAACCTGTACAGCACGCGATTTACTACATAGCGCCCTGGCCCGCGTACGTACTCACAATGCGCCTCCGCCCGGGCGCGGGTGTGACGAACGCGCTGGATAAGATTGAAAAAGTGTTCAAAAAATATGCACCCGCAGTCCCGTTCGACTATCGTTTCCTGGATCAGGAGTACGAGGCCAAATTTCGCGCCGAGGAGCGGATCGGGCAGCTGGCGGGCTTCTTTACGGTGCTGGCAACGTTCATATCCTGCCTCGGGTTGTTCGGGCTCGCGTCATACGTTGCCGCCCTTCGGACCCGTGAAATCGGGGTGAGAAAGGTGATGGGAGCGTCGGTTTGGAATGTATGGGCGCTGCTCTCCCGGGATTTTATCCTGCTGGTACTCGTGGCGCTGCTGATCGCGTCACCAGTGGCATACTATGTGTTGTCGGGATGGCTGCAACGGTACGAATACCGCACAGGCGTACCCTGGTCGGTATTCGTATGGTCAGGCGCAGGTGCGTTGGCGATCACCATGCTGACGGTCAGTTTTCAAAGCCTGAAAGCGGCGCTGATGGATCCGGTAAAGAGCCTTCGTGCCGACTAATGCGGCCGGAGTTTGGGTTTTTGGTCAAAACAAGACCCCTGAATAGCTTTTCATCTTTTCCGGTACTTCCTGGTCGTCCAGCATTTCTTTGAGATCGATTTCGATATTGCGGATGATGGTGCCGACAGGGGTGTCATTGAGCAGGCCTTCAAACGGGTTTTCGCTGATGTCGCCCACATATTCCATGAACATGAAGACCCAGGAAACGATCATGTTGAAAGGGATCAGGAGGAACATGAATTTTTCCCCCAAATCCACAAACTGGGGCAGCAGCCCGAATGGCAGTAGTGTCATGAAAACGAAAATAAACAGGGTGGACGTGGTGGCGTACTGCCTCGGGAACGGCGTGTTTTTGATACGTTCGCTTTTACCCTGCTCGTCGTAGAGTTTAGAGATCAGGTCCTGAATGGCGACATGCTGATAGGGGTCCAGGGAGCCGCTACGCCGGAGATCGCGGATATGCTGGGATTGCAGGTCCAGTATCTGCGTTGCCTGATTCTTTTTGCCGTGAATCGACGCCAGCTCCTTTTCGGAGAGATGCCTCGCTATTTCGACATCACAGGGCGTTTGGGAGCCTGTCAGCGCTTTTCGTTGGCGTTCACTGGCGCGGTCGGTGTGTTCCCAGTTGGTACGCTGGGCCATTGCATTTTTCAGGGCGTACAGCCAGGCGATATGCCGGTAGATAATCACTTTATTCTCGATCGCAGCCGACGCCCGGTCCGAATCGGGCGAACAAGTGGTGAAAGACCTTACCGAGGCGCTGAACGAGCGGCTATGGTTGGTAATGGCGCCCCAGACTTTCCTGGCCTCCCAGCTGCGGTCGTAGGACTGGTTATTTTTGAAACCCACAAAAAAGGCAGTAGCAGTACCGACAAGCGATACCGGCAGCCAGGGGATCGCGACCCATTTCCATTCGAGGTATTCGTACACCAAGATGGCGAGGGATCCGGTGAAAAGGGAAAACAGGACCATTCGCCACGAGTAGTAATAGACGATGGTGGGTGACAGGTAGCGGTTGATGTACATAGGCGCCGGGGATGTGTTTGGAGTGAATCGTTTTTTTCGGCTCCTAAAATGCAAACAAATCACATCCCAGACAATGGCTCCCGCGACTCAGCTACTTCTTTCAACAAATGCAATGCCGTATTCCAGTAAAATTGCAGGTGTTTGAATATTTCAAATGTCAGAAACTCGCGGATGGTAAGTATTAAAAGCGTTTGGTCTTGCTGCGGGCGAAGCTCAAAATGAAGGACCGAATAATTTTCGGGGATGTCGGCAATCAGAGACAAGGTGCTCCAATGGGTATATTCCAAAACCTGGCAGGGTTCGAACCGGAGCACTTTCCCTCTGTTCTCGAACGGCAGCCCGTGCAGGTCGCCGCGAATGAGGACATTACCCTGCTCACGCCATTCGGTCAGGAACAGGAGTGGCGTATCGAGCATCCATTGATGAATGAGCTCCGAGACGGTAAGTGTGTCCCAAACACGCCCTGTCGGCGCATTGATTTGGATTTCATGACGGATAACCGGTATTTCTGGCACGGAGTGATGTTTTTCTGGACTAAGCAGGACAACAACCCGCAAACTTTTTGAATTCCTTTCCGGGCATGAAATATCACCTGTGCTTTAAATAACCGGTGTAGACCGGTAGGGTATTACTTTTTACGTTTGGTAGATCACATCTGCAATTTGGACTCCATTAAGTCAGAAACATGGAGTTCACAACAACCCGCCTTGTACCATATGGTTTGTGTGGGATGGCAGTTACCGCCTTTTTCATTATCATCGGCCGAAGCGCAGTCAACATACCGATTGGTGACGATTTTTATTGCGCATTGCTGTTTGTGCAGCAATTCCAGGATAGTCCCGGCTATTTGGGTAAGCTCAATTTGCTGTTCGGACAATGGGTGGAACACCGGATCTTTTATTCCAGGTTGATCGCGCTGGTTTCTTTTTGGTTGACCGGTCAGGTCAACTTTCTGCTCATGATCTGGATCGGCAACCTGAGTCTGGTCGGCATCCTGTTTTTCTTTGCGCGTGCATTCCGTCGCCTCCATTTGTCGGGCTACTTTCTGCTGCCTGTCTTGCTTACGTTACTCAGCCCGGTGATGTATGAGGGGAATTTGTGGGCGGGTGCCAGCACGGTGTACATGCCGGTTTGCCTGATGGGCTATGTTGCGGTCGGTTTGCTCGTTACGGGCACCCGACGAAACTTTCTGGGCGCTTTGTTCACTGCGTTGCTGGCGACATTTTCCTTCGGTAACGGAATGCTGGTATTTGTGGCAGGAACATTGGTGCTTTTGGTGCAGCGGCAAAGCCGGCAGGCATTTATCTGGATAGTCGCAGGAGCCGTTGCGGTCACGGCATACTTCACCGGCTTCCACCCGCACAGTGCGACGGAGGCGTTCGGTGTCGTGGCTCATTTCCGCCACCCGGCGTATTTGTTTTACAATTTCTTCGCATTCGTGGGTGGTGTGTTCGATTATACGGAGAATACGAATAGTCCGGTGCAGATCGATAACCTGCCGGGGATCGGGATGGGGATTATCGAAATCGCCGTGCTTTGCCGCATTTCTTTACTGCTGATATCCCGGGGATCTCTACGTCCCGGCCAGGGGCTAAGGCAAAACGAGGCAGCAGCCTGGCTGGGAGTCACATTCTTTCTGATTATTACAGCCCTTGGAATCGCATATTCGCGAACTTCCGGTGATGTAATGACGACGCTTTCCAGCAGGTACAAGATTTACTCAATGGCGCTTTTGCTGACGGTTTATTGGGGACTACTGCTCTGTACGGGCAGGCAGCGACTGACCGGATTCGCTTTTTTCTGCCTTAGCTGCTCACTCCTGGTGTTCAACTGGTACGTATACTACGGCAAAATGGTAACTCATAAATCATCCTATCTGGCCGGTCTGCACAATTATCACCGGAATCACCGCTGGCTGATTTACCGCAATACGTCCTACTTCGAACGGTCAGCTCAGTTCGTAAGCGATTTTGTGCGTGCGCAGCGGCAGCCAGTTTTCACGTTCGCTCCGGTATTCCCGCAGTTAACTCTTGCTGCATTAACCGCCGCGACGGTCGCGGCCGTCAGGCTAAGCTGGGCATCAGACGCTCGTCAAAAGAAACGCCTTACGATCGAATCGGACAGCTACCCGGGAAGCCATGGTGCATCCGGGGAAGTGTATCTGATCATATACAATGGTTCGGAGTGCTTTGTGCTTCCAGCTTCTCCGCTCCGAAATGGACGGAAGAACATGATCGTTCAATGGCAGTATTTTAAGCCGGGTTTCTATTTCGATGACACGCTGGAAAAAATTCTCCGACCCGGGCAGCGATATCAGTTAGCCATTTTTTGTCCTTTGGAGAAAGAAGCCTTTCGCAAGATCGATCATGAAATAGCGCTGTGACCGGCAGGCTTCAAGTTGCAAACTAGTTTGCAGCAACTC
>CBFGMV010000088.1:0-36072 GCA_965649915.1 uncultured Dyadobacter sp.
ATGTGAATTACCAGGCCGTGGGATTGATCCTGAAATCGTGGTCGTTCCAGTTGCTGACTGACTTGTACGGCAACATTCCTTACAGCGAGGCATTGAAACTGGAAACCGTCCTGACGCCGAAATACGACGATCAGAAGGATGTATACATCGGATTGTTGAATGACCTGAAAAGGGCATCCGACCTGATCGATCCGGCGGGCAATCCGATCAGCGGGGACCTGGTGTATAATGGTAATCTTAACAAATGGAAGAAGTTCGCGAACTCGCTGCGCCTGCGCATCGCATTGCGCATTGCGGATAAGGATCCCGTGACAGCGAAGGCCGTTGTGGCGGAACTTGCTGCCAACAGGAGCGCTTTGATTGCCTCGAATGACGAGATTGCACAGCTGGTGTACCTCGCTTCTCCTAACCAGAATCCCGTGGCCCGTGACCGTGAAACCCGCGATGATTACCGTGTCAGCAAGTCGGTGATCGATCAATTACAGGAGCTGAAAGACCCGCGTCTTGCGGTTTTTGCCAACAAAACCGTCGATACCACTCCGACGGGTTACATTGGCGTAACGAACGGGCTACCGGCGGATTCGGCAGCGAAACTGGGTTTTACCAAAACGTCCAAGCTCGGCGATTACTTTACAGCAGCAGCTTCGCCAGCCGTTTTTCTGAACTATTCCGAAGTGCTTTTCAACCTCGCGGAAGCAGCGCAGCGTGGTTTTATTTCCGACAATGCTGCCGAACTTTACAAAGCAGCCGTGACCGCATCGTTACAGCAGTTTAAAGTGAGCAATGCCGACATTGCCGCCTATCTGGCTCAGCCTTCGGTCACTTACAACGCCGCAAACTATAAGAAATCGATCGGAGATCAGAAGTGGCTGGCGTTGTTCAGTCAGGGGCTGGAAGCCTTTGCGGAATGGCGCAGGCTGGATTATCCGCAGCTGAAACCGGCCTACGCGGGTGTTTTGAATGGGAAGATTCCTTCCAGACTAACCTACCCGACAGGTGAGCAGGCATTGAATGCGGCCAATTACAAAGCGGCAGTCACAGCGCAGGGAGAAGACAGGCTGACAACCAAACTCTGGTTCGACGCATTCTAATTTTAACAAAATTTAATGTACTGAAATGGCACCAAACAGTGCCGGAATAGCGTAACACTAATAGGACTTCGGCTTTCGGCTGTCGGCTATCATACTTTGGCCGTCGGCTTTCATACTTCGGCTGTCAGGCACTTTTTTCGGATTCAATGCCGATGGCCGACTGCCGATAGCCGACTGCCGAAGTCCATTCTCAACAAACCATTTAAACTTCAACACAATGAGCAAAACCTTTTTCCTCCGGATTATTTACCGGAATGCCGTGAGCCTGCACAAAATCACTTCGAGTGTAGAATCAGTGAAAGGCGCGAAGATCAAACACCTGAATTTTATCAGCAAGGGCCGGAGTTTTGTGGGCGTGATCGCTTTCGAGGCGTCACAGCTGATCGATTTTGAAAAAATCATGGTGCTGATCCGCCGCAACCGCGACATTTCGGAAGTGGAAAGAATTATGGATGCTTCTCTGTGTTGATGCACGTGATCAGAATGTGATCCCAAACTGAAATCCTATTGTGACGGAAGCCGGGTGCCCGTTCCCGAAGCGGAATGGCACCGGTACCGCTACAAAGTAGCCGCTGTTCTTATTTTTCTTCACGATCTTGTTCAAAACCGGCGTGAATCCGTATCGTCCCGCCGTTTCGAATGCGGCCCTTCCCGCGAATGTGAGCCCCGGTGCCAGTGTGACCAATACGCCCGGATGGAACAGGAAGTTGGCCATCTTGCTCGTCCCTTTTTCAGCCCTGATCAACGGTACAAATTCAGCCGAGAAACCGATTTTCGGACTTTTCCAGATGTTGATGCCCGTCGGTAGTCCCACTACATAATAGCTGTCGAAGTTGGTGGTGGTGCCCTCATTACTGAATGTTACGATCGGGTGTAAAATGCCTACATAACCGGCCGTACGAGGGTAAACGGGCGCAGCCTGTTGCTGTTGGGCGAATGCAACGGTAACAGAAAGGCACACCAGGAAGCAGTTTACAAGAAGGGGTTTTAAAGAAAGAAAACGGAGCATAGAGATTGATTTTAGAATTGGAGCACATTCGGCTCTTCTGATTTGCAATTCTAAAAACTAATGCGCCCGCAGGATAGAACGGTTTTAACGTTTTGTATTTCCTTTACTTTTTCGCAAAGATTTTCTGTATTCCAAAGGCGTTTGACTGGTTTGCGCTTTGAAAACCCGGTTGAAATGGCTTTGGTCCGAAAAGCCGGTCAGGTAGGCGATTTCCGCGAGGGTATTGTCCGACGATTCCAGCAACTGAACGGCCTTTTCGATCCGCAATTTCCGGATGTACTCGCCGAATGAGAGGTCGTCAAAATACCTGGAAAACTCGCGGGACAAATACGCCGGGTTCACATCGAGCTCGTCGGAAGCGATTTTCAGGGTCAGGTTGAGATTGGTATCAATATGGTCCTGGATCATGTCTTTGAGGTCTACGGTCCAGGCCGGCACCTTCGTCTTCTTTTCTCCTTTCCGGTTAATGTAGGTTTTGTAAATCTGCAAAAGCAAATGCTCGGTAGGGCTTTGCGTATGTTTTTCCTTCCTTAAATGCGAAGCCCAGCTGTATAGCGCTTCGTAGATCAGCATTCCTTTTTCCAGCAGTTCCTGGTCATTTTCTATATTATATGCCAGGCCCGCGGAGATGGCCCATAGCCCCGATGATTGCAAAGCCAGTGCATGGTCGTCCGTATCGGCACCTCTCACGATGGGCGCCATAATGGTTAATGCGGGGTCTTTCAGCTGGTATTTTTTGATGATGTAATCAAACGTGCATTGATCGTCATAATGGGTGAACTCCACGCCGGGAATATCGAAAGGTGTGGCGCCGAGCAATGCTGCCTGGTTCAATACTTCTGACTCGGGTACATAAATGAACTCCGCCGCCGGATCGACAAAACGCCGGATAAGCCATGGGCTCGCAATGCGGTCAATCTTGGGCCGTTCCCGGGTGATCCATTTCATGGAGTAATGTGAAGTTATGTTTCAAATATAATCACCCCGCTATGATGAATGCAAAATGCCGCAAACGGAGAGTCTGCGGCATTCGTCTTGAATGTATTTAAAAGGGATCAGCAGGCGGCGGCCACTTGCTTCGGCTTTCTGTATTTGTGCAGGTTAATCAGCAACACACTGCCCAGGATCACGATCAGGCCGGAAATCTGCATGGGCGTAATGGACTCGTGGGCAAAGAAAATACCGAGCAGCACCGCCACGACCGGGTTGACGTACGCGTAAGTACTCACCTTCGTAGCAGGCTGCACTTTGAGCAGCCATACATAGGCACTAAAACCGGCAATGGAGCCGAAAGCGATCAGATAAGCTGCGGACAGCCAGGCGTCGGTGGGGATGGTAGCCAGGTTTACTGTGCTCCATTCACCCGAAAGAAAAGTGCCGGGAATAAATGCAATGCCCGCCGCCAGCATCTGCCAGGTAGAGTTGACGGTAGCAGAGTTGGACACAGAATTGTATTTGGAATACAGCGATCCTCCCGCCCATGCCATCGAACCGATCACGACCAGTACCATCGCGAACAGGTCGCGGCCGCTGTTGAGCGACGACATCGTCGCCATGATTTTTTCACTAAACAACAAAACCACGCCTGCAAAACCGATCAGCAATCCTACGATTGTAGACTTATTGCTCAGGTTTTCGGACCACTTGGGTTTATCGAGCAACACAAACCACAATGGCGACGAGGATACCATAATGGCGACCATCGCGCTTGGAAGGAACTGCTCCACCCAGATCACCACGCCGTTTCCGACGAACAACAGCAATAAACCCGTCACGATGGCGGGTTTCATTACTTTCCAGGAAAATACGTTTTCACCTTGCATGACGCTCCATCCCAGCATCAGTAAGCCGGCGACGATAAAGCGAAATGCACCCAGAAAAAACGGCGGAAACCCGGCCAATGCCTTTTGGATGAAGAAGTAGGTGGACCCCCAGACAATGTACACAGTGGCGAATGCGATCACCACCATGAGTGTGGACGGAGCTTTTGTTGATGTTTGCATGGCGATTTCATTTAATTGGTATAACGATTTGTTGCTCTTCCTTGACCGTTTCGAGAACGATCGTCGTGCGTGTGGATACGATATTGGGTATTTTGCTGAATTTGTTTCGCATCAGGTCCATCAGAGAAGCCGAGTCTGCCGTCCTGACTTTCACCATATAGCAATCGTCGCCCGCAATGTGGTGCACTTCCTGAACTTCGGGAATCTTGGCGAGCTCCTTGGCGGTGTTGTTACTGCCCATTCCCTCCGACGATTTCATGGAAATGAACGCCAGCAACGTCTGCTGTAAAGCCACCGGGTTGATTCTTGTCGTGTATTTAAGGATCACCTGCTTTTGTTCCAGCTTCTTGACCCTTTCCAGCACCGCGGAAGGAGCCATTTCGAGCTCACGTGCGAGATCCGCATTCGTCATTCGCGCGTTTTCTTGCATGAGACTGAGAATGCTGAGGTCGATTTTATCGAGGGTAATGTCTGTTCCGTTTGTCATTCTGTAAAGTTATTGTTATTCCGAATAATATTCAAGTTTGTAGCTGTAATATTGAATATAGTTCTATCTATACAGGTTCGCTTCGTTAAAAGTTCGATTCTTTGCCGGTTTTGACGCATTTTTTCGTCACAATTAGCCATCGGCAATGAACAGGGCCAAGCCGGAAATTTTTCATATTTGTAAATCACTGATTTCTAAATCCCTTAGCACATGAAACGTTCCGTTTTTTTCATTGCCTGGATTGCCTGCCACGCTACTTTGGTGATGGGGCAGATCGACATGAAAGCCACACCGGAAACCCGGGCGCTGTACCGCAACCTGAAAAGGCTTTCAGAGGATCACATTCTTTTCGGGCATCAGCATGCGACGGAGTATGGGCACGGGTGGTCGGGGGACGAGGAGCGATCGGATGTGAAGTCGGTGACGGGCTCGCATCCAGCGGTGATCGGGGTCGATCTGATGGGTTTTTCGGGCCAGCCGGCTGATGCCATCGCTAAAAATGTGGCGGCAGTGCGAAAGAATGTAACGGACACCTATAATCGAGGGGGCATCACGACGGTGGCCTGGCATTTTTCCAACCCGGCTTCCGGCGGTGGTTTTTACTGGAAAGATTCGGTTTCGGCAGCCGCCATGAAGCTGATCAGGCCGGGAGGTTCGCATCATGAGCAATACAAGCTGATCCTGAAAACGATTGCTGATTTTGCACATTCGGCGAAGGGAAAGGATGGTACACTGGCACCGATGATTTTCAGGCCTTTCCACGAATTTGACGGGGACTGGTTCTGGTGGGGCAAAAAACATACTTCAAAGGACGACTTTATCGCCGTATGGCGGTTTACGGTTTCCTACCTGCGCGACGAGCTGGGCGTTCACAACTTCCTCTACGCATTCTCGCCCGACAACAAATTCACATCTCAAACCGAATTCCTCGAAAGATACCCCGGCGACGAATGGGTAGATATGGTGGGAATGGACAACTATGGCGACTTCGGACGGGATGGGAAGTACAACCTGGAAGCCGGCCTGAAAAAGCTGGGCATTGTTTCGGATTATGCTCAAAAGGCCGGTAAGCTCGCCGCATTCACCGAGACGGGCCTCGAAAGCATCCCTAACCCGACCTGGTGGACCGAAACGCTCCTCAAAACGCTGAAATCCCGAAAGCTAAACCTGGCCTATGTGCTTATGTGGCGCAACGACAGTAAAAGCCCGACGCATTATTATGCGCCGTTCCCCGGCCAGATCAGCGCCCCGGATTTTGTCAGGTTCTACAATGATCCTTATACGTTGTTTGAGAAGGATTTGAAGGATGTGTATCGATAACCATTGCCGGTACTAAACAGGCTGCAAATACCTTTGGCTAACCGGCAGGGTACCGTTGTACATTAAACATGCATGAAGACCCGGACGTGCCTAACATTGCTGAAAAACTTTCCGGCTATGAAACAACAGGCATCTTCAAAACCGATCTACTTTTTAATTGTATTCCTTGTCTTTGCAGGGCTAAGTTCCTGCGGCAGCCGTGACGACGGGCCAAAGCCAGTGGTGGCGTTTCAAACAGGGCCTGTTAGTTTTATGGCGCTCGGCGGAGTTGTTAACACGTTTAGCGTCTTTTTTGATGAGTTGGGAGATGAGCCCATCGAGGAATACGGAATTGTCTACACGTTTGACGAGGACGTAAAAGACAATTATCCGGATCTCACGGATAAAAAAGTAGTATTTGACCTGCCGGCAAAGCAGTACACCAACGAAAAAACGGTAAACATAGGACTGCCGGTAGGGATTCGGGCTTTCGGCTATCGGGCGTATGTAAAGCTGAAAGGCAGCGATGTCCGATACGCGCCGCCACAGATTACCTATTTCTAGATCTGTCAGTCATGCAGCACCTGCTCCTGAAACTTCTGGGTCACCAAATGATGATTGAATAGTTCAACAAGGTCGATCAGGATCGCATTCTGGTCATTGGCACTCAGGTAGGCCTTTACTTTCCGGACAAAATCATAGAGTGGCTCGTAATATTTGTGTCCGGTTTGTTCCTGGAATTCCTGAACTGTAAAGGCATTACCTCGTTTCAGAATCATATACACAGCGATGAAAAAGTAGGAGATCGGCAGCTTGCTGCCTTCCAGAACGGTCCCACTTTGCAGGGTAGTCCGGAAGCGACACTGCTTGCATTGAAACTGCTGCTTGGGAGCAAGCCAGTAATGATGGGTCCCGCCGCATTTCTTGCAGGTAATGCCTTTCCTTAACCTGAAATCCTTGAACGCCTCCGCGGCTAGTTCCTCGTTCTTATAAATGTCTACCAGATTGCCCGCTTGCATCATGAATGTATCTTTTTAGATTTTCAAAGCTAGCAAAAAGATTAAATAATATAAAGTCTATGGAATTAATATAGAATATTTTTTGGTGGTATGTTGCCCAATCCTTCAATCGATAAAATCTATTAAAACCATAGAAAAGTACGCCGAATTAAAAATGGCCATGGGCTATAATTGTGCGATAATGTTTTAATAAATATAAGCATAATTAGAATGTGATGTAATTTTCTTTGGCGGGCAGTGGGGGAGGTAATTGGGGTGGAAATCACGGTGTGGCAGATTGCGTGTTTCGCAGATCGCGCCAGTTTTAGTTGACGTATGTTTGTGATCGGTTGTCTGATAACGCCTTAGCTTGCATATGGGCGCAATGCAGTACGTTTCTCATTATAATCAATCATAACAGAATGGCTAAGTTAAACCAAAATCAAACTGCTTTGGGCGACGTTGCTGCAAGGCAGCTGGCGATTGCGACCAGGACCGTCCCGCAGTTCGAGTCCATAACCCCCCGCTGGCTGACACACTTACTGAACTGGATTCCCGTTGAATCCGGCGTTTACCGGTTGAATAAAGTGAAGGAGGGAAGCACCGCAGAGGTGGATTGTTCCGGACGCGACGAGCGCGAGCTGCCGCATACCTTTATCGACTATGTTGAAAATCCAAGGGAGTACAACCTCACGGCTGTTAATACCGTGCTGGATGTGCATACCCGCGTTTCCGACCTGTACAGCAAACCATATAATCAGATCAGCGAACAGCTGCGCCTGACGATAGAGAGCATTAAAGAGCGGCAGGAGAGCGAACTGATCAATAACCAGGAGTACGGACTGCTGGCTAGCATCGCCGACAAGCAAAAAGTCTCCACGCGCCTCGGCCCCCCGACACCGGATGACCTCGACGAATTGCTGACCAAGGTCTGGAAGGAACCCGGTTTCTTTCTCCTGCATCCCAAGGCGATAGCCGCGTTCGGCCGCGAATGTACCCGCAAAGGCGTACCGCCACCGACGATCTCTCTTTTCGGGTCACAGTTTATCACCTGGCGCGGTATTCCGCTGATCCCATCCGACAAGGTCCCCATTGAGAACGGCAAGACCAAAATTCTGCTGTTGCGCACCGGCGAAAGCCGCCAGGGCGTTGTAGGACTTTACCAGCCGGGCTTGCCCGGAGAGCAATCACCAGGGCTTTCTGTTCGCTTTATGGGCATCAATGATAAGGCGATTGCTTCTTACCTGGTATCACTGTATTGTTCACTGGCGGTGCTCGTAGATGACGCGATTGCAGTGCTGGAAAATGTAGAAATCGGTAACTATCATGAGTATAAATACTGACGATTTTCCGGACAGCCATTCGGCAGGTTTGCCCGACGCCGCGGCGCTGGAACATCTGGCTAATGAGCTCTTTAAGGCACTGCCGGGCGAAATGCCGTCACCGGTATTCTCGCCGCACCTGGAAGATCATCCCCGAATGCAAAAGATGCTTGAAATCATTCAGAATGGGGGTGCGCAATCGCCAGCCCATCATCAGGATTTCGACATTGCCGCACCGCAAACGAGCCTGCCCGATCCGCATTTCACAGATGGGAAAGTGCCTCCGTCAGCTGCGGGCACCGGTATATCGCCATCCAATACGGCCGCGGCTCCGACTCCGCAGTCGCATTACCTGCCTTACCAGCCGGGTGGAGAGCACGATCTGAGCGGCGTATTTAATAAGATACCCGATTACAGTCATGTACCTTATGCAGGCGGAATGAGCGGCAATCCGTCGTATTACTTTCTGAATGAGAATATTTCCGAGCGGTCGCATATCCCGGGTCTTTCGAATCTGATACCCAGGTCTTTTTCCCCTTTTTCCGTCGGGAACATTCATATGGGAGCAGATCGTGATCAGTTGGGGCAGCCGATCCAGTCTCCGGTAGGCAGCATTCCGTTTGATATCAATAAAATCCGCTCCGATTTCCCGATTTTCCGGGAGCGCGTAAACGGTAAGCCGTTGATATGGTTTGACAATGCGGCCACCACGCAAAAGCCGCAGCAGGTAATCGACCGGGTCAGCTATTTTTACGAGCACGAGAATTCCAATATTCATCGTGCCGCTCATGAGCTGGCAGCCCGCGCTACGGACGCCTATGAGGGCGCGAGAGAAAAGGTGCGGTCATTTTTAAATGCCGGATCTGTGAACGAGGTGGTATTTGTTCGCGGGACGACCGAAGCAATCAATTTGATCGCGAAAACCTGGGGCGACCAAAACCTGAACGCAGGCGACGAGATCATCGTCAGCCACCTAGAACACCATGCAAATATCGTCCCCTGGAAGCAGCTGGCCGATAAAAAGGGTTTGATACTCCGGGTTATACCGGTAGACGACGACGGGCAGATCCTGCTTGACGAGTATGCCCGGCTGCTCAATCCGAGGACCCGTCTGGTTTCATTTACGCAGGTTTCCAATGCGTTGGGGACCGTTACCCCTGCGAAGCAGATCATTGAAATGGCGCATTCCGTGGGTGCCAGGGTGTTGCTGGACGGTGCGCAGTCGGTTTCCCACTTGCGTACCGACGTCCGTGGGCTGAATTGCGACTGGTTTGTATTCTCCGGTCACAAGGTCTTTGGGCCGACGGGCATCGGTGCATTGTATGGAAAGGAAGACCTGCTTAATGCCACCCAGCCCTGGCAGGGAGGGGGAAACATGATCGTCGACGTAACCTTTGAGCACATCCAGTACCATAAGGCCCCTGCTCGCTTTGAAGCCGGGACCGGTAATATCGCGGATGCTGTGGGATTAGGGGCTGCTTTGGATTATGTGACAGGAATTGGAATTGAACTGATCCACCAGTATGAACACTTTCTGCTGGAATATGCTACCCACCTGATCAAGGACATACCGGGACTGCGGATTATCGGAACGGCGAAGGACAAGGCTTCGGTACTGTCATTTGTGTTGAATGGTTATAAAACAGAAGAAGTAGGTGCCGCATTGAACAAGGAAGGTATCGCGGTGCGGTCCGGCCACCATTGCGCACAACCTATTCTGCGCCGGTTTGGCGTCGAAACGACCGTCCGGCCGTCGCTTGCATTTTACAATACCTGCGCAGAAGTGGACACGATGATAGGGGTGCTGAGAAAGCTATCGTCTGTCGGAGGCGGTAGGCTTTGAGCGATTGGCTGTAAGTAATTTGAATATCTTAATCACGTTTTATCCACTTTGAAATACGACCCTTTGTCATGGCTGCACGGTTATGGCCTATTGCTTACAGCCTATCGCCTATATGTCCCCATCACTCATCGATCTTCTTAAAAAAACACATCACGCCGAATGGGAAGCAACGCCTTCCTGGCATGACGCCACAGCCTGGCTGGACGACCTGATCCATTTCCTCTTTCCCAGCAATAATTTGCCCAAAAAGACCTCCTACGAAGGTATTTTGAAGAAAAATCAGATCGATCTAGAGAACATTCTGTTGAGCTATCTTGATCCGAAAAAGATATCCATCGAACAAAAAGTAGCATCTTTTTACAACGAGCTGGAAACGATTTACAAGGATCTGCGCCTCGACGCGAGCAAAATTTACGAATATGACCCGGCCGCCACGAGCGTTAATGAGGTAATTGTTTCGTATCCAGGTTTTTACGCGATTGCGGTTTACCGGATCGCCAACAATCTGAGTACCCTGCAAATACCCGTATTGCCGCGCATTCTCACGGAGTACGCGCATGGGAAAACGGGCGTGGACATTCACCCGGAAGCGACCATTGGGGTGCCCTTTATGATCGATCACGGAACCGGTATCGTGATCGGCGCTACTTCGGTAATTGGCAAGAATGTCAGTATATACCAGGGGGTTACCCTCGGGGCATTGCAGGTCGCAAAGGAACTCTATAATACCAAGCGGCACCCTACGGTAGAGGACAATGTGATCATTTACGCCAGGACAACCATCCTGGGTGGTGATACGGTGATCGGGCAAAACAGTGTCATCGGCGGGAGTGTTTTTCTTACCAAAAGCGTCGAACCCGACTCCCAGGTTTTCAATACGCATCAACTGAGGATTACTAGGAGAGGGTAGGGGACGGCTTTCGGCTGTCGGCTGTCGGCTTTCGGCTTTCGGCTTTCGGCTTTTCAATTTTGGTTTACGCCGAAATTTGGCGAGATTACACCCAACCGAATGTCAAAGTCTTAAAGCCGAAGATCTAAGCCAATGGCCAACAGTCGATGGCCGACAGCCGATGGCCGAAAGCCGACAGCCAATTGCCATCTCATGCTCCCCGACAGAAATACGATCAAGCTGCTCAGGATACCCTTTTCGTTTTTCCTGGCCCCGCTGTTTCTCTTTGCTTATAGCCAGGCCGACACAGTCGTGCACGGGGAGGCACTATGGAGCTTCCTGATCATTCATTTGCTCGTTTACCCGGCCAGTAATGGTTACAACAGCTATATTGATCGGGACGAGGAGAGCATTGGCGGTCTCGAAAAGCCGCCACTTCCTACGATCCGGCTCTTTTATCTCACGCTTTTTTTGGACGCGGTTGCGACCCTGCTGGCGTTGATTTTCGTAAACACATTATTTGCAGTATGCCTGGTGCTTTACATTGCCGCATCGCGCGCGTACAGTTCGCGGCAGATACGGCTTAAAAAGTACCCGGTTGTCGGTTTCCTGACCGTCGTGATCTTCCAGGGGGCTTTTACCTACTATATGTCCATTGCCGGGATTTCCGGCGCGTCGTTGCGGCTGGACACTGCCAACATTTACGTCTTGCTCGCTTGTTCATTTCAGATCGCGGGCGCATATCCGCTGACACAGATCTACCAGCACGAGCAGGACCTGCGCGACGGTATCACCACCCTGAGTTACAAACTGGGCTACACCGGCACCTTCCTGTTCTCAGCACTGATGTTTGTACTCTGCAATGTGTTTTATTATTTGTATTTTACATCCAGGGAACTTGGAATGATTTTTTTCATCATTCAGGTATTCTTCGTACCGATCGTCGCCTGGTTCGGCATTTGGTTTGCGATGGTCCGGAAGGATCGTCGGCAGGCCAATTTCAGAAATGCGATGCGGATGAACTGGATCGCTGCAATTTGCATGAATAGTTGTTTCATAGTATTAATTATTATCAACAGAATTCCATTGAGTTATCTATCCTCTATTGAAACAGCCGTTCCGGATTATGGTTATGCACAGCAAACGCTCACCGATTTTTATCTGCGCTCGACAGACGATCCTGACACCAGGCGAAAAATCAGAATCGTTGCAGGCAAGACAGGCATTGAGAGGCGCTATTCGGTGATCTCTGATTTCGATAAGGATCCCGAAACTTTCGAATTCTTCAGCCGCTCGGCATCACTGCTGCCGGAGCCAACCCTTACACAGCGAATGCACCTGTATCAGCGGCATGCCACCGCATTATCCCGCAAAGCCATTGAGCAGATACCGGATTTCGACCAGATCAAAAAAACGGTCACGCACCTGATTACAGTAACCTGCACAGGCCTTTTTGCACCCGGCCTGGATGTGGAGCTGATGCGCGAGCTGAAATTGAATCCAGCCATCCAGCGAAGCAGTATAAACTTTATGGGTTGCAATGCAGCCATTCTGGCGCTGAAAAACGCGGATGCGATCTGCCGTGCGCAGACCAATGCGAAAGTACTGGTGGTGTGTACCGAGCTATGCTCCATCCATTTTCAGAAGCGTTACAATGACGATTACCTTTTGTCGAACATGCTGTTTGGTGATGGCGCTGCGGCTGTGATCGTCTCGTCCAGGCCGGATGATGCACATCTTCACGGCGTCCAGATCGACGCATTCCATTCGATGATCCTGCACAATGGTTATTCGGATATGGCGTGGCAATTGTCGGAGACCGGGTTCATTATGAACCTTTCGTCGTATGTGCCGGATCTGATTCGTAAAAACATCCGGCCTATGGTGGATTCGGTGGGTTTGAAGCCGGAGGATTTCCGGCACTGGGCTGTCCATCCGGGAGGTAAACGCATTATCGATGACTTTGCCGCGGCTCTTGAGCTGGACAAATGTACGATGTCAGCCGCGTACGATGTACTCCGGAGCTATGGTAATATGTCATCGCCAACGGTCCTGTTTGTTTTGAAGGAGGTACTGGCCAAAGCAAAACCGGAGCATCAGGGCAACCGGATTTTTACGGCGGCATTCGGCCCAGGTTTGAGCATCGAAACCATGCAGTTACGGTATGTTTGAGGTGAGAAGTTTGCAAAAAGAGCTCCTGGACAGGGAGGATATCCCGAAGAATGACCTTTTTCAGAACCTCCGCGAACTGGATTTTATCAACTACTGGCTCGGCGGCTACAATATATCCTTCGATGCGCTGAAAAAGGTACTTAAGAAAGGGCGTGCATTCACTGTGGTCGATATAGGCTGCGGTGGCGGGGATACCCTGAAACGCATTGCCCGGTGGAATCGGAAAGCCGGGTTCGACCTCCGTCTGTACGGGATCGACCTTAAAAGTGACTGCATTGAATATGCTACCCGGAACCTGCAAGACGAGCAGGTAGCGCTTATCCATGACGACTACCGCAATGCCGCGCGGCACCTGCCCAATATCGACATTATTCACGCCTGCCTGTTTTGCCACCACCTGTACGATGAACAACTGAGTGGTTTAGTCCAGTTTGCAATGCAGCAGCGTGCTGTGTTGGTGATCAACGACCTGGAACGACACGCGCTGGCGCATTATTCCATTAAACTGCTTACAAACCTTTTTTCGAAGTCCTATCTCGTAAAGAATGACGCGCCGTTATCGGTCCTGCGCGGCTTCAAAAAGAAAGAATGGCTCGACATTCTCCGTAGTGCGGGCGCTAAGCATTTTACAGTGAAGAACAAATGGGCATTCAGGCATGAGGTGATCGTATATGGGTGAGCTGAACAACCGTTTTGATTGTGCCATCGTCGGCGGCGGGCTTTCCGGGCTTTGTCTCGCGATTCAGCTTTCGGGTAAAGGCATTTCTGTGGTGGTTTTTGAAAAAAACAGCTATCCGTTTCATAAGGTGTGTGGCGAATACATTTCAATGGAGAGCTGGGGGTTTCTGGAAAGTCTGGGTTTACCGCTGCACGACATGCACTTGCCGGTAATCAGTAAACTTGGAATCAGTTCGGAATCAGGCTATCTCCTGAATCACGACCTGAAAATGGGTGGTTTTGGGATCAGTCGGTATACACTTGAGAAGCACCTCTTTGCGATTGCCGTTCAAAAGGGCGTAACTGTATTGGAGCAATGCCGCGTATCATCTGTCGCGGAAGAACGGAAAGGCGATTTTCTTATCCAAACATCAAAAGGCGATTACCATGCTGCTGTCGTGTGCGGGAGTTACGGCAAGTATACCCCGAAATTTGTTCAGCTCGATGAAGGTACCGGGGCGCATTCCGGTAATTATATAGGTGTCAAATACCACATCCGGGCAGACATTTCACCGGATCGGATCGAACTGCACAATTTCCGCCAGGGTTATTGCGGCATTTCCCGCGTGGAGGAGGATCGCTGTTGTCTGTGCTACCTCACGACCGCCCGGAATTTACAGGAGAACGGAAAGGATATCAAGGCCATGGAGGAGCATGTGCTTTATCGAAACCCCTGGCTCAAACGGTACTTTACCCGGTCCGAATTCCTTTTTTCACAGCCGCTGGTGATCAGCAACATTCATTTCAGTAAGATGCAGACCAGTGCGCAGGGGATTTTTCTCCTGGGCGACGCGGCCGGCTCCATTACTCCGCTCTGCGGGAATGGGATGAGCATGGGTATGCGGGCCTCCCAGTTACTCGCTACCGAGCTTTTACATTTCTTCCAAAAGAAACAAACGCGGGAAGAGGCTGCTATGCATTACGAAAAGGCATGGACCAAAGCTTTTGGAAATCGCATTATGGCAGGCCATTACCTGCAGAGGCTCTTCGGAAAGCCCGTTACAACCGACATCGCATTGAAAGTGCTCGGCAAATTGCCCACAGTAATGTCCCGCCTCGTAGCGCTCACGCATGGCGACCCTTTTTAGCGTTGCGTTGTGACTCTCTCACAACGTTTTAGAGAATCGATTTCAACCGGATCTTCGAAGTGATTTCAGGAACGCAGATCTTGAACCACTCGGTATAATGGTCCGGATTATCAATAATGTCTGCCCTGATGGCTTCCAGGGACATGTACCGATAACCATTGACTTCTTCGGGATTAATGTCGGGTTTAGCGTCGGAAACACCCCAGAACACATGATCCAGTTCGTTTTCGGTCAAGCCTTTGTCGAGCCCGGCGCAGTATTGGAAAGTATAAAGAAATTGCAGCCCTGTTTCCATCCCCATTTCTTCCTGTAAGCGTCTTACTGCGCCATGGTGTGTGGATTCCCCCGGAAAAGGGTGACTGCAGCATGTATTGGACCAGAGTCCTTCTGAGTGATATTTGCCGAATGCCCGCTGTTGCAAGAGCATTTCTCCTTTTGAATTAAATATAAAGACAGAAAATGCCCGATGCAGCAACCCTTTTTCGTGGGCTTCCAGCTTGGACATCAGGCCGATCGCGACATCTTTTTCGTCAACAAGCACAACTTGATCGTTCATGAGGTGTGGGTTTTTAATTTTTCCGGCATTCCAATGCAAGCCGTTTACTAAATGTACTAACACCAAAACGCCATAAAAGATCAATCTGGTGCCTGAACAATGCGCTAAACCGGTCAGCCAAAATAATTTAATCAGTTTTTTGTAGGAAAATTAAAATTTGCTGCTACTTTTGATATTGTTAATATCTTATGTTTGATTTTAAAAATATCATCCCATGGGTGCTCAGGACATTTTTTGGTCGGTCAATATTAAATTCCTTCGTTCACGTGAGAAATTGAGTCAAGAGGCTCTGGCGGAGAAGCTAGGAATCAGTAGGGTGAAGCTTAATGCACATGAAAGTGGAAGGACTGCCAATCCTACAATTGACGATTTGATTAACTTTTCGGAATATTTCCGGATGAGTATCGACAGCCTCCTGAAAATGGATCTCGGAAAGCTCTCCGAACAAAAGCTGAAAGATCTGGAACAGGGGAGTGAGCTCTTTATGAAGGGCGATCAAATCCGCGTCCTGGCCATTACGGTCGATAAGGAAGACAAGGAGAATATCGAATATGTGCCTGTTCAGGCAAGGGCCGGATACCGGTCCGGGTACAGCGATCCCGAGTTCCTGGCTACGCTACCAAGGTTCAATCTGCCTACCGTCCCTAAAAACGGTACATTCAGGATGTTTCCGACAATAGGGGACTCCATGCTACCGGTTCCCGAAGGTGCAGACATCATCACAAGATACGTGCAGGACTGGACGGCGCTGAAACCGGAAACACCGTGCATCGTCATTCTCAAGGGCGACCAGGATTTTGTGTTCAAGCAGGTGACGATCAACCATGCCGCCGGTACAATGCTCCTGCAATCGTTTAACAAACAGTATTTTGCCTATACAGTCCCCATTGCCGAGGTGATCGAGCTTTGGGAGTATTATAGTTTCCATAGCAAGCAGCTGCCGGAACCGCAAACCGATATGCAGCAGCTCATGCGGATGTTGCAGGAAATGCAGAACGAGATCAAGGAGTTGAAGCGACGGTCATCATACAAATAATTGGACACTGTCAGCTGTCGAGTTGTATTTCGGTATCGAAGGTCACCTCAATTCATCTTGATATTGTTATAATTGTTAAAACGGGATTAGAACGCTGGTTTAAAACATTTTAAAGGTTGCTAGTCATAGAAATTGAAAAGTATTGAGGGTTTTTCAAGCGTTGGTGTAGAAGTAATATGGTTATTTAGTTGCTAAATTTACTAATACGTAGCTAGGAATACTTGGTCGATCGTTGTGTATTATCTTCGATAAGTGCAATTTTTTGAAATTTGTAACCCCTGAAATCCCCACTATCACCCCAAAGTACCCCGAAGTGGTCACAAAAAGAATAATTGATCGGAAGAGGTGGTCTAATTTCGTCGAGTCAGAAATCAACAAGACTCAACATGTTCGTCAGACCTCTATCTACAATCCTCCTAGCTTTACTCGTACTGAGCAACCTTAAGGTGTCGGCTCAGAGCCCGACCTCAGCCGCTCAGCGGTTCAACATATTTGTGAAAGGTGATGCGACCCTCGTATCGAATGAGACCGAAGGGCCTATTGCAGTTGGTGGGAATGTGACCACCAATCAATACCAGATCAGCTTCAACAAGCAGCACGGTGCATTCTTCGTGAACAATGCTTCGATTGGTCTCGCGGTACGCGGCGCTGTAAAGCTCAACAACGGAAGCCTCGCTGTGAACGGCGACAACTACGTCAAGATCGGTAACTGTAATCCATCGGATGCCTCTGGGACCAATCTGAAAGTCTGGTACAAGGACAATAACAATGCTGCATCGACCATTCGTATCACAGAGAACAACAAGCAGTACTGGGAAACACCCAACATTACGATCAATGCGAACATCAATACATGGTCTCCCAGCGTGAGCGATGTAGTGAATCCGGTGTGTGAAAACGTATTTGGCTCAGGACCGGGGCAGATCGACATTGACGCCGCCTTTGTAACAATGACCAAAAGGTCGGGCCAGCTGAAAGATTTGGCTGACAATCTCCCGATCCGCGATCAGAACGGAAATATCGTACCATCTGCCGCAATGGGACCTTATCTGGACCCCAACGCGATCGGTAACAACCCCAAAATCATTGTTGATCCGAACAAAATCAACGTCCTGACCGTCTCGGCCGCCGTTTGGAACAAGATCGGGAATGCAAATATTGAGGGAATCCCGGCCGGACCTTCCCTGGGAGACGCTTCTTACAGCGGGAAATTTGGATTGGTCATCAATATTGTTGACTTCCCGACCTTCTGCGCGGCCAATGGCGGTAATCCACGGATCAATTTTCCAGGCTTTGGCGGCTTGTCCGATCCACAGGGCGCATATGTGATCTACAACTTCCCTGACGCAACGAAATCGATCACGCTAGGTGGAAATGCACAGATCAGCGGAACGATTTTTGCGCCGCAGGCTGATGTTGTCAAAGACAATAACGGGAATATCAATGGGCAGATTATTGCCAAAAGCTTTGTACACAGCCGTGACGAAGTTCACTTCTGGCCTTTCTTGCCATCAATTCCGGAACCGGTGGAAAAGAAAATCGACGTGACCGCATCTTCCAAATGCGATAAAAATGCACCGTGGCTGGACTATAACGTTACGCCTAACTTCGATGCGACCGGTATGACCGCTAAGATCGAGTGGATCAACTCGGAAGGAAAAGTGATTCAGGAAGACAATAATCAGCCTTTGACCGGAACCATTCTCTTTCCGGGAGCCTCGCTGGACATCAATGGAAACGGAGCCGTTTGGCCAGGTTGGGAAAAGCAAGGCACCAAATGGGTGGAAATCGACGATCGTTACGGATCCATGCGCCTCGACGGAGCGACGATCAAAGTTACCGTTGATTCATGGAAGGTTGTCGAAATTACTTTTCCCGCTTCAACCTCAACATGTTATACTGTTCCGCCGCCGCCAACAGTTTTACCGGTTAAGTTAGCGAGTTTTACCGCACAAAATGTAAATTGCAACGTGGAACTGAAATGGAAGGTATCCGAAGCGATCGATTTTTCACATTTTGTTGTCGAACGCTCCACAGATGCCAGAACGTACAGCGCCGTTGCCAGGGTAGACTATGATGCAAACAAGAGCACTTACAGCTTCACGGATGCACCTTTTTCTTCGGAGACTGTACCTGCTAAATACTATTATTATCGTCTTCAGCAAGTAGATACGGACGAGTCGTTCGAATACAGTGCGATCCGTAGCGTAGAAGCGGGAAGTTGTGATGCAAGGTTGGCCGTTGATTTTTTCCCTAATCCTACACAGGATGAAATGAATGTAAAGAGCTTTTCACCTGTGAAGAAGCTGGAAATATTCACACTGGGAGGAAAGAAAGTTTATCAGGTAATGCCTGCTCAAAGTGAAACAGAAATTAAAGTGAATGTTCAGGGTCTTGCGCAAGGTTTGTATATTGTGAGCGTAGTGAATGCGGAAGGTAAATACTCATCAAAAGTGCTTAAAAAGTAGTGAATTGATCTTATATAGCGTTATGTGAAACTTAAAGCTGCCGGCATTTTTTGCTGGCAGCTTTTTTATATGGCATTTAAGATCAAACTAGTTTTCGTCCCTTCCATTCATATTCGCCTTGCTGCGCTGCCAGTCCGAAGAAGCAAACATACAGCGGATAGATGCATTGGGTCACCGGAATGAACAACAGTGACCATGGTTTCTTGAAAAAAAGCAATATCGAACCCAGGAAAAACCACTCGGGAATACATTTGATGGCTAGTATACCCAGGAATGCACCAGGGCTGAGATAGCCGAGTAATGTGAGGCTCCCGGATAGCAGGAGCGCGAAATTGCAGGCGAAGATGTAAACAGCAAGTACGAGGGGCGTCTTGCTTTGATAATGCTTCCATTTGCTGGCCCAGCGCTTTCTCTGGCGATAGAAACCGGCCCATTGCCGGTGTGGAGCTGTGCGGATCACGGCTTCGGGATGCCGAAGGAAATGTACCGAACCCGGATAGCGCGCTGCAATCTTGTGCATTAGAAATTCATCATCGCCCGACGCAATGTGCCTGACGCCCTCGTAACCGCCAACTTGTTGAAACGCTGCTTTTTCGTATGCGAGATTAGCGCCATTGCACATGGACGGATATCCCGCCGACATCGATGCAGCTCCGCTACCGATCAGACTTGCGAATTCGACGGTCTGGAGGTGATCAGTTAATGCAGTTTCACGGGTAAAGGTGACGGGTGAGCTGATCAGCTTCGCACCCGTATGCATGTAGGAGGACGCGATCGCCGACAACCAACCTGGCTGTGCCCGGCAATCGCCGTCGGTAGTTACGATTAAATTGCCCCGGGCTCGTCCCATCGCGGTTTCGATCGCACGTTTTTTGGGAGCGGAGGTCCGCACGTCTGGCAATGGGACCAATATGATATCCGCAGAGGCAGTGACGCCGAATGCGCGTACAATGTCTGCGGTGTTGTCTGTAGAGCTGTCGTCCATGACCAGCACTTCGAATCTGGACGCAGGCCATGTCTGACGGTCGAGGTCTTCTAGCAGTAAAGTAATGTTTTCGGCCTCGTTTCTGACAGGTATGATGACTGTGATAAACAAGTCGTCGGGGAAGACAGCGGATGCTACGGGCCTTTTGATCCTTGCCCATAGGAACGTCAGTCCCAGCGTAAATACCGCATAGCTTCCCAGGATAACCCAGAGCGCCATACCGAGCCAGAATGTGAATGCGAAACTGCTCATGCGTAGCTAAAATTTAAACCTTTTCCATTTGTATTTCCAGATCAGGAATATCCCGACCAGGATCGGGCCGAGGACATTGAGTATCCAGATCAGGAAGGTAGCAGCGATGATCTGCTCGGGCGGGAGGTGAAAAGGCGCGAAAACCAGCAACGCCGTAAATTCGCGCAGGCCCAGGTCCCCCAGCACGTTGATCGCCGGGATCAGCGTTTTGGCAAGAAATATCAATGTGACGCTGGCTGCCAGTTGCAACACGTGCACGGGAAAATCGAACAGGGATAGCGCCAGCACAAACTGTGTGAGGAAGACCAGGTAACGCAATGCGCCATAGGCGGTACTGAGGGCGAGATCGGCACCGGTATAGTGCCCGATTACATTCAGATATTCTTTCACTTTACGAAAAAAGGGTTTCGCAGGAGACCATTGATCGATTTGCCTCCTGAACGCCAGTACCAAGGGCCCTAGCAGCATGATGGTGGTAAGGATGACGTCCGTGACCGACTTCGCAGCGTCGGGGAGATCGAGCCGTGCTTTTAGCAAGACCCATCCAGACGCGCCGGCCAGGACGGACACATAAAACTGAATGCCATTGGAAATCAGTGCTGCCCCGATGGCTTCAAGCCTGCGGTCCGATTTGAGCGAAGCGACGCGCCCCAGCGTATCGCCCAGCTGTGCCGGAACCGCCACTCCGACGGCCAGACCTGTAAGTGTCCCGCGCATGGCTTCCCTGAATGAGACCGGTGTAATGCGACAGATCAGTTTTTGCCATTTGAGGCTCTCGAGTGCCCAGTTTACCGGCACAAGCACCAGCATTGCGATGAATACGGGAAGATGCTTCGCCGACCATATATTTGAAAACACCTCCCCAATGTCGGAGATGCCCTTTTGCTCATTGCGGAATGTGCGGTAGATATAGCTGAGGATCAGAGCCGTCACCGCGAGTTTGAGCAGCCAGAAAACCTTTGCCTGGCCGCTTTTTGCTTTCGGAGGAGAGAGTTCCTTATCTTGCATCATGTTACAAACGCAGCGAACCGAAGTTTCGGAAAAAGTAATTATTGGAGTCGACCCCGGCACACAGGTGATGGGTTATGGGGTGATATCTGTCAAAGGACAACAAATCTCGCTGGTTCAGTACGGGGTGATTCATCTGAGCAAATATAGTACGCACGAACTGAAGTTGAAGAAAATCTTTGAACGCCTGACCCAGCTCATCGAGGACTATCTGCCCGATGAAATGGCGATTGAAGATCCTTTTTATGGTAAAAACGCACAATCCATGCTCAAACTGGGTCGTGCACAAGGCGTAGCAATGGCGGCCGCGCTTGCCCGCAACATTCCTATCGTAGAGTATTCTCCCAAAAAAGTAAAGCAATCCGTCACCGGCAGCGGTAACGCCTCGAAAGAGCAGGTCGCTTACATGCTCGAAAAAATACTGAAAATGGAGCTTAGCCGCGAATTTATGGATGCCACGGACGGCATCGCCATTGCGATCTGCCATCAGTACCATGCCAACTCCCCGGCTTCCGCCGCCACAACCGGTTCAAAAAAAGCCAAAAAGGGTGGTTGGGGCGCATTTGTGAGCGAAAACCCCGGACGGGTAAAGTAATGTCAGTTGATCATTTTTATTGATTTTACCACATTGCCGGTTGTAAGCCGGTAGACATACATTCCCGACTGAAATTCGGTAAAGTTGGTTTTGATAATATGCCATCCTGCCGGAAATGGTGCATTAGTAAGCTGCTTCACAAATTGGCCTCTCAGGTTAAACAGATCCACCCGGGCCTCAGCCGCCAGGGGCAGGTAAAATGCGATCGAGGTGGGACCTGCGGCCGGGTTGGGCACATTTTGAAGTAGTATCACGTCATTCGAACGTTCATTGACCGGTGAGCCATCCGCCTCCACCCGGAATGTACGGCTTTCATTACTGATTATTTCAGGGGCGGTTGCTATGAGATGGAAGCTGTACTCGCCCGAGCTGAGTGTGTCGGGTAGTGTGAAACTCATCAAATGACCGTTTACAGTTACTGTATCGATGTTTATTTTCGTGCCGGTAGTTTGGTTGCTGAGCTCAATGCCGAAGCGATTAGCCTGGTCGAATGCTGAATTAGTGCTCAGCTTCACCGTGATCCGGGAGCCGGCAGGATAGCTTGCATCCGGGTCGAAGGAGAGGATTTGACGTTCGTCGAATACGTGGATTTCGCCGCCGGTGGTCAGGATCAGCAACTGGTCCTTGAAAAATTCGATTTCAAAAGGTTCGCGGAGAAAATTAAGCCCTTCTGTGTAAGCGTTCACCTTTCCGTTGGCATACCGGAGGATTCCATACTGTTCAAAATCACTGCCGGGAACGGACGGCCATCGGTACATGGCGAGCCACATACGATTCTGGTCATCGAAAACGATTTTCTGAATACTTTTATCAAGCAGCGGCTGAATTACCTCCCATTCACCCTTATCCCGATTGAGCCAACGTACGCCCCAGTCGCCATATGCATAGGCTTGGTCGTCTCTGTCGAATGCGATGCCGATCAGGCCGTTCCAGAAGGGGAGCCGGGGTTGTTCTATCCACTGGTTGTTTTCAAAATACCATGTGCCGCCACCCTCGGTGATCGTCCAGATCCTGTCCCGGTTGTCTTTTCCTATACAAACCGGAGTCGCCGATTGCAATGCTTCATGGTGCGACTTCCACACTCCATTCGTAAACTGCAACAGCCCCGCATTGTAATTCCGGTAAAACATGATGCCGGAAGCGGTCACCAACAGGTCCTCGATCCCGCTTACACCGTTTTGAGGAGGAATCGGCAGTCGGGAAAATGTATCGCCGATTTTTTGGACCGTGCCTTGCAGACCGTCGATCGCATAGGTCGTCCGATCGTCGGTGACTGCGAAGGCTGATATCACTAACGGACTTCTGCCATTTGTTGTTGAGGGTAGATAGCTCTTCCAGATTTCGAGGTCGGACGTCTCATGATAGCCTCCCATGGCGCTGGCGACGAATAGCTTTTCCTTTGATTTCAGTAGTTTGATCGTTTTGATATAACTACCTGATCCCTGCGCATTGTGAAGCACGGGGTGGGGGATGCCCAGGTATTTGAACCGAGTGTCTTCCACGCCCGTCCTGAACTGTCCCGTAGCCCAAACCGATTGGAAGCCCGTTTTCAGCCGGATGTTTGAGCGCGTATAATAAGCCGTATTTTCAGACAGGTCGGGAAAAACGAGCGATTTGTCGCGCAATCCATTGTTGGGAGCGTTAGTATGGGTAATTTTTTCGTCGAAGACGAGATTCCTGAACTCCGGATCGATGGCGATCTGGAAAGAGTTTGTCACCGGTCCGGCCGTCGGGTCAGTGGTCCATTGCCTTACTGCCAGGATGGGATCGGTGGAAAGTGTGGCGCTGCTTCGTAAGGGTACTGCTCCCGGTATAGGCCTGAGGTAAATAAAGTCGGACCATGCGCTCCATTGGTTGCGCCGGAGTACCCGGTATCTGACCGCCAATTTCAGGAGCACGGATTGTTTGGGTCTTATGGAAAATGTTTCGAACGCTGTTCCTTTCGGGCTCAGTTCAAATAGCTCTTTGGACGTCCACCACGATTCCGATGCCTCGACCTGATAAGATGAAATGTCTGCGAGAAACCTGAACGAGCCTGTGACGTTGCTGGTGTTGTCAAATCCAATCGACATGAAGGGCGGAGGATTGCTGCCGGCCTGGGATTCCTCCACCCGGAATGGGAGCGCCTGAGACCATTCCGCGGAGGCGAAAGCGTTCTGTGGCTGGTAACGTATCAAATAGTTGCCGGCATCCAGTCCGGAAGAGCGGAAAAAGGGTTGCGGCGATAAAGTGTCTTCAACAATTCCTGTGAAATCGGCATTCCGTGCGATCTGCAACCGGTAACGGCTGGCCCTTGCGGACGGAAGCCAGTCGAAGGCCGGCAGAAATGCCGATGCGCCGCCGGATTCGCCAGGAAGTCGGGCAAGGAGCCCGGGAGCGGCGGGCTTGTTATCCAGAGCCTGCAATTTGAAATCGGATTGAGCCACGCCCTCCGCAAAACTGCGTATCACATTTCTGCACAGCGGATGAAAGGTCATTTCGCCCCTGCAATACGACATAATAGTGCCGTTTGTGGGTTCCCGGAAGCCCTCCCGGCAATTGTCTGATGCTCCTTCGAGATCTACGCACCGATCAATGGGCCCACCCGGCCACCAGCAATTATGTGTGTGTGGCGAACTGAGTGTGTGCCCGAGTTCATGGCATAGTATCTCTACCGAAAACTCCTGCCCCGGCACCGGGAAGTTGGACGTACAAATACGCTGCATACCATAAAACGTACCTCCGCGGCTTGACATTCCCACCACTGCATCCCTCGCTTCGTTCCGTTCCGCAGTCCAGTAATCGAGGACGTTTGACAGGTAGTCCCAGTCCGTGGCAGACGTGTAATGTTCGGGCTTGTCCCATATGTGGATGTGATAGACCGTCAGCTTGATATTCATTTCTTCCTCAAAAATCGCCGATGCCTCCCGGAATATCTCGTAAACCGTGCGACGTATGCGTGTAATGTCGCCTGCATAGGCTAGATAGGTTTTATGATCGATGTTTACCCCGAGCCTGTATTCCAGCATCGGGCCATTGCTGGTACGAGCACGGGTAAGGTCGATTTTGCTGGCAATTTTTTGAAGGTAAGCTTGTGCAGAAGAGTCGGGCGTACCGCACAATGGAGGATTTTGCTGCGACACGGCTATGTTGTTAACAAAAAGTAAAAGATTGATTATTAGTGTTTTGTAAACGAAATGGAGCTTCATGTGCGGGGTTTGGGAAAATGTAACCGGAAGGTTTCTCAGTACATGACATATAAAGCCGCATGAGAGTTGCATCCTTTTTAATCTCAACATTAAAAAAATTTAATGGTACTCATCCAACATTTACTTTTACTAATCAAACGTTTGTTTGACTAAATCAAACGATCGTTTGATTTTTGTTTTAAAGGCGGTTACCTTTGTATCGCCGCCGGCAAAAAAGAAGAAAAGAATCCCTGCTGGTGAGCTAATTAAATGGACTACAACGCGAAACAATTGCAGATAATAGAAGTGGCGGAGCGGCTGTTTTCACAGAAAGGTTTCGCCGGTACTTCGGTGAGGGATATCGCTCAGGAAGCGGATGTGAATGTCTCGATGATATCCTACTATTTCGGTTCGAAGGAAAAGCTGATCGAGGCGCTTTTTCAATTACGTATGACAGAATCGAGTTCACGGCTTGAAACGCTGATGATGGCCAGCGAGCTGTCGGCGCTTCAAAAGTTCAATGTCTTTATCGATAGTGTGATCGATCGACTGATGGGTAACCAGTGCTTTCACAACATCATGATGCGTGAGCAGCTGTCGTCGGAAAGAACGCCCGTCATTTCCGAATACATTCGCGGCCTGAAAATGCGGAATGTGGAATTGATCAAACGCATGATCCGCGAAGGGCAGGAGGCGGGCGATTTCCGGAAGGACATCAACGTCAGCCTTGTAACTACAACGCTCTATGGCACCGTCAACTATGCCATCGCTACGCAGGATTTCTTCAAAATCATCAATGACCTCGAAGATCAGTCGGATGAAGAGTTTCAGAAGTATTTGCGAAGTGAGCTTAGCCAACATCTTAAGAACCTATTTAAATCAACAATAACCAATGAACACCACATCCAGAATTAAAAGAATGGTTAGTCTGGCAACCGGGATCATCTGGATTACCGCGGCCGGCCATTCGTATGCCCAAAGCGCACGCACGATCAAGCTGGAAGAGGCGATCACAATGAGCCTGCGGAACAGCAAGCAATTGAAACTGAGCCAGAGTAACATCGACCTCGCGGGGCTGGGTATCCGTCAGGTGAAGGAAAATCAACTGCCCAGCCTGAGCGTTTCGGGTTCGTACCTGCGGGTGAACTCGCCTAATGTGAACCTGAAAATCAAACAGGAGGGCAACGACAGTACCGGCACCTCGGGTGGAACGCCCAATGTGCACCAGGCTATGTACGGAATGGCAAGCGCTTCGCTGCCGTTGTTTTCAGGTTTTCGTTTCAAATACGGCCTCGAATCGGCCAAATACGTGGAACAAGCCGCTAAACTCGATGCCGATAATGACCGCGACGCCGTGATCCAGAATACAGTTGCCGCTTACGGTAATTTGTACAAGGCCAGAAAGGCGGTCGATCTGGTAACGGAAAATCTCGTCGGCGAGCGGGAGCGCGTGCAGGAATTTACCAACCGCGAGAAGAACGGGATATTGGCCCGCAACGACCTGATGAAGGCAAAGTTGCAGGAGTCAAATGTGGAACTGGCCTTGCTGAATGCACAGAACGATTTGAAAATCACTACCATCAACATGAACCTGCTGCTTGGCCTACCGGAAGAGACCGTGATCGAGGCCGATTCCAACAGCTTCGCCGCGCTCAAAGCAGAAGGCATCGCTGCGGAATGGGAGCAGACGGCCCTTACGCACCGCAAAGATTTCGCAGCCAACGGCATCCGTCAGAAGGCAGCCGATAGTGATATTAGAGTAGCCAAAGCGGATCTGTATCCGAGTGTAGCCCTTTCAGCCGGTTATGTAGCATTGAGCATCCCGGGTGTTGTGACTGTTCCAAATGCGGTCAATGCTGGTATCGGGTTTAAGTACGACGTTGCATCACTCTGGAAGTCAGGTGCAAAGATCGCCCAGGCCCGCACAAAGGCTTATCAGCTCAAAACCAACGAGCAGATCATCTTAGATAAAATTCACCTTGAAGTAAACACCGCTTATTACAACTACGTCCTGAGTAAAAGGAAGATCGATGTGTATGCCAAAGCGGTGGAACAAGCGAACGAAAACTATCGCATTACTAAAAATAAATACGATAACAGCCTCGTAACCACCACTGAGCTGCTGGATGCCGACGTAGCACAAGTACAGTCACGTATCGATTACGAAGCAGCAAAGGCCGATGCGATAGTAGCTTATAAAAAGCTCGAACAAACGGCAGGAGTCATTAATTAAGGGAGGAAAAGGAGGAAAGGGAGGATGGAGAGGTTTTTTAATATTTCAAACAGATACCTCTTTCCTCCCTCCTCTCAACATTCACTCATTCACTCATTCAGTCATTCAGTCATTCATTCATTCAAAATTGAATATGGAAACTAACACCGAAGAAGCACCTAAAAAGAAGAGCAATCGCTTCCTCATCATCCTTGCTGCGCTGATCATCGGCGGCGGCACCTGGGGTTTTACTAAATACAATCACGGCCAGCACCACGAAGAAACCGACGATGCACAGATCGATTCGGATATCAGTCCGGTAATTCCCAGAATATCAGGATATGTTACTGAGATTCGCGTGAAAGATAATCAGACCGTCAAAAAAGGCGACACGCTGATTGTTCTCGACAACCGCGACCAGATTATCAAGCTGGAACAAGCAAGGGCGGGACTTTTGGGGTCGGAGGGCAGCCTGACCGCGGCACACGAAACGACTAATGCTTCGGCGGCCAGCGGCATTACTTACGAAGCGAACATCGCCGTAGTAGCTGCTCAGATCGAAGAGGCCAAAGTGAACGTCTGGAGGGCCAACCAGGATTTCGCACGTTATGAAAACCTGATCAAGGACCATTCGATCACCCAGCAGGAGTTTGAGCAGGCTCAGGCCACCAAACAAAAAGCGGAACGTGCACTAGCGGTATTGGAAGCGCAGAAAGGCGCAGCCGAACGTCAGGCGAAAGCAGCCGGTCGTCAAACCAAAGCGACCTCGATTCAGTCGACCGTAGCGAATGCAAACATCAAGGTGCGTCAGACGGAGATCGCGAATGCGGAACTCAACCTTTCTTACACCGTCATCACCGCGCCTACCGACGGTCGTGTGTCCAAAGTGAATGCACAGCTGGGCCAATACCTGCAAGCGGGACAATCGCTTTTCAGCATTATCTCAACCCATAAACCATGGGTGACCGCAAACTTCAAGGAAACGCAGCTGACTAGAATGAAACTGGGTCAGAAAGTGAAAATACATGTAGATGCGTATCCTGAACACGAATTCGAAGCACAAGTGGCGTCATTCTCGCCTGCTACCGGTGCACGTTTTGCACTGTTGCCGCCAGATAATGCAAGCGGTAACTTCGTAAAAGTGGTACAACGTCTGCCAGTCCGTATTGAATTTACCAAAGCGGACGACGAGAAGATTGCGCAACTGCGCCCGGGCATGAACGTGTTCGTGGACGTAGAGCTGAACTAAGGTCGCTGAACCGAATTTTTGATTCTAAAAACCAAATAATTAATGGAATTACAGGAATCACTCGTCGAATACGGCTACCGCAGGGTAATTATTACCATCACGGCCGTATTGTGTGCGCTGCTCGAAATCGTGGATACCACGATTGTGAACGTGGCGCTCAACGACATGCGCGGAAACCTGGGCGGCACATTGTCCGAGGTGAGCTGGGTGATCACCGCCTATGCGATCGGTAACGTGATCATCGTGCCGATGACCAGCTGGCTATCGCAGCAGTTCGGCCGCCGCAACTACTTTGCAGCTTCGATCATCATATTTACCGTCGCCTCATTCCTTTGCGGTAATGCGGACAATATCTGGGAGTTGGTGTTTTTCAGGTTGATACAAGGCTTTGGTGGTGGTGCATTGCTCGTAACCGCGCAGACGCTCATTACCGAAAGTTACCCACCCGAAAAGCGCGGTATTGCGCAGGCTATTTACGGTCTGGGAGTAATCGTGGGCCCTACGTTGGGACCACCGCTGGGGGGGTATATTGTAGATAATTACAGCTGGCCCTACATTTTTTATATCAACATACCGCTGGGTATCATTGCGGCCATGCTGACGATGGAATTTGTAAGAAGTCCCAAGTTCGCCAACAAAAAAGCGGCCAATGAAATCGACTGGTGGGGCATTATCTTCCTCGCTGTGGCTGTGGGATCATTGCAATATGTGCTCGAAAAGGGCCAGGAAGAAGACTGGTTCAATGACGAGATCATCACGATACTTTCCGTCACCAGCGTTTTCTCATTCTTCTTCTTTATTTGGAGGGAATGGACCTACAAAAATCCGATCGTGAACCTGCGGGTGCTCGGCAATGGTAACCTGCGTGTGGGCACGATCCTGTCGTTTATCCTGGGATTCGGGTTGTACGGTTCTACATTCATTATCCCGCTTTATACGCAGGCTACATTGGGATGGACGGCCACGCAATCGGGTATGCTGATGGTACCCGCAGCCATTGTGACCGCCATGATGATGCCCGTGGTAGGCCAGCTGCTCCAACGCGGCGTAAAACAGCAGTACCTGGTGGCAATCGGTATGATATTCTTTTTCGTGTATAGCTACTGGGGATACCTGATATTGACGCCGGACACTGGCAGTGATGCGTTTTTTAATATGCTCATCGTTCGCGGTATCGGCTTGGGACTCTTATTTGTACCGATCACTACCCTTGCATTATCAACTTTGAAAGGCCGTGAAATTGGAGAAGGAGCTGCATTCACCGGTATGATGCGGCAACTGGGCGGCTCGTTTGGCGTGGCGGTGATTACGACCTTTATTGCCCGCCAGAATATGTCGCACCGCAACGACCTTGTAAGTAAACTGGATGTGAATAATCCCGTTGTACAACAGCGGGTGGAAGGCTTGCAGCACAGCTTTATGGCCAAAGGAATGGCGCCTGACGTGGCATTGAACAGCGGCTACAAAATGCTGGATTATACGGTGTCCAAGCAAGCGCAGGTGATGTCGTACATGGATGTGTTCCTGTATCTGGGCGTGATGTTCTTGATTTGTGTTCCCTTTGTGTTATGGACCCGGAGCGGTAAAACGAAAGTCGACGCTTCGTCCGTGCACTAGTGTTTTTAAGTGTAGTAGTATTGCAGAAGAAGCTTCTCGAAGTCGGGGAGCTTCTCTTGTTTTTACTATGCAGGATTTAACTATGAACCTGTAAACTTTTTTCAGGACGAGACAATTACGCAGGAGGCACCTACGGAGCCACACGATGTGGCGGCGGGCATTTTCTATAAACAGGTAGCCGCTCCGTGGCTTTTAGGTTGGGTTTTGGCCCAATGCCGCTGACTTCGAGAGAAAAAAATCGCGTAGCGATGTAATATTGGTAGCAAAAACATGAAATACAGACCTGAAATCCCGTCAGGGATGCAACAACAGATTGGCGTCGTTGTAATGGTGTTTTGACGTCTGACATTCCCGGATCGAAGCACAGGAGCGTCATTTGGCGAGTTACATCCCTGACGGGATTGAGACGTTATCCATTTGTTTCACGACTACCAATATTACATCGCTACGCGATTAAGACTTGTCAGACTTTACTCCGCTTCGTCTTGAACCGTGTTCTTCTCTTTTTTAGAATATTTCCTCCTTCCTCCATTCCTCCCTACTTTTGCCAAAATACAATCCGGATTAAACAGTGCACCAGAATTATCATTTCATCAAACAATTAGCGCCGCGACTGAATAACGAATTGGCGGGGAAGACCTTTGTTGAGGCATTCAGCCAGCAGAAGGATGAGTTAATCATCGTTTTTGCCGAGGAAGCAGCGGAGGTGCAGAACGGGCAAGCCGAAGCGCAGGAGGATCAGCAGCTCGTCAAGCCCTTCTTTATCAAAGCAACCCTAACTAACAGTTTTTCTTGCCTTAGCTTTCCCGAACGCTTCGACCGTGCACGGCGGAATAGTGTGAACCTTTTCAATGATTTCGAAGGGGATGCGGTTGATTTCGTAAAAGTCTGCAAAAACGAGCGGGCCATTCAGATGCATTTTGCAAGTGGGAGGGACTTGATATTCAAGCTCTTTGGAAACCGGTCGAATTTCATCGCATTGAATGAGGCAGGCGAGGTGACGCAGCTTTTCAATAACAAACTTGCCACAGACCGCGGACTTACTGTTGCGTCGCTGAATCGCGACATCGACCAGTCGTGGGAGGTATTTGCAGCTAATGAGGGCCGTTTCGAGCCGCTTTTTCCGACGTTTGGGAAGGTTTTGAATAAATATTTGGCTGGTAAGCTTGCCGGAAAAACCGAGCTGGCCGAGCGGTGGGCCATTGTGCAGGCGGTTTTGGATGAATTGGAATCGTCGGATTTCTATATCACGCGCATTGACAATGTCCCTGCGCTGACACTGTTTGAAACCGGTGAGGTTGTGCAGCTTTTACATGATCCGATGGAGGCGTTAAACGCTTATTACCTGGCCTACATCAGGCTGAGCGGGATCGATAAAGAGAAGGCGGATATACAGCGGCTGTTGAAAAAGCGCATTCAGCAGACGGATAATTACCTGGAAAACACCTTTCAAAAGCTGGTCGATCTGGAAAGTGCGACCAAAAACGACGAGTTGGCTAACATTATCATGGCCAACCTGCATATCATTCCCGAACGTGCGGATAAAGTCATATTGTATGACTTTTACCGCGATGAGCTCATTGTCATCAAACTCAAAAAAGACCTTTCGCCCCAGAAGAATGCGGAGGGTTATTATCGTAAAGCCAAAAATGAAAAGATAGAACTCGATCGCCTGAACGACAGTCTCGCCGTGCGCGAAGCGGAACGGAAGCGGTTTCAGGAGCATTTGGAACACATCGAAACCATTGAATCGTTACGGGATCTGCGCGCCTATATTAAGAGTAACCAGCTCGAACAGGGGAATGCCGGGCCTGCCGTGGATGATCTTTTTAAGAAACTGGAATTTATGGGTTATACCATCCTGATCGGGCGGAATGCGAAGAACAGCGACCTGCTAACGAAGCAGGCGCATAAGGAGGACCTGTGGCTGCACGCCAAAGACGTTACCGGCTCTCATGTGGTGGTTAAGAACCAGCCCGGACGTAAGTTTCCGGCCCCGGTGATCGAGCGTGCGGCGGAGCTGGCGGCGTTTTATTCCAAAAGAAAAAACGATTCGTTATGCCCGGTCATCGTTACGCCCAAGAAATTTATCCGTAAACCGAAAGGCGTGCCTGATGGTTTGGTGCTCATTGACAAGGAGGATATCGTCATGGTGGTTGCCAAAGGTGAATAAGCGGAGGTTAGGGTGCTAAAAATGAAGTTTTTATTGTTTAATAGGCGTGCTGGGCCTTTGATTAATCTTTTGCTATTGCGAACTTCGTGTGAAATTTGAGAACCGGAATTTTAGTGCAGAATGCTCGAAAGTCGTCGATTTGTCATCATTGGATTTTTTGCTTTAGTAGGTGTTATATACTTATTACGACTTTTCTACCTTCAGGTGCTGGATGAGAGTTATTCCATCGAGTCTTCCAGCAACTCCATCAAACGTGTAACCGAAATTCCTTTCCGTGGTCAGATCTACGACCGCTATGGAAAGCTGATCGTATACAATACCCCCGTTTACGACCTGCTGGTGACGCCTAACAAAGCGCGGGTGGACGATACGCTCCGTTTTTGTCAGGTTCTGGGTATTGAAAGACGCGATTTCGACAGTCTTATGACCGCCGCGAGCGCGTACAGCCGTGTGAAGCCTTCGCTGTTCCTGCGGCAGTTGTCCAAGGAGGACTTTGCCTCCATTCAGGACATTATGGTCGATTACTCGGGTTTCGAATTTGCCAAAAGCTCCCTGCGCACGTACACGGCACCTACGCTTGCGAACACGCTCGGGTATGTGAGCGAGATCACCAAAGGCCAGCTGGAACGTCAGGAGGAGCCTTACTACCGGCAGGGTGATTATATCGGACAGAGTGGTGTGGAGAAAATTTATGAAAATGAGCTGAGGGGGAAACGAGGCACCAAATTCGTAATGCAGAATGTGAATGGTGTTTACAAGGGCCCATGGAAGGGCGGCGAGCTCGATACGATGGCCGTCGCGGGCGAAAACCTGCACACGGGTCTGGACCTGGAAGTACAGCAATATGCGGACAGCCTGATGGTCAACAAAGTAGGCAGCGTGGTGGCGATTGAACCTAAAACAGGGCAGATCATTTCCATGGTTTCCGCACCGACTTATGATCCGAACACCCTGGCCAGCCGCTATTTCTCTAAAAACTTTGCGGCACTGGTCCGTAACCCGTACAAGCCGCTGTTCAACAGGCCGGTTATGGCGAGTTACCGTCCGGGTTCCACATTCAAGCTGATCCAGGCATTGATCGGCTTACAGGAGGGCGTTATCACACCCGGGAGCGGTTTTACACATGCCAATTGCCCCGTGGGGTGTCATAATCACCCCGCCACAAGTACCGTGGCGCTGGGCGTGACGCATTCCTGCAACCCCTATTTCTACAATGTCTTCCGCAGGCTTATTTATAAAAACAATATCAAAAACACCTTCAAAGCCTCTGCTGTAGGCCTCGATGCGTGGCACGACGATATCGCCAAATTCGGGATCGGGCAGCGGCTCGGGATCGACTTGCCGAGTGAGTACAAGGGGAATTTGCCCAATAAAAAATATTACGACCGCTTCTATGGCGAGTACCGCTGGAAATTCTCCAACATCTACTCGCTCAGCATCGGTGAAGGCGAGCTGTTGATTACGCCCCTGAAAATGGCGAATGTGGCAGCGATTATTGCGAACCGGGGATATTTTTATACGCCGCACGTGATCCATGGTGTCGGCGACAAGAGAGCTGTGAAGCCCGAGTTCCTCGAAAGGCACGAAACAGGCGTGGAGCCACATAATTTCGAGCCAGTGATCGAAGGAATGATTGGTGCCGTGGAGGCGGGTACGGCCCGGCGCTCCCGGGTGGAAGGCATTTCCATTGCCGGTAAAACCGGTACTTCCCAAAATAAGCGCGGGGATGATCATTCTATCTTTATCGCCTTTGCGCCGGTAGACAACCCCAAGATCGCCATAGCGGTTTTTGTAGAGAACGCGGGTGCCGGGGGATCAGCAGCAGCTCCGATCGCCAACTTGATCATCGAGAAATACCTGACCAGGAAAGTCACCAACAAGGCGCTGGAAGAACGGATGATGAAGCTCGATCTGATGAGCAAAGTGGTATTGCCGACCCAGAAGAAGCCGGCCGCTGCGGATTCGACGAAGAAGAAAACGGACGCGGAAAAGCCGACCGTCGCCGATCCGAATAACCCGGCCGACCGCAAACCTGGAACACCGCACCCGGCAAATCCGGCGGCAATGCGTAAGCCGGTGACCGCTGTCCTGCCCCGGTGAGATCAGCGAAAAGCACTTTAAGAATTTACAAACTGAAACTGAAATGCCTGAAAGCAAGCCGATAACCAAAAACGTAGACTGGATGGTGGTGTTGATTTACATCGCTTGCCTCGGCATTGGCTGGTTGAATATTTATGCGGCGGTGTACAACCCCGAAGCGCACACCAGCATGTTCGATATGTCGAACAATGCAGGCAAACAGCTGATGTGGATCGGAACGGCCGCCCTGCTGATCATCTGCATCCTGGTCATCGACTACAAGTTTTACGAAACGTTCTCCTTCGTTATATACGCGGTGGTGATCTTCCTACTCGTGGTGGTGTTGTTTGCTGGTTCAAATATCAATGGATCACGTTCCTGGATCAAATTGGGGGGCTTTTCGCTGCAACCGGCCGAGTTTTCGAAACTGGCCATCAGTCTGGCTATTTCAAAGTATCTGAGCGACCCGGCGATTAGTCTGACGCGGAAGTTGAAGGATTATTACCCGATCATGGGGATCATCGCATTACCCGCATTCCTGATCCTGCTTTCGAATGAGACGGGTTCGATGCTGGTTTTTGCTTCGTTTGCGATCGTACTCTACCGCGAGGGAATGCCCGGGTTCATTCCGGCTATCGGCATAATCGGCGCGGCATTGCTGATCATTACATTGCTTTTTGTAAAATGGTACATTGCCGGAGCGATCATCGTAATCGCCGGTCTGGTCATTTGGCTGATGCCGGTGATGACACGCCGGCGGGGCGGGCTTTGGGCAACGATCGTGATCGCATTTGTGATGATCGGGATCGTGTTCGGGGTCGATTTCTTTATGAATAATGTACTCCAAAAACACCAGCGCGGGCGGATCATGGTACTCCTCGATCCCGATTCGGACCCTCGGGGGATTGGCTGGAATGTGATTCAATCCAAGATCGCTATCGGGTCGGGCGGGATCATGGGGAAGGGCTTCCTGCAGGGAACGCAGACCAAGTTTGACTTCGTACCCGAGCAGAGTACCGACTTTATCTTTTGTACGGTAGGAGAGGAGCATGGGTTTCTGGGGACGGCCATTGTCGTTTTCCTCTTCGTAGCGCTGATTTCACGACTGGTGGTACTTGCCGAACGACAGCGGAGCCGCTTCGCACGGGTATACGGCTACTGTGTGGCCGGCATTATCTTCTTCCACTTCATGGTCAATGTGGGTATGACCATCGGCCTGATGCCGGTAATCGGTATCCCTCTGCCTTTTTTTAGCTACGGAGGATCGTCATTGTGGTCGTTTTCCGTTCTGCTTTTTATTTTCCTGAAAATCGACGCGCAAAGGCCGTTTACTTTATCGAGGGGGTAGTTTTGAATGAGTGAATGATCGAGTTTTGAATGAGTGAATGTGTGAATTAGTGAATGTGTGAATGATTGAATGATTGAGTTTTGAATGAGTGAATTTTTAATTTTGAATGAGCTGCGGTGGGACGGGGAATGAGTGAATATTGGAATTCTAGGTGGGAATCGTGCGCGCTCAAATGCCGTTAGGCATGTAATATTGGTAGGAAAAATGTTTGCAGGAAAGTTCTAAAATGCCCTTGGGCATGTAACAACCACGCCAGCGCTTTGCTGTTGCATCCCTGACGGGATTTTGAGAACGTCTTACCTTTTTGATTTTTACCAATATTACATCGCTACGCGATTTCCTAAGGTTCAAATGCCCATCTAAGGCCAACGGCCTACTAGCACAGAGGCTCAACTCCATCCTCGTTTCC
>CBFGMV010000089.1:0-34189 GCA_965649915.1 uncultured Dyadobacter sp.
ACCGAGACCTGCACCACGCGGCCTAGTCGACGGCTTTTAATTTTCTGCTTGATCTCGTCAATAAAATCCGCTTCAATATCATCACTTTCCTCCAAGGTAAAATCGCCGTTGCGGATAATCCTGAATAGGTTAGTGGAAACGATGTCTACATTCCTGTAGAGCTTGTTGATATGGGTCTTGGCAATGATTTCAATCGGCAGGAACAGCAGCTCTTCTTCCCGTTCGATCACATAGAACCGGGGAAGGTTCTGAGGGAGCTGTACAAACGAGAGCTTCCTGTCCTCCTCGGAAGTCGTTCCCTTCACCTGCGTGATAACGCCCAGGATAAGTACTTTGGCGAGCAACACCGGAAATGCGTGGGTGTAATCAAACAGCATCGGTGTCAGCATCGGGTACACCGTGCGGTCGAAGTATTCCTCCATTGCCGCTCTCTCCTCCGCGGTGGTTTCCTCCATTCCTGCGATACGGAAGCCGTGTTTGGTAAATAACGGCACCAGCTGGTCCTTGTAGCACTCATTCTGCCGACGCACAAAGTCGTGCAGCTCACGCATGAGCATTTTCCGGAACGGGATCTCGCGCAGGCCTGAATAGTCGAGCCGCTCTTTGCCGAAATCCAGGTAATTGTAGAGGCTACCAACCCGGATGGTAAAAAACTCATCCAGGTTGGAGGAGGTAATGGCCAGGAATTTGAGGCGGTCAAAGAGGTTACGCTCTTCATTGGTGGCCTGTTCGAGCACGCGGTCGTTGAATTTCAGCCAGCTCAGGTCCCTGCTGATCAAGTCACTTTGCTGTATCTGTGTAACGGCCTTCTCCGAGGAGCTCACCGCCTTGGCATCTTCCGCCGCGGCCGGCTCTTTCGGACTTTTGAAGAGCGCAAACAAATTGGTCAGCTTGCTTCTTTTCTCGTTGCTATATATTGGATCGGATGAGCCGGACATAGGTTATGCTATTAAAAAGTGTATCAGTATGGCAATAAAAATTCAACGAATCTAAACAATCTATTGTTTTCGGGTCGATGAAGTTTGTGTTAAATTTTCGTTCCAAAAAAGAGAAACGGATGACCGTATCTGACAGCCATCCGTTTCTATATCGCGGTTTGGGCTAATCGCTAGACGTCCACACGCGCATATTTGGCGTTTTTCTCGATAAACTCACGGCGAGGGGCTACTTCATCCCCCATCAACATGGAGAACAGGTGATCAGCCTCCGCGGCCGATTCTACGGAAACCTGTTTGAGGCTTCTGCGTTCAGGGTTCATGGTCGTTTCCCATAATTGTTCCGCATTCATTTCACCCAAACCCTTATAGCGCTGTACGTTTACAGAATCCTCTTTTCCTCCGCCTATCGCTCTTACTGCCTCTTCGCGTTGCGCTTCGGTCCAGCAGTACCGCTCTTCACGGCCTTTTTTCACGAGATACAATGGCGGCTGGGCGATATAGATATAACCCTGGTCGATCAGTATCTTCATATAACGGAAGAAGAATGTCAGGATCAGCGTACGGATGTGACTTCCGTCGATATCCGCATCCGTCATGATGACGATTTTGTGGTAACGAAGCTTGTCAATATTCAATGCCCGTTCATCGCCGTCCTTACCGATCTGCACGCCCATGGCAGTGAACATATTCTTGATCTCCTCATTCTCATAAATGCGGTACTCCTGCGCTTTTTCCACGTTCAGGATCTTACCACGAAGCGGAAGGATAGCCTGGTACGCACGGTTACGTCCCTGCTTCGCTGTTCCACCCGCCGAGTCCCCTTCGACAAGGTATAGTTCGCAAACGTTAGGATCTGTTTCGGAGCAGTCGGAAAGCTTTCCGGGAAGTCCTGTTCCGGTCAGGATGTTCTTACGCTGCACCATTTCACGGGCCTTTTTCGCCGCGATACGTGCTTTTGCAGCAAGAATAACCTTATCGATAATCACCCTGGCTTCTTTGGGGTGTTCATCCAGATAAGTATCCAGCATTTCGGCCACGACCTGGCTTACCGCGCCGGTCACCTCGCCGTTCCCGAGCTTGGTTTTCGTCTGACCTTCAAACTGCGGTTCCGCAACCTTGATCGAGATGACGGCGGTAAGACCTTCGCGGAAGTCATCCCCGCTGATCTCTACCTTTTCCTTTGCCAGAATACCCGATTTTTCAGCGTAGTTTTTAAGGGTACGCGTCAATGCAGCCCGGAAACCGGATACGTGCGTTCCTCCTTCGATCGTGTTGATGTTGTTGACGTAAGAAAACACGTTCTCGCTGTAAGACGTGTTGTACATCATTGCCACTTCCACCGGGATAGAGCCCTTATCGCTCTCCATATGGATGGGCTCCGGGATCAGCGGCTGGCGGGTAGCGTCCAGATAGGTTACGAACTCATTCAAACCTACCTCGGAATAGAACTCTTCGCCACGGAACTTACCGTCTTCATCTTCTTCACGTTTGTCTTCCAACGTAATGCGGATGCCTTTGTTCAGATACGACAGTTCCCTCAAACGGGTCGCTACCGTTTCATACTTAAACTCTGTTACGGTAAAAATCGTAGCGTCGGGAAGGAAATGGATGATGGTCCCGGTTTTGTCGGAATCACCGATAACCCGGGTCGCATACAGGGGCTTGCCTTCACTAAACTCCTGTTCGAATATTTTGCCCTCGCGGTGTACTTCCGCGCGCAGGTGAATGGACAGCGCGTTCACGCAGGATACCCCTACCCCGTGCAAACCACCCGATACTTTGTATGTGTCTTTATCGAATTTACCACCCGCGTGAAGTACTGTTAAAACAACCTCCAAAGCAGATCTTTTCTCCTTGGGGTGCATGCCGGTGGGGATACCCCGACCATTATCCTTTACGGTGATCGAATTGTTCTTTTCTATCGAAACATTAATGGTGTCGCAGTAGCCTGCCATCGCCTCATCGATGGAGTTATCAACAACTTCCCAAATCAAGTGGTGAACTCCTTTGAAGCCAGTGTCACCGATATACATCGCCGGACGTTTACGAACGGCCTCTAAACCTTCAAGAACCTGGATATTTTCAGCCGAATAGCTGTTCACTTCTAGCACTGCTTCGTTTGACATATAGTTTGTTTTACACTTGGATAAAAAGAACCATTATCTGGCTTTTTAAGCACGTAAAGATACGATTTTTTTATGGTTTTACCTAGCAAAAGCAGTATCAAACCTCCCTTCGGAGGTCGTTCTCGCGGCGAATCCGCTTGGATCGCGGCAGGAGCGGGAAATGGGTCTGTGGCGGGTTATTGCAGTGCCAGCCCGTCGCCGGATGCGACCAGTCTCTTATCCATCCGGTAAAACGATTTTGCTCCGTGCCTGCTCACATCGAGCACGCCCAGATCATAAGTACCCGCATCCAGGTCATCCGGCCTGATCATGCTGTTAAAGCCGTTTTTGTAGTAGTTCCCAGTCGTTAAAATATGCTTCCGGGCCTCCACTTTCGGGTTTGCATTCATTAAAAACGTAGCACCGGTCTCCGTATGCCGGAGTACGAGGAATCGGTCATCCAGGAAATGCTTGCGTGCGGGAAGCTCGCCACTCGTCACGAAATAGTAGGTCAGATGATCCGTCCGGTCGCGCACGACACGTTTGATATCCCACGGATCAATGTAAATCCCCGTGTTGGCGAGTGCTGGCTCAGACCGAAACATGGCATTTAGTTCCTCTTTTTGCACTACGGGATCCGGCAGCTTAAAAAAGCCCTTCTTATAAGCAGGCAACAGGTAGAAGCCACCGTTGGCAACAATGGCCTTTTCAACCGAGAACATATTGCGGTTGTTGGTCCAGTTGTAGACATCCGCCAGATAAGTGGTCTTCTTTGCCGCCACGACTCCCGTGAATGCATAGTGCGAATAGCCCCAGTAAAAAATGCTCAGGGCGGTTACTATCCCCAGCACTGATTTCCTGCGAAAGAAGTCGGTGTACATTACCAGGATAACGTAGACGATCACTGTCGATAGCGATGCGTAGATCTGGAACCGGCTTGCGATCGTAGTGCCCGCCCATGACCTGAATAATGCGATCACCGTGCTGGTGATAAAGATAAATGCAAAAAGGGTCAGCAATTCGACTGTCCCTGGCACCACCCGACCGTGCTTTTTGAAATAAATCCCTGCAACACGGATCGCAACCAGAGCCATACAAACTACAATCACCGCTCCCCATACCGCCGACCACAGTACCGGATCAGCCCAGAGTGACATGGCAGAACCGATAAATCCGAACAGGGAAGAAAAGAAGGACAGTGCATCCTTGGGCAAATTTACCGCCTGGCCCGACTCGTAACCCGCCAGGTAAATAACCAGGCAGATGACCATGAAAATACCGGTCATGATGGCGTAGCGAAAATCTTTCAGGCACAGAAAAAAGAAGATAATGGCCGGAAAGGAAAGTATGCCGTTCCCATGCGTGAAGGTGGCCAGAAAGCAGCAGAGCATTGCTCCGTAGAAGGCCGGCCTGGTACGCTTAGACGCCAGCATGATGGCTGAAACCGTAAATGCGGTTAGGAAGGAATGCTGCATTCCGTTTAAAGCCCAGCCCGAAATCTCATGGAACAGCGGATGAAAAAACAGGAAAGGTGCGGGAAGAAAATAAATCAGCGGAAGTTTGGCCTTATTAAAATTCTGATAAACAAAGTAGAAGATGTAGATGACGTTGATGAGTACCAGAACAATGTAAAAGCGGAAGTTCAGATGTCCCGTCAATTCGTATTCGACCAGTGAGATGAACCTCGGTATAACCGCCTTGTGGTCATTGAAAGTCCTGAACATTTCCTTGATCAGGCCCCAAAAACCCAATCCTCCCTCGGAAACTACTTCAATGAACTGAATGAGGAGAAAATCGTCCTGATACGGGAAGTTGACTGAAAATTGAAAGTTGTAAAGAAAATATAAGAGTATAACTACAAAAATGAAAACCGCCGGCAAGAAACGCTGCATAACTGATAGATGTGGTTGTAAAGTCCATAAGACCTTGGATCGTCCCTTAGCAAATCTAAACCATTATCCCTGGTATTCGTAGACTTCATTCGCTTTTCTTAGTAACCGAGAATAGCGATATAAATTGCCACAAAACAGGCAGAGCGGAAGAAAAACTTCCGCTCTGCCTGTTTGTACTATCAATCACCCGCCTGGTTACATTTTTTCCAACGGATGTTCTTTCAGCAGTTGCTCCGGTGAATAGAAATCCTTTTTGCTTTCGGTAGCTGCCCGCACCTGCTTCACTTTTTCGGGTGAAATAGCCGGTCCTTTGTTCCCGAACGAATTCCGTACATAAGTCAGGACCGCCGCTACCTCATCGTCTTTAAGCAAGCCCGCAAAAGGCGTCATAGGCACCTGGCCGGGGTATTTCTTGCCATTCACCTCGATCGGCCCGAGCAAGCCCTTCAATGCGATTTTGATCAGCCGCTCGTCGCTTCCGGTCACCCAGCTGGTGGCTGCCAGCGGCGGGAATCCGGACGCTTCCAACCCCTTACCGTCGGGCTGGTGGCAGGTTGTGCAATAGCCTTCCTTGGCATAGATCTGCCGTCCCTGGTTGAACAGGATCAGGTCATTTCCTTTCAGACTCGTTGTTGCGACAGCCTGTTTTTCCTTTTTCACATTCTGCCCTTTCAAATGCGCTTCCGCTGCTTCGAATGCATGGATCGTCCAGTCGTCGAGCGGCATTTTCTTCGCTTCTGCCAGCACCGGCAACCCTTTTTCCTTACCGATCCAGGATGCCGCGACAATGGCCATCAACCGAACACGGCTATTCTCGTCACGCGCTGCCTGCATGAGCAGATTGGCCTGATCGGGCACCTGGTGGCCGGTGTAGCGAACCACCTGTACCGCTGCGGCACGTGCGTGGTAATCTTTGGCTTTCAATACCTGTTTCAAAAGCTTTTGATCAACTTTGTCCATACCCCAGCTCACCCACAGGCCTTCCAGCAAGTGGTGCTCGTAGCGCGGGTCATTTTTGTCCAGACCAGCCACCCAGGTATTAAGTTTGGTCAAAACCTGTGAAGCATCGCGTCCACGCAACTCGCGGCGTGTGCGGTAGCGGGTGCGGTATTCGGGCAGTTTCAGGTTGTTAAGGAGCTCTTCAATGCTTGCACCGTCGACCTTCGCGGGCGTCACGAGCGGGCGTGATGGATACGTAATGCGGTAGATACGCCCGTGCGAGTGGTCACGCAAGGGGTCACGCGCGTTGTGCTGCATGTGGCCGATGAGGATATTGTGCCAGTCGATCACGTACAATGAGCCGTCCGGCGCAAATTCCATATCCACAGGGCGGAAGTTGCGGTCTTCACTTACGACCAGATCCTGACGGTGATGGCTCTTGTAGCCAGTACCTTCGTCTGTCAGCGTATGTTCTTTGGTTCCGAGGAAACCAATGGTGTTATTGATCAGGAAATCACCCTGGATATCGTCCGGGAAATGGCGGCTGGATACAAATTCCAGACCGGAAGTCGGGCGAACGCGGTGCTTGTCCTCCACCAGCTGCACCGATTTGTGCGTGGCTTCTCCATATCGCGGCAAAACGCTGCCCGGCAGCATCCAGCGCACATCGGGGCTAGATGTTTCAGCAAAAAACGGCTGTCCCCAATCGTCGAATGCGATACCCCAGGGATTTGGAATGGAGAGCTGCGCGGTACGCTCCAACTTTTTCAATTGCGGTGCATAGCGATAGAAACCGCCATTGGTGGCACGTACAGGGCCGTAGGAAGTCTCTACATTGGTATGCAGAAAAACGCCTTCGCCAGAATAGATGGCACCCGATGGGTCCACAGTAAATGCGTGGCTGTTATGATGCGTATCGTGGTCGTCGAAACCGCTCAGCAGGATTTCTTCCTTATCCGCCTTGCCGTCGCCGTTTGTATCGACGAGCAATTTCAGGTTGGTACCCTGCGAAACGTAAACGCCCTCCTTCGCAATTTCAAAGCCTAATGGCAGATGCAGCCCATCGGCGAAAACAGTTTGTTTATCGGCCTTACCGTCGTTATTGGTATCTTCAAAAATAATGATCTTATCGTTCGGCTTCGAATCGCCGGGCTTGTAATGCGGGTAGCTCGGCATCGTTGCCACCCAAAGGCGGCCCTTATTATCAAACGACATCTGCATTGGCTTCGCCAGGTCGGGGAACTCCTGCTCCGAAGCGAAAAGCTCGATCTTATAGCCATTTGGCACTTTCAGTTTCGCCAATGCATCATTTCCGTACAAATAAGTAAGGCTACCGTTTTTGTCAGGATTGAAATTAGTCTTAACCTGAGGCAAAGTCCTGGTAGTTTTATCCGCCGCAGCCAGATCCGTTTTCTCGCCCTTCGAAGCGGCAAGCCAGATCGCCTGATCGCGGATGTCGGTCAACTGACGGATCTTCTCGATTTCGGCAGGATAGTTGTCTGGCCCGAATGGATTGTAGCGACGGCCATACACGTGCACGCCGTTAGGAATTTTAAAGTCATTGTGCCACATCCAGTTCTTTTCGTCCACAGCGGCATGTACCAGTTCGCGGTCCTTCGCCTTCGCCGCAGCTTTTCCGAAGATTTTATCAACCAATAACACACCCAGCTTCTTGTAACCTTCCGCATTCAGCTGCGATCCGTCGATTGTGAGATCTTCTTTCGTTTCGGCATACCACTTTTGTGAGGGAGCGAATGCGTCTACAAAAAGGACTTTGTTCTGGTCGGCCACTTCCTTCATTGCCTGGGTATACAAAAGGAGGTTTTCGTTCTCCTTTTTGCCATTAGGCAGATCAAACTTAGCCGAGAGATCTTCGAATGCGATGGGGGAAACGATCACCAGTTGCGGTGCCGAAGTGCCATTGTATTTTTGCTGCAATGTCCATTTGATGAATGCATCGAGCTCAGCCTTGTAATTGGCAAGGCCGGCCTTTCCTTCAAAAGACTCATTATATCCGAAAAAGGAAATGATGACGTCGGTTTTCAGGCGGGTCAGCCATTGGTCTGGCGATTCGAGGTGGCCCTCACTTTGGGAAGGATTGGCGAGCTCTGTCTGGAATTTTTCGGCCCCCGGGAATGCCCAGGGAGTATTGCGGCTTGCGTGCGGACGGAAGCCTGGCGTGTCGCCGCCGTCGCACATATTGCGGATAACGAGGTTATCGTCCGGGTAACGTACATACAATTCCGTTTCGAAATTGTCGTAATTCATCATTCGGGAACCGAGGTTATTGCCAATCAGGGAGATGTGCGTTTCCTTACCGATCTTGACCGGCACAGGTTGGTTCAACTGAAACGCGCTGAATGCAATGACTGCCAGTCCAAATGCAATAAGCGAAAAATAGACGCTGATTTTTTTGGGTTTAGACATTTGAAAAGATTTTAGGTTGGGTTTGGATAGCGTTATTTGAAAGTTACTTGGCTTCGCGATATGGGACCTGGATATCCATTTTCCCCTTCCATTCTTTCGGGATTTTCAGCCCCAGCTCGTAGTGGATCGCATTGATAACGAGCCGTTGGAATGGTTCGAGCCGGAAATCCTCCGGGTGTCCGAGTGTGGTCATGAACACCTTGCCGCCAAATGAGTTGGTGCCGGTCCAGGCGACGGGATTTTCGATCGCCTCTTTATCAGGGTTCACCGACTTGCCCATCAGCAGCCAAGTCGAGCCTTTGGTAGGATAATCGGGCAGTACGCGGTACAGCCACGATCGCGCGTGGAATGGACCTTTCACACCGGTCAGGATCGGATTTTTAGCCTGCTCGGGGATCACCGTCACATCTGTGCTGCTGTTATGGCCATAATGCGTATGCTTTGCAGCTCCGCCCCATCCCGGAGGTGCGTTCAGTGCAAACTCGCCAAAAGCGTTCCATTTCTCGCTTTCATGGCCTTTCGGGAAATTGAATGCGTGGGTCGTCGTCCGGAAACCCATTACCGGCTTCCCGGTTTTGAGATAAGCCTCGATGAGTGCCAGCTGATCGGGCGGCAACTGGCGCCAGCGCAGGTAAAAAACTGCCAGATCGGCATCCTTGAGTGCTTCGAGACCGGGAATATTCTTTTCGCTGTTATGATCGGGATAGGCCTTAAGGACGATCGTACGCATACCATAATTCTTTTCGAGTTCTGCGGCTACGATCGGCAGCGTTTCTTCGCCACTGTATTCATGATCACCCGTAACGAACACCACAAGCGGAGCGCTGCCCGGGGATTTTTTGTCTTTTTTAGAGGATTGCGCGGTCGACAAATGCGCATTGACCACCACTGCAAATGCTGCAAAGAGCATGCAGATGCAGAATTGTTTCAATTTCATGGTAAAAGGATTAAGATTCAAGCTTAGTGAGTAAAGGGATATATCAGGAAGACTGTTTAATGCAATTTTTCCCCTAGTTAGTCATAAATGAAATGTTGGCTGTCCTGTGTTGTCCTGTTTGGGGCGGGCTACGGGGGATTAATTTTGTCCAAGATGTTGGTATAAGGCAGTAAAAGGAATGCTTATTGACAAAATCAATCGGCACGGTCAATTCTCAACAACTTGCCGTTTTCGAAAATCAGCTCTTGCCCATATATCTGAATTGTGTCGCCGGAGAAATCCAGATCGCCAGGTGAAGGATAATTTGCCAGGCATTTTTCTATTGGCTCTTTGTCAAATCAGTGGTATTAATGATTGAAACGATTGTGGCCAGCTCTTGTTTAGTCGTTGCATAACCATCCTTCATGTAAGAAATCGTCACCGCCTGATCTGCAATGAGATATCCTTCTATGATTACTACAAAAAGCAGAAATCCTCCCAACAAACCAAAAATCAATTTTTGCTGCCTGCTAAACGACATCGTGATAGAGTCTGATTTTGTCAGTTGATAAATCTGTTTCTATTCGCAGTCCACCATGCTTTGTTAATTTCACAAGCCAGGCAATCCACCGCAAATTGAGGAACTTTGAATTTGGCCACAAGCTCGACATATCTGGCAAAATCGGTATCATTCTGACTCTCGCTCGCTCGTAAATCGTCAGAAAGTCTCGACATTGAACTATCATTTACATGCTTGTTGTCCATCGATTTAAGGTCCCAAAGTATCGGTTAATCTTGCAAATACGCTTTCATCTCTTCTCTCAATATATAATCATACTTTAATTTCTCCGCAATGACATCTTCCCCTGACATTCGCGGGCGAGTGTTATGAGGCGTGTGGAAATCTCCATTCTTCACGGGAATCCGAATGGCTATCGCCAGTCCGCCTGGCATCTGACTGAGAAAGCATAATGCTATTAGACGATTTTGTTTCGGCTAACAATCGTCCTTTTATCGAAGGGGGAAAACAATCTACCGTATGGTAAACGGCTCAAAAAAACCTGAAACCCAGCGTCAGCGAAAACCGCGACAGATCCACGCTGTCATCCTTCGACAAATGCAAAGTCTCCGTGCTGAATTCTGTTTTGCGTTGGAGGCGGTAGATGGCACCCATCATGGCCGTGCCGGTGAGGTTGAGGGCGAATTTCGGGGTAATGGGTTGCTCAATCCCCACGCTGACGCCCCAGTTCATGGTCTTGCCCGAGAAGGTGAGCTCCTGTGCTTTGACGACACTTTTGTTTTCGTAAGGCTGGTAGCCGAGCAGCAGGGAGGTTAGGATGGCAGTTTTGCCGTTTTTAAGAAACGATCGATGGATCAATGCACCGCTCAGATGCTGGATCGTCACCTTTTCGCTTTGCAGGCTGTCCATTCGGGCACTACCCTTGTACATTTCGTACCGCAAGCCGAAGCCGACATGCTTCCAGGGAAAGTAAGCGATATCGCCGCCGAACGCGATACCGGATTTGAGGTCTTTGATGTATTCCTGTTCGTCGTGGGTGACGGCCATCCGTGCACGGAACAACCGATAGGCATAGCCCCCATTCAGACCAACACTCCATCGCGGAAGGCTGGTTTCCTTGCTGACCTTTCCACGTGCCGCAGGTTTAGAAGGATGCTCATTCACCTCTTCGCGGTCCTTTCTCCATTCGGTGATGGAGGCTTCCTGGGCGCTGGCACAATGGCCCAACATACCCAAAACCATTAACAGGACTGCAAAAGATCTGATCATTATCTGCGAAACGCGGCGATTTAAGAGAGCCCAAAACTACGATTTTCAGGCCACATTAGGCTTTCCAGTTTACAGAAAATGTCACAGGGCAGGTTTTACGCCGTTTCTTTTGAACTTCCCGATAATGTAGGCACCAATCGCTTTTCCTTGTTCCTGCCCGTTTTCGATGCCGTCCCGGTAGTGGATCCCTCCGTACAACCGGGAAATGGCCGCTTCCTCGGAAGCCTGCCGGAATGACTTGAAATCACGGGTCGGCAAGTCGAAGATCACCTCGGTATCGTCGCGGAAGGCGAAATTATCACCCAGAAAGTAGGTCAATGTCTCCGCAACGGCCGTCGATACCACGCTATGCCCGCTCGTATATTCGGGGAAAGGCGGGGTTTGCAGTAGTGGCTGCCATTTCGGGTCGATTGCCCGGTTGATCACCGTTTCAGGCCGGATCCTGCTGCTCCGGTATTTTTCGTCCCAGCAGCTGATGAATGCGTCCATTAAAGTCGCCGCCACCAGTGAATGCACCATAATGCCCTTGTCCAGATCCAGATTCGCCTTGGCGGTAGCAATCCCGGTAATGTTCATCCAATGCCCACCCGGACTGATTTTCTTGAAACCGATGTTCATATGCCCGGATGTGTTGATCGCAAACGGGTTACAATCCCAATAGGACGCAATGAAGCGTTGCTGCTCCGTCAGGTTTTTACCGGCGTCATACACTTCCTTTGCGAGCTTGTAAAACTGACTTGAACTGTCCTTACTGAACGCCACCGGAGGCTTTGGGATAAACTGATCACAGGAATCGATCAGCACAGGCCGGATCGTTTTCCAATGAGGCTCCACGCCTTCCATGTACCCGGGAGGTGTGGGATACCAGTAGCCATCGCCCTTTTTGGGCCGGTAGCGAAGCCGGGTGCTCAGTTTGAGATATCCGTCCGTCGACACGTCCGCAGCAACCTTTTTAGCGACCGCTTGGGCCACAGCGATCGATTTGTCCAGGGTACTTTGCGAATAACCTTCCCTCAGCAATGCGATCACCAGCTTCTTCTGGTCCTCTTCCAGCATATATCCCGAGGGGATGATGAGCCGGCCGGTTTCCAGAATGCAATACAAGGCGGCTATCTGGTAGTCATAATCTTTTGTTTCGATGGCAACAGGACTAATGCTTTTGGTCAGCTGAGTAGGTGCCACAATCTGCTTGTTATTGGAAGCCACGATCTCATACGCTCCCAGGAGGCAATAGGTGTAAAAGCGGCTGGCTGCGGGCGGGTTCACCACATCGTGGATCATGACCATCGTGACCGAGAAAACAGCCGGCTGCAAATGCTTGCGCAGCTCTTCCCTGGCAGGGTTGGCAAAAACAGATTGGGTAAAAATCAAAAGAACGAGAAGGATACGACGCATTATTTTCCGGAATTTTTATAAAACTGCAATGGCTCATTGAATGCGCCAATAACTATAAATGGCTGGTTGCCGATATTGACCTGCACGGCGGACTTCACATCGCCCGTTACGGATAATCCTGTCCTCGATTGTTCCACGAACCGGAAGCCGCCCTTACCATCGCCTGCGAAAAGACTTCCATAGTTGGCATCCATACTGCCTAATTTGAGCCGGTTATCGGTTTTATTACCCAAAAAGAGGAGGTCTTTTTGCCCGTCGTGGTTATAATCGCCGGTCAGGATCGTGCACACGGGCCCGAACTGCGCGCGGGCGGGCATGGCGAATTTTTCAAATCTGCCATTGCGGTTCATGAAGCAAACGCTGCGCAGTTCACGCACTTCGAGTTTACCCGCTTTGGTCAGTTCGGCGGCGGGGATCACGTCGGGCATCGTCGCATTGGCATAATCGCGGTAGAAGGAAAACTTCTTGCGCATCGGGTAAATCTGATCGTTCAACTCGTCACGGCTCACGAACGGGTAGGATTTGCCCTGGACATAAAAATTAAAGAATGGGTCGATGGAGCCATTTTTATCAAAATCGGCGAAATACAGTTCGGCGGGCTCCTTTTCGGAAGCTTTGATCTGCGAATTATTACCCAGATTACCGGCCAGGATATCCGGTTTCCCGTCACCGTCGAGGTCTTCAATCTTGATGGTATTCCAAAAACCGCTTTCCTCGCTTGCGAAGTAGTCCGCTGTTTTGTCTTCAAAATCCTTTCCGTTGTAGGTAAAGACCTTGACCGGCATCATTTCGCCTGCGATCACCAGTTCCGTTTTGCCATCTCCGCTCAAATCACCCCATTGTGCGTCGGTTACCATGCCAATTTTGAAAAAAGGCGATTCGCGCGCTTCAAAACGGCCTTTTCCGTCATTAACCAATAAAAACGACGCCGGAGCCTCGGGATAACGGCCGGGGATAATGCGGCCGCCGACAAACAGATCGAGGTCGCCGTCCTTGTCGAAATCAAATGGCCGCACACACGACTTGCTGCTGGCTTTCATATTCGGCACCGAAAGTACAGAGAGGTTCAAAGCACCCTTGCCGTCGTTCAGGTAAACCTCGTCTTGCAGCGACACCGTATTAGGCTCAAAAAGCGAGTAACCTCCTTTGGCGATGTACAAATCATCGAAACCATCTCCATTGGCATCAAAAAACACCGCGGCGGAAATGGCCGACGTATTCTCGTCTCCGATCGCAAAACCCGGCATTTCGCGAAATGCGCCGTCTTTCTGCTGCAACCAGATTTTCGCCTGCTTATTCTGGTCGCCGCTTACGAAAATATCATCGAGGCCGTCCTTATTTACATCGCCTTTCGTTACTACCGGGCCGGTCTGCGAGTACATAGAAAGCATTAACGGCTGGCGTTTGAAATCATTCTCGCTGAATCCCTCGTGCTGATATGCGATCGCAGGAGCCTGCTTTTGGAACAATGCATTTGAAATACTTTCCTTCCCGGATTTATCAGCCTTTTTCCCGCTTTTTTCTACCACCAGCAACTGGTTGCCTTTTACATTTTCGAGCAGCTGGCTGGTACCATCCGGCCACAGGATTTTAACCGTATCCACTATGGCTGCGTCCCCGAGCCCGAAATGCAGACGCAAAGGCGTGCATGACAGGTAACCACGGTTCGGGCTCACCTCCTGGTATTGAAGCGTTCCTTTGCTTTTGAGGTAAACCCTCGCCCCTATTCCACTGGCATTGGCTGAGTTTTGTTTCAATTTCAGTTGGAGCCAGTTAATGTTGTTCGCCTCGCTGGCCGTGTTCTGGTAAACAAATGCAGGTTCATTGATATTATTGACAACCAGGTCGAGATCACCATCGTTGTCCAGGTCGGTGTATACGGCACCGCTGGAAACCGATGCATGTTCGAGGCCCCACGGCTGCTGCATTTTCGAGAATGTGAGGTCGCCGTTGTTCCTGAAAATATAGTTGGCCAGCGCCGTGGATGGCATTGCCTTCACCAGGTCCATCATTTGAAAAGGCTCTTTATCGACCGCCCTTTTAATTTTGTAATCGCCCCAGTATTTAAGGAAATCCTTATTGGTATAATCCCTCAGATAGCCGTTTGAAATAAACAGGTCCTTGAAGCCATCGTTATCGAAATCGGCGAAAAGCGGGGTCCAGCTCCAGTCGGTATTGGAAACGCCGGCAAACTGGGCGATCTCGCTGAATGTACCGTCGCCGTTGTTGAGCTGCAACATGTTCCGCATGTACTGTTTTTGCAGATCCTGGTTCACCATCAGCTCAAATGCTTCGTAGTTTTCCTGCAATTGAAGCAGCTTCTGGCGCTGATTGTCCTCGGGCAGCATATCGAGAGACATCACATCGGGCAAGCCATCATTGTTGAAATCTGCGATATCGATCCCCATCGAAAACTGCGCCAGGTGCCTGAAATACTGCCGGGTTACGTCTCGAAATGTGCCATCCTGGTTATTGATATAAAGGTAGTCGGGCTCATTATAGTCGTTGGTGACGTAAATATCCTGCCAGCCGTCCTGATTTACATCGGCAATGGCGATACCGAGGCCAAAAGTGAGCGGATACTGGTGAATGCCCGCTTTTTGCGTTACTTCTGTGAAATGGTTTTTCCGGTTTTCAAAGAGCTTGTTTCCTGCCAGCTCATCGGTCTGTGTACGGAACTTGGCGAGCTCCATGTTGTCGATCTTCTTGGTCGTATGGTTGAGCAGCATCATGTCCAGATCGCCATCGTTGTCGTAATCGAAGAAAGCGGCCTGGGTGCTGTAACTGATGTTATCCAAACCATATTCTTTGGCTTGTTCGACGAATTTGAGATTGCCCTGATTAATAAAAAGCTGGTTTTTGCGGTCTTCGTCCTTTACTTTTCCCGAGTAGCAGATATGGATATCGAGCAAGCCGTCGCCGTTCACATCGGCCATCGTCACACCCGTTTTCCAGCCTCCCTTACGCCCTTCGAGCCCCTTTCCGGCCGTTGAAGTAATGTCTTTGAACTTCATCTTCCCCCCGGTCGCACCCTGGTTCAGATAGAGCTTGTTCGAACCTGTATTGGCGGTAAAAAAAAGGTCATCATACCCGTCGTTGTTAATGTCACCAACGGCGACCCCGCCTCCATTGTAGTAATATTCATACGACATCACATTCTGGCTCTCGGTTTCGCTGACCGGGTTCTCAAAACCAATTCCCGTTTGCTTGGCATCGAGCAACCGGAAAAGCGGCTGCTGGCTTCTGGCGGTATGGAAGGAGCATATCAGCGAAAGAAATGCGAAAGCGCACCGAAGAGGAACCCTGTTATTCATTAGGACGTGCAGTACCGAATTAGAAAGGAAGATTTACTACTAAAATAAAAAACTTCAACCGAAAGTTGAAGTTAAAGTTTAGTCCAGTGATTTTGGAAGAAAGCGATAAGAAATTTAACATTTCCTATCGCTTTCGCTTTATTGATTATTTATCCCACCAGACTTTGGAAACCCAATTATCACCGCTTGAAAGACGCCCAACGGCATCTTTGTAATTGGCGCTGTTTTGGCTTGCCTCTGTGGTTGGGTAAGGCTGCCTGCGGGGGATTGTTCCATTCGAGAAGTTACCCACGTAGTTGATCGCCGTCAGAACAGGGAAACCTGATCTTTTCCAGTTGCTCCAAGCCTCCACGAAATTGAACTGGATACCGGTGGTAGCCCAGTATTGTTCGTTGATCTGCTTCAATGCATTGGCAGCGTCCAGCGGGTGCGCGGTTGCATATGCATCAGCAGTTGCAGCATCGATCACTGCCGCGGCACCGTATTTGCCGACAGACTGGATACCGGCAGAAAGACCGTTTTTATAATGCGCTGCGGCTGTTCCGCCTACTGCGAATCCACGAGTTACCGCTTCTGCCAGCAACAGTTCGGTCTGCGCGTAAGTCAGAACGAAGATTGGTCCGCTTCTTGAACGGTAAATGGCCGTCGGACGTGAGTACTTGCCGATAGGCGTCACATCCGCACCTGTTCCCGTTCCACCCGGATATCCGGCGGTTTTGGAAATATCGGTAGCCCCGCCGTTCATGTCGAAGCCATTTGGCAAACCGAGCTGGTTGGCCGGCGTGGCGTCACCTGCATTGGTAATGCTCTGGTTAGCTGCAAGGCCAGCCGCAGGCACTTCCGCGATTTTGCCCAAACGTGGGTCATTGCCTGCTTTCAGGTAATCAATCATCACTTTGCTCCATCTTACCTGGTAAATATCCGCAGGCGTCGACAATGCCGCACCATTTCCATTGGTATAACCGTTAGCGTCGTCCATAACCAGGTAAGCGTCGTCTGCTACGCTGGCGAACACTCCACCTGTTGCTGCTTTCTCTGCATAAGTTTTCGCAGTAGCCAGGTCAGCTTTGGTCAGGCGCATGGCCAGTTTCAGCATCAGGGAGTAACCGTATTTTTTCCATTTGGCAACATCCCCTTTGTATCCTGCAAACGAATCGTTGGCTGGGATCGCAGCGGCTGGGTTCAATGCAGCAACGGCCGCGTCGAGGCGCGTCAGCAGCGATTTGTAAACACTTTCCTGGGTGTCGTACACCGGCAGCGTAATGCCAGATTTCGCCTGCAATGCCTGCGAGTAAGGGATATCTCCGTAAATGTCGGTGATCGTCGCGAGTGCCTGCACCTGCATGATGATCGCTACGTTGGTCAGGTTCACCAGTGCGGGCTTATCCTTTGTCAACTGCTCCATTTCATAGGCAAGGCTGGCTGCACGGTAGCCGGTATTCCATGAACTGGCCAGATAGGAGTTCGTGTTGCTCGAAATTACATATTTGTCCGCATTGGAATAATAGTTGGCCGCACCTGAGGTCGTCGAAGACAGGATCTGCACCCACATGCTCTGGAACAGGATCGAGCCGTTATAACCCGCTGTCGCATTGGCATGGTTGAACTGGACCGTTGGCAATAACAAGTTCGGATCGAAAGTTTCGCCCGATGACTTGGTAGGATCTGTGTTCAGTTCATCGAATTTGTCCGTACAAGCCAATGGAAGCAGGCCTGCGAGGACGATCATATTGATAAGTCTCTTTTTCATATTTATGCTCATTTGAACTTGAAGGCTACGTTCACACCATAGTTACGTGTTGCAGGCAAGCTGGTACCTTCGATACCGGAATATCTCAGGTTAGCACCGAATGTAGCTTCCGGGTCGATGTTTTTAGTTTTCTTCATGAAGTAGAACAGGTTCCGCGAAACGAGGGAAATGTTCACGGCGCGGATCAACGGCCATTTCGCCAGCATTCTGGCAGGCAGGTTGTAACCCAATGTAATCTGGCGCAGCTTGATGAAGTCGCCGTCCAGCACGCTGATAGCCGTAACATTGTTGGCCAATGCCGTGTAGTAATCCTGTGCAGTAGCTGTGACGGTATTGGCCGCACCGCTCTCTGTTACGCCGGTTGTGATTCCGCCTTCGCGGCCAACGAGTGTTTCCTTCGCCAAACCACGACGGTATGCATAGTTTTCGGTTGCAGAAAGGATTTTGTTACCGAAGTTGTAATCGATCAGGAATGAGAGGTTCACGTCACCAAAGCGCAGGTCGTTGTTCAAACCACCATAAAGCGTCGGCAACACGGTTCCGTAGTTTTTAAGCTCTCCACGAACCGGCAAACCCGATGCATCCACAACGATCTGGCCATTGGACGCATATTTGTAGTCGTAAGCACGGATTTGCGGGCCCGACTCCCCTACTACGAATGCCGTTACTGCATTACCCAGTGTTGCACGGTTGGAACCAAGCGTGATCGGATTCTTGTCGGCGTCGGTTTGAAGTATCTTGTTTTTAACCGAAGTCAGGTTGAATGATGTATTCCATTCGAATTTGGAAGTTCTCACAGGCGTACCTGTCAGCATCAGTTCCAACCCACGGTTTTGAACTGAACCCGTACCTACCACGCCGCTTACGTAACCGGTTGCGCTGCTGTAAGTCGCAGGCATGATTTCGTTTTTGGTTTTCTGCGTGTAGTAAGATGCATCCAGGCCAAGACGGTTTCCGAAGAATTTCAATTCCAAACCGAATTCCAGTTCATCCTTTGTGAATGGTTTCAGGAAAAGGTTCGGCAATGCGTCGCTGAAATTTCCTGTTGCCACACCATTGTAAGCGTTTCCAACACCGTAGTAGATGGCAGTACCATAAGCACCGGCGCGGTCTCCGCTCGGCTCACCGCTCGTACGTGCGTAGGAAGCCCTCACCTTACCGAAACTTAATTGGGAGACGTTCAACATATCGGTAAAGATAAACGCTCCTGTTACTGACGGAGTAAAAATACTTCTGTCAGCATTAGGCAGTGTCGAATAAGCATCATAACGACCGGTTGTGCTCAAATTAAGGATGCCCTTGTAGCTCAAATCGATGCTGTAATAAGCAGACTGCACTTCTGTGTTGAACACGTCGTAGTTACGGTTAAAGTTCACCACGTTGTTCCAGCTGTAAAGGTAAGGCAATACAAATGGGCTACCGCCTATGGTTACCTTCTCATAGCTGTTCTTGCGAATGTTACCTCCCACGATTGCATCCAAAGAAATATCGCCGAAAGTCTTGTTTACGCCAATCAAACCGTCCAGGTTCAGCTCGGTGCGTTGTGCGTTCGACAACTCATCGAGGCCACCTTTGGCTCCATTTGAAAACGCGGTTCCCCAGGGAGTTACTTTGAAGATACGGTCATTGGCATTGTCATAACCTATACGTGCCTGTGCGTAGATCCAGTCGGCAAACTGGTATTTGGTGGCAATGGCTGTGATCAGTCGCTTACGATCCACATCGTTCACAAACTGGCTGGTTACGAAATACGGGTTGGTCACGTACTCATCGTCCGAGAATACGATCTCTTTGCCTGTAACCGGGTCAAAACCTGGTGCAAGAATGCGCTGATCGATGTTGGTAGCGAGGAACATACCGTTGTTCGCATTCATCGGGCCGTCGCTCAGGATGGGTTTACCTTTGATTTTTTCATCAATGTAGTTAGCCATCACATTCACGCTCAAACGTTTGGTGATATTCTGATCAGCCGTCAGGTTGAAAGTTCTTCTTTTCAAACCGCTGTTTTCGATGATCGCCCTGTTGTCGAGGTTTGCGAATGACAAACGGAACGAACCATTGTCACCGCCTTTGGTTACCGACACGCTGTTGGTGAAGTTGCTTCCATTGCGATAGAAGTTCTTCACATTGTCTTTCTGTGCGGAGTATTTGTAAGTTTTGCCGTCGAACTGAACGATATCCGAACCATCCAGTTTAGAACCCCAGCTCATACGAGCCGTTTGTTGCGCCAAAGCGGTAGTTGCTGGTTTCTGGCCACCGATTCCCTGTCCGTATTCGTATTGAAAATCAGTCATATCGCGCGGTGCGTCGAGCGAGTAGTTCAGGTTGTAATCCACTGAAAAATCGCCCTTTTTGCCCGCTTTCGTTTTCACGAGAATAACCCCGTTGGAAGCGCGCGCACCGTAAAGACCTGATGCAGCCTGACCTTTCAGAACCGTCATCGACTCGATATCGTCGGGGTTGAGGTTACCCAAACCGTCGCCACCGTCGGCACCACCCCATTCACCGGCACTGCCGCGCTGGGTGTTGTCCATTGGCACACCATTGATGACGATCAGTGGAGAACCACCCGAGTTCATACTCGGCATACCACGCATCAGGATCTTGGCTGTACCGCCCGGACCGCCGCTGGTACCCTTCACGTTAAGACCGGCAACGCGGCCAGCCAGCGAATTTCCAACGTTGGTTTCCCGCGCTCTGGTCATCACATCGCCACCGATCGTACTGACCGCATAACCCAGTTTGCGGGCTTCCTTCGAAATACCGAGGGCTGTAACAACCACTTCTTCGAGATTGGCCACATCGGGCACCATCTTGATATCCACTGTACTGCGGTTACCCACAGGCAATTCCTGTTTGAGATAGCCGATTGAACTAAATACCAGGACATCAGCATCTTTGACGCCTGCCAACGAAAAGTTACCGTCCGCATCCGCGTTGGTTCCTCTTGTTGTTCCTTTCACCGTTACTGAGACACCAGGGAGGCCCTGGTCTTTTTCATCGCTAACCTTTCCTGAAACAGTCCGTTCCTGAGCAAAGGAGGTCAACGATGCAAAAAGCAGAAACAGCCCCAGGGGGATAATCCCTTTCCCCAGGACCATGCGTAGCTTTTCTTTCATAGGTCGATAAATTAGTAAATTTTAAATAGGTTAGATTTGGTATTAGCCGAATTATTGACAAGCAAAAACCCGGTCGAAGCAAATATCATAAAATATTCTATAATTAAATAATTTTAAAAACGATTTGCACTTATACATTTTTTTTAAATTTCGCGTGACTACTATACGAAGCTTTTTATAAATGTTTGAATAGCATCCTGTTATAGCCCGCGTGTACGTAAACAATTCATTTTACTACGAACGCTGACTTTTTTAAATTTAAAATGCAATAAAAAATGCCCGGACAGCCTATTGCAGGGCCATCCGGGCATTCAAAATTTTAATAAAAAATTAATTCATCTGCCGCCGAAACGATAGGCTAGCAAGGGCGCATTGTTCATTGCACCCAACAAAAACCGCGAACCGTTTGCTTGCAAAACTGCCAGATCACGCATATCGCCGTTTACAAAGAAGCCGCTTTTCCATTGCGGTAAATAGTCAAACTTCAGACCTCCGCTATTAGTAAATACCTGCAAAAGATTGGCATCGTTTTTACCCATCCGAACGCGCGTTTGCTTCACATTTCCTCCTAAAACTATATCCTGTTTCCCGTCTCCGTTCATATCGCTGAGTGCAATGGCGTACACCGGCGCAGCCTGCGCTTCTATGGGCAACGGGCGGAATACAAATTTCCCGTTCGCATTTTCCAGGATGCCGCTCCGGTACTCGCTGGCCGACAGGCTGATGCTTCCCTTCAGTTTCTCCGCAGGCAGCATTTCACCCAATGTGGCTTTGGAATAGCTGATGTAGTCGGTGTACTTCTTTTTGAGCGACGGGATCTGGTCGAGCAGCTCGTCTCTGCTCGCATAGGGAAATTCCCTGCCCTGCTCGGTGATCGCGATAACGGGCACTATCCGGTTCAGCTTGTCAAAATCACCCGCATACAGTTTCAAGCCTCCCGGGGAAGTGATGTTCCACTGCCAGTTGGTACCCATATTCCCTACCACAAAATCGATATCCCCGTCCCCGTCCAGATCGCCCGGCCGGATCACATTCCAGCAGCCATGCAGTCCCGCCGTACCCCAGCCCGCGCTTGCATTGGCCAGTTTTCCATTTGCATTACCGAATACCTGGACCGGCATCCAGTCGGCAGTCAGTACGAGTTCGGGATAACCGTCCTTATTCAGGTCCTGAAAAACGGCATCGGTGATCATTCCGGCCTGGGAGAGTTGCGGCGCCAGATTTTGGGTCTGGTCCGTAAAACTGCCTTTTCCCGCATTGATGAGCAAAGTACCGCCAGGGCTCTCCGGAAATCGCCCGGGTGTGGCTCTCGCTCCCAGAAAAATGTCGATATCGCCGTCCTTGTCCACGTCGGACACTGCAATGGACGAAGTGTTAACGCCTACCTCAGGCAATGCGCTTTTCCTGAAATTACCTTTTTCGTTGAGATACAGCCTCGGCCAGAGCAGCGGATCACCGGCATTGAGCTCGTACCCGGCGCTGGCAACCAGCAGATCTTCGTCACCATCTCCGTCGGCATCGAAAAATACCGCGTCACTATCTTCAAATGCTGCATCAGCCTCAAATGCAGGCTGCAAAGATTTCTGAAACCCACCTTTTTTACTCAAAAACAAAGCTCCGGCCTGCCCCCGTGCTCCACCAACGTAGAAATCGTCGGTACCATCTCCATTGATATCTTTTTGCGCGAAATGCGGGCCCTGGTAACTCAGCATGCCGGGCAACAGGGTCTGAATCCGAAAGTCGTTGCGCGCGTCTTCCGCATGCGTAAAGTGCGCCAGCGCGACGGGCTCCCACAAGGGTGCGTGCACGCGGGAAGGTATGTCGGGCAATTTACGGGCGTCGGAGTAGCGCAGTGTTACTTCCTTTTCCGGCACCTTTCTGACAACCTGCCTGCTGCCATCCGCCCAAACCACTTCCAGAGAGTCAATGCGGGCATGCTCCCCCAAGCCGAAATGCAATGCGTCCCATTGAGCCGACTGAAACCCGCGGACGGGAATAAAGTTTTGTGTTTGCGTAAGCGAATCGGAGTACAACGTCACTTTTGCCCCACCCAGATAGGCATATTTAGGGGAGGTGAGTTTAACGCGCAGCGAGCTGTTGCGGGTCAGCATTTTTTCCGCGTTATTCCGGTAAACAAATGCTTTTTGGTTCACATTGCTGGTCACCAGGTCCAGGTCGCCGTCATTGTCCAGGTCTGCATATATCGCACCATTCGACTGGTTGTTTTTTTCAAAGCCCCATTCCTTGACTTTTTTGGCAAATGTCAGATTCTTCTGGTTGTGAAAAATGTAGTCAGGCTCATTGATGGGCGGCATCTGGGCAATGATTTCCATTTGGGTGGGTACCTTGCCATCCTGCCTTGTCTGCAATTGTTTATCGGTGGAATATTTCAGGAATTCCATGTTGGTATAATCCCGTGCGTATCCATTGGAAATGAAAATATCTTTCCAGCCATCATTATCAAAATCCGCCATGAGTGCAGCCCAGCTCCAATCGGTATTCGAAATGCCTGCGAGTTGTCCTATTTCACTGAAAACCGGCACACCTTTGCTGTTTACGCCGGCGTTGATCTGCAACATGTTGCGCATTGACTGGTCATGGAAACCTGCGCGAAGCAATTGCTGATACTTATCATAATTGTCGTCCCCCGACGTCAGCTTAATGCGCTCGTTGTAACTGGGAAGCATGTCCAGCGTCACCACGTCCATTAGTCCGTCATTATTGAGGTCGGCGGCATCGGTACCCATCGAGAACAGCGACACGTGGCCCATTGATTCGCGTATCACTTCTTTAAAGCTGCCGTTGCGCTGGTTGAGATACAGATAGTCGTTTTCGTTGTAGTCGTTGGCAATGTAGAGATCCTGCCAGCCGTCGTTGTTGAAGTCATTTACGTTGACCCCCAGTCCAAAGCTCAGCACATTGGAAACAATGCCCGCCGAGTCTGTTACATTGGTAAATCTGCCACCATCGTTGCGCAGGAGCTTATTTCCGAAAGCCTCATTACGCTGCTGCCGATAGTTGGCAAGCAGGTTGCTGAATCCCGCATATTCCTGCAATGAATGGTTGAGTAAAAAACAGTCGGTGTCGCCATCCCTGTCGTAATCGAAAAACACGGCCTGAGTAGTATATGAGGGATCATCGAGCCCGTATTCGGCGGCTTTTTCAGTAAAAGTAGGAATACCGTCGCCGGTTTTGCCATTGTTTACGTACAGCAACTTTTTCCTGAGATTGGGGTCCTGCGCACCTGCCCTGCTGACGAAAATATCGATCCAGCCGTCGTCGTTGATGTCGACCAGCGACACGCCCGTTTTCCACCCCTCATTCAGCGCGGTACCGGACTGTTCCGAAACGTCCTCAAAATCGAGCCCACCGCGGTTGAGATACAGCTTATTGGCGACCATGTTCCCGGTAAAATAGAGGTCCGTCAGCCCGTCATTATTGAAATCAGCTGCCGCTACACCCCCGCCATTGTAGAAATAACCGTATCGGAGCACATTATTTTCCTCATCCTCTTCTACATAATTATTAAAATCCACACCAGTCCTTCCCTCATCGAGGAGTGTGAATAGCTTTTCTTCTTTTTTGCAACCGGTAATGAGGATCAGCAAAAGGAAAATTTTACGCATAGATTTACGAGGATAGCCTGGCTAAATATAAGAATTACAGGATTGCAAAAAGGCAGACGGAGCGTCTGCCTTTTTGGCTTATTTCAAAAAATATCCATCGACTTCCCGTATCAGGGTTTATCCCACCAAAGTCTCGTGCTGGACTTATCCTCGCCACCCAGCTTTCCGATTGCAGCCTGCGCCGCAGTCGCATTGGACTGGAACTCTCCAATCACGAATGGCGTCCGCCTCACGACAGCGTCTTTAGGCGAATCAGGGTTGTCGGAGTTGACCCTTGCGTACAGCTTGGGGTATCCGGTTCTTCTGTACTCTGCCCAGGCTTCGTGCCCGTTCGGATAGTTGGCCAGCCATTTCTGCGTAATAATCTGCTCCATTTGCTTGGCGGGATCCGCGGAGAACTTCACGGGGATATCCGAAAGTGCAGGCGTTTTAGCCATGTCCGTCAGCGCTATCGGCGTGGTGGTACCATTGGTGTAGGCTGTGATCACAGCCGCATCAGCGATTCCCCATTGCTTAAAGGCGGTTTCGATGCCCTTTTCATAGAACTCCTTCGCAGTTCCTCCACCCATGTTCCATCCTTTCAGAGCGCCCTCCGCTTTCAGGAAATAGGCCTCGGAAGCATACATGATCGCGAATGCATTGGTCGCCTGAACGGCTGGCAAAAACTGGTCCGCTACGTTCGATGTCGCACCGGCATTGTTTTCAGGTGCGCCAAGCTCTCCCTGCGTGTACCCGTTCCGCAAACCTTTGAAAGTACTTACCGTACCAGGTACCGGTGCATAATATTTGCTGATCCGTGGATCCACATAACCTTTCAAAACGCTTTCCATGGCTGCACTCATCCGGAATTCGTTCCATGCAGTGGCCTGGTTCATCGGGTTGAAAGAGTTGGCTGTCACTTTCAGAAAGGCGTCGTCGGCATTGGTCGCCAGTACACCACCTGCTACCGCTGCTTCCGCTTCTGTTTTAGCCAATGCCGGCTCCACTTTCGACATCCGCATGGCTATTCGCAGGCGCAGAGTGTTTCCGAAAAGTATCCATTTATCAACGCTTCCCGCATAGATCTGATCGTTATTACCAAAGACATTCGTTCCCTTGAATGCCTGCAAAGCGGCGGTTGATGCGGCAAGGGTTTTAACGAAGTCCTTGTAAATCACGTCTTGCGAATCATACTCTACGCTGCTTTCGCCATTTCCTACATTGGTATACGGAATGGGCCCCCAGTAATCGGTCCTGGGCAGGTACATATACACTTTCCAGATACTGGCAATGGCATACATGGCCGGGTTTTCATTGGGCGCACCTGGTTTGGTGTTGTCCAAAACCCCCAGCAAAGGCGGAATAGCAGTACCATAGAAGCCATTCCAAGCCCCGTTAAGCCAGTTACCCACCATTACATTGCGGTCGGACGAGAAGTTCTGCGCGATGTTGGCGAAGTACTGGCCCTGCAAGTCGGCGAACAAACTCTGGAAAGTCTGCCAGCTAGCCTGTATAGACCGGTATTGTGCAGCTGCAAAAGCATTACCGATCGCCGAACCGTCGAGTGCCGTTAGTTTTGTCTTATTGGTGTTGATCTCATCGAAATTGTCGGTACAGGAGTATGTACTTCCAGCCAGGGCGGTGATCAATGCCAGTGATAATATTTTATATCTCCGTTTCATTGTTTCAGAATTTTAGCAATTAGAATGACAAGTTAAGGTTCAAGCCCAGTGAGCGTGTGGTTGGCATAGAGAAGGATTCGAGACCAACAGTTGTGTTCGCCGAACCTGCAACGAGTTCAGGATCGAAACCTTTTGCTTTGTTCATGATGAAGAACAAGTTTCTTCCTACCAATGAAAGCGATACAGTCTGGAAGGGCGTCTTGCCAATTACTTTCTGAGGCAGGCTGTAACCCAGTGTAAGCTCTCTGAGCCTGATGTTCGAAGCGCTGTAAGTAAAAGCTTCGCCGATCGGCGTGTTACGGCCACCTACGAACTTCCAATAAGCCTCCGCAGTGGTTGAAACAGTGTTCTTGCTGCCATCAGCCTGCACACCGTCGATCACCATGCCGTCGCGCCCTGCAAGTGTTTCCTCTGTCACCCCATCCGCATAGATTACCGCATTGGTAAATGAAGTTACCACCCCACCCAGTCTTCCGCTTACAAGGAAGCTCAGGTTGATTCCCTTGTACGAGAAGCGGTTGGTTACCCCACCTGTCCAGGTCGGACGTGACGTCCCCATGGGCACCGTTGTGCCGGAGGTAACGGTCGGAATACCATTGGGCCCCACGATAATGCGTCCCTGCGCGTCGCGGTTGTAGCCGCGGCTGTAAATCTGCCCCAATGATCTGCCTTCCTCAGCCCGCATGAAGTTCATGAAGTCGTTCGACAAAGGGAGCGTTTTCAGGTTAGGGGCAAGTTCAATTACTTTGTTGATATTGCGCGCATAGTTCAGATCGATATTCCAGTTAAAATCGCCCGTTCTCACCGGGACCAGGTTCAGTGTAAGCTCGATACCACGGTTACGGACGTTACCTGCATTGATGTACTGGAAGCTCCATCCGGACGCAGGCGGGATCGACACCCGGAACAGTTGGTTTTTGGAATTACTGTTATACAACGTCAGGTCGAAACCAATGCGATTCTGGAGAAATTTAGCCTCCAAACCGATTTCCTGCGCATTGGTAAGCTCTGGTTTCAAGCCGGGGAACGGCTTGGTATCGTCGCGGATAATGTATCCGTTCGCACCGCCCGCAATGTAGGAGTAAGTCTGGGCAAGCAGGTAAGGCGACGCGTCGTTACCGGTTTGCGCAATGCTACCGCGAATTTTCATAAACGAAATCGCCTGTGGCATAGTAAAGAGGCTGGAAAGCACGGCAGAAGCACCTACCGACGGGAAGAAATACGATTGATTGGCCTTAGGCAATGTAGAAGACCAGTCGTTCCTCGCTGATGCTGATAGCGTCAATGCGTCTTTCCAGATAAAATCCGCCTGTGCGAACACGCCTTGCTTGCGCGTCTGTGTCACCGTCCGGTTTGTCACCGAGTTTCTTGCATTGGTGGTCACAAACAGGTTGTCGCGGTTCAAGCCGTTGTTCAGGGTTTCATGGCTGATGAAGTCGCGCTTCAGCACGTTTCCACCAATCGTCGCATCGATCTTGAAATCTTCGCCGATCGGTTTGCTGATCAGGGCGAACAAGTCAAGGTTCAATTCGCTGTTGTCGCGCCAGCGGGTCTGATAATCTCCGAAATCGGCGATCGTATAGGTATTGGTATACCATTTACCTTCAAACTTATCGATATACTTGTCGTATCCGGCACGGCCCAGAACGGTAAGCCAGGGCAGGAATTTGTAGCTCAGCTGGGTAAATCCATAGATACGGTCGCGGGTATCGTCTGCCAGTACGCGGTTTTTGATCCAGTAAGGGTTCTGGCCACCGTTTGAGCCCGGGTTCCAATAGTTTTGCAGCAGCTTTCCTGACGACGGATCCACATATTCGTAATCCTGAGCCTGTTCGAGCGAAATGCTTCTCGGCAAACGCAGAATATGGCGTTGCAGGTTGGCAAATGCCTCACCGGTTTGTTGTCTGTTCTCGATATTTTCGTTCAGATAAGTGATTTTCCCATCGAAGCTCAATTTACTCGTAATCTGGCTGGTAAGACGCAGGTTGAAGTTGTGGCGGTCGAGTTTGTTGTTGGAAACCACCCCTTTCGCGTGGGTATTGGTGTAGGAGAAATAAGTCTGCACCTTTTCGTTACCTGCTGTCAGCGAAACGGAGTTGGCAAGCGAAGTACCTGTCGAGTAAAAATCCTTGTAAGAATTCGGATTAGGCGAATAGGCGTAGGTTTTACCTTTATTGGCCGGATCGGGCCCCCAGGCAGCCACTTGCTGGCCATCCATTTTAGGTCCCCAGCTGAATTCGCTGTTCGGGAAAAATTTACCTTCAACACCTTGTCCGTAAACATTCTGGAAATTCTGCATTTCCATCGCGCGTTCAGCCTGAAAGGTACTGTTGATGTTCACACCAATGCCTTTACGAACCGCACCTTTCTTGGTGGTGATCAGCAAAGCGCCATTGGCCGCACGACTACCATACAGCGCTGTTGCGGACGCCCCTCTCAACACGTTGATGGACTCGATATCGTCAGGGTTGATACTCGATAAACCGTCGCTCGCATCGCGGCCACCATTCGCATTGGCAGGACTGAAATTGGAATTGTCGATAGGCACACCATCGACTACGATCAGCGCCTGGTTGTTACCGGTAATGGAACGGTCACCGCGCAATACAACCCGACTCGAACCTCCCACACCGGACGACGAACGTACAATGTCCAAACCTGCCACGCGACCGGAAAGCGAGTTGGCGACATTCAGTTCGCGGGCTTTGGAAAAGTTATCGGTATTGATCATCTGCGTGGCATAGCTCAGCGTCTTCTGTTCCTTAGTAATACCAAGGGCTGTCACCACGACCTCACCCAGGTTACGGACATCGGCATCCATGGACACGGTAATGTTGGTCATGTTCGCCGACACTTCCACTTCTTTGGAACTGTAACCCACCGAAGAGATAATCAAAACTCCGGCTCCATTCATATTCAGGTTGAAATTCCCCTCTGCGTCTGTGTTTGTTCCGCGTGTTGTCCCCTTGATCAGGACATTGGCACCGGGAAGACCGGCCCCGTTCTCATCATTCACCTTGCCGGTCACCTGCCGGTCCTGGGCGAAGGATGTAGAAACAAATAGTACTACCTGCAGTAACGTGAGTAGCACACACTGTAAAGTTTTGCTCATAGGTCTGTTGGGTTTTTTGGATTTTCATGAAATTTAAATTTATTCCAACAAATAAGCAATTTATTCCCCCTTTTTTAATTGTACTAAACTAATATTTGGCCAAAACACTTCCACAGAACACATAAAATGGCATTTTATATATAAAATGGAAGATTATTTGTCGCAAATACAATTATTAAACGGGCTATTATTTTGCTGCGTGCTCGAAACACCAACTTAGATTTGGCTTTTACGTTTTCACGCCTACCTACATACGACGCAACGTATAGGCAATCGAAAAATCGAACAAAAACGACAAAAAAATACTACAACACAGCACCTGCTGTACAGCTGGAACTAGTATAAAATCAAGATGAAAGATGGCTTAAAACAGCGCGGGAGTCACAGCGGTTACTCGTACTTGCGCCACACCCCCAGTATGCCGCCCGTGATGGCATATACGACGACACTCGCCCCGCCGTTGATCAGGGAAAGCATCAGGGGACGGAACGAAAACATATCCTTGACGATCGTTTCGAGGAGCACGAAAACGGTACCGAAAAGCAGGCCGGTCAAAAAACCCATCAGAAGCGATTTAACAGGAATCTTGGTAAATACCCAGGCTATGGTGTAAGCCATGAATGAAGTAGAAACAATGCTGGCGAGATAAGGAACGGGACTGGCAGCGGATTTGATTTGCTCCGTTGTGAAGCCATTTAATGCCATCCACTGTTCTGAAAATGCGCTATACCACAAAGCTGGTATCACCTGACCTATCACTACACATACTAGCACGGCCCAAAGATTGACAGATTGTTTTCTCATTGTATTGAGTGTTTTATTCAGTCATCGAAAGGAACTCCCCGGCCCAAATATAAGAGGTTTCGGAAATAATTGTGCTTTTTATTCAGAGGATATAACAAATTCGATATTCCGCTTCAAACCGTCGAATTTTGCCCTTTTTACAGGCGAACGCCGGAACATTTCGCGGAATACATCTTCCGTTATTTCACGCCAGTCGGCGTTTGAGAAACCAGCCAGCGATTCCGGCATTTCGAACTGTGCCGTCTTGTGCGGGCGCGCAAAACGGTTCCACGGGCAGACATCCTGGCAGATATCGCATCCAAAAATCCAGTTGTTGAACTTACCCCTTACCTCTTCCGGGATAGCCTCTTTCAACTCGATGGTGTAATAGCTGATGCATTTGCTGCCATCGACCACGAAGGGCGACGTAATGGCGTCGGTCGGGCATGCGTCTATGCATTTGGTACACGTTCCGCAGTAATCGCCGGTGGCACTGTCGGATGCCAGATCCAGGTCGCAAATAATTTCGCCAATAAAAAAGAAGCTGCCCATTTCGCGATTCAGCAGGTTGGAATGCTTCCCGATCCAGCCCAGACCACTCCGCGCTGCCCATACTTTGTCCATGACCGGTGCCGAATCGACGAAGATCCGTGCATTCACCTCTCCGATTTCCTCCTGCATTGCGGTGAGCAATGCACCGAGCTTCTCCTTTAATATATAATGATAGTCGGTACCATAGGCGTACTTCGAAAGTTTGAGATCATCGTCGCCTTCGGGTAATCTTTCCGCAGGGTAATAATTGAGGAGTACCGAGATCACACTTTTGGCTCCGTCGACCAATTTCCGAGGATCCAGCCGCTTATCGAAATGGTTGGCCATATATCCCATAGCCCCATGATGGTTCAAATGCAGCCATTTTTCCAGCCTCGGAGCCTCTTGTTCCAGAAACACGGCCTCGGAAATACCACAGAAATCAAAGCCGGTTTCTATCGCTTTGGCTTTCACCCACTGACTCCTCTTTTGCTTGACGATATCTTCCGTAGTCATATTGCAAAGTTACAAATTGATTGTAAAATGCCATCTTGTCAGTAATTTAGCCGTGGCAAAGTAATTTAGGAGGTAAGAGGCTGTTGTAAAAGACACATTATAAAGCAGAACCATGCCGGAAAATACAGAATTCAACATAGATCAAGACAAAAATTACGAAATGAACGAGGATAAAGCTTCATTGGAGACTGACAATCTGGTTAACGAAGAAAATTCTGAAACCTCCAACTCTGTCCCTATGGACAACGCCGGACAGGAAATTAAGGGTGAGGCGCCCTCCGGTGAGGCCCCGCAAAGCAGTCCGTTGGATGCCGCCAAAGCCGAAATCGCAGAATTGAAAGACAAATACCTTCGTCTGTACGCGGATTTCGAAAACTTCCGCCGCCGTACTGCCAAGGAAAAACTCGAAATGATATCAGGAGCAAGTGCCGATACGGTTAAACTGATCCTCCCGATCGTCGACGATTTCGAGCGTGCCAAGGTTTCTTTTGATTCATCAACGGAGGTTGAAGCGCTGAAAGAAGGTGTCGATCTGATTTATACCAAACTTTTCAAAGCCCTGGAATCCAAAGGACTTAAAGCAATGGAATCGAAAGGCGCGGATTTCGACGCAGACATTCATGAGTCCATCGCGCAATTCCCGGCACCTTCGGAAGATCTGAAAGGAAAGGTCATCGACGAAATCGAAAAAGGCTACTACCTGAATGACAAGGTCATACGCTACGCCAAAGTAATCGTAGGTGCATAAGCTATCAACCTTCCTTACAGGACACATCAGAAATTAACAATGGCAAAGAAAAGAGATTTTTACGAAATCCTTGGGGTGGATCGTGGTGCCTCTGCGGATGACATTAAGAAAGCTTACCGCAAGCTTGCGATCAAGTTTCACCCGGACAAAAACCCGGACGATCCGACCGCAGAAGATAAATTTAAGGAAGCGGCTGAGGCTTACAGCATCCTGAGTGACGAAAACAAACGTCAGCGGTACGATCAGTTTGGTCATGCCGGTGTGGGCGGTGCTTCGGGAGGCGGCGCAGGCGGCTTCAGTGGAGGGTTCACGATGGACGATATATTCTCCCAATTCGGGGATATTTTCGGCGACAGCAGCCCCTTCGGTGATATTTTCGGACGGCAGGGCGGTAATGGTCGGCGCGTACGCAAAGGATCCGACCTGCGCATTAAATTAAAATTGAACCTTGAAGAAGTAGCGAACGGCGTCGAGAAGAAGATCAAGGTTAAAAGGCATGTGACCTGTAATACCTGCGGAGGCAATGGAGCCAAAAACGGGACTTCGCTTACCAACTGTAACGGCTGTAACGGCACGGGCCAGGTGCGCAAGGTGGTCAGTACGATGCTCGGCCAGATGGTGTCTACCGCTACCTGCCCAACCTGTAACGGAGACGGCAAGATTATCAGCGAACGCTGCGACTCTTGTGCAGGAGAAGGCCGCCTGTTGCAGGACGACCTGATCACCCTGAACATTCCGGGTGGCGTGGCCGAGGGAATGCAGCTTTCCATGTCGGGAAAAGGCAATGTGCCTACACGCGGAGGCGTGGCCGGCGACTTGCTGATCGTGATCGAAGAAGAGGAAGATGCGTTGCTTAAAAGAGATGGCAACAATGTCGTGTATGACATGCATCTGAGCTTCATCGATGCAGCACTGGGCACATCGGTGGAAATACCTACCATCGACGGTAAGGCGCGTATCAATATCGAATCGGGCACACAGGCCGGCAAGATCCTTCGTCTGAAAGGAAAAGGGGTCAAGGACCTGAACGGCTATGGAAAAGGCGATCAGCTGGTTCATATCAATGTATGGACGCCGCAGCAACTATCATCCGATGAACGGGCTACCCTCGAATCGTTACGTCATTCTCCGAACTTCCAGCCCAAGCCAGGTAAGAATGAAAAAGGTTTTTTTGATAAAATGAAAGACTTCTTTCATTGATCATGTATCCCTGAAAACATATTCAAAGAGCTGCTTCGTAACCGGAGCGGCTCTTTTTGCTTGACACCAATCCTTTCATCAATTCATTTCTAACCAAAATTTGCTTACTCATGAAGTTGTTATTGCTTTCCTGCGCATTACTTTGCTCGGAACTTCTTTTGGCTCAAAAAGCACCATCCCCCGGGGCGCCGGCCGCCGGAACGCCGGTCGCCGGAACGCCGGTCGCCGGAACGCCGGCCGCCACCATTACTTTCGCTACCTACAATGTGAGCATGGAGGCTGAGAATTATGCGCCCAGAGGCGCTCCCGGAAACTCGGAACAAGTGCTCGTGAAAGAACTCGCCTCGGGCAGCAACCAGCAGATCAGGAATATTGCGAGGATTATCAAGACCGTGAGGCCGGATGTGATCCTGCTTAATGAATTCGACTATATCAAGGATCCTGCCGCGGGAGTAGGGCAATTCGTGAAGTCCTATCTCAAAAATGACACTGACGACGCAAAGGGTATCGACTACCCCTACCATTACTATTCCACAGTCAACACCGGACAGCCCAGCCCTTATGACCTGGATAATAATGGAAAAGCAGAAAAGCTGGGCGCAGATGCCTGGGGTTTCGGGAACTACCCCGGACAGTACGGAATGGTACTTTTGTCGAGATACCCCATCGATCTGAAAGCGGTACGTACCTTTCAGCATTTTAAGTGGAAGGATATGCCAGAGGCGCTAAAAACCACCAAGGCGGACGGATCGGCATGGTATGCGCCCGATGCATGGAGTGCATTCCCGCTTTCGTCAAAGTCACACTGGGATATCCCGGTTAAAGTAGGGAACAAAACGATCCACGTGCTGGCCAGCCATCCCACCCCTCCCACATTCGATGGCCCGGAAGACCGGAACGGCAAGCGTAACCACGACGAGATCCGTTTCTGGAACGATTACATCAGCGATTCCAAAGGCGCGTACATCTATGATGACAAGGGTAAAAAAGGCAGCCTCGCGACCGATGCGACATTTGTGATCCTGGGTGACCAGAATGCGTCGCCGGACGAGGGCAATGCGATATCCGAAGGTATTAAAGCACTTCTGGGTAACCCAAAAGTAAATCATGATTTTACGCCGGCCAGCAAAGGTGGTACAGAACATTCTCCGACAAATGCATTTGCCAAAAACCACACGGCATTCTGGCGGATGCGCGCCGACTATGTCCTACCATCCAGAAAAGGTTTTCAGCTAATCGACAGCGGTGTTTTCTGGCCCGGAAAGGGCGAACCCATGGCGGAGCTTGTGGAGAAGCGGGAGTCCAGCTCGGACCACCGGCTGGTTTGGGTGAGGATGAAGATTGAGTAACGAGGATACCACAGCCCGACTAAGCGAAATTCTTTATAAACGAAAATCGGCCCTGGCTACGCCCAGGGCCGATTTTCGT
>CBFGMV010000090.1:0-33428 GCA_965649915.1 uncultured Dyadobacter sp.
GGGATTTCGTTTGTTTATGTTATCACCGTTTGCGACAATGCGCGTGAGCAATGTCCCCATTTCCCCTCTGCTGCTGAGCTGATACACCACAGCTTTTCCGACCCGGGACAGCCCGGCGAGAACCTGGTCGCTTCGTTCCGACGGGTACGGGACGAAATCAAGGCGTACAGCCGCGAATTTACCGATCAAAAAATCTCCCCGATGGCGTTCACCATACGCCCGGTCGAGCCCTGTGACTGGCCGGTAGTTCGGGAGATTTACCAGCAGGGTATTGACACCGGTGAGGCAACTTATGAAACGCAGGCACCGGAAGTTAATGCTTTGAGCACTAAGTTTTTGACAGAACCGCGGCTTGTAGCCGAAAGTAACGGCCGTGTCGCCGGATGGGCAATGCTGACCGCCGTTTCCAGTCGGTGTGTTTATGGAGGTGTGGCAGAAACCAGTATCTACATCCATTCCGCCTACCGCCAAATGGGTGCGGGTCGCCAACTTCTAGCTACCTTGGTACCGCTTAGCGAAGAACATGGGTTCTGGACCTTGCAAGCACACGTTTTCCCTGAAAATAAAGCTAGCATTGCTGTCCATGAACTAGCGGGTTTTCGGCAGGTCGGTTATCGTGAAAGGCTCGGAAAACGCGACGGTATCTGGCGCGATGTGCTGCTGCTCGAACGTCGCAGCTCAATGATAGGAAACGACTGATTAAGACCATCCTTACTACGCATATAGACAACGGCTATCGAAGTATAGAATTAATCGATTGTCATTATTTTTTCCAATAACATATCTTTATCATCCTACACATCGACCCTGTGCGGAGAAAAGTTGGTTTAATCATGAACATATGACAATGGAAAAAGACGCAAACGACATCGGTAAATGCCCATTCCACAATGGCAGCTTGAAACACAACGTAGGTGGCGGCGGCACCAGGAATCACGACTGGTGGCCCAATCACCTGAAAATGAATATCCTGCGTCAACACTCGTCCTTGTCCAATCCACTGGGGGAAGATTTTGACTACGCCGCAGCGTTCAAAAGCCTCGACCTTGAAGCCGTAAAAAAAGACCTTCACGCGCTGATGACCGATTCCCAGGACTGGTGGCCGGCCGACTTCGGGCATTATGGTCCGTTGTTTATCCGCATGGCGTGGCACAGCGCAGGCACGTACCGCGTGGGTGACGGGCGCGGCGGTGCAGGCTCAGGCCAGCAACGTTTCGCGCCATTGAACAGCTGGCCTGATAACGTGAGCCTCGACAAAGCGCGCAGGTTGCTTTGGCCTATCAAACAAAAATATGGCCGTAACATTTCCTGGGCCGATTTGCTGATCCTCACCGGGAATATCGCACTCGAATCGATGGGCTTCAAAACATTCGGCTTTGCCGGTGGACGGGCCGATGTGTGGGAGCCGGATGAAGACGTGTATTGGGGTTCGGAAACGACCTGGCTAGGAGGCGACGTACGTTACGCGCATGGCTCTCCGGGGGTGGTAGAAGGACACGGTGTACTGGTGTCGGACGACGATGCTGATGGGGACACCCATTCCCGTAACCTGGAAAAACCGCTGGCTGCGGTGCAAATGGGCCTCATTTACGTAAATCCCGAAGGCCCCGACGGCAACCCTGATCCCATTGCGGCAGCGAAAGACATCCGCGATACTTTCGGTCGTATGGCTATGAACGATGAAGAAACGGTGGCACTGATCGCGGGCGGACATAGTTTCGGTAAAACCCACGGCGCCGCGCCTGCCGATCATGTAGGCAAGGAGCCCGAAGCTGCCGATGTGGACTTGCAGGGACTGGGATGGAGCAACAGCTACGGTTCCGGCAAGGGGGCCGATACCATCACAAGCGGCCTGGAAGTGATATGGACCAAAACGCCCACGCAATGGAGCAACAACTTCTTCGAAAACCTTTTCGGATTTGAATGGGAACTTACAAAAAGTCCGGCCGGTGCCCATCAATGGGTGGCAAGGGACGCAGGCGGCATTATCCCCGATGCCTTTGACGCTACGAAAAAGCACGCGCCAACGATGCTGACCACCGACCTGGCGTTAAGGTTTGACCCTGCTTACGAAAAAATATCCCGTCGTTTCCTCGAAGACCAGCATGCATTTGCCGACGCTTTTGCCCGGGCATGGTTCAAACTGACACATCGTGATATGGGTCCCCGTGCGCGCTACCTCGGACCGGATGTTCCGGAAGAAGTACTGATCTGGCAAGATCCTATTCCGGCAGTTGACCATGTGCTGATCGATGAAAGCGACATTTCAAACCTGAAACAAAAAATTGCAGCATCGGGACTGAGCGTATCCGAGCTGGTAACCACAGCCTGGGCCTCGGCTTCCACCTTCCGCGGTTCCGACAAGCGTGGAGGCGCCAATGGGGCACGCATCCGGCTCGCTCCCCAACGGTACTGGCAGGTTAACAACCCGTCGCAGCTCCAAAAAGTATTGGGGGCGCTCGAAGGCATTCAAAAGGAATTCAACGGTGCACAATCGGGTGGCAAGAAAGTCTCTATGGCCGATCTGATCGTACTCGCCGGCGGTGCCGGAATCGAAAAAGCGGCAGCGGATGCGGGGCGTACCATCTCCGTTCCCTTTACATCAGGCCGGACAGACGCATCGCAGAACCAAACCGACGTGGAATCAGTCGGCTTCCTAGAACCGCAGGCCGACGGCTTCCGTAACTACCGCAAGACCCGGTTTACGGTCGCGACCGAAGAATTGCTGATCGACAAAGCGCAGCTGCTCACCCTGACCGGCCCGGAACTAACGGTGTTGATTGGCGGTATGCGCGTGCTGGACACTAATTTCGATGGTTCCAGACATGGCGTCTTCACTACCCGTCCGGGCCAGCTCACGAACGATTTCTTCCTGAACCTGCTCGACATGCGTACCGCCTGGAAAGCCACTTCTCAGGACCGTGAATTATTCGAAGGAACCGACCGGTCGACAGGCGCAGCCCAGTGGACCGCCACCCGTGCAGACCTCGTTTTCGGCTCCAACTCCGAACTGAGGGCCATTGCCGAAGTGTACGGAAGCGCCGATGCGGGCGATAAATTCGTAACTGATTTTGTGGCAGCCTGGGTAAAAGTGATGAACCTCGACCGCTTTGATCTGATTTGATCAACCATCCCAGCAAGACTTTGCCCGCCAGGAGCCGTTCCGAAACATCGGGATGGCTCCTGGCATTTTGGCCTGTGCATTGTTGCACATTGCACTAGTAGGAAAGGTAACTGCCTTCAAACACTGCTACACCCGGTCCGGGGAACGCCAGAGTTCCGCCGCTTTCCACGTGTTGTTGCACGGCCCGAGCGTTGCCGGTATGCCCATTGTCATTGGCCGGTTCCAAAGAATCAATCACCTTTGTCCAGCCGCCGTCATTTTGCGGAAATGGCATGGGCACTGTATCGTCGCCGAGGTTAAACAAGACAATAAGCTCAGTCCGGTGATCTGCGCTTCGGCGATGCAGCATCAGGCTTTTCGGGCCCGTCACGGTTACCCTGACATCGCTTTTAGTAAAATTCTGCAATGCAGGATGCTTCTTTCTCAGCGCGATCAGCCTCTGGTGCCATTGCCACATCGACGCGTGACGGCCGGCCTTACGCTGGTCCCAAAGCAGCTTCGATTGTTGAAAAGTGCTCTCCGCCTGCGGGTTTGGCGGGTCCTGCTCCCAATGGTAGTTGGCAAACTCCTCGCGACGTCCTTCCACAACTTTCCGGATCAGCTCTTCGTCGGAGTGGCTGACAAAATAAAAAAACGGCGTATCGGCTGCATACTCTTCCCCCATGAAAAGCATAGGCAGATAGGGCGATAACAGAATGGCGGCAGCGGCAATCTTTTGCCGTTCTTCATCCACCAGCATGCTCAGCCGCTCTCCTCCTACCCGGTTACCCACCTGATCGTGGTTTTGATTGAAGACCACAAATTTTTCCCCCGACAGTCCCACCGACGATGCACCGTGCTTCCGCTTCCGGAACTTCACATATTCCCCGCTGTGCACAAAACCGTCGGTGTAGGCCTTCGCCAACTGTTCCATCCGCCCGAAATCCTCGTAGCGCTCGCGACCTTGCTCGTCGAGCAGCACGTAAAGCGAATGGTGAAAGTCGTCGAGCCACTGGCCGTCGAACGCCCAGCCCCCGGCCTGGGGCGCCTGCACCACTTTCGGACTGTTAAGATCGCATTCCGCAAAGAGATAGAAATTGAACCGCATGCGCTGCCGCAAGTCTGCAAGCCGGTCATTGACCTTCTCCCAGAAATGCACAGCCCCATTGTCGAACATCATATGAACCGCATCCACGCGGAGACCGTCGAGATGATAATGCGCATACCAATGCAATACAGCATTACAAAAATATGCACGCACACCATCAGACCATTCACCATCCAGGTTGACGGCATTGCCCCAGGGCGTGACATACTGATCTGTGAAATAAGGGGCAAATCTGGGCAAATAATTACCCTCGGGACCGATATGGTTGAAAACCACATCCAGAAAAACCGCGATACCCCTGCTATGCGCCGCATCGACCAATGCTTTTAGTCTCTCCGGCCCACCATAGCTATCCTGAACAGCATAAGGGAACACCATATCGTAGCCCCAGTTGCGATTACCTGGAAACTGTCCGACGGGCATGAGCTCGATCGCATTGACACCAAGCGCTGCCAGCTCGTCCAGCCGGGGAATAACGGCATCGAAAGTGCCCTCCTGCGTAAACGTGCCGATGTGGATTTCGTAAAGGATGAGCTCTTTCAACGGAATGCCGGCCCAGGCAGTGTCGGTCCAGGAAAAGGCCCCGTGATCGACCACTTCGGAAGGGCCGTGGACGCCCCCGGGCTGGAAATGGGACGCAGGATCGGGAAAAGCTTCGCCCCCATCGGGTGCAAACAGGTAACGGGTACCGGGAGGGGTGTCGTCTCTTGTGACCCGAAAGTAACCATCGTGGTCTTTGCGCATCGGAATGCGAATCCCGCTTTCGTGGAATACCAGATCCATCGACCCTTTTTCCGGTGCCCAGACGGAGAACCCGCATTGCCCGCCTGCATAATGAGCGCCTGTTTTATTCATTTCAAAGTGTTTGCAAAAGGTATACTAACTGAATCACGCCCTGGACTTAAAAAGCATGCCATCGGAAAACACGTTCCGCAGCGCACGGTTTATCAGGCGTGATTTTTTAAACTGAACCGGAATGATCAAAAACAGACTTCATGAGCATCATCAACGACATTGATCCTGATTCAAAAAAATACCTATGGTGGCAGCACGGCGTAATCTACCAGATCTACCCGCGCTCATTTCGGGACGCGAACAACGATGGCGTAGGCGACCTGAAAGGCATCATGCAGCGTCTCGATTACCTGCAATGGCTCGGGATAGACTGCGTCTGGCTGTCGCCTGTTTATCCCTCTCCCATGGCCGATTTTGGTTACGATATTTCCGATTACCAAGGCATCCATCCATTGTTTGGCACGATGGAAGATTTCGACGCACTCCTCGACGCGGTACATGCCCGGGGGATGAAACTGATCCTCGACCTGGTGCCCAACCACACTTCCGATCAGCACCCGTGGTTCCTGGAATCCCGGTCGTCGCGGGACAGCCCGAAGCGGGACTGGTACATCTGGCATGATGGGAAAGAGCATGGAGAGCTGCCGAACAACTGGCTTAGCGTATTTGGCGGATATGCCTGGGAGTGGGACGAAACGACCCGGCAATATTACTATCATGCTTTTTTGAAGGAACAACCCGACCTGAACTGGCGCAACCCGGAAGTCCAGGCAGCCATGATGGATGTCATGCGATTCTGGCTGGACAAAGGAGTGGACGGCTTTCGCGTCGATGTAATGTGGCATATGGTCAAGGACCAGCAACTTCGCAACAACCCTGCCGTGCCGGATTCGCCCTTCGATCAGAAGGACCTCATCTACGAATCGCTCGATCCCGTGTATTCGACCGATCAGCCGGAGGTACACGAGATCGTTCGCATGATGCGTGAACTCACCAATCAGTATTCCGAACGGGTGCTGATCGGTGAAATTTATCTGCCGATCCATAAACTGGTCACCTACTATGGGGCCAATAGCAGCGGAGCCCATCTCCCATTCAACTTCCAGCTGCTGACTTTGCCCTGGGACGCCAGGCAAATCGCCCGGGCAGTGGACGAATATGAGGGAGCATTGCCTGCGGACGGCTGGCCCAACTGGGTACTGGGTAATCACGACCAGCCGCGCGTGTCGAGCCGGGTCGGGCGCGAGCAGGCGTGGGTGGCGGCTATGCTCCTGCTGACCTTGCGGGGTACGCCCACGATTTATTACGGGGACGAGATCGGGATGCGCGATGTACCCATTCCCATGGACGAGATCGTCGACCCGCAGGGCCTCAACATGCCCGAGCGCAACATCAGCCGCGATCCGTCCCGCACGCCCATGCAGTGGGACGCCGGGGCTTATGCCGGGTTCTCCGAAGTGCGCCCGTGGCTCAGGTTGCCCCATAGTTTCAAGCGGATCAATGTGGAACGGCAACGTGAGGACCCGAACTCAATGCTTGCATTCTATCATACGCTGATTGCGCTGCGCAAGCGCGAACCGGCCTTGCAAACCGGTAAATACACGCCTGTTTTCTCTGATCACCAGATCGTGGCATTCATCCGCGAAAACGACCTCGACCGGTTTCTGGTCATCCTCAATCTGAGTCACAGGCCTGCATATCTCCGGCCGGGGCAGGATCAATTTCGCGGAGAAATCATCGTAAGTACCGAAGTAGAGCGCATTGGTTTACGCATAGAAAATAACCTGCTGCTCAGCGGAGACGAGGGCCTGATCGCCAGGCTCGAAAACTAACCCTGACGGTAATTATTGCTGCTTTTAACAAAACCCATCAATCAGATATTTAGAAAATGAACGAAACAGACGGTTGGAGAAAAATATTGATGCATGACCTTCCGTATTCCTTTCTGCTGGAAGTCGTATTGCGGACAGTGATCATGTTCGTGGTAATTCTGCTCGCGCTTCGTGCATCCGGCAAGCGCGGGATCAGGCAGTTATCCATATTCGAGCTGGTCCTGATCATCGGGCTAGGCTCGGCGGCAGGAGACCCGATGTTCTACGAAGATGTAGGCATTCTGCCCGCATTCGTCGTGTTCCTGGTTGTGATTACACTCTATATTACCGTAACCAGGCTCACAGACAGGTTCGAGAAGCTGGAAAAATTATTGGAAGGAGAGGCTCTGAATGTGATCAGGGACGGGCGTATGCAAATGGACGCTTTCGCGGAATCCGGCCTCTCGCGGGACGAGTTCTTCGCCGAACTGCGGCTTCGTAATGTAGAACACCTGGGACAGGTCAAAACGGTATTGATCGAAACTTCGGGCGAATTCAGTATCCTGTTCTATGATGAAGACGATGTGCGCTATGGATTACCAATCTTCCCCGACGAGCTGAAAAACGAGGCAGTCGCTACGAGCGGACGAGGCCCGCATTCCTGCGTGAAATGCGGGTATACCACCGGGTCCCATGAAACAGCCGCATCCGCTCATTGCCCCGAATGTGAGGAAAGCGGGTGGATCGACGCGAAAAACGGCAAACGTATCGCCTGACTTACGCAGCGCTGTGGGGAATCAGTATTCCGGCAGCGCCGCGTAAGCGTCGAGATGCAGCTCTACCCGCTCACCACTCCGGGCTGATTCGTAAGTGGCCGTGATGATCTCCATATCCCTGATCCCCATTTCGAGGGGTACACGCGTATCGGAACCGTTGCGAATGCATTGCGCAAAATCATCCATTTGCTTTGCCTGTTGCTTAACCGGAGGAAAATGCATTTCGCCCAGCGAAGTTTTTCCTTTCAGGTCGCCATACTCGTAGGCCGGATCCAGTTCAAACCAACCGTCGCCGGCCTCTGCCCGCATCAGGCTCTGTTTTTTTACATAACTGGTTTCGCAAACCGCAGTCGCCCCGTCTTCAAAGAACATCGTCCATTCCACACCTTCGGGCACTTCGTTGAACCGCTCCGGGTTGGTTTTCGGTGCAAATCTGGCCTCCACGGCCACGGGGAGCTTGCCGGTAATGTAAATGGCGGCCTGAATGCAGTAGATTCCATTGTTCATCAAAGGACCGCCACCGGAACGCTCGACGTCAATGCGCCAGGCACTGTCGTCATCCACTTCCATACTGTTTCTAAGCACCAGCTTCCGTACAGGGCCGAAGACTTCCTGTTGTCCGAGCCTCATCGCCTCCATATGATAAGGGTCAAAATGCAGCCGGTAGCCCATCGAGAACCGTACCCCGGCGTCCCCGACCGCTTCCTGGATACGGCGGCATTCATCCAGATCCATGGCCAGCGGCTTTTCACAAATGATGTGCTTTCGCGCGCGAGTCGCACGAATGCAGTATTCTGCGTGCATCGAATTAGGGAGCGTAATGTAGACGATGTCAATGTCGGGATTCTTCACGATCTGATCAAAGTTATCGTAGGAATAGAGGGCCCGGCTTTCGAGCCCCGCTTCCTTTCCCCAATGATCCAGTTTCTCCACATCTCCGCTTACCAGTCCCGCCAAGTAACAATGTTCTGTTTCCTGAAGGGAGGGGATCAGCTCTCCGATGGCGTACTCCCCCAGTCCGACCAGGGCAACACCCAATTTCTTTTTCTTTTCCATGACAATTTATTCTAAAACCACACCGGCATCAGGTAAGGCATTGCATACCACGCACGGCGGCCGGGACTGTGAAAATAAATGTGCCAGCGGTGCCGGTTGTCCCATTTGCCTGAAAGCGGCGTGGATTATGTCCAGGACCTTCCCGTTTCAAACACATATTCAACCCTGCCAATCCCTGGTTCAATTTTTTCAATAAAACCCTCAAAAAAACATCGACATCTATGAAACCTGAAATGAGAAACATCCTGGGCGGAATCAGCGGAGCCGTCGTACTGAACCTGATACACGAAGCCGCCAAACGTGTTTACCATAAAGCTCCCCAAATCGATCAGCTGGGAGAGGAAGCCCTCAGCAAAACCGTTGAAGCGGTAGGTCTGGAGGCACCTACCGGGCAAACCCTCACCGTCACCACGCTTGCCGCGGACCTTGCCAGCAATGCCGGGTACTACGCGATGATCGGGAAAGGCGACCGGGAAACCATTCTGTGGAGAGGCGCAGGTTACGGGCTGATGGCCGGCCTGGGCGCGATCGGACTGGCGAAACCGCTGGGGCTCGACGAGACGCCGGTTGCTAAAACCGAGGAAACCAAACTGCTCACCGTGGCCTGGTATGTGCTGGGCGGAGTGGCAGCCGCATTAGTGATCAGAAACCTGAAATAACATCCCCATTCTTAAGGGGATCAATCGTCCAACACAGCAGGCCGGGGATCTGCCCCCGGCTTCTGCATGAACCCAAACACCCAATGGAAAACGTTACCGAAATCATGATTCACGCGGCCAGACTGGGCGAAGCAGCTGTTTTAACGGAGCTCATCACCCGCGGAAGCGACGTAAATATATCTGACACAAAGGGCTACACCCCGTTGATCATTGCCTGCTACAACAATCGGTATGAGGCCGCGACCGTGCTGCTCAATGCCGGGGCCGACGTAAATGCCGCTGACCTGGGTGGCAATACCGCGCTGATGGGTGTCGCTTTTAAAGGCTATACCGACATAGCGCGACTGCTCATCATGCACGGCGCTGACCTTGACCGGCAACACGGCAACGGAGGCACTGCGCTGATGTTTGCGGTACTATTCGGACGAAATGAAATGGTACATCTGTTGCTGGAAAACGGAGCCAACCTGACCATACGGGATTCGCGTGGCTACACCGCCCTTGATCACGCCACCCAGCAGGGCAACGACGAAGCTGTTAATTTGCTGGCGCACGAAGCGTAGGTTTTTGGAGAGCAAACTTCCCGCCAATCAGAACACCGGCGGCCGCAGATCGGCGCCGGTTAACAACTTTCGGATTGCCGTCACCAGCTTTTCATAAGTAGCCTGGCCAGCGATCTTTATTCCCTTCCCTGCCACGGTCAGTGTGAGTGTCGGAAAACGGTCGATCCTGTTGCAATATGCTTTCTGTACATCGGCATGTAAAGCCTGCCGGGTAGCGCGCGTATCGAAGTCCTTCCCGAATCGGTGAAAATCAAACTCGCCGCGGTAGTACTTGCTGATTTCACGGGCCAATTCGGCCAGCACACTGGGTTGAAGTATGTCACGCTGCTCGGCCATCGCTGCTTTTCGCAACCGTCCCAGGTACAGATCCGCCGCAACAGATGATTGCAAACCGGCCGCCTTTACAGCCAGGCAGGTAACGTAAGCCGGGAATGCGCCTTTTTCCGGCGACTGAGCTGGGTCCGATGCATTACCTGCCATACAAAATTGGGTACTGATGTATGGGCCGAATGTCCCGACAAAACGCTGCCAGTCGGCCTGCATGGCCCAGCTGACCGGGCACAATGGGTGCGTGTAGTAGACGATTTTTACGACTTGGGAATATGGGTCCTGGGTGTACATCCGGTTGATCACTTTTAAGTGGTGCCGCTGTGGCGGCGCTGTTACTTTACTGTGATTTCGGGGGTCCCGTGACCGGCATTGATCGCCGGCAGATCAGACATTCATTAAAAATCCGTGCCCGTCCGAAGGCCGGTGTCACTGTAACCGTTTTAGGCCGGGCTTCGCCTCTCCGGCACCGGACGATCCGGACGAAGGATTACGTTTTCCGAAAACCGGCAAGTTCTTGCTCACTGTGAGGCAGACTACGCAGAATCGGCTTTGAAGCTTTACTGCAATGCCCACACATTACCATTTGAACATGGGCAGCGGATTCAATGGATGGAGGAAAAAATTACGCAGGATTTTACGCAGCAGAAATAAATGAAAACCCCGGTTAGGAAGCGCTCTCCGGTTCCGGCGAAGCACCCTTTTGTCGATTCCGAAGGACAATATACCCAGCGACACGTCGATCCAGTCTGCTTTTCTGAACGTTTCTACCGAACCCGCGAACGATCCTCGATACTTCCCGATTTTGTGATGCCAGTCAATCATCAGGCTGATCTCCGCTTCCAGGCTTTCCCTGCCGTTGCTGTTCAGGTAGGTCCTGACTTGCTGAATGGACGGATCGAGGTAGTCGATCGTCCGGTCGGTCCAGATCCCGATGTCGTGAAAGACGGCAGCAATGGCGTAGGCTTCAAAATTTGCCACGTCGTGATCGAGCAGCCTGCAATTCAGGTAGACCCTGTATACATGGTTCTTATATTTCGGCAGATCGCTTCCGATCTGCGGCCCGAATTCTGCCAGCAGGCTTTCAATGAGGGGTTCTTTATCGATCATGGCGGTTGGTTTTTCTGCGGGCTACGCTTTGATCAGATGCCCGGTTACAGAAAGGTTGAGTGGATGCCACTTAATCATGAATTTCGGGCATATAAATGCAAATTACGTCGCGACTGCACAAATACGCATGCGTAAAATCCCTCTATTCGACACGTAACTCTACTTTATTTAATTCCAACACATACTGCACATTAGTACATTTTACGAGCCGCTCACCGTAACAGGTTTGCAGTGCCTGCCTGGAAAAACTGCCACGCTGCTCATCAATCGCGTGTCTGTACCGAAAAATGCTCAACAACACCTGTGCACATGACTCAAAAATTTACATCAACGATCTCTGAAAAAAACGAACGGATCTTTGGACTGGACCTGATGAGGGCGTGCTCCATCATCATGGTATTCCTGTCGCATTCGATGCCATTAAATCCATTCGACAAAATGTTTCCCTTCGGGTGGCTAGGTATGGGCGTCGAAGCATTTTTTGTCCTGAGCGGTTTCCTGATCGGACGCATCATCATGCGCACCGTACTCGTTCCCGCGATCAGCTGGCAGGCTGTGAAAGTCTTTTGGGTAAACCGCTGGTTAAGGACACTGCCGGCTTATTTAGTCGCGTTTACGATCTACTTTTTCTTCTCGGAAGCGACCCGCCACCGGTTTGTCTACCTTGTTTTTGCGCAAAACATCCTGACGCCCATTCCCGACTTCTTCCCGCATTCGTGGAGCCTGGCTGTCGAGGAATGGTTTTACCTGCTCTTTCCGGCCGCATTAATGGTCATCGCATTGTCCCCAAAACGCCGCAGCCGGCATCACATATACCTTGCGGGCATAGGCGCATTTATTATTTTCGGGTTGCTGACCAAGGCCGCTTACCACTGGATGTATCAGCAAAATCTGTTTACGGATCTTTTGAACAAAGGAGTCCTGGCTGCGGGCTGGAAGGTTTTCGTGCCCCCATCCGGGCATTGGGATACCATGCGAAAAATGGTGATGTTCCGCATCGACGCCATTGCTTACGGGTGCCTGACAGGGTATTTACTTGAAAAATACCACCTGTCCCAAAAAATCAGGCTGGTCCTGCTCGTGGCTGGTTGTGTAGGCCTGATGATCCTTTTTCAGGTGGTGAATCACACGGTCGCGGGCGGCAAATCCGGTTTTTTCGTGGATGTACTGATGCTGCCCGCATTCTGCTGCACATTCGCTTTGATGCTCCCGTATGCGATCACTTGCCCGCGCCCCGGCAAATGGGCCGTCAAAGTGATCACGAGCGTCAGCCAGACCTCCTACTCCTTCTATCTGATGCATTTGCTGATCATCGAAAAAGTGATCAGCTGGTATAGGGAAAGTCAGCCTGATGTGCCTGCATCCCGGTGGGCATTCTTCATCGGTACGTATATTTTCATATATTTGGTCTCCTATTTGATGTACCAGTTCGTGGAGTTACCATTTATGAATTACCGAAGGAAGTTATTCCCCCAATCAGTTCCTGTCAGCAGATTATGAAACAACAATTGCTAGTTATTCTTTTGGCAATTGTGGCCGTTTCGTGTGATGGAAATAAAAATACGCCTGCGCCGGTGGAGCAAGAGAAGCCGGACACTACTCAAACAGATTGCGTGAAATGCGACAGCCCGCTTTCACAGCTCGATTCCATTCCGGTATCCAATCTTAATCTGGACGTCAAGAAGCTGATATTCCGGGATGGCACTGGCGTTCCCCTGGTCAATGCCAAGCCCTACCAGTACGTGGCGCGTTTATCATTCTATAATTTCCTGAAGAAGAACGCAGCCAGCTATGACAGGAACCTTATGGTTTTTGTAGGGCGCCGTGATACGACACTCTTTGGTTACCGCCAGGGAATTTATGACGCCGATACGCGTTTGCCTATCATGTCGGCATCCAAGGCGGTTACCGCCGCCGTCATCATGAGCATTGTAGAATCGGGAAAACTGACGCTTGACGATAAGGTAAGCAAATACATTCCCTCATTCAACAACGAGAAAAAGGCCATTACGATCCGGCAGTTGCTTTCGCATACGTCAGGCATTGTGGTGGAATCCCCTTTTGACGAGCGCAGCAACCTCACTCTTCAGCAAAATATCGACAGCATTGCGCTGAGAACCCAGCTGCTGTTTACCCCAGGCAAGTCTGCGCTTTATGGCAGCGTGGCGTACAGCGTGGCGTCCCGCGTAGCCGAGGTGGTAGAGCAAAAGCCCTGGGCGCAGATCTTCCAGGAGCGCATCGGTTCCAAATGTGGGATGCAGAAAGTGGTGTACAGTCCCGGCCACCCTGCCAATCCGGCAACGGGTTACGGCATCGTGTGCTCAATGAACGAATACCTCCGGTTCCTGACCATGCTTTATAACAAAGGCACCTATGGCGGTGTGCAGGTTTTGAAACCGGCATCTGTGGAAACGATGGAGGTGGATCAGAGCAACAATGTCGACGTTACCTATGGTCTGGGGCTTTTCCGGTATGAATTCGAATACAACAATGCCACCGAAGTGGCGTGCCTGAGCGCGACGGGCATTCATGGGTGGATCAACCGGAAAAAGAATTTCTACGGCTTAATATTTACGCAAGCCGGTTTCGAAAAAACGATCCTCGTCAACCTCGCATTCAGGCAACTGGTGCGGAATGAATTGTAAATCAGGCCGGTAATGAAGCAAATGCGCTCATTACCGGCCTGATACCATTTACATCACTGAATTAATTACATCAGTTCTCGTCGCCGCCACCCAGAGCCCGATACAAGTCCGTCAGGGCGTTGAATTTCTCCCTATTGATTCCGATCGCTTCCAGATCATTCTGCAATGCATTGTTCTGCGCGGTAATTACTTCCAGATAAGTCGCCATGCCACTTTGGTACAAAACCATGGCAGCTTGGTTCGCCCTGGCCAGGTATGCCTTTTTCTCGCCTGCCAGTTGCAGCCGCTGCTCCGCGTACTCCGACTTCGCCAGGGCGTCCGACACTTCCCCTACGGCCGTCAGCACCGATTGCCGGAACTGCACCGCCGCTTTCTCCTGCTCGATCTGTGCTATTTCGTGGGCTGTTTTCAATGTTTTTTGCTGGAAAATCGGTTGAACGAGATTGACGCCGATCGTTTTCACCATCGAACCCGGAAGGTCGAACCAGGCATTGAACTTGAATGAATTGGCCCCGACCGACGGCGTGAGACTGATGGCAGGATACATGGCCGCCTTTGCCAGGCCGGTTTGGGAGTTGGCTGCGATCACTGCAAACTCCGCCGCTTTCACATCGGGCCTGCGGCTCAGCAAGCGGGCAGGTACCTCAGCAGGGAGTGCCATACCGGCAGTCAATGCCGCCGCCGCACCGGTCCTTTGAATGCTGTCCGGATAGCCGCCGCAAAGGATGCTCAATGCATTTTCCTGCACCGCAATGTCCTGCAATGCAAGAGGGACCAGCAATTCGGCCGTTTTCTTCTGCGCCTCGGCCTGCTCCAATGCCAGCGAGTTCACCTGCGCCGACTCGTACTGCAACCGGATCATATGCAGCGTGCTGTCACCCAGTTCCACATTGCGCTGCGCGATCTTCATCTGTTCATCGAGTGTGATCAGGTTATAATAGGCCTGCGCGACCTGCACAATGATGCGTGTCCTGAGTGCCGACAGGTTTTCTTTCTGGGCGAAATAATTGGCGAGTGCCCCTTCTTTCTGCATCCTGGTTTTGCCCCAGATATCAGCCTCCCAGTTCACCCGGATCGACGCGTTGTAGTCGTCCATATAGCTTGTTCCCAGAAACTGGTCGCTGAGCGAACCGTTGAGCGAGTTGGTCGAAAGCCAGGTCCGGTTCGCCCCTACGTTCAGGTCAACGGTGGGCATCAGGCCCAGTTTGGCCCGCTTGTAGGTGAGATCCAGCTGCTGCATGGTCATCATCGCCACGGCAATATCATTATTCTTTACCAATGCCTTTTCGATCAGCCCCGTCAATGCGGAATCACGGAAGAAGGTCCGCCAGGACAAGTTCACGGAATCGGCCGTCAGGGCTACATTTTGCCTGTATTGCTCCGGCATGTTCAGCTCGGAGCGGCTGTACTCCTTTCCTACCCGGCAGGCGGAAAGGGACAATGCCAGGGCGAGGCTACCCCATATATATCGATTGGTTGTTTTCATTTTTATCCGTTTACAAGTTCGTCGGGACGTTTGCGTGAAACTCTTTCCTGCAAATACTGAAAGAGCATGTATAGGAGCGGGATCACAAATACGCCCAGCACCACACCGCTGAGCATTCCCATGGCCGCACCGGTGCTGATGGATTTGTTCCCCGAAGCCGAACCGCCGCTGGCGAGCATCAGCGGGATCATCCCCACGATGAATGCAAGCGATGTCATGATAATGGGCCGGAGCCGCGCACGGGAGGCGTCCAGGGCCGCTTCGACGATCGATAGGCCCGCACGCCTGCGCTGCACCGCGAATTCGACGATCAGAATGGCGTTTTTGGCCAACAGCCCGATGAGCATGATCAACCCGACCTGAACATAGATGTTATTGTCCAGCCCGATGGATTTGATCCCCAGGAATGCTCCGATCACACCCGTCGGAATGGACAGAAGCACGGCAAGCGGCAACAAATAGCTCTCATACTGCGCCGCCAGCAGGAAGTATACGAACAACAGGCTCAGCATGAGGATCAGCATCGTCTGGTTGCCCGAGGATTTCTCTTCGAGGCTAAGCCCGGTCCATTCGTAGCTGTAATCGCCCGGCAGTTTGTTAAGCACGCGCTCTTCCAGATTTTCCATGATAGAACCACTGCTTGCACCTGGCGCTGCCACCACATTGATCGTCAGGGAATTGTACAGATTGTACCGGCTCACCGATTCGGGCCCGTACACCTTTTTAAGGGTAACCATCGATTTGACAGGCACCATCCCGCCCTGGTCGTTGCGCACGAATATTTCGTTGAACGCTTCCTGATCAGTCCTAAAAACACCGTCCGCCTTGACATTGACACGGTAAAACTTACCAAACCGCGTGAAGTTCAGCGACTGGTCACCCGCAAAATAGGTTTGTACCGCCCCCAGCATCGCGTCCACATCCACACCCATTTGCGTGGCCTTCTCCTCATCCACTTCCAGTTCAAGCTGCGGGTAGTCGGCGCGGAACATCGTGTAGGCATACTGCACGCCCGGCTGCTGCATGATCTGCCCCATAACCGTGTCAGCCATGGCTTTCAACGAGGCCGGGCTCCGGCCCATCCGGTCCTGCAACACAACCTCCGCCCCGCTCGTGATCCCGTAACCTTCCACCGGCGGAGAGCGGAACGCCATCACGGTACCTTCCTTTACCGTCGACAGTTTTTCGGTGATGATGCCCAGTATCTGATCGATGTCCTGAACCTTTCCCCTGTTCTTTTTCTCTTTCAATTTAACAAAACCGGTTGCATAGGCGGCACTTGCATTACCGCCGAGGATATTAAAACCTGTGATGCTGGTATTGCTTTCAATGGCTTCGACGCCTTCCAGCAGCTTATCAATCTTATTCGCAGCCTCGGTCGTACGCGTCAGCGCGGTACCCGGAGGCATGCCCAGGCTGTATACGATGAAATTGTCGTCCTCCATCGGTACAAAGCTGCGGGGTGTGCTGTTGAGCAGGTAAACCGCAAAGCCGGTGATGGCGACGACCAGCCCTGCGGCCAGCCATTTTTTCCCAGCCAGAAACCGCACGCCGCGTACATATCGGCCGGTCATGCTATTGAACCCGGAATTGAATGCCGTGAAAAAGCGCTGGCTGAAATTCAATTTGACCGGTTCTCCCCCTGGCCCTTCGCCATGTACATTTTTCAACAGGAGCGCACAAAGCGCTGGCGTGAGCGTCAATGCATTGATCGCCGAAATGATGATCGCAATGGCGAGGGTGTATGCGAATTGTTTGTAAAAAAGCCCCGACGAACCGGTCATGAAACCGATCGGGATAAATACCGCCGACATCACGAGTGTGATCGAAATTACCGCGCCCGTGATCTCGCCCATGGCGCTGTGCGTAGCGTCCCGCCCGCTCATGTGCGAATGCTCCATTTTGCTATGCACCGCTTCCACCACCACAATGGCGTCATCGACGACAATACCGATCGCGAGCACGAGGGCAAAGAGCGTCAGGATATTGATCGTAAACCCGAATGCGAGCAGGAAAAAGAAGGTACCCACAATGGCGACCGGCACCGCAATGGCGGGTATAATAGTGGAACGGAAGTCCTGCAAGAACAGGAACACGACGATAAACACCAGTATGAATGCCTCGATGAGCGTCGACTGCACCTGGCTCGTACTTTCGTCGAGCCTGTCTTTCGTGCTCATCAATGTGTTATAACTGATGCCCGGAGGGAAGGAGCGCGACGCCTTTTTGATCTCATTCTTTACACCAATCTCGATCTCGTTCGCATTGGAACCCGAGGTTTGCAAAATGGCCACCGATACCGCATTACGCCCGTTATCCTTGTTGTTACCACTGTAACTGATCGACCCGAACTCTACTCTCGCCACATCTTTCAACCGCACCAGTTCGGTACCATTCCTTTTAACGATGATGTTTTCATACTCCTCGGGCAGGTATTTCTTTCCCTTGTACCGGATCACAAATTCAAGCGCGGCATCCGACTCTTCGCCCAGCTTGCCCGGCGCCGATTCCAGGCTTTGCCGTGCAATAGCGCCCGTCACGTCCGAAGGAACGAGCTGGTAGCCCGCCATTTTCTGCGGGTTCAGCCACACACGCATCGAGTAGTCTTTTGAACCGAACACCTGGGCCTGCCCTACCCCGGGTACACGTTTGATCTGCGGGATCAGGTTGATATTCACGTAGTTTTGCAGGAACAGCTCGTCGTATTTGGCATTATCCTCCGCAAATACATTGAAGATCATGATCATGCTGTTCTGCTGCTTGGAGGTGGTGAGTCCCATCCGGATCACTTCCTGCGGCAGGATCGGTGTAGCCTGCTGTACCCGGTTCTGGACGTTTACCGCAGCCTGGTCGGGGTCTACTCCCTGTTTGAAAATGACGCGCACCGAAAACGTGCCGTCGTTGCTTGCCGTGGAGCTAATGTACTGCATGTTCTCCACCCCGTTGATCTGTTCTTCCAATGGCGTTACCACCGAACGCAGTACGGCTTCGCTGTTACCACCGGGATAACTGCCGCTTACGAGCACGGTAGGCGGTGAAATGTCGGGGAAACGCGTGATCGGCAGGCGGGTGAGACCGATGATTCCCAGGATTACGAACACGACGGAGATCACCGTGGCCAATACCGGCCGGTCTATGATTCTTTTTAACATGTCTTGATTTCAGTTTGGTTGATGCGCTTACTTGCCGGCTACTTCCGCCTCTGCTTTGCCCGGAACCACAGGGGCACCTTCGGCCAGGACATCGATCCGGTTTAATGCAATGCGGTCGCCTGCCGCCAGGCCGGCTTTGATAATGTAATGGTTTTTGACCCTTCCGCTCACCTCGATCGGCTTCATGGTGACCTTGTTACTGTCGGCCAGGGCGAATACGAAATACCGGTCCTGAATGTCTTTGACACTCGCCATCGGCACCGTCAGCGCAGCGGCCAGGGTTTTGGTCAGCACCACCTTGCCCGAGCCGCCGGAGCGCAGCAATTTGTCGGGATTAGGAAAAATGGCTTTCAGGGGAATGCTTCCCGTCGCCCGTTCGATGTTACCGCTCGCTATCTCGACCCGGCCTTTCTGCGGAAAGGTTGTCCCGTCGGCCATGATCAGGGCGACGGTATTCAGTCCCTCGTCGGTCTTACGGTCCTTGCTAAACGCGATAAAATCCGCCTCGCTCAATGAGAAATACACGAATACCTGGTCGATATCCGACAGGGTCGTAAGCGGGGTCGCGTCGGCCGGCGTCACCAGGTTACCGATCCGGTTCGGAATGCGGCCGATATACCCGCTGACCGGCGCCTTAATGAGGCTGAAGGCGGCGTTAATCTGCGATGAGCCTAATGCGGATTTCGCCTGTGCCACCTGCGCTTTGGCGGTTGCGTATGCGGCCTCGACGGTCTGCAACTGAATTTGCGACATTACTTTCCCGGCAACCAGCGGCCGGATCTTTTCCAGCTCGATCCGTGCGCTTTCCTCAGCGGCCAGTGCTGCTTTCAATGCCGCGTCGCTGTTGTTGACCTGTTCCTGGAACACATCTCCCTTGATCCGGAACAGCGGTTTGCCTTTTTGCACATAATCACCTTCGCGAACGTAGATTTCATCCAGGTAGCCGCTGACCTGGGCTTTGATATCGACATTCACCGAGCCTTCGATCGATCCGGGGTACCTGGTTTCCAGCTGCGCCGCCCCCGCCCGTATTTCATGGAAATCGACGCTCACAGGTGCATTTTGCATGGGGGGTTGCTCCTGCTTGGGACCGCACGACGACATCCATACGACCAGGCCCAGCAGCAAAACCTGTTTTGTTTTTTCATGGCCGAAAAAAAATCCTTGTATCATTTTTTAGAAAGTTGATTTTCGACACAAAAAAATGCACGTTTAGTGGCCGGAAGCGGTCTTATCTGACCGAAGTGTTGAATTTCGCTACCGAAACGAAGAATGGCCACACCGAATCCGGGGCGTTATTTTGCCGGGCCAAGCCACCGTTTCAGTCGCGTGCTCATGCACTTCGGTACCGTATTTCCACGTATTGGATTAATTTTCCGGCAGCCCGGCCACCCTGATTTTATTTTTGTATGGGAATAATGCCATTGATCCTTTCCGGAAAGCGGTGTTCCCGACAAACCTGACACAATGCATGATCACAGAAAGAGATGCCTTTTTTTTAAACAATAAAGGAAAACGGATCCTGGTTGCGGTACTCGCCTTCCTTGCATTGTACCTCGTCTCGTACATTCTCGACCCCTTCGCGCCCTACTGGCAGGATTACTTCCAGCGCAAACCGCATGTGATCCTCGGCGATTGGCTTACGTCCTTTCTTTTCTGCTTTTCCATTTCCGAGATCAACATCGCTATCGGGGCCAGGCTGAACCGCTATCTGTCCTGGAAAGAAGATCCCGGGCGTCGGTTGGCGCTGGAAACGGTCCTGAACCTGATCACGGTACTGGTGGTCAATCTGGTGATCAACATCGCATTCATTTACCTCTCCGATCAGAAGGAGCTGCTCATCCTGGAATCGGGGCTTTCCATTGAGGAGACCAGGGGCATTATCCAATGGATGGTCGTGAGTACCATCATTGCGATCATGATCATGGGCATCAATATCGGCAACTACCTGATCATCAACTGGCGGAACGAAGCCATCCGGGTTGCACAGCTGAACCAGGCTGCAATGGAGGCCGAACTCCAATCCCTGAAATTACAGATCGATCCGCATTTCGTTTTCAATAACCTGAGCGTACTTTCCGAACTGATCCTGGAAGACCAGCAGCTGGGGTATGAATATGCCGAGAACTTCTCGCGGATTTACCGCTACATGCTGGTCAATTCCAAAAAAGACGTGATCCCGCTGGAAGACGAGCTCAAATTCCTGAATTCCTACATGTTCCTCATCGAGCACCGTTTTGGCGAGGGAGTGTCGTTCGAGATCGACGTCGATCCGGCGCACCGGCATCTTTTTATGCCGCCATTGACCCTGCAACTGCTGGTGGAAAACGCATTGAAACACAATCGGACCAGCAAGAAAGAGCCTTTGAAAGTGAAAATATTCAGTACGGAAGACAAAAAACTGATCGTCGAAAACACGCTTTTGCCCATTGAAAAACCCATTCATTCTTCGGGAATCGGCATTGCCAACATTGTGCGAAGGTTCAACCTGCTGGCGCAAAAAGCACCCGAGATCGTGACCGACGCCGATACGTTCAAAGTGATCATACCCCTGATAAAATTATGATTAACAACATTCTGATCATCGAGGATGAAAAACCCAATGCCGACCGGCTGCGACGGCTGATCAAAATCATTCGCCCCCGGGCCGAAGTCCTTGCTGTGCTCGAAAGCATTACCGACACCGTCGAATGGCTGGGCCAGCATGCGCAACCCGACCTGATCATGATCGACGTGAGGTTGTCCGACGGATTAAGTTTCGAAGTATTTGAACGGGTTAAAATCGAGTGCCCGGTTATTTTCACTACCGCCTATGACGAGTACGCCGTGCGTGCATTCAAGTACAACAGCATCGATTACCTGCTGAAACCCGTGGAGCAGGAAGAGCTCGAAAACGCGCTCAACGAGGCGGAGGCGCTATCCGACCGGTACAGTATCCGCTCATTAGAAGGACTTCTGAACTTTATGCAGCCCAAGGAGTTCAGGAACAGGTTTCTGCTGCCGTTCAAAGACGGGTATAAATCGGTGCTGGTGAGCGACGTCGTTTACTTTTATTCCGAATTCAAGATCACCCGCGCCAAACTGGCCGACGGTTCCGAGGAGGTGATTCCGCAAACCATGGAAGAGCTCGAACAGCAACTCAATCCCAGGCTTTTCTTCCGGGCCAACAGGCAATTTATCATCCACATCGACGCCATTCAGCAGATCCACAATTATTTCAATGGCAAATTGAAAATAGACATCCGGAACAATTACGATGTGGAGCTTGTGGTAAGTCGGGAAAAAGCCAATCTTCTGAAAAACTGGCTGGACTACTGACAGGCCCGTTGAATACTCCTACCGTTTTACCCCATACTTATTCAATGCGGGGGTCCAGTGAGCGTTTTGAACTAATCTTCCAATTTGGATTGGTCGGAACCGAAACGCATTCCATATTCCCTCAAATCATAGATTTCTTTTCGTGGAGCATGCCATCAGTCAGCCCGCATATTGAATATCAACTCGTTATGCCCGACCCAAAACATGGAAAGGTTTCGCCTGCACACCTACTTTCAGATAAGCAAAGGCGGAGCAGCCAGACAGCACCAGGAACAATGCATCGATAAAGAAAATGTCGAATGCCCCTTGCGGCCACGTATTCCACATCCACAAGCCAGTCGAAAAGCCATTGGCCAGCGGGACACCCAGGCAGAGTACGGCGGAAAGCAGCAATGTCTGCCGGTTCATGAGCGTCAGGTTACGCAGGGCCATCAGGTATCCCCCCAGCAGCAGCCAGCTGTAAAAGTATACGTTGTAAATGACGGACTGGTCGATATGATTGAGTGTTTTCAGCATGATAAATGTAAATGCCGTCACCGGAAGCATACCCAGGCAAGCGGCCAGGAACAGGTTGCTCGCCCAGAAATTGAATCGACGCTTGCGGACTTCCGTACTTACTTTGTCCCGGGCCACGAGCCAGACCATAATCCCCGACAGGATTACCGCACAGCCCATCAATCCCAGCAGGAAGAACACCATCCTGAGCGGCTTGCCGCCGAAATCGCCGAAATGCAAGTGGTAAATCAGTCCCTTTACGGTATCGATATAATTGCCGCCTTCGGAAGGGGATTTTTGTTCCAGCACCTTGCCGCTCGCCACATCCACACGCACATAGCCTGATCCGGTAAAACTTTCGCGCGGGTCCGGCTTCGATTCCATGCTGATCTGCATGCTTTCGTCCTGGTAATTACGGATGTAGATCCTTGAAATCTTGCTGGTTTTCCATTCATTTTGCCACTTCCCGACAAATGCATCCATATCGAAGGCTACGTTCATCGGCTGATAGGTGTAATCGACCTGCACCGACTTATTGTATTGCAGGCGCTCGTACATTTTCTCGGAATCGCCCTCGTAGAGCAGGTTGGCAAAAGGCGCCAGCATTACCGAGTTGACGATCAGCACTACCCCGGTAACGGCGAAGACGAGTTGAAATGGAAAGCCTATCACCCCCAGCACGGTATGCATATCCGTCCAGACGGTCTTCCATTTGCTCATAGGCCTGAACAGGAAGAAATTGGCTTTGATCTTGTCCCAATGCAGCAGCAAGCCGGTGATCAATGCGAACAGGAAAAGAAATGCAACAATCCCGGCCAGCAGATAGCCGAATGGCGTCCCGATGTTGATGGGGATCTGATTGAGCTGGGCCAGAAAATGGAGCCGGTATAGAAACTCGGCCATATCGTAGCTGCTGGAATAATCACCCGCGTTTTTATCCGAAAAACTATATAGGAAATAAGCCGAATCATCATCATCCCTACGCCCTCGTCCCCTCCTCTTTTCCTGCTTTTCGGGCTTGGGCTTAGGCTTACTGATGGTGGTATCCTGAGACGCGGTCATGCTCACATAGGTACCCTGTCCCTGGCGCTGTATATAAAAGTCGAAGTTCCGGCCGCGGAGGTCATAGTGCCGTGACAGCGAATCGAGCAGGTGATTGTAAGGCGGGCCCGGTTGCTGCGCCACCACGGATTTTCCTTTTTGCCAAGCCGCAATGTCATCCTTGAAAAAAGAAAAAGACCCGGCGAAGAAGATCACGTACAGCAATGCGGCGATGATAATCCCGCTGATCGTATGCGTATGAAAATAGATATTGTACTTCCTAGGATCCATGGTTGACGTTGAATTTCAGTAGATAAGGCAGGGCAAATACCAGTGTGAGGACCACATACAATGCCCATACGCGCCACACGTTACGCGCTATGAATGCGTACAGGAGCAGAAATGCCCACAACAGATAGCCCGTAATAAAAGCCGTGACAATGACTTCCTCTTTCGGCAGAAAAGCGGTCAGAAAAAGATGCAGGCTCATCATGACCGCATAGCCGCCCACGGTTCCGGCCAGGATCTTGTTCAGACGCAGCCAGGGGGATTTGGTTAAATACTTCTTATTGGCAGGCATAGGGTCAACGGATAATGAGTTCAAGGGCGAATGCACACACGTAAAGTATCGCAACCGCCTTCAAACCGAAGTAACGGAACGGAAAAAACAGGACAGACACCGAGCCGGCCGTCATCAGGATCACAATAGCCGCAAACAACCCGCTTCCCACGCCCAGCACGCCCACACACAGCGCAGTCGCCAGCAGAAACAAGGCTCCGGCCACATACCGGCTGTATCGGGGATGGGCTGCCGTCCGGGCCATGACGGGATTCTTGTCCGTCCAGGTGATACGTTTGGAAGTATTCATCCAAAAAATAAACCCGCAAAGAAACAGGAGACAAATGGTGCTGAACATAGGATTGGAACAAGCGGCGCAAGCCGGAGAGGTTATTATTTGTAATTGGTATAATTAAGTTTATTGCAAATTTAACACGAATTCCGATTGCAGATCCCGATTTGACGCAGAAAGAATTGCCCGGACGATCGCCTGTCCTGCTAATGTGATCTATATCACACATTTACCGGTATGATCGGAATGTGACCTGGATCACACAACCGGGCGAGATTTAGGGCGCAACTTTATGACGTCAAACTAAACAAGCAATGTCATGCCTTACATCAAAATAGAAGTCACCCGGGAAGGAGTCACCCGCGAACAGAAACAACGGCTCATCAAGGGCGTTACCGACGTCATGACGGAGGTACTCAACAAAGATCCGCACCTCACCCACGTCGTGATCCAGGAAGTGGAGCTCGACGATTGGGGATACGCAGGCGAACAGACATCAGTGCTCAGGGAAAGAGGCATCACTGCCGATAAAAAGTAAACATCTTCGAACATGAAAAAGCAAACCATCATCGTGACCGGGGCATCGTCCGGTATAGGTAAAGAAGTAGCCCGTTATTTTCTGGAACGGGGGGACAATGTGGTGATCAATTCTGCCACGGAAAGCAAGCTGGAAGAGACATTCCACGAACTGGGTGGCGGACCGAACCTGGCCCGGGTAGCCGGCAACATTGCCGACAAAGCTACGGGAGAACAGCTCGTCAAAACCGCCGTGGAGCAATTCGGATCGGCCGACGTGCTGATCAATAATGCGGGTATCTATGAAACCAAGCCATTCCTGGAAGTGGATGAGGCATATCTCGACCGTTTCCTGAACACCAACCTGAAAGGTACCTATTTCACGACCCAGGCGGCGATCCCGCAAATGCTTAAGCAACAGGGCGGCTCAGTGATCAATATCGGAACCCCGCTGGTGACCCATGCCTTGGGCGGGGCGCAAGCTACCGCACCAATCGCCAGCAAGGGCGCCATTCATGCGCTCACAGTGCAGTTGGCAGCGGAGTTTGGCAAACAAAATATCCGCGTCAACACCATTTCCGCGGGCATTATCCGCACGCCTATGCACGGAGACAATGCCGACGCGGCGGCAGGCCTGCACCTGATCAACCGCATCGGTGAAGTGGAAGAAGTAGCCCAGATGGTGTACGCCGTTGCGAAAAACAGCTACATCTCCGGCGCGATCATCGCCGTCGACGGCGGAATGGGCGCGGGTCATCACCTTGGCTGATCGGCTTCATAAGTATTAATGCAGGAAAGCAGGGCGTGAAACAACCCTGCTTTCCTGCATTAATACGGGTACATTTGATGCTGGGCGTAGTCACCGACTACGTCCGAGCGAAAGCTGGTTCCTTGCTGGGCGTAGTCACTGACTACGTCCGAGCGAAAGCTGGTCTCCGACCAGCAAAACCGCACCGTTCAAAAAATCAACACCTACACAGAAGCCACCTGCGTATAAGACACATCATAGAGCTTTCGAAACATCGCATAAGTCACCGACACCATCACAAAAGCAACGATCGCATCCACGGTAGCGCCAGGACCCAGGACGCTCCATTTCGAACCAAATGCGAAGAGAATGTCAAAAAATACCCCGGCAAACACCCACTCTTTCAACCGAAGCAACTTGTCGGGAGTAAGCAGAACCGCCACACCCGAAACCTTCGCAACTCCGAGCAGGTAAATGAAATGCGCCGGGTAGCCCAGTTGCTGTGTAATATCCCATACGACGGGGTTTTTGGTGAGCTCAAAAAACCCGCTGGCCCCGAACCAAAGTGAAGTCAAAGCCGTACCGATCCAATAAATAGTTGTTGTTGTCTTGCGTGTCATGATCTGATTCGATTGAAGTGATTAATGACACGAAGGTGCGTGAAGAATGCCCGGCGGCGAACACAAATACAGCTGATCCAGGCAAACAAAACAGCCAGTTGGGCAATACCAGGGGCGAAAAAGGCCGATGGCCGCGACACTGTTTCAACCTTTTACCATCACCCCGTCGCCCTCCTCATATGACTATTCTCCGACGCCATATAAAAACGGTAAATAAGCACCACGAAGATCAGCATGAAGATAAAAGAAATGCCCAGCGCCCAGCCATATACCCTCGGATCATTTTCGGCGACATTCTCCAGGTGGATCGACGGGTCCGTGGAAGCCACAATTCTCTTGCATATCTCCTGCACAAACTGATAGATCTGCGTGAGCGATATGACACTCAGGATAATAGACAGCATCCCAAAAGCATTGGAACGCTTTGCATCCATTCCCCGCAATTCTTCATCATACCCGCTCTTACGGCGCTCCAATTCCCTGCGTTTTTCTCGGATGCCCCTCTTCTCCATCCCGGCATTATATACGCTGATCTCGGTGTCGTACTGAAACACGTTCAAAACTTCCGCGTGCAATGCAACGGAAAGGTCATTGGATATCTGGGTCAGATACAAACTCCTGGTTTCTTTCTTTTTTTTAAACAAAGACCTGATCTGATTAACTGACCATCCGGTCTCCGCTATCTCTGTTTGCCTCTCTGCTTTCAGATGCCTTTCACCATACTCTGTCCAAAAACTATTGTATGCCAGCACCGTATTGGGAATCATGACATAAGGATTAATGCCGATTCCGTATTTGATACTGTTACTGTAAAGCTTATTGTCGTGACAAAAACAGGTAATGGAGCTTTTATTTAAAATCAGGAAATACAAATCCGTTGAGGCAAGCGGAACCAAAGTATCACCGACTTCCTCGAAAGACATCCTTTGGAAATCAAATATCCCCAATGCGATCCCGCAAAAAGAATTGAGTGCATATTCAAGGGAATTGCTTTCAAGATAAATTGCTTCCAGACTATCCACTCCGTCCTCATTTTTTCGGCTGGATTCATCGGAATTATAATACTGATAAATATCTCTCCATTGCAAATCCGCTCCTCCGGCATCCGCAGAGAAATTGCTCCTGCCCGCCAGCTGTACGCGCTTGGTTGGCGTTCTGCTGAACTTAATGCCGGAGGTGTCAACCTGCACCGCCCCGGCCAGGATACTCCCCAGAGAAACGTCGCCCAAGCGCTTTTTCGCACCTTCTTCAATCTGACTGTTGTGTTCAAATTCCAGATCCGAGATCATCACACTGGCGAGGGATTTGAAATCGGCGAAGTTCCTGTTTTTATATCTGAAACGCACCGACAGGTTCAATGCATCGACGTCCCCGGTGATGATACTTTCCTGGTTTCCTGTAAAATATTTTTCCAACTGAATGATTTCAAATTCGTTGAAATGGGTAACCGGATAAAAAACAAATGTCCATATAAGTTTTTTCCCCTCCGGAAAGTAGGTATGATTAATAAATACATTCGCCTGCTTTTGCCGGTCATTTTTTGTTAGCAGCTTTCCCTGATGATCTACAAAAATAAAAGTCTCCTCACGCCCCTCGGAAGTGAAATGAACGATGTCGTCGAATTCGATCTGAACCTGTTTTGTATCGATATATTTACTGAAATAGGGTGGCTTTTCCACATATCGCTGAGAGAAAAGGTCCTTTTCGTAAGAGTTGAATATTTTGCAGTAATAATTATTTTCGACAACAATATTTTTATCCTGATCCTGGATAATATGGAGGGCAACGGAGGCATTTGTTATTTGTAAAATTGGGCATTGCAGTTTCGGAAATTCTACGATAGGCAATTTCTCATGCATTAATTTCGGCACCCGTTCTTTCACGCGGCGGAGGTAGCCGTCAGCATTCACAGGATCCGCCGAACGATACAATTCTTCCAGAAACACAAAGTAGCTTGAAATCGTCAGCGTTTCCCGGATATTGCCACTGGAAATCGTCGGGATCACACCCAGCAGATAGTTCTCATCCCCGCTGAGCGGCTCTACATAGTACAGGTTAACCAGCTGACATTCCAGAACATCCTGCCGATAGTAAAATTCCGATATGGAAGCATAATTGATCCCATTGAACACCGCATCGACGCGCGCCTCGAACAGCACGACCGCAACCTGTTTCTGAACAACCTGGCCCGACTCGTTAAGGATATTGTCCACATAGTTTTTAAGGGAAATAATCAACTGGGTCCCGATACCTTTCCCCTCGTAAGATGGCAGCACGAACAGGAAAGTGAGCAGCGCATACCTGCACGGGTAACATTCCAGAATGAATCCCCCGATCACATCTTCACCGTCTCTACAAATGGCGATATGGTTGTGGGGAGTCGCATGGCGGTCCAGCCTGCCGACCAGATCTTCCTTACTTTCCACAGGTCTGTCCCGAAATGCCGACTTGTAATGCTCATAAAACTCGTCGATTACCAGATTGTCCGCTTCATGATAGGTATCAAAACTGACAAACTCCAGAGTGTACCCGGAGTCGAGCTGAATCTTGTAGTGCTGGTTCATTCAGAGAGGGAAGTGATTAGGATAGAGGCAACTGGCACAAAATACGAACTAGCAGTACAATATAAAAATCTTATTGAACAGCCTTCGCCCCAACCCGACGCGCCCCTTTTCCACAGCCGGGACGGCGAAATAGCCGCCCCGGTGAAAAAAAATGCCAAACGCTTGCATTTGGTATTTTGCCAGTTTATTTTTGACAAAAATTAAGTTAGTGCGTTAAGCTACCATGAAGAAAAACTACACCCGCTGGTTGATCGTATCGCTCGTATTTATTGCTACCGGACTCAGCTTCCTCGACAGGCAGGTGCTGTCCATCGCAGTCATCCGGATCCAGAAGGAATTCGGGTTCAGCGACGTGGAGTACGGCTGGGTGAACACCAGTTTCCTGCTGAGCTACGCACTGATGTTCACCGTCGGCGGTTTGCTGATCGACCGGATCGGCGCCAAAAAAGGACTCGGCATAGCCGTGGGGGTATGGTCGGTTGCCAATGCGCTGCATGGGGTCATGACAAGCTTTCCCCAGTTGCTCACCTTTCGTTTTTTCCTGGGAATGGGCGAAGGAGCTTGCTTCCCGGGTGCAGCCAAAACCGTTTATGACTGGTTTGACAAAAAGGAAAGGGCACTGGCCAACGGCATTGCCATCGGCGGATCGGCCATCGGGGCTGTGATTGCGCCTCCACTTACCATCTGGATTTCAGATTCTTACGGATGGCGGGCCGGTTTTGTAATTCCCGGACTCATCGGCATTGCCTGGGTGGTAGTATGGCTGATGATGCCCTGGACAAAAGCAACTGAAAACAGCGATGTCGTAGCTTCTTCGTCCCCCGCCCTGCCGTTCCGCGCGATCCTGCGGTTCCGTGAGACGTGGATTTTCGTACTGATGCGGTTTTTGCTCGACCCCGTTATGTATTTCATGATGTTTTGGATCCCCAAATACCTCAGCGAGGTACGTCACGTCCCATTCGCACAGATCGGCAACCTCTTCTGGATTCCTTTTCTTGCATTAGGTATCTCGAATATTCTCGGAGGCTTTTTTTCCGACAAACTCATCCGGAGCGGGATCGCAACCGGGCGTGCCCGAAAAATCGTAATGGGCTGCGCAGCGGCGCTTACGCTGGCTGTCCCCCTAACCGAATACACCTCGTCGGTGTCGACAGCGGTGGGGCTCATGGCCTTGTACATGTTTGCCCATGGCTGCTGGATTACCAATTATATCACGGCAATATCCGACGTTTTTGGCACCCGGGCCACTTCCACCGTCGTGGGACTTTCGGGAACGGCGGGTGCATTGTCCAGTCTGATCCTGAACCCGATGATCGGGAAAATAATTGGCGAGTACACCTACAAACCGCTTTGGATCGCCTCCGGGTTACTCTACCCTGTTGCATTCCTGGCCTTCATCGCACTGGTACCGCGGCTCAGACCACTCTTTGAATCACCGGCAGTAATACCTGCTCCGAGCGGGCTGGCCGATATCAAGCATTGAATTTTTAAGAAAACAAGGATTGGAATAACCATTGCCAAAAAAACTTAGTGCGTTAAGAAATGAACTTTGAAAATAAATCTTTTACCAAACTCATGGGAAACACAATACAAAGCGAAAACCACCTGATCACAGAAGCCATCATCCAGAAACGACAGCCGACACGGCCCAGAATCGGCGTTTTCGGGGTCGGTTATTTCAAATATTGGAGCCAATTCGAGGGATTGTTGGAAGATATGCTGCGAAAACAGGAGGTCTTTATCGCAAAGGTCCGTCAAACCTCCCATGTGGAGCTGATCGATTTTGGACTGATCGACACGGTACAGAAAGCGTATGAGCTGGTTCCGAGGCTGAACGCGGCGAACCTGGACCTGGTCTTTTGCGATATGCTTACCTACGCGACTTCCAATACGTTCGGTACCATTATCCGCAACCTCAATATCCCGATCGTGCTGGTGGCCCTTCAACCCGACCAGGCCATGGATTACACACGCGCCTCCACCTACATGCAGCTCTACAACGACGATATCTGCTCCCTGCCGGAGTTTGCGGGTGTAGCGGCCCGTATGGGCAAAAAAGTGCCGGATATGATCATTGGCACATTGCACGACGATCCGCAGGCCGACGCTGAGATCGAGGAATACTGTCGGATCGCGGCGGTACTGCACGATGTCCGGACTGCACGCATCGGACACATCGGGCATCCCATTGAAGCAATGCTCGATATGCATTCCGATTCGACGATGTTCACGGCGCATTTTGGAGCGCACATTGTACAATGCGAGGCACACGAGATCGTGACGCACTATCAGCAGGCCGAGCGAGCCGACATTGAAAACATGAAGGAACGCATTCTCGATTTTTTCGACACCCCGGATCCCGTATCCGACCCGATCTCCGAAAAGCTGCGCGAAAGCGACCTCGAAACCGCCGCCCGCGTAACTGTGGCATTGGAAAAATTCGTGGAAACGAAAGAGCTCGACGGCCTGGCCTACTATTACGAAGGTCCCGACCACAGCGAAACGCGCACCGTAATGTCGAATCTTATCGTGGGCAATTCACTGCTTACCGGTGCCGGCTTCCCGATGTGCGGCGAATCCGACCTGAAAACCTGCTTCGCGATGCTCGTCATGGAACGTTTAGGGATAGGCGGCAGCTTTGCCGAGTTCCACCCGGTCGATTTCAAGGAGGGTTTTGTGCTCGTAGGCCACGACGGTCCGCATAATGTCGCCATTGCGGAAGGAAAACCCGTTTTGCGCAGCCTTACCAAATACCATGGAAAGCCGGGCTTCGGCGCGGGTGTAGAGTTCAAGATCAAGGAGGGGCCCATTACCATGCTGAGCATCAACTCCACTTTCGATGGAAAATTTAAATTCGTAATCGCCGAGGGCCAGTCGGTTGAGGGCCCTATCCCGCCTACCGGCAACACCAACACCAGGGGATTCTTTAAACCTGACGTCCGCACTTTCCTTCAACGATGGATGAAGGAAGGCCCTACCCACCATTTCGCACTGGGTGTAGGCCACCACGCAAACGCTATTGCCAAAATAGCCGGATACCTCAACCTCGAAGCCGTTATTATCCGCGAGGATTGATCGCCGCTTCCACCGATTTGCCATGCATGCGGCCTTTACCGGCCGAATTAGAGCCTTTTTGTCTTTTCAAACCCTTTTTCGAGTTCAATCCTAAAAAATTGAAGACTATGATTCGTATTCTATCCTCCCGACGCTGGCTGTGGATCGGCTGCCTGCTATGCTGCCTGGCCCTCATCAACAGCCCGTCCCGCGCCCAGTCTGACGGGCGTAACCCCATTACCGGCAAGATTATCGGCGATTCCGACAAGGCTCCGCTAATCGGAGCCACCATTACGGAGAAAGGCACCAACAATGGCACAGTGGCCGATGTGGACGGCAATTTCAAACTCTCCGTTGCTTCCGGCGCAAGCATTGTCGTGAGCTTTATCGGCTACGTTTCCCAGGAAATTCAGGTCGGCAGCCGCACCGTTATCGATGTTACCCTCCTGGCCGACCAGCACCAGTTACAGGATGTGGTGGTGGTCGGGTACGGTACCCAGCGCAAAAAAGATCTCACGGGTTCCATTGCCAAAATTTCCAGCGAGCAGCTCATTCAGCCCTCCGCCAACAGTTTCGACCAGATGCTGCAAGGCAAGGCGCCGGGTGTACAGGTAACGCAGACCACCGGCGCGCCGGGCGGGAACGTCAATATCCTCATTCGCGGCGTGAGCTCCATTACCGGCGGCAACCAGCCGTTGTATGTGATCGATGGCTTCGCGATCGGCTCGGGGGGCGGCGGCTCGGATATGCGGAACTATGGAGGGAACAATTTTTCATCCGCGGGCATGGCGGCCAATACCGGCAACCGGGTGAACCCGCTGTCCGCTATCAATCCTTCTGATATTGAGTCCATTGAAATTCTGAAAGATGCTTCGGCCACGGCTATTTACGGTTCGCGCGGAGCCAATGGGGTTGTGATTGTGACAACCAAAAGGGGGTCGTACGGGAAGTCGCAGATCAGCGTGGATGCATCCTATGGCTTCCAGGAAGTCGCGCACAAACTCAAAATGCTGAACGCCAGGCAGTACGCCGATTACGTCGTCGATGGCCGGGATAATGCATGGGTGTATGCCGGCGGGAAAGCCACCGACCCTAATGAAGTACGGTCCGTCAACACGCGGGTAAGGCCCGATTTCAGAAACCCGGGATCACTTACGACCGACACCGACTGGCAGGATGTGCTGTTCAGGACAGCGCCCGTCAGGAATTTACAGCTATCGTCTACCGGTGGTACTGAAAAGGCCCGGTACTTCATTTCCGGCGGGTATTTCTCACAGGAGGGTGTCATTATCAATTCCGATTACACCCGTTTTAACCTGCGGGTAAACCTCGATGCACAGATCACCAAACGCATCAAAGTCGGAACGTCCACATTCGGTTCGTATGGTTACGGCCGGTTCGTGAACACGGAATCGCATTACGGTGCGGGCGGGCTTCTGGCGAATGCGCTGGCTGCCTCACCTACCATTCCCGTCTACGATACCAACGGAGGTTACTATTTCAACCAGAACGACGTGAATGACGGCCTTGGCTTCCTCGCTAACGTGTTGGCCGTGGCCGACGGCTCGGGCGATCAGCGCAAAGTAATGGACCTGGTTACCAACAATTTTGTGGAGGTTAATATCAATGA
>CBFGMV010000091.1:0-33236 GCA_965649915.1 uncultured Dyadobacter sp.
TCATTCGAAATTCACTCATTCACTCATTCAAAATTCACTCATTCACTCATTCACTCATTCAAAATTCAAAATTGAAAAAGACCAAGTTTTACGTAGTGTGGCAAGGCCGGAAGACGGGCGTTTTTACCGATTGGAAGGAATGCGAAGCGCAGATTAAGGGCTTCGAGGATGCGCGCTACAAGTCTTTTGACTCATTGCAGGAAGCCGAAGCGGCCATTCAGCGGAATTACTGGGAGTTTGTGGCCAAAAAGGATTCTAAACCGCCGGTGCAGGAGCCGCCTGCTAACGTAGGACGACCGATCAAAAATAGTATTGCAGTGGACGCGGCGTGGAATACGGCAAGCGGCGATATGGAATACCAGGGTGTGTATTACGCTACCGGCGACCGTATTTTCCTGCAAGGGCCATTTAAGGACGGGACCAATAATATCGGAGAGTTTCTCGCGATCGTGCATGCGCTGGCCTATTTGCAGAAGAAGGAAAGCGACCTGCCGATTTATACTGATTCAAAAACGGCGATGGCGTGGATCAAAAAAAAACATGCAAACACCAAGTTGGCTTTGACGCCGCGAAACAAACCACTTTTCGAAATGCTGCAACGTGCTGAACGTTGGCTTGCAACAAATACTTACCCTAATAAGATTTTGAAATGGGAGACGGAATATTGGGGAGAGAATCCAGCTGATTTTGGACGAAAATAAATCATAACATGCCTCGTAACGCCCATTTCCGTTTCAAACAGTTCACGGTCAGGCAGGACCAGTGCGCCATGAAAGTGTGTACCGACGCTTGCGTGCTGGGCGCGTGGGCGGATGTGGAAGATGCCGATCGCATTCTTGATATAGGGGCAGGGACCGGGCTTTTGTCGCTCATGGTCGCGCAGCGCAATACGTATGCGATGATCGATGCGGTGGAGATCGACGCTGAGGCTTTTTACCAGGCCGGCGAAAATGTGGAGCAAAGCCCGTTTCACGACCGAATTACCCTGTTCCATTCAGCCGTGCAGGAGTTTGTTTCAGATCACCAATATGATGTGGTCATCACCAATCCTCCTTTCTTTCAATCCGACTTGCTTTCGCCGATTGACAAGAAAAATATAGCGCATCATGCCAAGTCGCTGGATTTTAGTGAATTGCTGGCGGCGATCGACAGGTTGACGAAGCCAGAGGGGAAGGTGAATGTGCTGTTTCCGGTCGAAGAGGCTAATCAGTTTATCGAGAAGGCAGAAAGCGCAGGATGGGTACTGACACGTAAACTGACATTGTTTCATCAGGAAGATAAAAAAGCATTTCGCGTTCTGATGTTGTTCCAGCGTGCTGAATTTGCTCATAATGTGCATGTTGAATCGGATCTGTACATTTATGAAAAGGATGGCGTCACGCATGATCCCCGTTTCAAGGAACTGCTGAAAGCTTTTTATTTGAAATTTTGATCAGGAAAAACACGAACTTTGCGGCAAATTACCGGCGCAAGCATTGTTACCAGCATCGTACATGACCGACCAAGTTATTCAGATATCCGTAGTTATCCCGCTTTATAATGAAGAAGAGTCCCTTCCCGAGCTCTGTGAGTGGATTGGGAGGGTGATGGATGAGAATGGGTTCTCGTATGAGGTGCTGTTCGTTGACGACGGGAGCAGGGACCGCTCGTGGGATGTAATTTCCAGGCTTTCAGACGAAAACCCTCATGTGAGAGGCTTCCGGTTTGTACGCAATTATGGCAAAACGGCGGCGCTGCAGACCGGCTTTCAAGCAACGAGAGGCGAAGTGGTGATCACGATGGACGCCGACTTGCAGGATAGTCCCGACGAAATCCCGGAATTGTACAATATGATTGCCAAGGACGGATACGATCTGATATCGGGCTGGAAAAAGAAACGTTTCGATCCGATCACGAAGACAATTCCTACGAAGCTCTTCAATGCAGCTACCCGCAGTATTTCAGGGGTTTACTTGCATGACTTCAATTGCGGGCTGAAAGCGTATCGGAAAGAGGTGGTGAAAAACATTACCATTTACGGCGAAATGCACCGTTACATCCCGGTGATCGCGAAATGGAACGGTTTTGGGAAGATCGGAGAAAAGGTAGTTCAGCACCGGGCGCGCAAATACGGTTACACAAAATTCGGTCTGGAACGGTTCATTTTTGGCTTCCTGGATTTGCTTTCGATCGCCTTTGTGAATAAGTTTGGACGAAGGCCGATGCATTTGTTTGGCAGTCTGGGAACCCTTATGTTTTTTCTTGGAAGCCTTATAGCGCTGTGGCTGATCGGGAAAAAGATATATAATATTTACCATTTACTGCCTTACCGGAATGTTACCGAGAACCCGATGTTCTTTCTGGCACTGGTGGCGATTATGGTAGGTTCTCAATTATTCCTCGCAGGTTTTTTAGGGGAATTGTTTGTGAAGCAATCTGTTTCGAAAACAGGGGATTATACTATTGCGGAAAAGGCAGGCCGATGAGCAGGCCGGAGAAAAAGAAATTTTAGTCTAAGTTATTACATTACACAACTAATGATCGCTAACGTACACAAAGCACATCCGTGGCACGGAATTCCAATGGGTGACAAGGCACCCGAATTAGTTACTGCATTTATTGAGATTGTTCCTACCGATACAGTAAAATACGAAATTGACAAGGTGACCGGTTACCTCAAAATCGATCGCCCTCAGAAATACTCGAACATCGTTCCTGCATTGTACGGTTTTATCCCCAAAACTTATTGTGCGGATAAGATCGCAGCCCTGGCAAGAGAGCGCTCGGGTCGTGATGTGACCGAAGGTGATGGTGACCCGCTGGATATCATCGTACTATGCGAAAAAATCATCTCGCATGGTAACATCATGTGCGAAGCCAAGCCTATCGGCGGTATCCGCCTGATCGATGGTGGAGAGGCAGATGACAAAATCATCGCTGTTCTGAAAGGTGACGAAGTATATGGAGGCTATTCCGACCTGAGCGAACTTCCCGAGGGGATCGTGGAGCGTCTGAAACACTACTTTCTGACCTATAAGAACCTGCCGGGTGAAAAGGCACATATCGAGATCACCAACGTTTACGGAAGAGAAGAAGCGCACGAGGTGATCCTTACTTCGGTTGAAGATTACAAGCATTCCTACTACTGAGATCAGCAGCACAATGGGCTGCTTTCAGGTGTCGTTAATTTAGAGCCGTTCCGATGAGGGGCGGCTCTTCTTTATTCTTATCTTTGTGCAAATTTTGCTATTCTGTCACAACAGGCTTAGGGTTGTCAATGCTTTGAAATAAAATGCATTAGGCTACTTTCCTGATAAATTACTGCCTGAACGGGGCAGCCATATATGAGTAATTTACAAGAAATAAAGAAGCGCCGCACGTTTGCGATCATCAGTCACCCGGATGCGGGTAAAACCACATTGACGGAAAAATTACTGCTATTTGGTGGCGCGATCCAGACAGCGGGTGCGGTAAAATCCAATAAGATCAAGAAGACAGCGACCTCCGACTTTATGGAGATCGAGAAGCAGAGGGGTATCTCCGTGGCGACGTCGGTCATGACATTTGAATACAAGGACCTGCTGATCAACATCCTCGATACGCCGGGCCACAAGGACTTTGCCGAAGATACTTACCGGACATTGACTGCCGTGGATAGTGTAATCCTCGTTGTGGATTGCGTGAAGGGTGTGGAGGAGCAAACCGAGCGGTTGATGGAAGTATGCCGGATGCGAAACACGCCCGTGATCGTATTTATCAACAAACTTGACCGCGAAGGCCAGAACCCATTTGAGTTGCTCGATGAGCTGGAAAGCAAACTGAACATTCGCGTTCGTCCGCTTACCTGGCCGATCAATATGGGTGCCAACTTTAAGGGAGTTTACAGCTTGTATGAGCAAATGCTGTATTTCTTTAAAATCAATAAGACCAAGATCGAGAATGACGTGGCCAAAGTGAGCCTGGAGGATGAAAGTCTGACGGACTTGCTGGGCGAAAGGGATGCGAATCAATTGACCGAAGATGTGGAGCTCGTTGAAGGCGTTTATGACACATTCTCTGACGAAGCATATCAAAAGGGTCAATTAGCGCCCGTATTCTTTGGAAGTGCGATCAATAACTTTGGTATCAAGGAGTTGCTGGATACATTCTGCGACATTTCACCCATTCCCCAGCCCCGGCCTACGGACGTGCGCGAAGTGGAACCTATGGAGCCGAAGTTCACCGGTTTCGTGTTCAAGATACATGCCAACCTCGATCCGCGTCACCGCGACCGCATTGCGTTCCTGCGCATTTGTTCGGGTAAATTTGAGAGGGGTAAATTCTATAAGCACGTGCGCCTGGGGAAAGATGTTCGTTTTTCGAGCCCGTTTACATTCATGGCCTCTGATAAAAGTGTCATGGACGAAGGTTTTCCCGGTGATGTGGTAGGTCTTTATGACACCGGTAACTTTAAGATCGGGGATACATTGACGGAAGGGGAAATTCTGAATTTCTCCGGCATTCCGAGCTTCTCTCCGGAAATATTCAAGGAGTTGATCAATATGGATCCGATGAAATCCAAGCAATTGGAAAAAGGGATACAGCAGCTGACGGATGAAGGGGTTGCCCAGCTCTTTACATTAGACCTCGGAAACCGTAAGATTGTCGGTACTGTGGGTGAACTGCAGTTTGATGTGATCCAGTACCGTCTGGAACACGAATACGGAGCAAAATGCCGCTGGGTACCTATGAATGTGTCCCGCGCCTGCTGGCTAACTGCGGACGAAAAGCCGGCTATGGACCAGTTCATTCGTTTGAAAGGTAACCAGATTGCCTATGATAAGGACCGTAATCCGGTTTTTCTGGCGGAATCTGAATGGATGATCCGCATGAACCGTGAGAATAATCCTGCAATCCACTTCCATTTCACATCGGAGTTCAAGACTGAAATGGCGATTTGACGCTGATTGTGAGTGTGTTTGATTTTACTATATTTGTTTGAATGTAAAGCAAGACATCATGATACTCACGGAGACTATTCCTGCCGCCCTGGTTTTTGAAGAGCTCGACGGACGCCCTTTGTATTACAGGGGCTACAAAGAAGTTTTGGCAAACAAAAAATCTTCGGAGGAGATTATGGGTAGCAGCTTTATTCAGGCGTTAATTGTCAGTATTGTTTTTCCGTATATCAAGGAAATGCTGAAAGGCGGGCCGTATTGGGTGGTTTGTAATGAGGCCGGGGTGCATTTATCGAGAGGCAATAACCTGGCTAATGATGTTGCTGTTTTTGATAAGGCATCGATTAAAGACGTTTTTTCAGAAAACTATGCAGATGTTGCGCCGAAAATAGCCATCGAGGTTGATACAAAGATCGAGGCAGATCATTTTCCCAACCCAACCGACTACATTTTCCGTAAAAGTGAAAAGCTGATAGAATTCGGAACAGAACGCGTAATCTGGATTCTGACCGGTAGCCGCAAGATCATGATGACTGACCAGACAAACAAATGGTCGGTGCACGAATGGAGCGAGTCACTACCTGTTTTTGATGATTACCAGATCTGCCTCAACGACCTTTTGGAAAAAGAGGGGATTCTTTGAAGAATATTACAAAGCGAAACAGGCTGCCGTCATGCTAAATGCGGCAGCCTGTTTTACTTTATAGCTCTGAACTTAGTTTCGCGGCTCTCTTCCGCCTCCTCCGCCTCGGTTGTTCCGACGGTCTTCCAGCATGGTTTTGTATTTTTCCTGCTGCTCAACGGTCAGGATTTTGGCGACTTCGTTATTGAAAGTTTCCATGGAAGCTCGCATTTGCTCACGGTCCATGTTCTGCGCATCCCGCATCTCCTGCATTTTCTGTGCGCGGGCCAGGCTGAGATTGTACACCTGCTTTTGCTGATCATCCGAAAGTTTCAGGTTTTCGGTCAATGTTTTGGTTTGATTTTCGGCCCGCTGCTCGGCTGTCATATTGCCGCCGCCGCGTTGTGCGAAGGTTGTGAAGCTTACGAATGCCAGTAGTATGGCGAACAATGTTCTGGTCATGGTCAAAAAAGTTTAGATACCGGTGTTAGATGCGAAAGTGGCTGGGAAGTTTAACTGTGCTGCTGGATTTTTAACTGAGCATGCGAACGATCAGCGCTACGGCAATGGCGCAGGTATAACTCATGAGTGTTCCAACGAGTACATATTCCGATTTTTTGCTGATATAGGCCGGCGGAATTCCGGCGTCCGAGGCCTTATCATTGTAGCGCAATAACGATTTGGCGGCGATAAGGAAGCCGATTGCGGAAAATTGATTGACGAGCACGAAAACAAATATGAGCAGGCGTTCCGACATGCCTATCCAGCGGCCTGCATTGGCGAGGTTATCGTCTGCATTCGGGGCCAGCCTGCTTAGTTCTTCGCGCCAGGGTTTGGTCAGGATACCTACCAGAAATGAAATGGGAGAGAGTGAAAGCAGAGCTCCGGATACTGTCGCCAGCGTTTTAGTGGTGTAAAACCATGCTATAAACGTTTGAAATCCGGGTTGCAGCTGGCTGGTGAGAAGCAATGCGGTAAGTGCGATGGTGGCGATATGTGCGGCCTGGTCGGCGATAAACCAGGTAAGTGACCCTTTTTTGTCCAGTGAAATTTTGATCAGATCGATGACCCCATGCGCGATACCCAATGCAATGGCTGGCAAGGGGTTTTGCCAATGGGCCAATGCGACGTATGAGACCACGATAACCAGCAATACATGAAAATACAGGTATTTCGATTGATATGTTTTCTCCCTTTTGCCAACAACCCATGCGGTAGGTTGCCAGTAGAAATCCACGAGCACGTGGGCCAGGAGCAGCAGCAGAAATTCGGTCATAATGGCTAGCGTTTGGTGTATAGTGATAAATGCTTTGGAAAATTAGCAAGAAAACTTTCAATTGCCCACCATTTGGAAGCGATAACCCGTTGACTTGTCGCGGGTTGGCTGATCGACAGCATTTCGGCGATCTGTGTAATGCTTTTTCCTTGTAATAAGGCCGCTACTACTTCGCTTTGTGCCATCGTCCAGTTTTCGATCAGGGCCTCCAGCAGGTCGAGGGATGCATTCAGCGACGCTGACGGGACCGGCAGTGCAATGCCGATCTTAGCCTTTTGTTTACGGATATGGTCCGCAAGATGTCCCGATAACCTGAATGCCTCCCCATCGGAAGTCCCGGCGCGATCTGTAAGCTGCTCGGTTTTACCAATACCGATTGCAATGCGCAAGTCCGCGTTGGGCGAGTGCATGCGCATACATGCACGGGCGAGAATGGCAGCCGACATGGCCTGATCTGCGTTTTTCAGGACAGCCTGGAAGCTGTCGCCCCGGTATATTTCCGGTGCCAGCGTCCACTTAAAGGAAGGGTGATCACGTAACAAACCAATCATTTCCTCGATCCATCGCGTGGCCTCATCCCGCGGAAATTGCGTGTAATTGACCATATCTGCCGTAAAGACAGCCTGTAACTTCCCCATAGCACATAAGGTTTTTATCTTATAATTGATAAATATAAGCTAAAAACCTTATATTTTAAAGATATAAGGTAAAAGCCTTATGTTTGATGAATATAAGGCTTTTGCCTTATGTATTGCCTAGGTGTACCTGCGCCAAATGGGCCCATTCTTCTTTCAAAGAACCTTTAAATACTTCTGAATCAGCACGCTTATACCAGTATCCGGCATTCCAGGTGTCGCCTTCAACGCGGTGAAGATATGCGTGTAAACGGTCATAGGCCTGGGTTCCTTCTTTGCTCTGGGCAATGTTATGGGCAGTTTCCCAATCTCCGTTAGCATCATGCCAAAGTGCCTCCAAAAGAACATGAAGGCCTTTGGGCGGAGATGGAAGCGCTAGTGAATCCTGGAATTGTTCGAATGTCATAGGACGAAGTAATGAGGGGAAAGCGATCAAACGGATTGCAAGATGCGAATAAATCAAAACAACATAAAGATTTTGCGCGCTAATTGCAACTTACCCCGAATCGTGCCCCGGAACCCTTATTTCCTGATTTTACTTGTATATTGTCGTACACAATTGTAATTAAAACAATGGTTTATGTTTAAACAATTATCAACGATATTAGCCTGTATGGCCATGGCGGTCTATTGTCAGGCACAGGAGACTTTCCCGCGAAACGGTGCTTATGACGAAAGACCGGGCAGGTATGCTTTTACAAATGCCACCATCGTAGTGGACCCTAAGACCAGACTGGAAAATGCTACCTTGCTCATCGAAGACGGGATGATCCGGGAAACGGGAAAGCAGGTGAAAATACCAGCGGGAACCGTTACCATCGATCTTAAAGGGAAGTTCATCTACGCATCCCTGATCGATCTGGACTCTGATTATGGTATGCCGGATGTCAGAAGGGCTCAGGGAGCGCCCGGCAGGCAAACGCCCCAACTGGAATCCAACAAGAAAGGTGCATTCGGCTGGAACCAGTCCGTGCAACCGGAAACCGATGCCGGTATGCTGTTCTCGCCGGATGCGAAGAAGGCAGGAGACCTCCGGAAGATCGGTTTTGGGACGGTGCTCGTTCATACACATGACGGGATTGTGCGCGGGAGTGGTGCATTGCTCACCCTGACAGACGAGCCAGCCAGCAAAGCGATGCTCAACAGCAAGGCTTCGGCCCATTTTTCATTCAGCAAAGGAAGTTCTTCACAAACCTACCCATCGTCGACAATGGGTGTCGTCGCATTGCTGAGGCAGCACTACTATGATGCCGACTGGTATGCCAAAGGCGGTAAGAAGAAAGAGACGAACCTGTCGCTCGAAGCATTCAACCAGATCAAAGGATTACCTTCGTTTTTTGAAACCAACGACAAATACAGTGTGCTGAGAGCCGACAAGATCGGTGACGAATTTGGCATACAATACATTATCAAAGGAGGGGGCGACGAGTACCAGCGCATTCGTGAAATCAAGGCAACCAAGGCTACGGTATTGCTTCCGTTGGTATTTCCCGAGGCCTACGATGTCACGGACCCCTGGGATGCAGAGGTGGTTAGCATGACACAAATGAAGCACTGGGAGCTGGCACCACGCAATGCATCGGAAGTAGCCAAAGCAGAAATTCCATTTGCATTCACTACTGCGGGTCTGAGAAACAAGGCGGATTTCTGGAAAAACCTGAGGACAGCGATCGAGTATGGGCTGCCGAAAGAAAAAGCGCTGGAAGCCATCACAACCCTGCCTGCGTCGTTGATCAAAGCCGCGGATAAGGTTGGAAGCCTGAAACCAGGTATGCTGGCTAATTTTATCATTACCTCGGGCGATCTCTTTGCAAAAGAAAATGTGATTTATGAGAACTGGATCCAGGGGAAAAAATTTATCCTGACAGCCCTGGATGCGCCGGATTTGAGAGGTACGTACGCCTTGTCATTAAATAATCAGCCAGCCGGAAAATTACAGATCAGCGGTACGCCCGAAAAGCCGGAGTACAAAATCACGGTACAGGATTCGGTAAAAATCACGCCGAAAGCCATTCTTTCAAACGCATTACTGACGCTGACTTATCAGCAGGATAAGAAGGTGGGAGGAACGACCCGGCTGACGGGATGGCTGAGCGGAAACGGATTGTCGGGGGAGGGCGTATTGCCAAACGGAACAGTTATTCCCTGGAATGCGACATTGACGGAAAAAAGCGCTACCGCAGCGGTCGCGGATACGGCAACCCTAAAACCGAAAGAAACAGGGCCTGTTTTGTACCCGTTTGTAGGCTATGGAAATGAAGCATTGCCCGCCAGGGAGACCGTTCTGATCAGGAATGCTACCATATGGACCAACGAGAAGGAGGGGATTCTGCAAGACGCCGACGTGATCGTTCAGAATGGAAAGATCGCCCGGGTAGGAAAGGCGCTGGCAGCACCTGCCGGAGCCAAAACGATCGATGGCACAGGAAAGCACCTCACAAGTGGTATCATCGACGAGCATTCCCACATTGCCCTCTTCACGATCAATGAAGGAGGCCAGTCCAGCTCCGCGGAAGTGAGAATGAGCGATGTCATCAATCCCGACGATATCAACATCTACCGGCAGCTCGCCGGAGGGGTTACTGCATCGCATTTGCTGCACGGCTCCGCCAACTCGATCGGTGGACAGAGCGCCCTCATCAAATTGAAATGGGGCGCTAACTCATCTGAAATGTTGATCCCGGAGGTGAAGACGATCAAGTTTGCATTGGGTGAGAATGTCAAGCAATCCAACTGGGGGGATGTTCAGCGTGTGCGCTTCCCTCAAACCAGAATGGGTGTAGAACAGGTCTATTACGACCATTTCCTGCGCGCCAGGGAATATGCCAACAACTGGAAAGCTTATCAGGCGAATTCAAAAAAACCGAATGCGGTTGCTCCGCGACGGGATATAGAACTCGATGCGCTGGCCGAAATTCTGGCCAACGAGCGGTTCATTACCTGCCATTCGTACGTACAATCCGAGATCAATATGCTGATGCATGTCGCCGATTCGCTGAAATTTAAAATCAACACATTCACCCATATTCTGGAAGGTTACAAGCTTGCCGATGGAATGCAAAAACGCGGGATCGGGGGTTCGACCTTTGCTGACTGGTGGGCATATAAAATGGAAGTGAAGGAGGCCATTCCTTACAACGCGGCACTGATGTACCACGAAGGCGTGACCGTAGCGATCAACTCCGACGATGCCGAAATGGCGAGGCGTTTGAACCAGGAGGCCGCCAAGACGGTAGAGTATGGTGGAGTGCCCGAAGAGGAGGCCTGGAAGATGGTCACGCTGAACCCGGCGAAGCTGTTACATGTCGATGACCTTATGGGAAGTGTGAAGGCAGGAAAAGACGCTGACCTGGTGCTTTGGAATGCCAGTCCGCTATCCGTGTATGCCCGCCCGGAGTTTACAATGGTAGAGGGAGCGGTTTATTTTGACCGTAAGAAGGATGAAGAGAAACAAAGGACTATCGCGGTAGAGCGTGAACGGCTGATCCAGAAAATGCTTGGTGACAAAGCCGAGGGGAAGCCTACCCAAAAACCCGAAGCGATCAAGCCGCATATGTGGCATTGCGAGGATGTAGTGGGGATACATGCTGAACATGAGGCCGTGAGGTAAAATCTGTTTCAAGACTTTCAAACCAATACAATGAAAAAACATATTCTGATCGCTGGTTTCGCGCTGACGCTCACTTACGGAGCGCATGCACAGAACCCCGCACCCGCCATACCTCAAACCAAGCCGATCATGCTGACCGGCGCGACGATCCATATCGGAAACGTAGAGGTCATTCCCAACGGCGCCATTGCATTCGATAAAGGCGTTATTGTGCAAATTGGTCCGGCGGCCGCCGTAACGGCGCCTGCGGGCACCGAAACCGTTGATGTCAAGGGGAAACATATCTTTCCGGGGATCATATCACTCAATACCACCGTCGGTTTGCAGGAAATAGCCTCCGTGCGGGCTACCCTCGACTTCCGTGAAGTAGGGGAGATCAACCCTCACGTGCGCGCGCTGGTAGCATATAACACCGATTCTGAGGTGATTCCTACATTAAGGGGCAACGGAATCCTGTTGTCGCAGGCAGTTCCGCAAGGGGGCGCGATTTCGGGATCATCGTCGGTATTTTACACCGATGGGTGGAACTGGGAAGATGCGGTTCTGAAAAAGGACGACGGGATCTGGCTCAGCTGGCCTCCTTTTCTGGCGGGTAGTTTTAACAATGAAGACTTTACTTACTCCGTCAAGCGAAATGATAAGCGGCAGGAAGCTATCGATCTTTTCAAGTTGACTTTTACAGAGGCGAAAGCCTACAACGAGCTCAGCGATCCTAACCCGGTAAACTTGCGTTTGGCTGCAATGAAGCCACTTTTCAATGGTACTGCCAACCTCTACATCCGGGCAGACTATGCCAAGGACATCATTGAGGCGGTGAAATTTGCAAAAGAGGCAGGGGTGAAGAAAATCGTGATCGCAGGCGGCGATCAGGCCCATAAAGTTGCCGCATTCCTCAAAGAAAATCAGGTTCCGGTTATCTTAAACACAACCCACCGGCTTCCGGGTGATGTCGATGAGAACGTCTATCTCCCGTATGAGCTGCCCGGGTTGCTTCACAAGGCAGGCGTAAAGGTTGCGGTAACATATGCGGACGAATGGTGGCGTACGCGTAACCTCGGCTTCCTGGCGGGTACCGCTTCTGGTTTTGGTGGAGTAACTCCGGAAGAGGCATTGCAGTTCATTACCAAAAATGCTGCCGAGATCATCGGGGCAGATCGCCAGGTAGGTACTTTGGAAAAAGGCAAGCAGGCATCATTCGTCGTCTCCGACGGCGATATCCTCGATATGCGCGGGAATGTGATCAAGATGGTTTACATCCGGGGCGGAAAGGTCAATCTGGACGACAAACAGAAACGGCTCTACGAGAAGTACAAAGTGAAGTACGGAAAGTAGTAAAGCTTAAAAACAATAGCCATCGGCCTGCAAAGGCCTATGGCTATTGTTTTACAGATTGTGCGGATTTAAGTATTTCAATACGTCAACTCTCGCAAAATCTTTGTCATTATCCGCTATCAAAATCAGATCATTAACAATCGCCGTGGCAGCAATAAATGCATCAGGTAGTTTAAGTCTGTATTTCTTTCTAACAAGAATGGTCTTATCAACAACTTCCCGGTCCAAGGTTATTACCGAAGAATTTTCTATGAATATGTCATAAATTTCTTTGTCCGCAATGTCGGCAGGCTCCCAAACCCGCAGTTCTATCTCGGTGACGAGGGAAATGATGGACTCTTGATCGACAACGGCGTCAATGAAGCGAAGGCCTGATGAGGGAAATGTCGCATTGAGGTATTTAATTACGGCGCTGGTGTCGATCAAATATCTCGCTTCCATTCATTTCGTAGGCTATTAAGTTGCAAATCGATCTCCTGATTGGTCATCGGCGCATTAATTTGCTTTCTCAGAGCCGATAAGGTAGCTTTTTTTCGCACAACCTTAATCAGATTCATCTCTTCCATATCCATTAGAAGCTTCAATGCCTTGGTGTCGGTAATTTCTATTTCAATGGTTTTCATGATGCTGATTCAGGCTGTATTCCAGTGAATTTACAAAAATAACGTAGCAAATCGGTTTACTGAGCCAGATAAATCCCCTCGTTGGCGATTCGGATGCGGCCCTGTTTGTACAATCCGCCAATGGCTTTTTTGAATACTTTTTTACTGATCTGAAGTCTTTTGTATATTTCTTCAGGCGACGAACTATCGGAAAGGTTCAGAAAGCCGTCGGACTTTTTGACTTCATCCAGAATCAGCTGTGCCACCGGCTCGACGATGTCATACCCGGTTTTTTGCAAACTGATGTCCAGCTTGTTTTCTTCTCTGATTTTTTTGACATAACCCTTCAGAGAATCGCCTATATTAAGCTCGCGGAACACTTCGTTGGCATACACCAGCCCTTTGTGATACTGATTCACCACGACATTATATCCGAGATCCGTTTTTTGCCATATCAGCAGATCCACTTCGTCCCCTTCGGCCACAGTGAGCCGTTCATTTTCGAGAAATTTATCGATTTTCGCAGACGCGAGCAGGCGCGATGTTTTCTGATCGAGATACAGAAATACTACATGCCATTCACCGACTTCCATGGGTGGGTTCTGCTCCCGGAACGGGACGAAAAGGTCTTTGATCAGCCCCCAATCCAGAAAAGCGCCGTATTCGGAAACGTCTTTGACTTCGAGGAATGCAAATTCGTTGCGGATGATTTTTGGGGTCTGGGTAGTAGCTACCGGCCGGTCTTCTGAATCCAGGTACACAAACACCCTGATATTGTCCCCCACTTGCATGTCGTCTGTAATGTACTGATTCGGAAGTAAGACTTCTTCACCTTCAACATCACTGAGAAACATCCCGACACTCGTTACCCGCTCGATCGTCAGGTAATTATATTTTCCTATAAAAAGCATTGTTCAAAAAACGAAGTTCGGCTGCAAAGGTAGCGCTTTCGGGCTGACATTTACTCTTCATCTCCGGAGTCGCCTTGTTTGTCGAAGTTTTGCTTTTCCTTTGAGCGGTTCAGGCGGTAGGAAAACGTCAGGAGGAACTGACGAGGCCGCCATTGGAATACCGAGCTCGAATAATAGCCTGCATTCTCGGTAATGCTCCTTCTTTTTTGCGAATTCAGCAGATCCCTGACGCTCGCGGTAAGTGTGCCACGGCCTTTCAGGATATCTTTCGAGAAACCAAGGTCGATAAAGTAAATCGCCAGGTCTTTCCCCTGAGTAGTTCTTCTGGGCGCGCGGTAATTGAACGAACTCTGAAAATCCACAGATCCGAAAAGCGTGACCCGGGACGAGAAGCGGCTTGTCCAGGAATAGGTATCGCTTTTGTAAAGCTTGTCGTTGTAGAAACCTTCATTCATGGCCCTGAAAATATTGGCATTGGCGGTCAGTTTCCACCAGGGCGCCGGGTCATAGGTCAGGTTGAACTCAAAGCCGTAGGAATCCCCGGTTGAGAGATTAATGGGGGTAATGGTTGTAAAACCCGTCGAATCAACCGTCGTGATGTTCTCAACTACTCCTAACCTCCGACGGTAGTAAATGCTGGAAAGAAAGGTGCCTTTCTCCATGTTCAGCAAATGCCCTGCCTCGAATGAATGCGTAAATTCGGGATTAAGCAGTGGGTTTCCAGACCTGAAAACGCGCGAATCGCTGAAATTTGAAAACGGAAGCAAATCGCGGAAGCCGGGCCGGCTCAAACGGTAGCTATAACTCAATTGCAAAGTCTGGCTGTCTTCCAGTTTATAGGAAAGGTGGATGCTGGGAAACAGGTTGAAATACTTTCTATGATTGGTTTGCGCGGTTTTTTTGAGTTCCGTGAGAATGTCGGTGTATTCTCCCCGAAGACCGGCCTGAATGAAGAGCTTATCGAACTGATTGCTGGCCATCAGGTATGCCGCATGGATCTTCTCGTCGTAAGCAAGTCTGTTGTCGTAGTCGGGGAGTATGATCCAGTGCATCTGCTCATTCTGCTGGTGGACGGAAAAATCATTATCAAGCAGCCGTATCGAGGTTTTCAGGCCTGCCTCTATTTTTCCGTTTTTCCCGAATGGATGTATATAATCGAGCTGAGCCAGGAAATTCTTTTCATCTTCGGTGTTATACGACCGCTGCATAATGTCCACGGAGCCATTATCGGCCAGCTCGTGATAACGCGACGACTCCGTTTCGTCGCTGAGAATGTACTTCGCATCGAACGACAGGCTCTGTCCCTTCCGCTCAAAGGTCTTTTTGTAGTTCAATGCGGCCTCGATGTTGGTCCGTGGCTCGGTTTCATTTTCAGAACGGGTGACCGTGCGGGTGAGGGTATTATTTAAGTCAAAATCCCGGTATTCGAGCAGCGATTTATTGTCGTTTTGAGAGTTGCGGTACGAGAGGGTTGCCGTGATGGTATTGTTGTTATTTAAAAAATAATCCAATCCTACGCGTACATTATTAGAGTAGCCCGACCGGGTCCTGTTGTTGGTTTGCTCGTACACAAAACTGGTATCCGCACTGCTGTATTCCTGCCGTGAATGGCCTTTGCCAGGCCCATCGCGGTACATCCATCCGTAGTTGGCAATCAGATTGACTTTTTTCTTCCTGTAATTCAGATTGAAGGATGTACCGAAATTGGAAGGATAACCGGCGGTTCCGGTGAATGAGCCATTTAAACCATAGCGTATATTCTTTTTCATCACAATGTTCAGGATACCGACTTCACCTTCCGCATCATAGCGGGAAGAGGGATTTGTGATGATTTCTACACTCTCGATCAGATCAGCGGGAATTTGCCTCAATGCTTCGGCAGGGTTAAGCCCCACCATACCCGACTGTTTGCCGTCGATCAGAATCCGCACATTCTGACTGCCCCGTAGCGCGACATTCCCTTCCACGTCCACAGTCACAGAGGGCATATTATTCAGAATGTCCGACGCATTGCTGCCGATATTGCTGAGGTCCTTCCCTACATTGAACACTCTTTTGTCCAATTGCAGGTCCATTTGACTTTTTTCGCCTTGTACAACAAGCTCTTCCAGTAAGCGTGAGCTGGCCGTAAGCGAAATCGTTCCGAGGGCAACAGGCTGATTAATAATGCGGATGCCGGAGACGATCTTTTCGTCCAATGCAAGAAATGTGATTTTGATAAGGTAAGCGCCCGGCTCGGCTGGAATGCTGAACAGTCCGTTCTCGTCGGCGGTCCCGCCGCCGAGTAGTGCAGAATCTTTGGCGGCAAGCAGCGCTACATTCGCAAAAGGCACCGGTTTTTTGTCAGGATCTTCCAGTTTACCGGTAATGGGGTAGGTTACTGCGGGTTCATCCTGCGCGTGGAGCTGGACGACCGGGGCGGTCAGGAGTGAAATGAGTAGTAGTAACTTTTTCATGACGGCAAAAGCATCACTGTCGACTTAAAAGTTGCCGGTGATGCGTTAAATTGAAGGTGAGCCGGTTAGATTAAAAAGCCACCTCAAAGTTTAATGGCTTTTTAATCTTCATGAAAAAAACTTGTGCCAATCATTATCCCAAATGTGGCGCGTCGAAATTTATTGCAGCGTATTGCTGAGTCTTTTCAGTTCGATCTCGGCAGCTTTGGCAGCATAATTGAGATTGATCAGCCGGTATCCAGCCTCCTCGAAGCTGCGCTGGGCTTCGCGAACGTCGATAATGGTCGCCTGGATCAGTTCGAAACGTTGAAGCGTCAGGTCCAGAAGCTGTTTGCTCAATGCATAATTTTGCTTTTGATTTTCGAGCTGCTCGATCGAGCTTTGGTAGGTCTGGTACATTTTGACTGCATTGGCACTGTAATCACGGATCAGCGTACTTTTTTGCAATTCGGCCGTTTCCGTATCGATTTCGGCAGCTTGCTTCTGGCGCTTAAATGCCGATCCGTTATAGATCGGGATAGCCAGCGACAGACCCGCCTGCGGACCTGCCACGCGGTTAAGCAAGGTAAGACCAGCCGCCGTTTGGTTACGGCTGAAATTATAAGCTGCATTGAAACGGACCGTAGGATAGCGGAGTGCAGCCGTTTCTTTTACGATCAGTTCATTGATTTTGATCTGATGGTCGGCCGCTTTAATATCTGCATTGGAAGCCAGCCGGTCCATGAGGGGAGCCAGCTGCATATTGTTGTCCACCGTAATGGTATCCTTGATGGTAACTGCCGACTTGGGATCGAGCGTGAGGGTACGGAGTAGTTCTGTTTTCGCCACCTGCGCCACCATTTGCTGGTTCAGCAGCGTCTGGTTGAGGGTATTCAAATCGATTTCAGCCTGGAAAATATCCGCATTATTGGCCATACCAGCCTCTTTCCTTACCCGCAGGATTTCCAGGCGCTTTTCCGATGCGGTAATGGAGGTGCGGATCGTATTGATATAGCTCAGTTGGCGAACAACATCATAATAGCTCGTTGTCACAAGTGCAATCGTATTCTGAATTTGTGAATTGAGCACTTCGGAGCTTTGGTATTGCAGCTCCGCGAGACGCTTTTTGGTTGCTACCACGCGTTTGCCGTTGTAAAGAAGCATTCCTATCGCAAGGTTCGCCTGCGTGTTGTTACCGGCGGCGGCATTACGATTGATCTCAACACCGGTATTCAGTTTCTGATTTACCTGTGTGATCTGCTCCGTATTGGTAGCGTTGATCCCCACCGTCGGAAGCCCGCCTGCGACGCCATAGTTGTTCAGAATGGTATTGGCTTCGACATTATTTTTGGCAATCTCGATTTCGTAGCTGTTTTTGAGTGCGGTAGCCACAGCCTCTTCGAGTGTAAGCGCCAGTGTATCGGCCGGTTGGGTAGCGCCGGGACGTCCTGCCCAGCTGGTACCGGAGCAAAGTAGCGTGAATATGAATGTGTATTTGAATTTCTTAAAAAAGGTGAGCGAGCCCATGTAAAAAACAATAGTTGATTTTGTATAAAAATATCCTTTAAGCCACAAGCTCCTCTGCCATTTTCTGCTCTTCCGTCACCTTGTGTTTTTTTGGTGAAATGAACGTGTAGATCGCCGGAATGACGAACAGGGTCAGGATGAGCGAGAACATCAGTCCACCCACAATGACCACACCCAGTGGAACACGGCTCGTGGCGGCAGCTCCGAGGCTCAATGCAATGGGTAATGCACCAAATGCCGTGGCCAGGCTCGTCATCAGGATCGGGCGCAGACGTTGCGTGGCGGATTCCACTGCCGCGGCCATTCTGCTCATTCCCTGCTCTCGTTTCTGGTTTGCAAACTCCACGATAAGGATACCGTTTTTAGTCACAAGCCCGATGAGCATGATCATACCGATTTGTGAGAAGATATTGATCGTAAGGCCAAACAGGTAAAGGCTTAATAATGCGCCTGCTAACGCCAGCGGCACGGTGATCATGATAATAAACGGATCGGTAAAGCTCTCAAACTGGCCTGCAAGAACAAGGTAAACCAGCAGCAATGCCAGCCCGAATGCAAAGCTGGTGTTGGAAGAGCTTTCCTCAAAGTCGCGGGAAGGGCCGGTCAGTGATGTTTGGAATGACTCATCCAGTAACTTGGTACCGATCCTGCGCATGGCTTCAACGCCGTCTCCGATGGTTTTTCCTTCCACCAGCGAGGCTGAAATCGTTGCGCTTTTATATCTATTGTAGTGATAGATCGTCGGAGGGCCACTTTCCTCTTCCATTTGTACAACGGCCGTCAGGGGAATGTTTTCGCCCCTGCTGTTGCGTACGTAAAGCTTTTCGATATCGGCAGGCTTGTTACGTTCTGCGCGCTCTACCTGTCCGATTACCTGGTACTGCTGCCCATTCATGATGAAGTAGGCGAGGCGGCGTCCGCTGAATGCAGCCTGAATGGTGGCGGCTACGTCGGTGGTGGATAATCCCAGGTCTTTCGCTTTTAGCCTGTCGATCGTCAGACGAACTTCCGGTTTATTGAATTTGAGGTTAACATCCACGTTCTGGAAAGTAGGGTCCTGCCGTGCTTCATCGAGGAATTTCGGGAGAACTTCGCTCAATTTATCAAAGTCGAGGTTTTGCAGCACAAACTGAACGGGTAATGAACCCCGGGAGCCGATCCCTACTGAAATGGTTTGCTCCTGGGTAGCAAAGATCCGTGCGTCATTGAATCTGGAAAGCTTCTTATTGATTTCCTGCGCAATGTCGTTCTGGCTCTTTTTACGTTGGTCGGAAGGCACCAGCCCGATTCGCCCTGTGGCACTATTCACACCGCCACCGCCAAAGCCAGGCGTTGCAGAGAAGGTAAAGGCCTTTTCGGGGATCGAGTCATTCAGGAAGTTACTGAGCTGATCAGTTACACCCTGCATCTGGTCGAAACTGGTTCCTTCGGGAGCAGAGAGATTAAAACGAATGCTGTTCCGGTCTTCCATCGGCGCGAGTTCGCTTTGCAGACGCGAATAGGTAAACCAAATGACCACACCGCATGCCAGGACGAGCACCCATGCAACCCATCTTGCTTTCATGAATCCCCGCAGGGTGCGATTATAACCATCTTCCATCCCGGTGAAGAAGGGTTCCGTTTTGTTGTAGAACCAACCATGACCTGCGTCTTTGCGGTTGAGCACCACATTCAGCACCGGGGTGATCGTCAGCGAAACAAAGGCGGATATCAATACAGCAGAAGCTACAACAATCCCGAACTCACGGAAAAGGCTTCCCACGAACCCTTCCAGGAATATCACCGGAAGGAATACCACGGCGAGCGTAAGAGAAGTGGAGATGACCGCGAAGAAAATCTCTCGGCTTCCCTCCAATGCAGCCTGTCGGATCGGTAAGCCGCTTTCGAGCTTCCTGAATATATTTTCCGTGACCACGATACCATCGTCGACCACCAGACCGGTTGCGAGTACAATACCCAGCAATGTCAGGATGTTGACCGAGAACCCGCACAGGTACATGACGAAAAATGTTGCGATCAGCGAGATCGGGATATCGATGAGCGGGCGGACAGCGACCAGCAGGTTGCGGAAGAAGAACAGGATCACAATCACTACCAATGAAAAGGCGATCAGCAGTGTTTCTTCTACTTCCTTGATCGACTGGCGTACCAGGCGGGTATTGTCGATCAGCACGCTGAACGTGATGTCGGACTTATTGGATTTCTGGATTTCTTCCAGGCGCTTGTTGAATTCGTCCGAGATTTGCACATAGTTGGCGCCGGGCTGTGGGATTACCGCCAGACCGACGGCGTACATACCATTGTATTTCCAGCTTTGTTCTTCGTTTTCAGGACCCAGCTCGACCTTAGCTACATTACTTAGCCGGACGATGCCCGAACTGTCGTTCTTGATAACCAGGTCATTGAACTCTTTCTCGCTTTTTAGCCTGCCCATGGTCCGGATTGTCAACTCCGTATTATCCCCGTAAATCTTTCCGGCCGGTAATTCTACGTTTTCGGAGGCTAATGTGGTTGTAATGTCATTGAATGAGATGTTGTAGGAGCTCATTTTATCCGGGTTCAACCAGATCCGCATGGCATATCTTTTCTGCCCGAATATGTTGATCGCGCTCACGCCGTCGATCGTCTGCAAGCTTTGTTGCAACACATTTTCGGCATACTCACTCAATTCGAGCAAACCTTTGGAGGGGCTTTGCACGGCCAGAAGGAGGATGAAATCCGAGTTTGCATCGGCTTTACTCACGACCGGCGGAGCATCGATGTCCTGCGGGAGGTTACGTACGGCCTGGCTTACCTTGTCGCGTACGTCGTTCGCGGCACCTTCCAGGTCGGATTTAAGATTAAATTCCACCGTAATGTTACTGGACCCGATCTGGCTCGACGAGCTGATACTTTTGATACCGGGAATACCATTGATACTCTTTTCAAGCGGTTCGGTGATCTGGCTCTCGATAATGTCTGCATTGGCACCGGTGTAGCTGGTCCGGACGTTGACGATCGGCGGATCGATCGCCGGGTAGTCTCTCAGAGAAAGGAAGTTATATCCTACCACACCAAAAAGGATGATGAGGAGGTTCATCACGACCGCGAGAACGGGGCGTTTCAGGGATAGTTCTGAAATATTCATAGGTTGGGGTTCAGGGAAATGGTCATTGCAACAATTTTCATTGCGACTCCGTCACTACTTACCGGCATTCAGGCTTCTTACGCTTCTCACTTTCACAGGAGCATCGGGACGGGCAAATAATACGCCCGAAACAACTACGGTATCACCGACAGTCAGGCCTTTGGTAACTTCTACTACATCTTCCCTGCGGTCACCGGTTTCGATTTGTGTGAATACCGCCTTACCGCCTTTAACCGTCACGACCTTCTTGCTGCGTGCTTCGGGAATAATGCTGTTGGAGGGGATCATGATACTGTTCTTGTTGCTGCTCGCATTGAGATAAACCTTCGCAAATGACCCGGGACTGGTGGAACCGGAGTTCAAAACAGCCCTTACCGTTAAGTTTCTGGTGGTTTGATTCACCTGCGGTTCGATGGCCAGAATCCGTGCGGTTTCATATTTGCCCGAAGCCTGATCGAGCATGACCTCTACCGAAGTGCCCTTTGCGACGTACTGCTGGTAGCTTTCGGGGACGGTAAAGTCGATCCTGAGGTTGGAGAGCTGCTGCATGGTGGCAATCACGCTTTGGGGAGTCACATACGTGCCCTCACTGACTTTACGCAATCCGATCACACCTGTGAACGGCGCTTTGATGATTGTTTTGTCGATCAATGCCTGCGTGTAGACCATATCTGCTTTCAGTGTGTTCACATTGTTCGTCGCCAGATCGTAATCCGCCTGATTTATCCCATTGACGGCGATCAGTTGTTTAAGCCTCTTTTCCGTTGTCTCGGCAAGATCCAGTTGTATTTTGGATTTGTTAAGTTGAGCTACAAGATCAGCATTGTTGATTCGGGCAATAACCGTGCCTTTCTGAATTGTTTTACCTTCGGGTACATCCAGGAAGGTCAGCAATCCACTTACTTCGGGCCGTAATTCAGCGTATTCATTGGCTACGATGGTCCCGTTCACCTCCACCTTGTCACTGATTTTTTCCGACTTTGCGATGATTACGTCAACAATAGTGGGGCCTCCGCCGCCCTTCTGCTGAAACGTATCCTTTTTTTCTCCGCATGAAAAAATAACAAAAAGTGAACCGGCAATGAAAAGTGAAGAAAGAGGTTTGGTCAGATGTTGTAATGCGTCTGCTTGAGCAGATCTGGCGATAACATTCATAGGGTTGAATAATCCTGGGCTTAGTGGTTTAGGAGTTCTGAGAACTAATTGCGTCCTTTTCAGAGTGTTGTTCAAAATTATATATTAATCTCGAACGGTTAAGACTTTTTTCTCCTTTAAAGGTTTAACGCAGGCTAATTTTTTTATAAGGATGTGCCTATCACTCTGAGCAAAGTATCGCACTTAAGTTCGGTTTCAAACCATTCGAGTTCGGGCACGGAATCTTCGGTAATGCCGGCACCGGCGAAAAACGTGGCGATACCATCCTTGAAGCGGACCGTGCGGAGATTGACAAAAAGATTTGTATTCCCTCCCACCTGCGCCGGGCCGAGAAAGCCGCTGTAATAGGAGCGGTTATAGCCTTCGATGTCGTTGATGAATTGCAGGCTGGGAGCCTTGGGTACACCGCAGATGGCCGAGGTAGGATGCAGGAGTTTCAGCATGACCGACGCCAGCTCAGGAAAATTGAGCGAGACGGTGTCGACCTCGAAAACGGTCCGTAAATGGTACAGGTTGCCAGCCAGAACGGTCCTCGGACCTGTTTCGAGGTATTCCCGCAAACGGATTTTTTTGAAGCACTCAATAATATACCGGCTCACGAGCGCCTGCTCTTCGATCTCCTTTTCCCCCCAGCGAATGTCGTAGCGGGGAATGAGCTCGCCCGACGCATTTCGCGCAGTTTGAGTACCGGCCAAAGACATGGTTTTAAAAGTACCATCGGATAGCTGTTCCACTAATCCCTCTGGGCTTGCTCCCAGCCACATTTCGTTTTCCTCGGGTAGATTGACCAGTGAAACAAATGCATGCGGATATGCATGGACCAGCTTTTGGAATGCCCTGGCCGGCTGGAATGCATCGGTATACCGCAGGTCCTTTGAGCGGGATAGAACGACTTTTTTAAACTGATTTTGACGGATCGCCGATACAGCCAATTCTACCGTGCGCTCAAAGCGGGCCCTGGCATCGGGATGATCTGTTGGCGGGACAATCGGGAACAGCTTTTCGTCCGGGGACGCCTTTTCACTGTGGAACGATTCAGCCAGTTGTACCAGTTTTTTTACTTCGGTATGTTCTTCACCCAGTTTGTTTTCAATACCGGCAATGCGGCAATCGTCAGAGAATGTCAGGATGATATCGCCCTCAAGAAACAAGACTTCCTGGTCGCTTTCCCAATAAAAAGTGCTCATGACAAAGCCGGGGCTCATTTTTTCGAGCTCGGGCGCACACTTGCGGATTCCGTCCTGTATGGAGATAAGAAGTTTGATTTCGTTGGTGTGTGGAAGTCGCCATAGCGCAGATGGGAAGCCCAATATACTGGAAGCATGCCATAGCTCCTGAATCTGTAATCCTTCAAATATCGAAATCCCGGTGTCGGTTTGTACTGATAGCATTTAACGAATGGGCAACGTCCCGTTAGGTCAATTTTCTGCAAAATAATGTTAGCGGTCTGCATTCACAATAGCGACCGTCAGTCTGCTGATGCAAACCAATTTGTTTTCTTCATTGGTGATGCGGATGTCCCAGATATGGGTGGTCCGGCCTACGTGTATGGGCCTGACCGTCCCGTAGACATAGCCTTCTTTCACCGACCTGAGATGGTTCGCGTTGATTTCAAGTCCCACCGCATGCTTGTTTTCGGATTCGGGAATGCAAAGGAAAGAGGCGATGCTGCCCAGGGTTTCCGCCAGGACTACCGAAGCACCACCATGCAGGATCCCGAAGGGCTGATGCGTCCTTTGATCCACCGGCATTCGCGCTGAAACATAATCCGTTCCGATTTCTGTGAACTCAATTCCGATATGGTGTGCAATGCTCTTACTTCCAAAAGCATGAAGCGAATCAAGGGTAGTGGTTTTAACAAACATATCTAAAAAATGTATAAATTTGTATTGGCTTTACGGAGAGAAAACAAGGTATTTGCAAATTTTATATTTAAATTATCCTATTATTTTGAAAAGAAAATCGATATACCTCATTCGCCACGGTGAAACCGATTTTAATCGCAGGGGAGTAGTACAGGGAAGTGGTGTAGATTCCTTGCTGAATGAATGGGGAGAAGCGCAGGCCGCAGCTTTTTTTAGTGCTTATCAACATGTCCCTTTTGACAAAATTTATACCTCTGATTTAAAGCGAACACAGCAAACTGTCCGTGGGTTCATCAGGCGCGGAATACCGCATGAGAGCTACTCCGGGTTGAACGAAATTTCGTGGGGAGTCAGAGAGGGACGCGAACCCAACACGGGTGACAATAATTATTATCGGGAGCTGGTCAATGCATGGAAAGACGGTCATGTTGAGCTTGCCGCCGAAGAAGGCGAAAGCCCTGTTGACGTAAGAGAACGCCAGATCCCCGTAATCGACACGATTTTGTCCCGCCCGCACGAAAGAAATATCCTCATCGCCATGCACGGACGGGCAATGCGTGTGCTGCTAACTACACTTTTTGATCAGCCGTTGGTCAAAATGGATGATTACGAGCACAGTAATCTGTGTCTTTACAAAATCAATTATTCCTACGACACCCAGCAGTTCGAGCTGGAAGTTTCCAACGATATCACTCACCTGCTTTCCATCGAAATTCCGCAAACGATATAGTAGCCGTTTGTGTATATTCGTTTCCATTGGTGTATAAATGTACCCTTCGTGGGAGTGCATTTATACATTTGTGGCTTTTCCATATATCATCAGCGTTTCTAAGTTCATGTCCAAAAAACGCATCTATTGGTCTCTGCAGATACTGGGCTGGACATTACTGATCATGTTCGAATACATTCCGTATGCATTGGAATACGGTTTCGAGATGAGGGAATTCTATACTGCACTGGCTAATATCCTCCTTGGGATTTGTCTCACACATGTATACAGGCTGGTCATCCGACGATGGAACTGGTCGTCGCTGCCGTTACCCAGGCTCGCTTTACGGGTAATCGGTTCGGTACTCTGGCTGGGGCTGATCATGGCCATGATCAATCAGCCCATGGACCGGGAAATCCTGGAACATAATTTGCTTAATCAGCCACTGGTCTTCTGGGGTTACTATGCCAACTGGTGCAAGAACCTGCTGGCCTGGATCTTGTCCTATACCGTTTATCATTACGTGGAGCAGACGCGGCTGGCGAGTTATGAAAAGATCATGCTAAAAATGTCGATGCGGGAGGCTGAGGCAAAAGTGCTGCGTTCGCAACTTAATCCGCATTTTACATTCAATGCACTGAACAGCATTCGCGCTCTGGTGTATGAGGATCCCAAGCGTGCGCAACTCAGCATTACACAGTTGTCGAATATACTCCGGAATTCGCTTCTCGCCGACCGGCGCAAGACCGTCGACTTACAGGAAGAGCTAAGGACGGTGGAGGACTATCTCGAATTGGAAAAGGTCAGGTATGAGGACCGCCTCTGTTACAGCATAGCCACCAATCCACAGGCCATCTACTGGCAGGTACCTCCCATGATGTTGCAGACATTGGTCGAAAACGGTATCAAGCATGGCGTCGCCAAGCAAATGGGAGGTGGATTTATCGGGGTAAAATCGGAAATTGCCAATGAGTTGCTGGTCATTACGATCCACAATTCGGGTACCCTGGGTAATACGGAAGTGAATGTAAATAACCTGGGCAATACCGAATCGGGTGGGGTTGGTTTAAAGAATACAGCAGAGCGACTTTCAATTTTATACGGAAAGGCGGCGACATTCAACATTTTTCAGGAGAAGGAGAATGTGGTTTGTTCCGAGATAAAAATCCCGATGTTATCGGAAGGGGTGATGATGGTAGGCGAGGGGTCCGAGAAAGCAAACTAAACACCAAGATTCATATACTTTCAATTTTTTATTCCTAACTGATCCATCCGCCATGAGGACCTTAATTGTTGATGACGAGCGACTTGCACGCAACGAACTAAAAAGATTACTTGAACCATACACTAAAATTGAAATAGTAGGGGAAGCCGCCAATGCTGAGGAAGCATTGAAACTCATCGAAGAGCAACAGCCTGAACTGCTTTTTCTGGACATTCAGATGCCTGGTAAAAACGGCTTTGAGTTGCTGTCTTCCATTGAAGGTAAGAGCCCGGAAGTGATTTTTACGACCGCTTACGACGAGTACGCCATCAAAGCATTTGAATTTAATGCCCTGGACTATCTTTTGAAACCCATCGATACAGAACGGCTGAAAGAGACAATTCATCGCATAGAGGAAAATCAGGCTCAACCCGAGGCGCCCACACACGCCAACGAACGTGCGGAGAAAGTACTGGGCGAAAGTGATCAGGTTTTTGTGAAGGATGGGGAAAAGTGCTGGTTTGTGAAGTTGGGAAAGATCAGGTTGTTCGAATCAATGGGCAATTACGTGCGTCTGCATTTCGACGACCAGAAACCTCTGGTATTAAAATCTCTCAATAATCTGGAAGAAAGACTCGACCCTAACACCTATTTCAGGGCCAACCGGAAGCATATCATCAACCTGCATTGGATCGAGAAGATCGAGCCATGGTTCAGCGGAGGTCTTTTGGTGACGCTGCAAGGTGGGGACAAAATCGAGATCTCACGCCGTCAAGCCATTCGTTTCAAAGAGCTGATGAGTTTGTAATAGCTTATATATCAACGTTATTATAGGAATGCGTATGTGGAAGAGTATTGTAGCATTGTCGATGGGCGCATTGATGTGCTGGTCTTGTGGTCAGTCATCGAACAATGAAGACGCATCCGGTGTAAGCGCCTTTCGGGATGGCAGCGTGCAGAAAACGGAATTTGGAAGCTGCGACACCGTGACCAACAAGGGCGTAGCGGTGGCACTGAGCATTTGGGAGCCATCGGACTCCGGTGCGGTGGCGAAAAAAATACGTGGGATCCTGACTGAGAAAATCATCAGCAGGTTGAATTCTTATGCCGACTCGGCCAGTATCGCTGCACATCCGGAAGCTACCAAAAGTGCGAAGGCGGCCTTTGAAGTTTTTGAAAAAAATTACAACGATTTCAGAAAGGATTTTCCGGAAGCACCCGGATGCTGGCAGGTGGAGCTGAGCGGAGATACCGTTATGACGACTGCAAAAGTACTTTTTTATGAGCTGGGGCATTACGCTTTTACCGGCGGTGCGCATCCCAATAGTTTTACTTCGTTTCATGCTTTTGACGGAAAAACGGGAGTAGAAGTGGAAATGAAAGATTTTGTGGTCGATTCGGTGGCTTTACTGAAAGTGGTTGAAAAGAAGTTTCGGGAAGTTGAGAAACTAGCCCCTGAGGCTGACCTGGAAGCAGCTGGATATTTTCTTCAGAATCACCACTTTTTTGTTCCGGCGAATTACGTTTTTACGCCGCAGGGCGTCCTTTTCTATTACAATCCTTACGAAATAGCGGCTTACGTCCGGGGCGCGATCGAGTTTACAATTCCATACGCAGCGTTGGAGGGGATCGTGAAAAAAGACGCGGTATTTTGATCATATCTCACCGGAATCCAGAAAACTATAATATCCTTCGTCGGTAAAGATCATGTGATCCAGAACAGGCAGGTCGAGCATTCGGCCTGCTTCTTTTATTTGTTCGGTGAGAAGCCGGTCGGCCAGGCTGGGTACGAGCTGGCCCGATGGGTGGTTGTGGACCAGTATCAATGAGCTGGCCATGTGATCGAGGGCCAGTTTGAAAATCATTTTAATATCGGTTGCGGTGCCGGAGATTCCGCCCACACTTACCTGTATGGCACGCATAAAGAAATTGCCGCGATTGAGAAGTATAATCCAGAATTCTTCATGGACTTTGTCCATCAGGTAGGGACGCATGGTTTCATACACCAATACGGATTGATTGATTTTTTGCTTTTGATACGGGATGATTTCGCTTCTGCGACGGCCAAGTTCCAGTGCTGCAAGAATGGTAATGGCCTTGGCTTCCCCCATTCCCTTCATCTTGGTAAGGTCCTTAACGTTCAGTTTTGCGAGCTCGTTGATGTTATTGCCCACAGAAGCCATCAGCATTTTGGCCAGGTCTACGGCTGTCATTTCCGGCGTCCCCGCCCGGATCAGGATGGCCATGAGTTCGGAGTCCGAGCAGGAGGATCGCCCTTTGTTCACAAACTTTTCGCGGGGCTTATCGTCATCATTCCAATTGATGATCACCTTCGGATTGTCACTCTTTTTTCTGGACATGTACAGGACACAGTATAGCTCTGTATTCTTATACGTCGAAAACCTGCATTGGTAACGATTTTCACTTTCCGAGTTCTGTCAGTGCGGCACGTGCTTTATTGTCAATGCTGTTCTTGTATTCGTGTTTTTTGAAAGATATGGCTTTATTGAAATAAAATGCAGCCTTTTGATTATCAGTCTTTTCCTGGTAAATGTACCCCATCTGCAGGGCTGAGGATGCTGCGAATGAGGTTGCCTCCGGATCGCTTTGCCCCAGGTGAATGGCTCGTTCGTAGAATGCAATAGACTCATTGATACGACTCGATTTTTGCAGGATTCGTGCCATTCGATAATTGAACTCGGCTTTTTCGTAGATACTGCTGAAATTTTTTTCGGAAGTGGTCTTCATCAGATCCAATGCCTTTTGCTGATAGCCTCCATCGGATGCATATCTGGCTTTGTACAACACCTTTTGCTGGTGACCAATCTTTCCCGCTAAAAATTCCCGGGCTATTCTTTCCGCGAATTGGTCAGCTTCAACGATCGTGCTGCCCGTTTGGGTGACTTTTTTGATAAAACCAATGGCTTCCTCGTCATGGCCGGCCAGCCAGCGATTCAGGAACAACTTAAAATTACTGTCCTTGATGTAATTGAAACCGGAATACTGTTTGAGAAATAGGGTATAAAACTCAAAGGATGCATCGTAGGAGCCGTTTTGTAGTGCAATCTCGCCACGCAGATAGTTAAGGAAAGGGAACGGCATGTAAGACGGACCGCCAGGTGCGTCGGCCAGGTAGGGTGAGGCCTCGTCGCTCCGGTTTTCCTTCATGAGTACCGTTGTGGCGAAGAAATGCAGGAGAAGGTTATCGGGCTGCTCATGCGGCCATTGCCGGATGCGGCGCTGCTGCTCGGGACTGAGATGTAATGTATAGGCATGCAAAAGCAGGTCGATCAGCTCGGCCTCCTGTCTGAAAAACGGCTCTTCGCGCTCCACTTTTCTGAGTTCCTGGATGCCCTGGGCGATGTTTCCACGCATTCCGAGAAACTTCGCGATCCAGGTGTAATTTTCCGGAATCGAACCGATCAGTACATGCATGAGTCCGAGCGATTTGAGCGTCGGAACGAATGCCGGGAATTTTTTCCGGTTTTCTTCCAGTAATTTATAGGCTTTGATAATGTCCCAGGAACCGCTCACTTCATTCCCGAACTTCAACTTCGCGAAAGCGGAATGCAGACGGATATCTGCCTGAAATAGCCTCTTATAGGGCGATTTTTCCGATAGTTTACCCACCATAGCCAGTCTTTTATCCTGTTGCTGCGTGAACAGTTTGTAGCGGCTCCGGTCTTCGGAAATCAGCAGGTAATGCAGGTCTGCGTAACTGTCGAGGTAGGATATGAATGGATTTTCGGGTTTTGCAGCTCTTTCGTCATCAATCAAATTCCGCGCAGCGGGTAACCGGAGCTTTTGAATTTCGAAGTAAGCCTTTTGCAGTTTAGGGGAAAATATTATGTCGTTCTGATTTTCTTCGGCTTGGATAGAAGTGCAGTGAAAAAATAGCATGAGGACGCCGGTAAACAGCCGGACGGCGAGCCACTTCATTTCAGCATTGGTTTTTCCCATCATAACGACATAAAAAAAGGTTGTCCGGATAAGACAACCTCTCAAATTACTATGGATAATCTTAGCGACGCTGGTGAACAGGTTGTACGCTTTCAACATCGGCAAGGATACGTCCGCAATGCTCGCAAACGATCAGTTTCTTACGTTCGCGAATATCGGCCTGGCGTTGAGGCGGAACAATGCTGAAACAACCTCCGCAAGCGCCACGTGATACGTGCACGACAGCTAATCCATTCAGCGAATTGTCACGGATTTTCTGATATGATTTCAGTAAACGATCTTCAATTTTCTTAATATGCTTTTCTCTCTCCGCGATCAAAGCTTTTTCTTCTGATTCGCTTTCGCCGGTAATCACAGAAAGCTCGTTTTTCTTGGCTTTCAGGTCTTCGTTTCTTTCGTTCAGAATGGATTCCGCACGATTGGCGTCTTCTTCGATGAGGCGGATGCGGGCTTTGGCTTCGTTGATCTTCTTGTCGGCCAACTGCATATCAAGTTCCTGCAATTCTATTTCTTTGGTGATGGCGTCGTATTCGCGGTTATTGCGGACATTCATCTGCTGATCTTTGTATTTCTTGATCAGTTTTTCACCTTCTTTCTGCGCATTTTTGAAATTGTCGATCTCTGAGTTCAGATTGGCAATTTCACTTTTGAATTTTCCTAAACGCGTTTCGAAGCCAACAATCTCGTCTTCCAGGTCCCTTACTTCTTCCGGAAGGTCCCCGCGGGTTTTTAGTATTTCGTCAAGGCTTGAATCGATTTCCTGAAGTTTCAGGAGAGCATCTAGTTTTTGTGCGATTGTGTTTTCCATGTATGTCTTTTATGGACTTGTTTCAATGCTTGAAATGTGAAGGTAGTCAGCCCTAGTTTGAACAGATGATCAGACAAACAACTTGGTAAAATCGCTTTTTTTAAACAAAGTACCGAACCGGATTGGTACTGACTTCTGACAAACAGAGTGCGAAATTACTAAATTTTCGGGATATATAGTTATATAATAAATTTTTCGTAAAGACTTCACTTTCGTAATGTCCTATATCACAGATCATAATGCGCCCCTCTGCATCAAAAAATTCGTGATACTTATAATCTGCCGTAATGTAGGCATCAGCGCCTGAGCTGAGCGCATTACGCAGCAAGAAGCTTCCTGCGCCGCCGCACACGGCGACACGCCGGGTGGGTTTGCCGGTGGGCTCGGTGTATTTAACCACTTTCGCTTCCATTCGTTCCCTCAGATAATGGAGGAAATCATTAGTTTCCATGGCTTCGGGTAGTTCTCCGATGGCACCTGCGCCCACTTCCTGCGTTTCATTTTCAAGTGCCGAGAGGTAATATGCGACTTCCTCATAGGGATGCGAGCTTTTGAGGGCATGCAATACTTTCTCCTGTAAATGCGCGGGAAGCATTACTTCCACACGATGCTCCTCTACGGTTTCCAGCTTTCCCTGTTCGCCGATGACAGGATGAGCGCCTGCTCCCGGAAGAAAGGTGCCCAGTCCTTCGGTACGGAAGCTGCATTGTTGGTAATCTCCGATTCTACCAGCTCCTGCCTCAAACAGGGCGTCCATCACTGACTGAGTATGGCTCACGGGGCAGAAGAAAGCCAGTTTGGTGAGCAGCCGTTTTTTAGGTGCGAGGATTTTCAGGTTTCTTAGCCCCAGCCTTTCGGCGATCTGCCAGTTGACTCCCCCGACGACATGGTCGAGATTGGTATGGGTGGCATATAGAGCGATGTCGTTTTTAATGGCCTTAATGACGGTTCGTTCAACGTAGTTCTTGCCATTAAGCTTTTTGAGGCCTTTGAAGATGATCGGGTGGTGTGCCACAATCAGGTTGCACCGCTTTTGGATCGCTTCATCAACGACCTCCTCGGTAATGTCGAGGGTGAAGAGGACCCCTGTAACAGGCGTGTCGGGAGATCCGACCAGTAATCCGGCGTTATCATAATCCTCCTGATATGACAAAGGGGCTAATTTTTCGAGTTCAGTTAAGATCGCCTTAATTATTATCATAAATTTTCTTTGGTTCAACTATTTCATTTTCAGAATATTCTTGAAGCGGGTGTATTCGTTTTACAAATAAAATAACTAAATTGGTGTTCAGAGTATTGCAATCGTAAATAATAGTGGTAGTTTTGCACCACGTTTTACAAAAACGACTTGTGAAACGAACTGGTTTGGTAGTTCAGTTGGTTAGAATACATGCCTGTCACGCATGGGGTCGCGGGTTCGAGTCCCGTCCAGACCGCCAAACAAAAAAAAGCATCATTTGAATAAAATGATGCTTTTTTTTGTTACACGAATTCCTTCACCTGTCTTTTTATTTCATATTGCGTCGCTTCCGAAAGACAATGCTTGATCTCATCGATCAGCTCTTGTGTACGGGACACTTTGAAGCGCCCAAGGTCAATCTTTGGATCATTTCCTTGCAGCGTACATTTGGAATAGACAGCAGCCTGCTCATATTGTTGAGCATCCAAAGTACGGCTATCTTGCTATTGGAATAGTTAACAATTTGTATTAAGTCACCTGACGTCTTCGATTAATCATCCTACTGACACGATACAACATAAATATGCTCACAACGGAGAGTAGAACGACAATAATTCCCAGTGTCGGATAATGCTCCAACGGACTTTCCTTGGTCTGTTGCACAATGATAACCCCGGCAAGGGAGGCTGCTATTCCCCCAGCCAACTGTTGTAAGGACGAACTAATGCTCATAAATGCCCCTCTGTCTTTCATCTCAGGAACCGCACTGATCAAAGCCGAAGAGGGCGTCATACGGCTCAGAATACCAGCCATCATCAGTATATTCAAAAAGATGACCAAATAAAATGGCGTAACCCCCAAATTTGTATAAATCAACACGACAACCATCAACCATAGCGATGCGAAAGCAAAGATTTTAAATTTATCGTAACGGTCGCTTAATTTACCAACGATAGGCATAATAATCAATGAAGCAATACCGGATATCATAAATAACATGGGCAGCTGCTCATGACTAACGTTCAGATTATTGACGGCGAATGCACTTCCAAAAGGCATCATCATATAACCGCCGATGGAGAGCAGCGCAGTAGCCAAAAAGCCTATGCGATATTCCTTTTGTGAAAAAGTAGTCCAAAGATGTTTAAGTGCCGATTGACGCTTCTGGAGACCGATATGTGCGGTAATAGGAATTAATTTAACTGCAATGATAATGACAATAACCAAAGCCATTACTGCGATCCACAGGAAAGCACTGTGCCAGCCCCAATTATTTGCGATATACAGCCCTATTGGAATCCCCAGAACCTGGCTGGCGCCAAAGCCCATCTGCACAAAGCCCATGACGCGTCCTCTTTGCTG
>CBFGMV010000092.1:0-32576 GCA_965649915.1 uncultured Dyadobacter sp.
CCATTCCCGGAGCATATCGAAGTCGAGGATGGCGTCGATATCAATGGCGGTGTGTGGCGGTACCATCCGACCAAAAAGAAATTTGAAGTGGTGGCGCATGGTTTCAGCAATCCCTGGGGAATCGATTATGACGCAAAAGGGCAGCTTTTTATTACCGCCTGTGTAATCCCGCATTTGTGGCATGTCGTGCCGGGAGGCATTTACCACCGCCAGGGCGGGCAGCATTTCAATCCGTATGTGTATAATGATATTAAAACCATCGCGGACCACAGCCACCGCTCGGCGCACGGAGGCGCACGCATCTACCTTTCGGACGCATTCCCGGCCTCCGAGCGCGGGAAGATTTTTATGGCCAATATTCACGAGCACGGCATTCTTTCGGATGCGTTGATTCCCAAAGGCTCCGGCTTCACCGGCAAGCATAGCGACGATTTCCTGATGGCCAACAACGCCCAATGGGTCGGTTTCAGCATGGAAATCGGGCCCGAGGGAGGTATGTACATCCTCGACTGGCACGATGCCGACATTTGCGGTTCCGATGTGCTCAACTCCGAGACCGGCCGGATTTTCAGGGTAATGCCCAAAAACTCCCTGGCCGAAAACTGGAAAGGCCGCTACGATGACCTGAACAAACTATCCGACGTCGAATTGGTTGCATTACAAACCAGCAAAAGCGAATGGCACGCCCGTCGGGCACGGGTAATCCTGCAAGGCCGGGCCGTAGACGGTAAGATCTCGGCGGAAGCGGTTGGAAAATTAAATGCATTATATCAATCCAAAGACAATGCCGACAACCGCCTCCGCGCCATGTGGGCATTGAAAGTGACGGGTAACCTGGACGCCGCTACATTGAAACAAGCCCTGTCGGACGCGGACGCACACGTACGTGCCTGGGCGATCCAGTTTTTGTGTGAAGACGCGCAACCTTCGACGGAGATTGTCAGTCAGTTCGCGCAAATGGCGGTGAATGACGCGTCGCCTGTCGTGCGGCTTTATCTGGCGTCGGCCTTGGCACGCGTCGATGCGAATGCGAAATGGAGCATTATCAAGGGACTGCTCGGTCACTCGGAAGATGCGCAGGATCATAACCTTCCAAAGATGATCTGGTTTGGATTGGAGCCATTGGTAAAAGATAGTCCAGCCAAAGCACTGGAACTGGCCGCAACCAGCCAAATCCCGATGGTAACCCAATTCATCGCCCGCCGGCTCGTGGATGCGGATCAGATTAACACATTGGTTGCAGCATTAGGCAAATCCACTGCCAATCGTATCGACCTGCTCACCGGAATGCGCGACGGCCTCGAAGGACGCACCGACATTAAAACCCCGGAAAACTGGAATGCAGTTTATGCCAAACTCAAAGTAGCTGACAAGCCGACCACCCAGCTAGCCGCCGACTTGGGCCGCCATTTTGGCGACACCGAATCCGCGAAAACCGCATTAGCCACCTTGAAGAACAAATCCGCCGCATTGGAAGAGCGTAAAAAAGCATTGCGATCCCTCGCCGCCCGCCAGCGCCCGGAACTTCAGAACGAACTCGCAGCATTGCTGAATGACAATGCACTTCGCCTCGAAACGATCCGTGCTGTGGCCGGCTATGACAGCGAGCCTTTGGCGAAGCAATTGATCGAAGCCTATCCGAAATTCAATGCACAGGAAAAATCCGAAGCGGTGCAAACACTCGCCTCCCGCCCAAAATCGGGCTGGCTGCTTACACAGGCCATTTCCAAGAATGTGATCCCGAAGAAGCATGTACCCACCTACGTCGCCCGCCAGCTCCGGCGCGTGGTCGGTAGTGGTTTCGTGGAAGTTTGGGGACCGATAGACCACGTCGCTTTCGACGAAAAAGCGTATAAAAAATACCGGACCCTGCTCAGCGACAAGGCTGTATCCGATGCCAGTAAAGTCCACGGGAGAATGGTTTTCCAGAATACCTGCGCCCCTTGTCACAAACTCTATGGTGAAGGTGGCATTATAGGCCCCGAGCTCACCGGCTCCAACCGCGCCAACCTCGACTACCTGCTCGGTAACATCCTCGACCCGAGCGGCGAAATCCAGGACGATTATAAAATGGTCGTCATCACCACCCGCGACGGACGGACGTATGTAGGTAACGTCGCGAAGGAAACGGATCGGCAACTGACCCTGCGCATTGTCGGGCAGGATGCCGTGGCGATTAACAAATCCGACATTCAGACGCGGGAAGTGACGCCGTCATCGATGATGCCGACGGGGCTGCTGGATAATCTTTCGGAGAAAGAGGTTACGGAACTGATTGCGTATTTAAGGACGACGGCGCAAGTGCCGTTGGGGAAGAAATGATGGTAGGGTGAAAGTTCCGGCCTTCGTTCGTACACTCCGGAGGCCTTTCCACATTATTCAAGCAAGGGAAGCGGAAGATAAATGACCAAATGCGGCAACACATTATTTGCTTTGATTAAAAGGCGATCTTCTGTGACCGCAGTTTGGGCATACTGCACAATTTCCTTTTCCAGATCATCTTCCGCACGCCGTCCGAGGGAATGATCAACATACCGGAGGGCGATTTCCAGCGGTGAATCTGAATTAGCGGAGGGCCAAGTTTTCTGTATTTCAACTGGCAGATACTCAATAATTTGAGGAGGTGCTTTCTTGGCTTTAATAATTGTCCTGTTTTGAAGAATAGCTTTTATGGCATACTGAATGATCTCATTTGCAAAACGTTCCGCAAACTCGTTTCCTCGCAACTTCCATATATATTTTTCTGCAATCTCTTTGGCTGTGGTCATTTTTAGCGGGGCAATTTTCAAAGGTTCACTCTAATGAACCCCTTCAAGTGCCTTTCAACAGATGAGGTGGTATTCGGGAAGCGCCCGACAAATAACCTCAATGCACTTGAAAGAATTGTTCGTCTGATTTACGCGATGAACTTTCGATAACATTATTGCGTAAACTAGTGTCACGTCGTAATGTACAAAAAGAAGATAGCGCCTACCAAATCCGATTTTCAAACGGCTGAAATTCGCAAATTAAGAATCCTCATCATCCTCAACCCCCTCAAAATAGTTCAAAACCGTCATCAAAGGCAAAGTAGTTTTATCCGCCGCGTTCGACATCTGGATTACTGCCCGGTCAGTGGAGTTCGGGTCAAAACCTGAAAAATACCCTTCAATCACTTCACCAGGCCGCATCTGGTAGGAAATGGCCTTGTTGATGTACTTCGAAGCGCGTTTTTGCAAGCCGGTGAGTTCTGGGACGGACATGGTTGGTTTGGGGTTATGGACCAAAGAATGCAGGCATTCCTGTTTGCAAAGGTATCAATGGTCGGAAAAGTTTCGCGAAAAAGCAGAATTTTCAAAGACCGGACACCATCACATGCCGCCGGGAACCTGCTTTTTGCCGGTAACCAAAGCCCATTTTTTCGAATAACGGCTTGAAACCCATAAACCGGTAGCTCGGCGAATCGGGGTTGACAGGGTAGGCTTCGACGTGTTTGGCGCCTTGCTTCTTGGCATAATGCGTAGCCTCGGTGATCATCTGTTCCGTGAGGCGGTTTTTGCGGTGGTCCCGACGGACAAAGAAGCAGGTGATTGACCATACGCCTTCGAGGCTGTCGTCGCCACCGAGGTCGCGGAAGCTTTCGCGAGGGCCTACGGAGCACCAGGCAATGGGTTCGCCTTCGTGGTAACCGATGAGGCCAATGGGAATTTTGCCGTCGACTTGGCTCTTTAATGCTTTTTTCTTCGCCTTATTGCTGCTTCGGTCGTCCTTATCCAGCTCGCGCCAGGCCATGCACCAGCAATAGCTCGGACCGCCTCTGCCCTCAAAAAGCTTTTCGAGGTCGGGCCAGGTTTTGCGATCGACGGGTTTGAAATGATACTTGGATTTGTTCATAGCGTTTCGTTCGTGAGTACTCACAGGTGAACGCGCCTGACGTAATTGTTACCACGGGTGGTTGGCGCGTTCGTTACGCGCAGCCATCTCCACCGATTGCGCAATGCGTTTGTCGCGTGTTTCCGGTCTTTTGGCATTCAAAATCCATTCCAGGATCAGTCGTTTCGACGAAGGCGCGAACTTTTCGAAATTCTCAAATGCCGCCGGGTTGGCGTCGAATGCATTTTGCAGATCTTCGGGGATGACCGCGTTACCAGCCGTTTCGAGAGCGTCCCAGGCACCAGTTTCCCTGGCAAGGTCGATCATCGCTTGTCCTTCCGCACGCATGAGGCCGGCGGAGATCATCCGCGCGGCACGTTCCTTGTTGACGGTGCTCCATTTGCTTTTCGGATTCCGCCTCGTAAAGGTGAGGTAAAAGCTCCCGTCGTCGCGCTTGATCGCCTTGCTGTCGATCCAACCATAGCATAACGCGTGCTCAATGGACTCTTTGTAGCCGATGCTGGCCGTGGGGCTGTCTTTGTGGTAGATGATCAGGAAAACGGCGTCTTTCTTGCTGCCGTTTTTGGCCAGCCACGCGCGCCATTCGTTGCTGGACGGTGCCGGGATGGCTTCGATGCCGTTTTTAGTTTCCATTGACGACCGATAAATAATGCTTGTTGAACATGATTCCCAGAATGTTGCCAAATGGATCGGCGACCGAGGCCGTCACAAAACCTTCGCCGCGGGTGATTACCGGCTGATAACTCGTAGCGCCCAGTTCGAGCAATCTTTGGTACGCTCCTTCTACATCATCGACGTGCCAGTAAATGATCGCTCCCGCAGGTACGCCTGCCGCACCGGGAGGTGCCCATTTGGCATCAATAATTCCCATTTCATGCTCATAGTCACCCACGCGGAACTCGATGTAACCCGGCTTCTCGAAGTAAGGGGCCATTTCGAATACTCCTGAATACCACTTTTTGGCAGCATCCAAATCGGCTGCGTAAAAGTTAACAGTTGCGAATCCTCTGAGTGATGTTGTTCCGGCCATGTTTGTTAAAGGTTTTTGGTTTGATGCTGATACAAAGCTAACTGGCACCTGTGACAGCCCTGTGTCAGCAGGTTTTCAGGAAGTTAGAAAAAAGTAGGCCATTCGCTCAACCGTTTGAAAATCGGATTTCTAAAGATTGCTGCAAAAATGTAAATTTGATTTATCACGAAAAGGTAACGAGCTATGACACCGTTTGAAATAATGGAGGGGTTTGAGGCCCTTAGCAAGGATGAAAAGCTGATCGTTGCACGAAAAATACAGATGCAAATGGCTGACGAGCTTTTCGATGAACTTGATGCCTTATTGCCAGACGTTCCGATAACCGAAGATGAAATTCAGCAGGAAATCGATGCGTATCGTAATGAGAGACGAAAGCAAGTTTAATGTAGTACTGGATGTCAATTGGTATGTATCGGCTTGCATTAGCCGTCAGTCGAGACGTACATTATTTCAGTCTATCCTAAAAAATCCGCTTTTAAAAGTATACTATTCAAACGAGTTGCTGCGAGAGTTTGAAAGGGTAATTTCTCAACCGAGATTCCGAAAATATATCCCGCATGCCCATGTGCGACGACTTGCCGAATTCGGACGATCGCATGCACATCAGGTGGATTGCCCCACTTTTCCGGACATTGTAAGAGACCCCAACGACAATTATCTCCTAGGTATTTGCGATAGCTGCGCCGCAGACTTCCTGGTAACGGGAGACAAGGATCTTCTGGACCTGAAACGGTACAAGACTACACTCATATTGCCTATGAGCCAGTTTGCAGGCATCATCTGTATGCCTTGAATTGCAAATTTTTTGAGTTTTCTCTTCTTGCCAGTATTGTTCTCTTGAAAAGTTAAAATCACCGAACAAAATTCTCCAATAAAAAATTTTCTCAAAATTTTTTACAATTCCGTCTAGGGTTTTTACGGGGTTAGTTGCCTATCTATGTGCAATGATATTCCTAAACCTATGTACAAACGCTTTACCGACGAACAGCTGGTAGAATTCCTGCAACAGGGGGACGCACGTGCCTTCGAGGAAATTTATTCCAGATACTGGTACCGGCTGTTCGGTATCGCGTTTCAGGAAACCGGCACGCGGGAGGAGGCCGAAGAGCTGGTGCAGGATGTTTTCGAAAACCTCTGGCACAAACGCGAAGACTCTTTTATCCGCCATCTGAAAGCCTACCTGGTGGTTTCGATGAAACACCGCATTACCAACTACATCAAATCCTGCATTACCCAGCGAAAATATCAGGAATATCTGATCCTGAATGAAATACGCCAATCCTACGGCACGGAAGAGATCGTTCGCTTCGAAGATCTTTCACGGGCGGTCGACGAGGTGATGAAAAAGCTGCCCGAGAAAACATGCGAAGTGTTCCGGCTCAGCCGGTTCGAAAACCAATCGGTAAAGGATATCGCCGAACGCCTGAGCTTGTCCGAGAAGGGTGTCGAGTACCACATTACCCAATCCCTCAAAGTCCTGAAAGATCAACTCAGGGTTTATAATTCAGATCATTAGCCTGGAAACCACATCAACAATGAATCAACACGAGTTTGACATATTATTACAAAAATACCTGGCCGGCAATTGCAGCCCCGAAGAAGAGCGGCAGGTGCTTGAATGGTCGGAACGAGTACATGCGCATGCACAGGCACCGCTCGCGGGCGGGGAGCAAACGGCAACCGGGCGAAAAATCTGGAACAGGATCCGGCAGAACGCATTGCCGTCGCCGGGCTGGAACCGGCCTTTTCTGCGGATCGGAATGGCTATTGCCGCGGCAGTGCTTCTCACGATGGGACTGTACCTGTTCAGGCCCGGGATGTTTAGCGCGTCAGATACCCGCTTGATAGGCCAAGCCAACCCCATGCAACGGGTTAAGACCCATTTAAAAGATCATCTGGTCCTGAAAAATACAACGGGTGCGGAGCAGTCGCTGACGCTGGAAGACGGCTCTGTGATTACACTCGGGAAAGAAAGTACGCTTCGCTATCCCCGACATTTCGATCCGAAAAACCGGCAGGTCGAATTGGAAGGCGAGGCCATATTCAATATCAAACGCGATACCTCGCGACCCTTCTTCGTCTACTCGGGCTCGCTGGTGACGCAAGTGTTGGGTACGAGCTTTAAAGTCACATCGTTCGGCAACGAGCGAACGATCGAAGTACAGGTCCTGAGCGGCAAGGTTTCGGTGTATGAAAATCAGGAAAAATCAGCGGAAAAGCGGAATGGCGTGATTTTACGACCCAATCAGAAAATTACATTTGACAAGGAAGCCAAAAAGCTTGTCCCCGAGCTGGTGGAAGCACCGGTTCTGGTGGAACCGTCGGTCCAGCAACGCGAATTTGCATTCGAGGAATCCGCGTTGCAAACGGTATTGACAGCACTTCAAAAGGCCTACGACGTCGAGATCGTCGTCGAAAACCCCGCATTGAACAATTGCATTTTCACAGGCGACATCACCGGCCTGCCGCTGCATACCCAGCTCCGTTTCATTTGTAAATCGGTGAATGCGAGCTATGAACTGCGCGGGACGACGTTTTTTGTCAACGGTGACGGGTGCCCGAAATGATTGCGATTCATGCAGCATCATCTGACCACACCAGACCCTATCGACTTTTCCCAACCTTCAAGACCCTTGCCTATGCCTAAACGCTGACCTACAAAAAAAGCCAATAATGTTGCGAGCATTACTGGCCTTGACAACATCCGACCGAAACGCCAATTCCGGACCGGATATCGATTGTTCCTGAGTCTCTTACAAATCAAAAACATTTTAAAATTATGCAAAAAACCATATCCGTCAAACGGTTATTGATTCGTGCTATGCAAATAACTGTCGTTCAGCTGGTGTGCTCGGTGCTTTTCTGCGGGCTTTCCTTTGCGGCCGAAACCCGGGCGCAGGAAATCCTCCGGCGGGAGGTGTCGCTGAGTATGCAGTCGGAACAGGTCAAAAACGTCCTCGCCCGCATCGAAAAGCAAACCAGCATCAAATTCATTTACAGCGGCAACAGCATCAATGCACACCAGAAAGTGTCCGTGAATGCGGTCAACAGCCGGCTTTCGAAGGTGCTCGACGACTTGCTGAGTCCGCTGAGTGTGGGCTACGAGGTCGTGGATTCGCATATCCTGCTGCACCGGAAAGCGCCGGAACCGGTTCAGGCACCGGATATCAAATCGGTGATCCGCAAGCTGACCGGCTCGGTAGCCGACGAAAAGGGTGAACCGCTGCCGGGAGTAAGCATTCTGGTAAAGGGCACGCAGACCGGCACGACTACCAATGCGGACGGGAAATTTACACTGGACGTCCCCAACGACAATGCAGTGCTCATTTTCAGCTTCGTTGGCTATGTCGCGCAGGAGATGCCAGTTGGGTCGCGGGCTGAAATTGTAATAAAAATGACACCGGAAGCCAAATCACTGAACGAGGTGGTTGTCACTGCATTGGGGATTGCCAAAGACAAAAAAGCATTGACCTACGCGGTAACGGAGGTGAAAGGCAGCGAGTTCACACAGGCGCGCGAAGCCAATCTGGGTAATGCGCTGTCCGGCAAAATCGCCGGGGTGAATGCGACGAGCACAGCCAATGGCGCGGCGGGTTCCAGCCGGGTGATCATTCGAGGCAACGGTTCGCTCAGCGGTGACAACCAGCCTTTGTACGTTGTCAACGGCATTCCCATTAACAATGCGAACCAGGGATCTCCGGGCACCTGGGGCGGGACGGATAATGGCGACGGCTTGCTGAGTATCAACCCGGATGACATCGAAAGTATTTCGGTGCTCAAAGGGGGGACCGCAGCGGCACTTTACGGTTCCCGGGCCTCGAATGGCGTGATCCTGATCACTACGAAATCGGGCAAAGGCCAGAAGGGGCTGGGTGTGGAGTTTAACTCGAATTTCACTTTCGAACGCCCGCTTACCTTTTCCGACTGGCAATACGAGTACGGCTCAGGTTCGCGCGGCATGGCGCCTACCTCACAGGCGGAAGCGATTTCTTACGGTCGTACCTCCTGGGGCTCGAAGCTCGATGGTTCGATGGTCATGCAGCCCGACGGTAATGCAAGGCCTTATGTGGCGCAGAAAAATAACATCAGGAACTTCTATGACACCGGAAGTACATTCAGTAACACATTGGCAATCAATGGAGGTAATGAGACGAGTAGTTTTCGATTCTCTGCTTCCAATATGGATAACAAAGGTGTGGTGCCGAACTCTTCCGTCAACCGGAAGACGTTCAATCTGAGCGCTACTTCGACATTAGCGAAGAAAATCGTTTTCGAAGGTAATGTTCAGTACAATATCGAGAATGTCAAGAACCGGACGTTTGTGGCAGATTTTACCAAGAATCCGAATGCCGCCGTGCAGGTTGCTGCAACGAACCTCGACATCCGCACATTGTCGCCGGGCTACGATGACCGCGGGTATGAGCAGCTCTGGAATGACTATGTTTTCGTGGTAAATCCCTATTTTGCCATCAACAAAGTGCGGAACGAGGACAATAAAAAGCGCGTGATCGGCTCGTTCAGTACGCGTTACAACGTGACGGATTACGTGTACGTACGCGGACGGCTGGGTATCGACCAGTTTTCGATCAACGGGATCGATATCACGCCTACCGGAATGGCTTATAACACCCAGGGCGAGATGGCGACCCGGCGGCTGACTACCTATGAAACCAACGCCGAGGCTATTGTTGGGTTCAACAAGGAATTCGGGCAGTTTTCTGTGAGCGCGATCGCGGGTGGAAATAAGATGTACAACAATACCAATGGTGTCAATGCAAGCAGCGGCAGGTTGAATGTGCCTTTTAACTACTTCATTACCAATGGCAGCAGCCAGGTATATACCGAAACTGCGCGCGAATTCGGGATCAATTCCCTCTTCGGATCGGCGGATATCGGGTTCAATAACCTGCTGTACCTGACGCTGACGGGCCGCCAGGATTGGTTTTCAACGCTTTCAAAGGACAACAACACCTTGTTTTATCCGTCCGTGGGTTTGAGCTACGTGTTTTCCGATGGTTTTAAATCCAAACCGTCCTGGCTGGACTACGGAAAGGTTCGCACTTCCTGGGCGAAAGTGGGTGGCGGAGCGCCTGATCCTTACGGGCTGACGCTGGCCTACGCAGCGCCTTCGCAGTCACATCTTGGGCAACCGTTGATGAATATCAATGGCGGTACGATTCCGAACGCACAATTGAAACCCTACACTTCGACTACAACGGAATTTGGTATCGAAACCAAGCTGTTCGGCAATAAACTGGGGGCCGACATTACGCTCTATGACCGTACAACGACGGACGACATCGTACGTGCCACGGTGCCATTTTCAACAAGCTATACCAACGTGTCTCTCAATGTGGGCAAGGTGCAGAATCGAGGGATCGAGTTGTTGCTGACGGGCTCGCCGGTGAAATCGGCCAATGGTTTTGGCTGGGATGTGAGCTTCAACATGGCTTATAATAAAAACACGGTCGTTAAAATCGCCGACGGGCTGACGAGTCTTGCGCTGCCTGGTGCGATCGCACGTACGCAGAATGGTTTTGTGTACCATTTCGAAGGTCAGCCGTTTGGAATGGTTTCCGGCTACCGGGCCAAAACAGATGCAGATGGAAATGTCGTTTACAACCGCGACAGTGGCTTGCCGTTACAAAGCGCATTCACGGCATTGGGTCGTGGAGTTCCTCCATTGACTTTGGGATTCACCAACACATTCCGTTACAAAACGTTTTCGCTGGGCTTTTTACTCGACGGCAAGTTCGGGTCCAAAATGTATGTTTCTACCAATGCCTACGCGACCAATTATGGATTGCACAAGCAGACCGTCGAAAATAATGTCCGCGAAACGGGCGTGACCGTGACGGGAGTGGACCAGGAAGGCGGCGCATTTACCAAGACCATCCCTGCACAGAATTACTATCAGGGCATTGCATTCTCGCTTACGGACCGGTTTGTGTCGGATGCCGGTTTTATCAAACTCCGCCAGCTGACGTTTGGCTACGCATTACCACAGAACATCATTGCGAAAACGCCGTTTCAGTCGGCCAGCCTGTCGTTCGTAGCCCGCAATCTGCTCCTGATTTACAGCCAGGTAAAAAATGTGGATCCGGAATCGAATTACAGCAACGGGAATGCGCAGGGCTTGGAGAACTTCGGTGTGCCGCCAACCCGCAGCTTTGGTTTTAATCTGATGGTAAGATTTTGACAGACAGGTATTTTGAATAATAAACCACCAATTTGACCTTGACTTATGAATTATAAAAATATCAGTCTGAAAATATTCACCGCCCAGGCCCTGCTTGTGGGCGCATTGAGCCTGACCGCCTGCGACAATGGTTTTGAGGAAATGAATACCAATCCGAACGCCTACACACAGCCGGTGATCGGTAGTCTGTTCTCGACAAGCATTATCAAGACGGCCGGCGACGGGGATAATAACACATTGTATGCCAATGATAAACTTTCGGGATGCTTTGTGCAGTATTTCGCCTCCCTGAACGCCTGGCAATGGACCGGAGACAAGTATCTCTATAAGCAGGACTACAACAAAGGCCTTTTTGAAACGGCATATAGCAGCGAGCTCAAAGAAACCGCCCAAATTATTTCACTCCTGAAAGACAAGGCCGACATGACCAACCAGTACCACATTGCGCGGATCTGGCGGGTGTTCATCCTGCACCGTGTGACGGATATGTATGGCGATATTCCTTATTCGCAGGCTGGTCTGGGCTACATTGAGTCGGTTTACAAGCCAGGTTACGATGCGCAGAATCAGATCTATGCGTCCATGCTGGGCGAGTTGGAAGCCAGCGCCCAGGCTTTGGACGCGGCAAAACCGTCGTTTGGCGCAGCCGATTTTATTTACGGCGGGGATCCTGAACAATGGAAGAAATTTGCCTACTCGCTCATGCTGCGGCTTGGTATGCGCCTGACCAAAGTAGACGTCGCGATGGCCGAAACCTGGGTGAAAAAGGCGATTGCCGGAGGCGTCATGCAAAGCAATGCGGATATTGCCAAGCTGAACCATACCGGTGGTTCGGCCAACAACTGGAATGTGAACAGCTACCTTCTGCAGGGTGGGGAGGGAGTACCGCCGTCGGCGCAGGGTAAGGGTTATTCCAAATTAAATAAAACCTTTATCGATTACCTGAAAACGACCAAAGACCCGCGTCTGCCATTCTATTCGACCTTGTGGCAGGGTAATGCAGATGCAGGTAAATTGCCACAAGCCAGCGCGCCGGAGGTTCAGAAGGGGCTGCCCGGCGGGTATGATTACACCACCATCAAAGACCTGATCCCCGCCTGGACCGATAATATGCAGGCCGAATATTCGGAGATCAATATCAACACAATCGCTAGCCTGTCGGCACCGACCATTTTCCAAAGCTATTCGGAAGTGTCGCTGCTGATAGCCGAGGCTGCATTGCGGAAATGGACGTCGGGTGATGTGAAAACATATTACGACAATGCGGTGAAGGCTTCGATGGAGTCGCAAGGCCTTTATCCGGGTGGCGTCACGATCACGCCCGCCCAGATCCAGGCCTATCTGACCACCAATCCATACAATGCGACCACGCTGGAAGCTGGTATGAAGCAGATTCACACGCAATTTTGGGCTTCGCAGTTTATGAACAATATCGAGGTATATGCCAATTGGCGCCGTACTGGTTTCCCCCAATTGACACCGACCAATTATGCGGGCAATGAAACGGGCGGCACCATTCCAAGAAGGCTGCGCTATCCGGAATCGGAGGCGAGTTTGAACCGCGAGGCATATAGCGCGGCAGTAGGCAAGCAGGGGCCGGATTTGTTTACCACTAGAATCTGGTGGGATAAATAGTGTTAGGGGAAGAAGGAGGGAAAGTACGGTATTCTTGATACTGGGGCAAATCTCTTAATTAGTACGGACTTATTTACAGGCCTCTGGCCGGTCATTACCGTGAGATAATATCTCGGTGTGACCGGCTAGGGCTGCTAATGCTCAGTCACGAAGGTAGACCTCCGTGCCATTTTGCTCATATGCTGTTTGTTAGTTTTGCCAATTAATAATCGGTTGGAAACAATGATGCCGTAGGATAAACGAATTTGGCAACTAAAGATAGGATGGGAATATTGGCGAACTTTCGATTATCGGAGGATGCATTCATTATTACGAACGACAAAAATCTGTTCAGCATACGATGGACAAAAAGGATATTAAACTTTTGGAGAAGTTATTTAATGATTCAAACTTCAAAGGCGTTGCTGACGTTTTGACTCATTTCCATAAGAGGAACAGCGCTTTAAAGGAAATCCTAGCGAGGCAAGTTGTGCCGGATCACCTCCATGGGCTTAGTTCAAGCGAGGCTTTTTTTAGGATTTTAATACCATCTGATATCTTTCCGATATTGAATCTGGGAATTTATCACTCATTTGTGTCTGAAGATATGTCTTTACTGAACGATGCATTGTATTCCTACAACAGAATAGCGTATAACAGATTACGGCTGATTTCTTCGGGAACGGATCATTGCAAATATTTACCAAGTGTGATCGAATGCTTTGCGGGGAATGATATTTCCTTGGTGAAGAGCATGTTTCCCGAGAGCCATGGACTCACCCAAAATGGTTATCGTTTCAGCGTGGTGGCTAGCAATCTCGTTATAGCGATGCTTTATAATCGGAAGGACTGGCTGCAACAAAGTACATCGGATGCACAAAAATATGTAAAGCAAAAGGTCAGCAACTTCGATCGTGCGGTGGTTGACTACTTGATTTGCTTAGGAAATGGCAATGGACAGGATGCCGGAGAATACCTTTCTGAGGTCTGCCATCTATACAAACGCGCAAAATGGGTGCATGATTTTAGGAGCCCGTTTCTGATGGTTTGTGGGATATTTCTACACGGGTTGTATAATCTGGCATTTCATATCGACTCTCGAACAGTAACTGAGGGACTCCGTGAGCCGATTCACACCGCATTTTGGGATTCCTTTACCAAGTTTCAGAAAGAAAGGTCTTTTAGCAGAGGAGAGGAGTTTTTGATTTTCGAAGATCAGCTTAAAGCGCTAAACTGTATCTACGAATAGATCCGTGGTGAAGTATTATGGAGATGTTGCATCGATCTGATGGGATTGCTGGTTATCTATCTTGTGTTCCGTTGTCGGGCAAATCAGGAGGCCCCGCCGGGGCCTTTTTGTTTTGCATGGCGATTGTTTCTATAAACAGGAGATGCCTCCGGCATCGAAATCAAAGAGACCGCAGCGCGGTTCCCTGTTTATAGCAAAAATCAAATCAGGTAACGAACACCGACCCCGGCGGGGTCTCCTGCTTCTGGCAAATGCGCATAGTCCGGATGATCTCAACCGCAGCGTGGTCTCCTTTTGTGCATGCATTCAACGCCGTTCCGGAAGTTTTCTCCATTTTTTCATTCTAGCCTCTCTTGCACTCTCTATTGCATCTCCCTTCCTCCCTTTTTAATGAGTAAATTTCAATAGTACAAAACCAGTAATTTATTGGAATGCGCCTGCTTTTGGTTTAAATTCATAACTCAACCAAAAACCAGAGCTATGCGCGCATTTCAACAACTGCTGTTTGTTATTATATTGTGTGTCAATGCGTTAGGTTCCGTTGCGGCCGATCAGCCGGAAACACTGAAAATCGGTGCTTCAGCTCCTGATTTCAATTTGCTGGGTGTCGACGGGAAACGCTATTCGTTGAAAAGTTTTGCCAGTGCCGACATTCTTGCCATTGTTTTCACCTGCAACCATTGCCCCACCGCGCAGGCGTACGAGGAGCGTATCAAAAAGCTCACGGCGGATTACAAGGCCAAAAAAGTGGCAGTCATCGCAATTTCCTCCAATGACCCGAAAGCGATCCTGCTCGATGAGCTCGGTTATACGGATATGAGCGATACTTATGATGAAATGAAGCTCCGGGCAAAGGATATGGCGTACAACTTTCCCTATCTCTACGATGGCGACGACCAGAAGATCGCATTGGCCTATGGCCCGGTGGCTACGCCGCACATTTTTATTTTCGACAAAGCGAGAAAACTGCAATACAACGGCCGGATCGACGACGTCGAAAAGCCAAGCGGCACACCCAAAAACATAGATGCCCGCAATGCGATCGAGGCGATGCTGGCGGGAAAGGCGGTGCCGGTACCTGCCACCAAAACGTTCGGCTGTTCGATGAAATGGGCGGCGAAGGAGGATAATGTAAAGAAAGAGCAGACCGCCTGGGCCAAAGAGCCGGTGACCCTGGAAACGATTGACGAGGCCGGACTGAAAGAGCTGATCCAGAATAAAACGGACAAGCTGCGGCTCATTAACGTGTGGGCGACGTGGTGCGGCCCCTGCGTGACCGAATTTCCCGATTTCATGGTCATGCACCACATGTACCGCCGCCGCGATTTTGAATTTATCTCCATCAGCGCCGATAATCCCGACAAAAAGGACAAAGCGCTCAAATTTCTGCAAGGCAAGTTTGCTTCCAACAAAAACTACATTTTCAATATGGAAGACAAATACAAACTCATCGAAGCGGTAGATCCGAAGTGGCAGGGCGCTTTACCGTATACCATACTTGTGGAGCCGGGCGGCAAGATCGTCTATTCGCAACAAGGTCCGATCGACCCTGCGAAAATGAAGAAGCTGATCGTCGAAAACAAGTATGTCGGACGGTACTACTAACCCATATTCAAACAACCAACCTGACTTTATGGAAGACCAAGACTTTTCAAGACGCCGCTTCCTGGGCGCCTCGGCCCTGGCGGCTGCTGGCTTCGTAATGGCGCGCGTGCCCGTTTTTGGCGCACCGGCTTATATCAAAAACTTTGGCAAGCCCAATTCGCTGTTCAATGGCGTACAGGTAGGAGCGATTACCTATTCGTGGAGGAGCCTGCCGGGCAGTGCTGAGGATATTTTGAAATATTGTATTGAAACAAATATCAGCGCGATCGAGCTCATGGGTCCTACTGGTGAGTCGTTTGCAGGCGCACCCGAGGCGCCGCCGCGCCCTAGCATGGCTCCTGGCCCGGACGGCAAGCGCCCGGAAATGACCGATGAGCAAAAGGCCATTCAGAAAGAGTATGCGGTCAAAATGGCCGAATGGCGTGCGAAAGTGTCCATGGATAAGTTTGTACAGCTCCGTAAAATGTATAACAATGCCGGGGTGAGCATTTACGGTTTCAAACCCAATGCATTGAATGTCAACAGTACGGATGCCGAAGTAGACTATGCATTTCGTGCAGCCAAAGCGTTGGGTGCCAATCAGGCGAACGTGGAGCTGCCCAATGATCCAGCGCAGACAAAACGCCTGGGCGATATCGCTGCTAAAAGCAAAGTGTATTGCGGCTACCATGGCCATACCCAGCAAACGCCTACCTGGTGGGATACCGCTTTGGGCCAGTCGAAATACAATGCGATGAACTTCGACATGGGCCACTACGTCGCAGCCGGATTTGATCCGTTCCCGCTACTCGAAGCGAAACACGACCATATCGTGAGCATGCACGTAAAAGACCGGAAAAATAAGGAACATGGTGGTGCGAATGTGCCCTGGGGGCAGGGCGACACGCCGATCGTAGCAGTGCTCGAACTGATGCGCGCAAAGAAATACAAATTCCCGGCCACGATCGAGCTGGAATACGAGATCCCGGCGGGCTCGGATGCGTTGAAGGAAACTGCTAAATGCGTCGAATTCGCACGGAAGGCGTTGGGTGCGTAGAAGATAGCAAGGTAATTTTAGCCGGGCCGTGGGTTGCAGTTCAATGCACTTCACGGCCCGTTTGCCATTGTTGGTGTTGTCGCCAACAATCCATCCTGGCTGTTCTAGCCGATGTTGGTGTTGTCACCAACAGCCTTTGGCGCGGCTAGTCATTGTTGATGATGTTACCAACACCCTTTGGCGCGGCTAGTCATCGTTGATGATGTTACCAACACCCTTTGACGCGGCTAGCCATTGTTGATGATGTTACCAACACCCTTTGACGCGGCTAGCCATTTTTGAAGTTGTTACCAACAGCCTTTGGCGCAGCTAGTCATTGTTGATGTTATCACCAACACCTGTGACGTGCTAGCCGTTGTTGGTGTTATCACCAACAGCCCGTGCCGTCGTGACTTTCAATTTGGACCTCTGCCATACCGAAGCGACTTCGACAAAAATTTCTCAATTTAATCAGTTACCAAATTAACAAAACAGCGTCTCAATAGAAATCGAAATCTGTGAGACAAGATGGAAACACACTACATTCAGTTTTTTACGGCAACAATCCTTGGATGGAGGCCCTTGTTACAAGAAGACCGTTATAAGGATATCGTTCTGCAAAGTATGAGATTCCTTGTTGACGACAATCGAGCCAGGATTCACGGGTTCGTGATCATGCCGAACCACCTGCATTTAATTTGGAGAATCAACCGCGAGAGAGCCCGTGCTGATGTCCAGCGAGACTTTCTGAAGTACACTGCACAGCAGGTTAAGTTTGACCTTCTTGCAGGCAAACCGGCGAAACTTAATGAATTTGAGGTGAATGCGAAGGATCGCCGTTATCAATTCTGGAAACGAAATGCGCTTAGTATTGACCTATTTTCCGAAAAGGTCCTACTTCAGAAACTTGACTATATCCATCGAAACCCTATCCAGAAAGGGTGGAAGCTTGCGGAAGATGAATCCGGATACAAATACAGTTCGTGGAAATTCTATAACGGGCAGGGAGAGGATTTTGGGTTCTTATCTCATTATGCCGATTAGCATGGCATCGTGCGGTTGTTGGTGATAACACCAACAATGGCGTATCTGCGAGACAAAATGGAAACACACTACATTCAGTTTTTTACGGCAACAATCCTTGGATGGAAGCCCTTGTGACAAGAGGACCGTTATAAGGATATTGTTCTTCAAAGCATGAGATTCCTTGTTGACGACAATCGAGCCAGGATTCACGGGTTCGTAATCATGCCGAACCACGTGCATTTAATTTGGAGAATCAACCGCGAGAGAGCCCGGGCTGATGTCCAGCGAGACTTTCTGAAGTACACTGCACAGCAGATTAAGTTTGACCTTCTTGCAGGCAAACCGGCGAAACTTAATGAATTTGAGGTGAATGCGAAGGATCGCCGTTATCAATTCTGGAAACGAAATGCGCTTAGTATTGACCTATTTTCCGAAAAGGTCCTACTTCAGAAACTTGACTATATCCATCGAAACCCTATCCAGAAAGGGTGGAAGCTTGCGGAAGATGAATCCGGATACAAATATAGTTCGTGGAGATTCTATAACGGGCAGGGAGAGGATTTTGGGTTCTTATCTCATTATGCGGATTAGCAGGGCGTCGTGCGGTTGTTGGTGATAACACCAACAATGGCGTCAACCATGGCGTTGAGCACGCCATGGCGATGTTTTTTTTAAATGATTGAATAATTTTTAGCTAAATATTTTTTCGTACGAAATTTTTCCTACCTTTGAGAGGTTGACCCAAAAACTTAAAAATGGAACCTACGAAATCGGAATTAGAGATACTGCAAGTGCTATGGGAGCACGGACCGTCGACGGTCCGTTTTGTGAACGACACGCTCAATGAAGAAAAGCGGGCGGTCCAGTATTCATCGACGCTGAAGCTGATGCAGATCATGGCGGAAAAAGGGATCGTGGTGCGGGATGAAACCAGTATGAAGCACGTATACAGCCCTGCGGAAGCGGAGGATAAAACCAAATCGGCATTGCTGGAACGTTTTGTGGACTCGATGTACAAAGGATCGGCATCGAGCCTGGTCATGCAGCTTTTTGGCAACAAAAATACATCTGCGGAAGAGCTCGGAGAGATCAGGGATTTCCTGAAAAAACTGGATCAGTAATTTCTAAACCATTTCAATCCGTTAGCCATGAATTGGAATATCATACATCAGCCTGCTTTTCAAAAATTGGTACAGGCATTATGCCTTACATTGGTGCATTCGCTGTGGCAGGGCCTTTTAGCTGCCATCATAGCTGGTGCCGTACTGCTGTCGACCAGGAAAAGCAAACCTGCGTTGCGTTACAAGCTGCTTGCATTAGTGATGTCGTTATTTGTCATCGGAAGTGTGTCCACGTTTGGGTTGATATTAAATGGTGCAGGGGCAGGTCCCCAAAACACATATCCGATGCCCTGGGGCGAGCAAAGTGTGTTTTCAGACGAAGCGGATGTCGTAACGATTGCCATGGCGGAGATTACAACAGGAAGCCACTGGATCAGGCACGCAGTCGATTTCTTTTCCCTGCACGCGCAGCTGATCGTGACGATATGGTTTATCGTTTTTGCATTAAAATCTTTGCAGGCAGCCAGCGGCTTGTATTATTTAAAGAAGGTCACCCGATCGGTGTCGGTGCCCGAAATGCGATGGATCGTCCGTTTCTGCGAGTTGGCCGGACGGATGAGGGTTCGGCAGGAAGTTGAGCTCTTGGAATCCATCCAGGTGGCGGTGCCAATGGTAATCGGTTTTCTGAAACCGGTGGTGCTGGTACCAATGGGCATGCTGGCAAATCTGCCCGCCGGGCAAGTGGAAGCTATCCTGCTGCACGAACTGGCGCATATCCGCCGGCGTGATTACCTGGTCAACCTGGTCCAGATCTTCTGCGAAAACATTTTCTTTTTCAATCCGGCTATTCTCTGGATTTCCGGGTTGATCCGCGAAGAGCGCGAGCATTGCTGCGACGATCTCGCGATCGGCGTGACGCAGAATAAAACCTCGTTCATCCACGCACTGGTTTCATTTCAGGAATACAACCAATCCGGATCGGTTTTTGAAATGGCCTTCTCCAAAAAGCGGAACCATCTGCTGGACAGGATCAAACGCATTGTCAATAACAATAATAAACCTTTAGAAGCCATGGAAAAATTATTTGTAACAGTAAGCCTTGCCGCTGCCATTGTGTTGTCGGCCGCCACCACACCCGAAAAGCCCGCAGTAACCGCGAAGGTTCCGGATCAGCAGCGCCGCGCCCCATTGGCGGAAGTAACTCAGCAACCCCAGATCGTCCATGCCAAACCGGATACGCTTCCGAGGAAGAAGGGAGTTGTTGAAAAAACACAAATTCATTCTGCCAATGTGAGAACGGCACGCGAGGGAATCAGCACCTATCATGTGACCCGTAACAACCGGGAATACGAGATTGTGCAGCGAAACGGAAAGACAGTTTCGCTGTGGGTGGATAACCGGGAGATACCCGAAAGTGAGTATGGCAAGTATCAGCCCGAGATCGATAAGCTGATGGAGGAGATCAGGATCCAGCATGAGCGTGCTGAAAAAGATCGTGAAAAAGCTGAAGAAATGCGCAAGGAGGCAGATATACAGCGTCGCCATGCCGACAAACAGCGTGAAGAGGCCGATCAGCAGCGGCAGGTCGCGGAAAAGCAAAGAGAGGAAGCAAACCATCAGCGTGTGTTGGCCCAAAAGCAACGGGACGATGCCGATCAGACAAGGGTGCTGGCAGAGAAACAACGCGAAGCTGCGGACGATATGCGGAAACAGGCAGACCAGATGCGTCTGGTGGCAGAGAAACAAAGACTTCTTGCCGGAGAACAACGGGAACTGGCCGAGGTACAGCGCAAAAAGGCCGAGGAAATGCGGAAAGTGGCCGAAAAGGACCGGGAAGTTTATATGAAATTGCAAGAAGGGCTGATCGGCGAGCTTACCGACGCGGGACTGGTGAAAGACACTGAAAGCCTGTCGTACAAGCTAGGCCAGGACGAACTGATTGTCAACGGTGTGAAACAACCCTCCGATTTTCATCAGAAACTTAAAGCCAAATACCTGAAAGACCTGGGAGGCAAGAAGCCGGAAATGTTCTACAATTTCAAGGGCAGAACCGGCTATTCCATCTCAGGGATGAGCTATGACCGATAATTTAGCAGTAAAACCGGCGCCCTGATGTGTTTTAGCGGGAAGTTACCACGATAACTTCGAAAGAAACATGCATCGCAGGACGTTCATCAAGAATACAGGATTAATGGTCGCAGCCGGGAGCACACTTGCCCCCGGCTTTGCCATTTCCGGCCAGGTCGCGCAGAACAAGCTGCCCAAATGGAAAGGTTTTAACCTGCTCGATTTCTTCTCTCCCGACCCGGCCAGCAGCCGGAAGGCCACCACCGAGGAGCAGTTTAAATGGATGAGCGACTGGGGTTTCGATTTCGTGCGCATTCCGATGGCTTACCCCGCTTATGTGAAATTTGACCGCAGCCGGAATATCACGCCGGAAGAAATATATCAGATCGATGAGCAGGCCGTCGATCGGATCGACAAACTGGTCACGGACGCGCATAAGTACAACCTGCACGTGAGCCTGAACCTGCACCGCGCGCCGGGCTACTGCGTGAATGCAGGTTTCCATGAACCCTACAACCTCTGGACCGACGAAAAGGCACTGGACGCTTTCTGCTTTCATTGGAACATGTGGGCGAAGCGCTACCAGCAGGTATCATCCAAAAAGATCAGTTTCGATCTGCTGAATGAGCCCAGTATGCGGGCCGATATGAACGATCAGCATTCTAAACGGTCGAGTGTGCCGGGTGAAACTTACCGCAAAGTGGCTATCGCCGCCTCGGCAGCGATCAGCAAAGCCAACCCCGGGCACCTGATCATCGCCGATGGTAACGACGTTGGCACATCGGTGATCCCTGAGCTGACGGATCTCGACATTGCTCAGAGCTGCCGGGGCTATCATCCGGGCATTATCTCGCATTACAAAGCCCCCTGGGCGATGAAGGATCCCGATCATGCACCCGAGCTCCGGTGGCCGGGGCAGGTGGGGGACCAATACCTTAGCCGTGCCATGCTCGAAAAGTTCTATAAACCCTGGATCGAGCTAGTTAATAAAGGCGTGGGGGTGCATTGCGGAGAATGCGGTTGCTGGAACAAAACCCCGCACGACGTGTTTCTGGCCTGGTTCAACGACGTTCTTGACATTCTCTCCTCCAACGGCATCGGTTTCTCCCTCTGGGAATTCTCCGGAGATTTCGGCGTACTCAATTCGCGTCGTGAAGACGTCGCTTATGAGGACTGGCATGGCCAGAAACTGGACAGAAAGCTGCTGACATTGCTGATGAAGTATTGATTATTTATTTAGCTCGGTCAGTAATCCGCTCAAATTGAGGCTTTTTGTATACATTTCAATGGAGCCGTCGGGCAGATGCTCCCATTGCTCCTGCGGACGGTCCCAGTAGAGCTCGACACCATTGCCGTCGGGGTCGTTGAGGTAAAGCGCTTCCGACACACCGTGATCGCTGGCGCCCGTTAACGGGTACTCCGCTTTGAGGAGCCTGTTTAAAATCGTGGCCAGGTCCTTACGGGTAGGATAGAGGATTGCGGTATGAAACAGCCCTACACCGTGTGCTGACGCCGGCGGCGCATCTTTGCTATACCAGGTGTTCAGGCCAATGTGGTGGTGATAGCCGCCTGCAGAAATGAAAACGGCCTGTCCACCATAGCGGGTCGTAATTTCGAAGCCGAGCACTCCGCAATAAAAGTCAAGGGCACGATCGAGGTCGGCGACTTTCAAATGCACGTGGCCGATGCGCGTCTGGGCGGGTACGATGTAGTTGTCTGGTTCCATGAATGGGTTGTACTGTGATGGTGATCGGATCATGAATTTACATGTATTTGCGGTAAATAATTCCGGAAAGCGGCTTTACAGTTAAATCAGTTAACCATTCAGAAATATATTAATGAACCGCCGGGAAGCAATATCCTCGATAGCAGCTGTCAGTACAGTGGGCATCGTACCTACCGAAGCCGCCAAAGCAAAACAACAGCCCTTTATTTACTCCCTGAACATGAGCACGCTGCGGGGCCAGAAGCTTGGCTTCCGGAAAGAGCTGGAAGTGGCAGCCCAGGCGGGATATGGTTCGGTCGAAATCTGGATCAGTACTTTGCAGGATTACCTCAAAGGAGGCGGCACTTTGCAGGAAGCGAAGCGCATTATCGGGGACCTGGGTTTGAAAGTGGAAGATGCGATCGGGTTCGCTACCTGGATCGTGGATGATGAGGCTGCACGCGCCAAAGCATTGGATCAGTTGAAAATGGAAATGGAGCAACTGGCCGGGATCGGCTGCCCGCGCGTGGCCGCACCACCTATGGGTGCTACCACGGGCCCATCGCTGGACCTGGCGAAAGCCGCCGAGCGTTACCGGGCCATTCTCGAACTGGGTGACAAAACCGGTGTGGTGCCGCATCTGGAACTGTGGGGTTTTTCGAAGAACCTCAGCCGGGTAGGAGAGATTTTGTACGTAGCTGCCGAGTCGGGGCATCCTTCTGCACGGGTGTTGATGGACGTCTACCATTTGCATAAGGGTGGTTCGGGAATGGATGCGATCAAGGCGGTGGGCAAGCCACTGATTGAAATATTCCACGTGAACGACTATCCCGCCACGCCCCCGCGCGAAACCATCACCGACGCCGATCGTGTGTATGCGGGCGACGGCATTGCACCGTTGAAAGATGTTTTGAAAAACCTGAAAAACCCCGAAAGGCCCGTTATTCTGTCTTTTGAGGTCTTTAATAAAGATTATTGGGCTCAGGATGCCGCATTGGTAGCCAAAACCAGCCTCGCTAAAATGAAAAAGATAGCAGAAGGAATTGCCTGACATTTAAGGCCGGCGGTATGTATCGCCGGCCTTTTTTATAGTTTACCAAGAAAGGCCAGAATGCTGAGTACCAACCCGGCAATAGTGGCGATGGCAGAAATAATTATCGCGAAGATCATTCCAAATCCTTTTGCCCCCGTTTTCTTCATGATAACCAGTGCATCTCCCTTCCGGATCTCGGGCAGCTGATCCAATGTAAGCTGAAAAGTACCTGGATTGGGAATGCTGAATGCTGCTACGGGGACAATGCGGCTGCCCGACATATCTTTTCTCGATCCGAGGTGATTGACCGCATTGGCAACGCTGAATGTGCTGCCATCCATCGTGGAAACCAGCTTAAACAGGATATTTGCAGGGATCATACCCAGAATGGCAGGCCGACGGTAGGCGATTTCATACGAGCCCGGCTCGGGGAGCTTAAACTCCGGCAGCGGCCGGTCCAGGGGCAGAATGACCTTCTTGCCTCCATAAATTGTGATAATTCTGCCGATGCTGCGGGCAAGGAGCCAGAGCCCGGTGACAAACAGGAGCGGAAAAAGTAGTCGGGACATCGGCAGATCGCTTACAGTGCAGTGCAAGTAAGTAATTATACAGGCTGCTTTTGTCCAAGCTGGTGATAATCAAAGTATTTTTTGAGTAAAAGGTTGATAAACCTCTTTAAATAAATCTCATTCAGAAATACATTGGACCAGTCGTCGTAGCGGCGTGACTGTATACCCAGGTAAAAAAAATACAAGCAAATACCCAGCATCGGGATCAGCCGTTTCTCCTCGCCGGACAGCGGGCTAACCGATTCATATCCCTTCATAAACTCGGCAGTTTTGTGCAGGCATACGGCTTCTTCTTTCTCGGTGCTGTGTATCTGAAGCACATAGTAGGCCAGATCCATGCACAGCCAGCCGTTTCCGCAGAAATCGAAATCGAAGAATGTAACGTCGCCTTCCGGTGTAACATTCATATTGTCGAACCAGAGATCGAGATGGACAGCACCTTTTCTGAGCTGATTCTGATCTGCATTCATCAGTTCTGCCAGCAGATATTCCTGAACGGTTTCCATATAGCGCATTTCTTCCGTATCCTTTGGTAAAAACCTGCCTAGCTGGACCAGCGACTCCACCAGCAATTCTTTTCCGGTGTAGGTGACACGCTGCAACGGAAAGTTCTCCGTCAGCAGATGCATCCGGGCCATCAGCTGGCCAATGCGGAAATGGGTTTCAGCGTCCAGATTCAGTACTTTTTCACCTTCGGCAAAGGAAAATAGCACTGCGAACCGTTCTCCTTCCGGTGCGGCGAGAGAGTGGATGAAGGTATTTTGCAAATCCGCTATCGGGAATGATACTGAAATGCCCTGGTTACTAAGGTGTTGTAAAAGCCGCAGCTCTTCCGAAATTTCCGTCGTCGTACGCCAATGGAGACTGTACACCCGGAAAATGTATTTTTTATCCGGCGTATCGACCAGGTAAGTGTCGCTGATACCGGTTTTAAGGATCCGGCATCCCACAGGTAAACCCGGGAAATAATGCTCCTGAACAAATAACCCAAGATGAAACGGCGACAGATTAGAGTTTGTGACAGGGAAGTGGCTCATGACGAAAGGATAATGGGGCGGCAAAATTATGGATATATTTGTCGCGAACGTAACGCAGTTTAAACTAAAATTTATGGCAGAGATTAAATTCCAGCTGGATAACCGCCGCAGAGGCGCTTTTTACGTAGAGGAAGAAGGCAAACAAGTGGGTGAAATGCTGGTGGGACTGAGCGAAACCACATTAACCGTTTACCATACCGAGGTGGACCCGGCCATGGAAGGACGCGGACTCGCCCGGCTGATGCTCGATGCCATGGTCGCATACGCACGGAAGGAGGGCCTTCAGGTAATGCCATTGTGCGAGTATGTGCACGGGCAGTTCCGTCGTCATCCCGATGATTACGCAGATATCTGGAAAAAATAGTACTGCCGCATCACAGTGGCTGCGGCAGGTAAACGATGAAGGTTGCTCCTTTTCCCGGCTGACTTTTTGCGGTAATGTAGCCGTGATGGTTCTGCACTACCTTTTTACATAATGCAAGGCCGATGCCCGAGCCTGAAAATTCGCTACGCCCATGCAGCCGCTGGAACATCTGGAAAATACGGTCGAGGTACATCTCATCGAAGCCGATGCCATTGTCGCTGACTTCCAGCCGGATGTAAGGATGCTCGGCGAGCAGTTTGGGAAGCGTCTTCTTTTCGGTTTCCTCCACCGGGCGATAGGATAGTGTGATCACCGAATGCTGATCAGGCAGCCTGTATTTCACGGCATTGCTGACCAGGTTCTGCATCAATTGCCTGAGCTGCGGTGCGCTGCCCCATACCGTGGGCAATCCTTCGACAACTATACGTGTCCGCTGTTCCTGGATTGATATTTCCAGATCCGCCAGGACTGATGTGACGATATCCGACAAGCTTACTTCACCGAATTCGCCGTCGTGCGTGGTGAGGCGGGAGTAGGCCAGCAGGTCGTCGATCATAGCCGACATTCTTTTCGAAGCGTCCTGAATGCGGTTGAGCATGTGTTTGCCGTTCTCATCCAGTTGCCCTGCGTAAACGGATTGCAGCCGGGAGCCGAACGACTGGATCTTGCGGAGGGGCTCCTGCATGTCATGACTCGCCGCGTATGCGAATTGCTGCAAATTGCTGTTGGAATTCACCAATTCAAGGTTGGCCTGATGGAGCTCGTCGGTCCGTTTCTGAACGCGCCTTTCCAGTTCACTGGCAAGCTGCCGGTAGCGCTCCTCGCTTTTTTCCAGTTCCAAACGGGACTTGACCTGTTCGGTTACGTTTACAGCCATATCGAGGATGGCGTAAACCTCTCCGCTGGAATTTTTGAGCGGCTTGTAGGTGTAGTCGTAATAAAAAGTCTGCAATTCGCCGTCGATCCTGATGTCCCATCGCGCATTCTGTTCCGAATGCGGCTCGCCGGTGCGATAGATCGTGTCGAGTATTTCGAGGAATGGCTGGCCCACCAGTTCGGGTAGCGCTTCGCGCAGCGGTTTCCCGATCACCGTATTGCCCTTGCCCCACAGTTTGAGCATGGCCTCATTGGGGATATCGATAATCATCTCCTTCCCCACGAACAATGCCGTGGCAACCGGGGCTTGTTCAATGAGTGTCCGCAAATGCTCCTCGTTTACTTTGAGTCGTTGCTCTGACTCGATGCGATCGGTGATGTCCATGACGATCCCTGAAAGCGATACCGCTTTACCCATACTGTCGTACAGGTAACGGCCCAGGACGCGGACCCAATGGACGGAACTATCGTGCCAGATGAATCGGGCTTCATACCGCAGTTCGCCATTGGTGGCGGCCCGCTCGTAAGCCAGGGTGCGGATGGCCACGTCTTCGGGGTGCAGACCAGCCACGAAGGCATCGCGGCCTATGCTGCTCTTTTCGCTTCCCGTCATGATCCTGGCCATCGTCGGTGAATAGATGATCTCGTTCGTGGCCAAAGTCACTAAAAATGACCCGGCACCGGACCCCTCGATCGTCATGGCGGCCTGTTGATCGGCCCATATTACTTTTTCCTGATTGCTGATTTCCGAAGTAACCTCCCTGGAAATGCCGGAAAAGCGGTAGGGAGTGCCGGACTGATCGAAGTAAGCTTGTCCCGTGCAGTGCAGCCAGCGCAATGGCTGATCGCCTTTCCCGACAACGCGGTACCGCACATCGTAGACACTCCGGAGCGTTGGATCGAGCGCTTTTTCGATGGCTTCGGCAACACGCGGCCTGTCCTCGGGGTAGATTAACTGCGCCAGGCTGTCGTACTGCATGTCCGCGGGATCGGGATAGCCGAACAGCTCCATGCACCGGTCGTTGAACCTGACCGTTTTATCGGTCGGATTCAGATTCCAGGTGCCCAACTGAGCGGCTTGCATTGCGAATTTTAGATTTTCTTCACTTTCCTTCCTGGCCAGGTCCGATCGCAGCTGTTCGGTGATGTCCATCATGGAACCGACCATTCTGACGGGTTTTCCTTCGCTCTGAATCGTGTATCCCCGATCATGCACGTGCGCATAGGAGCCGTCCGCGCGCCTGAAACGGTAGAAATCGGACCAGTTACTCTGGCCTCTGTCAATAATGGCGTAGATCTTTTTGACAACCTGTTCCTGGTCGTCGGGATGAATGCGGTCGAACCAGGAATTTGGACCATTTTCAATTTCGTCCGGTTTATAGCCAAAAATCTGCTCCATGCCCTCATTCCACCAGATAGTTCCCTGGGTAAGGTCCCAATCCCAGATCACATCGTGGGTAGCTTTTGCTACAAGTTCGAATCGCTCGATCGCGACAAGCAGGTCATCTTTGTGTCCGCTTATAGTATCAATCATTTCCAATTTATCTTCCTGAAGGTTTGCGTTTCCGCGCATGGGCCGGCCATTGCAATCGTAAAAATAGAGATATTAGTCTGAATGTAAGGGCCGGTGACTTGTTGTTTGCGCGTCGTTGATAACTGTGTACAAAGTTCGATTACCAATGCGGCTTAGCTCCGCGGTAAAAAGTAAAATCCGGGAGCCAGCCGCTTTTTCATCATAAAAAAAGTATACTAAGCAATTCAAACGGACTATGCCATGCTGAGACTATCTTTTTGTTGTTCGATCGTCGCCCTATCGTTATCCACGGCATTTATGATAAATCGTCCGGCAAAGCCTGTTTCGCTGTTTGACGGCAGATCGTTCAAAGGTTGGGAAGGGGATACCTTGAAGACGTGGAAGATCGAAAACGGCGCCATTGCCGGTGGCTCGCTGGATGAACAGGTGCCCCATAACGAATTCCTTTGCACCCGGAAAACGTATTCGAATTTCATTTTGAAGGTGAAATTTAAGCTGACGGGCCACGAGGGCTTTATCAATACGGGCGTCCAATTTCACAGCGTACGCGCAAAGGAACCGGCCTATGAAATGATCGGTTACCAGGCCGATCTCGGCGATAAATTCTGGGCGAGCCTCTACGACGAATCAAGGAGGAACAAAACCCTTGTCGCCCCGGACTCAGCATTGGTTGAAAAGATCCTTAAACGCAATGAGTGGAATGACTATGAGGTGCGGAGTCAGAGCGGTCATATTCAGATCTTCCTGAACGGTACTAAAACGGTTGATTACACCGAGCAGGACAAGTCAGTACCACAGAAAGGGCTGATAGGTTTGCAGATCCACGGTGGCGGCAAAGCCAAAGTCTTTTACAAAGATATTTTGATTCAGGAGCTTTGAGCATGACCGGGCCGGCAATCCCTTTGCCGGCCCGGTCGCATCAGCGCCAGATATTCAGCAGCCTGCGGGCCACGACGATCTCGGCGGTATGGTAAGAATTGTGATCGGCGATGAGCATCGCCTCACGAACAATGTTTTGACCGCTACCCCAGGGCAGCGGACTGAAAAGATCTCTTTCTTCATCTTGCAGCAAATCAAAAAATCGTTGCTGTTTCTCGTTGATTTCATGTACCGTTTGAGCCCACTGCTCGTCGGTAACCGCATCGGTAGGCTGCGGCCAGTAGTCATCGGGCCAGAACAGCGTATTGTAATTTTTGGAAACCGAAAAATCTACGATATCCTGCTGCGCGATCCGGATGTGTTCCAGTAGCTGCCAGATACTGTAAGGCAGGCTGTCGGGGATTACTGTACGCAAATGCGGCGGGATGCCCGCAATGGCTTCTTCCAGAGTGACGTGTGCGTTTCCTCCCTTGATGAGGGACGTCAGTTCATTGATCAGTTTTTTTCGCTGGTCGGGTTGCATGGAACGTTAGTTAATTAGTAGAGTGAGGAATAAGGTGGCAAAATGTACATATTTTCCGATCACCTAAGCAAGCAAATCTTAATTGTTTAAATTAGGGGACTCTTGATCTTAAACCTTTTGAAATCATCAAATGAATCCTAATCGCCGGAATTTTCTCAGAAATGTAACAGCAGCATCTGCACTCCTAGCCACAGAAAGCATCGCCAAACCCTTTCATATCATCAGGGACCTGAAAAAAATCAGTCCAAATGACAAGATCCGTTTCGCTACCATTGGCATGGGGATTCAGGGACATAGTGATACCAAGGCCGCCTTGCGCAGCTCGAAGGATGTGGAATTCGTGGCGGCCGCCGACCTGTACGACGGCCGGCTCGCACGTGTGAAGGAGCTGTATGGAAAGGACATTTTTACTACCCGCGACCACCGTCAGATATTGGAAAGAAAGGATATTGACGCTGTCCTGGTCGTGACTCCCGACCACTGGCACGACCACATCACTAAGGCGGCATTGCAGGCGGGAAAGCACGTGTATTGCGAGAAGCCGATGGTGCACCATATCAATGAAGGGCTTTCGGTGATCGATGCCTGGAAAAAGTCGGGAAAAACAATGCAGATCGGCAGCCAGCGGATCAGTTCGGCGTCATTTAAGGAAGCGAAGCGATTGTTTCAGGCAGGAGAGATCGGGGAGATCAACTATGTCGAATCCAACAACGACCGGTTCAACTCGATCGGGGCATGGAACTATTCGATTCCCACGGATGCCTCCACGAGCACAGTCGACTGGGACACTTTCCTGGGCGATGCGCCGAAAAAAGCTTTTGACGCCAAGCGGTTCTTCAGGTGGAGAAATTACCAGGATTACGGTACCGGGGTTGGCGGTGACCTTTTTGTGCACCTCATCACCGGTGTGCATTTTGTGACCAATTCGCTGGGGCCGGAAAGGGTGATGTCATCCGGCGAGCTCAGCTACTGGAAAGACGGGCGCGATGTCCCCGATGTGCTGGTTTCGATACTGGACTATCCCAAGACCGACATTCATGCCAATTTCCAGATGGTGCTCCGGGTGAACTTCGCCAATGCCGGCGCCATAGCGAACAACACCCGCATTATCGGTACGGAGGGGCAGATCGAGTTTACAGAGAATAACCTGGTCCTTACCAAGAAAAAGCTGCCGAAGGCGCCGGGTTTTGGTGGCTATGACAGCTACAATACATTCTCCGAAAGCGAGCAAAAGGAGTTCAAGAAGCAGTATGACGCGCAATATCCCGAGGACACCCGTAAAGCCGACCCGGTGAAAGAGATCAAGTTTGAAGCGCCCAAAGATGATGACGCGCATGCGAACCATTTCAGGGATTTCTTCGAGAATGTAAGGAAAGGCAGCCTGGGTACGGTGGAAGACCCCGTTTTCGGCTTCCGGGCCGCGGCCCCGGTGCTGGCCTGCAACGAAAGCTATTTCAGCAGAAAAATCATTCACTGGGACCCGGTTGCGATGAAAGTGAAGAAGAAGTAAAGCGATCGATCCCGGCATGGAACTTTTCGTGTTCGCTCGTCGGGATCGATTCCGGTAATTAGGGGAGGTTGGAAAAGTATTTCAAGTAACCGTGCTTCTTATTAGGTAACAACCGCCGGCACATCCGGCGGTGCTGATCACCTAAAATTCAACTGTCCCTGGTATGAAGATCTTCTCCACGATCGTGCTGGCACTGCTGTCGGCCTTTTCTGCCTTTGCCCAAAGCGGCAAGGTTCTCGACAATCTTTCAGTTCCCTCCAAGCTACTTAAATCCGAAAGGAAATTTGCAATCTACTTGCCACCCGACTATGCAACCTCAGAGCGGAGCTATCCGGTCATGTACCTTTTACATGGTGCCGGTGACGACCATACCGGATGGGTGCAGTTCGGAGAGGTGCTGCGCATCGCCGACGAGGCCATCCGAAACGGGACCGCTACGCCGATGATCATCGTGATGCCCGACGCGAACACCGGGCGGAGGGGATATTTTAACGACGTGAAGGGCGACTGGCCGTATGAGGACTTCTTTTTTACGGAGCTGATGCCTTATGTCGAAAAGAAATTCAGGATCAAAGCCGAGAAACGGTTCCGCGCCATTGCAGGGCTTTCCATGGGCGGAGGCGGCAGTTTTATGTATGCCTTGCATCACCCGGAGTTGTTTTCATCAGCGTGCCCGCTGAGCGCTTCCACAGGACCGATCACGCTTGAAGATGCCAAAAAGAACCTGATCAGAAATAACCCGGATATCGCGGACTCGACAGTAAGCACTTACTACAACCGCCACAGTGCGCTTGCATTGATCAACAACTTACCGGACGCACAGAAGAAGGCGGTGCGTTGGTATATCGACTGCGGTGATGACGATTTTCTGTACGAAGGCAACAGCCTTGTGCACATTGCGTTGCGGAAAAAGGAAGTACCGCACGAGTTCCGTGTACGTGAAGGCGGGCACACCTGGACCTACTGGCGGCAGTCGCTGCCTAATGTACTCGAATTTGTATCTCAGGCATTTCATCAGTACTAGTTGCCATGGTTCAGGACGTTTTGCCCGGTATCAAACAATTTGACCTGACCGGAAAGGTTGCCATCATCACAGGCGGCTCCAAAGGGCTGGGCCTCGCCATGGCGGCGGGACTCGCTTCTGCCGGTGCCGACATACTATTGGTGAACAGAAGTGCATTGGACGGAGAGCGTAGCGCCACCGAACTGAGCATTTCCTTCGGAACCAGGGTAATGTCGTATGCAGCCGACATTACCGTGCAGCAGCAAACCGAGGCAATGGTTGCATTCGCCCTGGAGAGTTTTGGCAAGGTGGATATCCTCATCAATAGCGCCGGCATTAATATCCGTGGGCCCATCGATGAGATCTCCACATCGGATTTCAAGCATGTGCTGGACGTGAATGTGACCGGGACCTGGCTGGCCTGCCGGGCTGTCACGCCGCTGATGAAAGCGCAGCGCAGCGGACGTATTATCAACCTCGCCAGCACGCTTGGTCTGGTAGGTTTGGCCAACCGGACACCCTATACGGCCAGCAAAGGTGCCATCGTGCAGATGACCCGGGCGCTCGCACTTGAATTGGCCCCGTTCAATATCATGGTCAACGCAATCTGCCCGGGCCCGTTCCTCACCGAAATGAATATTCCGATCGCCGAGAGCGAAGACGCACGTAACATTATTCTGGGTGCCACCGCCCTGCAAAGGTGGGGGCATCTGCGCGAGATACAGGGAGCGGCCATATTTCTGGCGAGCGATGCGGCCAGCTACATGGTCGGGTCTATCCTTACAGTAGACGGCGGCTGGACTG
>CBFGMV010000093.1:0-32365 GCA_965649915.1 uncultured Dyadobacter sp.
TGCGCATAGTCCATCAGCTGGTAACGGGCGGTCTCCCTTTCGTAAAGCTGTGATTGAAGCCGGTGAACCGCCCCACTGGCAAGCTCCGCTTCCAGCAAGGCGTTCAGACTGTTAGTTATTTTGGGTTCGAACGCTTGCATACCAGGGCTATAAATTCTTAAGCGAATGTGCGTATCGGGATCCTTGTAGCGGATGAAAAACCATTTTTGCAGAAGGCCTTTCATTTGTAGTTTTATCACAAAGGGTATCAGCTTCGAGGTCAAAAGCTGGTGCAGAAAATTTTCACTGCCGTAAATTTTGACGAAAAGCCAGCCGTCCTCGGAGCCCATAAATCTTTTGGTTTGGTCCGTGGTCCGCGGGTGGTCTTGCTCTTGCGGAAACTGCGGACCAGACAAGACCGGAATCACAACCTCGTTTCGGTAACCCTTGTTCTTAGTACTTAGTAGTCCGCGGCCGGGTGAACCCGGCACCTCGGTAAGACTCAGCAGCTTTTTTTTCCTTAACGCGTCTGCCAGGATCGCGACAGCGACCGGGCAGTCCCCGTCGATCAGAAGCTGCGCGTCGTTTTCGCCCAAACTGACAAACCTTGGAATGCCCAGGAGCTTTCGCGCTTTTTTCCACCAGTTAAGATTAGCTTGATCCGCCTTCGCTGCTTCTGGTAGCCAGCAGCTGCTGACATTCCACCGGGCCTTGGAGATAATTACCCTGCCATACTGGACTCTGGGAAAGAAAGGGTAGTGGCTCGTCGAAGCTCCGTCCCAGAACATTTGCGGGGCTTGCTGGCAGGCAACCGAGCACAGAAAGCGGTATAATGCAGGTCCCTGGGTGAAGTTGTGCGCACTGTTCAGGCGGGGGAGAATCCGGGCTTTTAGCTTTTGAGAGTACAGCACGATTTGTGAGCCCTTGACTGCGAGCATAATGTCCTCGAGCGGAATACTCGTACTTTCACCGCTGGTCAGATAGCAAAGTTGATAATCGTTTAATTGTGGCCGCCTTGTAACGCTTCCCTGCAGGCCGGAAGGGGAGTAGGTAATTTCCGCAAAGATCACCGAAGGGTGCTCAGCCTGCTCGCGCTCGACCATCTTTCTAAGAACTTGGCGAAGATCATCGTCGGCGTCAGCAAAGCGGGCCATCAGCTGCGCGCTGCCGGGCCCTGCAATGCCCTTTAGTTCAAACAGGTAATTGCCGCTATCAAATCCTGCCGCGCTATTTGTAATGATGCTTCCCAGAATCGAGAAGCCCTCCGCCTGCGTGCCCTGTGAACTGGCACCGGCCAGGTTCAACTCAGCCTCAGAAACCATGTAGGCTTTTCCAGGGTGCAATTGCCCGTGAGCGTAAGCATCCTGTATCCAGGCAGGGGCGGTGGAAACGGGCGACTTGGGTCCATGAGCCTTTACAGTCAACCCGCTCGCAATTTCCGCCTCTGGGCTCAGGCTGAAAGTCTGGCCAAATCCCACACCCGTGTCAGGATCGAGCGCCTGCATCAGCGGGATCTGCCGGGTTTCAAACCGGGCAGTAAACTTTTTGATAAAGTCTGATAACTGCTCATCGTGTGGCGGCCGGCCGACAAGCAGTTTGCCGACTTCTTTGATAATGCGGTTAATTTCTGTGGAGCGCAACGAGCAGTGGCGGGTTCTTAGCTGCAAATCGATTTGCACGGGTGCTGTGGCAGTGATCCCAGTATCCTTCAAGGCCTTTTCCAGGGGGGCGAACCTTTGAGCGCCATCTGCTTTGGTTTGCCTTACTCTGTCATAGCTTTCAAAGACCGGCCTGAAACTTCCGCCTGCGTGACTGAGAAGCTGGCTCTGAAATGCCTGAAGGCTCAATGGCTGCTCTTTGCCGCAAACAAGTACCTGCTCTTTAATCAGGGCTTGGATCAGATCGAGTGCCCCTTGCTGGCTGACTCCTGATGATGTCAGGGTTTGCTGGATCGTTTGCCAACTCGCAGAAGGCTTGCAACAGTCCAGCACGGTTTTCAAATCCGGGTCATCCTCTATTTCGCGGAAGGCGAGCGCTTGTGCATCTGGCTGGGACCTGTCTCTGATCGCGTACCGGTAGCCACCCGCACCTTTATACAGGCTGCTGTTGATGCTCAAAGGCTGTGATAAAGACTCATTTCTTTCTTGGGCGCTGATGCTGCCTATCTGGGTGAGTACCTGACCGGAAAGGGTAGTATGCTTTTTAAACCTACCACTGAATTCTATCTGGGTGAGCTCAGCCAGGCTTGCCTGGCAGTAACCTGCAAAAAGCCCGAAAGGGGTGCTGCGCGTGCAGGCACGGATCAGATATTTGTAGATCGAGATTAAAACCTGGTGCTTGCCAGTGACGGGTCTGCCTTCTGACAGGTCGATGCCATGCCGGTACAAATCCGGTGAGGCAAGGTAGAGCGCCTCCTGGAAAAGCGGGATGTTCATCACGCGAATGATCTGTTTTTCAAGTGAGCTCGGGTCGGCCCTTAGGGCCCGGTTGACTGAGGCAAGCAGATTTTCAGCCAGCAGTGGTCTTCTGATCAAGAGCATCTGTTGAGATCGTAATTTGTCCATGGTATTTTGTCAATGAAAGGTTACAAGATTTCAATGACGATCAAGGAAGCGATTTAACAAAAATGCCGGGACGAACTCGCCGGAATAGGGGCTGAGACCGCAGTAAACAGGTATGAAGTCGTATGGAGGTTTTGACCCGAAACAAGCCAAAAAGTGCAGCTAAGCTAATCCCGGCCGGGACAGCTGCCGGCAAGGCCCGCCAAAAGTGTTCGGCATAACCGCGTTGCTGCGCGTGCTTTCTTATTCCGCTTCCTTTTGGCCAGGGTGCGCCGGAATTGAGGCTAAGCTTTCTTTTTTTCTTGTTTTTCTTTGGGTCAAAACAATTGTTGTTTTCAGCATTCAGATCAAGGAAGGCAAGGGCAAAAGATCGGTTTTAGTTTTCATCCAAAATCTTAGAGCTCATGTCGCACAACATTCACTTCAACGAAAACACAGGTAAGCACGCTTTTTTTTCAGTCAAAGAAAAAGCGTGGCACGGCTTAGGACAAATTGTAGACGGCTGCTTGTCGAGCAGCGAAGCAATCCGTCACGCTGGTCTTGATTATCAGGTAGTCAAAACTCCGCTTTTTACGAGTCAGATCCATCACGAGCTGGCAGGGAACATCACCATCTTTCCAGACGAGCTCACCCAAATCAGGGGATACTACGCCACCTGCCGCGCTGACTCGGGCAAACCCCTGGGCGTGGTCGGCAGTTGTTACCAGATCATCCAGAACATTGACGCATTCACTTTCTTTGACAGCATCGCAGACGGGAAAGGCATCCGCTACGAAACTGCCGGGGCGCTCGGTGCAGGAGAGCGGATTTTTATAACTGCCAAAATTGACGATCATATCATCGTTGGCAAAAATGATTTGATAGAGCAGTACCTGTTTCTGACTAATTCGCACGACGGATCAGGTAGCATCACAGTCGCGTTTACACCTGTTCGTGTGGTTTGCCAGAACACCCTCAATGCAGCAATCCAGGGGCTAAGCTCAGCGGTCAAAATACGCCATACGGCCAGCGCCACAGACCGGCTCGCCCAGGCGCATCAACTGATGGGGCTGGCCGCCAAGACCTCGGTTGCGACCGAAGCCGTCTTTAACAAATGGGCAAAGGTCCGAATCACCGACAGCCAGTTGAAACGTCTGATCCAGATGGCGATGGCGCCCGGCAAGGAGACGCTGGGCAAGATCAAGGATGGCGATCTTGATTCGCTTTCGACTCAGTTTAACAATACCGTTGACCGTGTGTTTGAGTATGCGCTTTCAAGCCCTGAGCAGTGTCTTGTGACCACCGAAGGAACTGTCTTTGGCGCTTACAACGCCGTCACTGGATATTTTCAGAATGTAAGAAACTACAAAACGGCCCAGGATAAAGTAAGCTCCATTCTTTTTGGCGGCAATGCCGCCCAACGGGGACAGGCTGCATTTAACCTCTGCCAGGGTTTTGCAGATTATGGCCCGGATATCTTTTGCGCAAATTAAGTTTAGTAAATCCAGGGAGGGAATCCCTTCCCTGGATTTTAATGGTAGCTGCCGAAAAATCGCGGCCGCCCCATTCGGGGCGGCCCTAACAGCGGTATGAGCGGGCAGGGTCACATTTTCTGACATTTTTAGCCCCCCGCTCATGGGTATATTGGTGCTGGGTTTCTGGTGATTTTAGCTTAGGCAAAGTCCGAAAAAAAAAATCTGGATTCAATCCGGTCGCTACTCATGATACCAAGTTAGCCTCAGACGCGATGGAAAGCAGGGCAAAATTCCGGCATAAACTCGGCCCATTCCTGCGGTGCATGGAATAGGCCCTGTCAGCGCGCCGCCGCCATTTATTCCGTTGCTTTGCCCTTCTTATCGCGCCTGTGGCGATGGGTGCACCATAATTCACTTAACCGTTAAGATTATGGAAACCACTCAGAATTTCACGGATTGCTTCAAGGTTGCAGAAATTGATTTAATCTACACGCCTTCCTATAAGGTCTCAGAGCGCCCAAAGGTAAGCTCTCCTGAATCTTCTTATCAAATTCTGCTGCACAGCTGGAACAAGGGGAAGCTGGGATTTATCGAAGAGTTCAAAGTCCTTCTATTAAACCGCGGTAACCGCGTGCTTAGAATCTACAATGTATGCCGCGGAGGAATTACTTCGACCACTGCCGATATTCGCCTGATTTTCGCAGCTGCTTTGAAAGCGGGTGCGACCGGTATGATATTGGCTCACAACCACCCGTCCGGTACGCTCTGGCCTTCCCCGCAGGACCGTCAGTTGACCCAGCGAATTAAGCAGGTCGCGCAGCTGATGGAAATCGATCTTTTAGACCACTTGATTCTTACTAGCGAGTCGTTTTACTCCTTTGCCGAGCAGGGCCAGCTTTGAAAGCGGGTGAAAATGAAAAAACTCGCCTGAGCGCTCAGGCGAGTTTTTTTGTACATTTCATTTACATCACATCTGCACGCGCTCAATTTAGGGCCGCCAGCTTTTTGCTTGTTTGGGTGAGGCCTGCCTTTTCAAGGATCGTTTCCAGAACAGCAGCCAATTCGCTTGCCAGAGAGGCATCAGCGAACGATAAGAGCGAACTTTCACTTTTAGCGCCCGCAAGACCGGCCTGTACGGCTGTTGCCAATAGTAGCGCCGTCTGACGCGAGATCTTTAGGTCGAGTTTAACAACTTCTGCCATCCCCGGGCTTGAAAGCAGCGTCTCAAAAAGCATCCGGACTTCAATTTTTGTCTCCATGTCTCCTCTGATTAATTGTTTGTGATTACCTGCAAAGAAATGTTTGGGAGCTGGTTTTCACCCATTTAAAATTTAAAGGGGTCATTTTTATCTGGTGTTACACGCTTATTTTCGCGTCAGCCATGAGCACAAGGTGATCCTGCCGGCACGCTTCATACGGGGCTTACCAGTGTTGAGCCTCTGCTTTAAGGTGAAGGGTGCCGCCACAGGGGGCGGGTGCAACCACCTGTCTTTCCGTGGTTGGCCAGATGTATCGTTGTTACACGCGGTACCCCCGCGCTCTCAACGGATCTGGCTGCCTTTCGGCAGGGCCACTCACTCGGAACTCGTGTGGCCTGTGGCTTTGATGAATCTGTTATAGCAAATTTTCAAGAGAATGGAAGAGGGGAAAAACATCAGGTGCAAATGGGTAAATGTGAGGCTGACAGAAGCGGAGTTTGCCGAAATTTCCAGGCAGTTTGCGCTAACGACAGAGCGGAAATTAAGCGATTTTGCAAGAAGGAAACTGCTTGGCAGGCCTGTCAAGATCCTGACCCGCGACGCCTCGCTCGACGGGCTCACAGACCAGCTCGCAAAGCTTCGAACAGAGCTTTCGCGGCTGGCTGCCAACTACAATCAGGCCATCAAAAAGCTCAACAGTCTGGCCCGGATCAAAGAATTTGAGCAGTGGCTGCTCACCTATGAGCTCGACCGTAGAAAGCTGCTCGCCCAGGTTGAGAAGACCGCGGTTTGGATCGCTGAAATTGCCCAAAGATGGTCGCCGTAATTCATAGTGGCGCAAGCCTTCGCGAGGCTGTCAACTACAATGAACACAAAGTCAGCCGCGGGGTTGCCAAATGCATCGATGCTGGGTACTATACCCGTGATGCGCCGGATCTGAGCTTTCATCAGAAACTTTCCCGCCTGCAGGATCTGATGGATCTCAACACGCGCGTGAAGGTGAATACGCTTCATATCTCGCTGAATTTTGCAGCCGAAGACAGGCTTGATACCAGCGCGCTTAAAGAAATAGCAGGGGTTTATCTGGACAAGATCGGTTTTGAAAGCCAGCCGTATTTGCTCTATGAGCACCTGGATGCCGCTCATCAGCATGTGCATATTGTCACGACCAACATCAGGCCGGATGGCAGGGCCATAAGCTTGCATAATATCGGAAAGGTGCGCTCTGAGGCGGCCAGGAAACAGATCGAAACAGAGTACGGTCTGGTCAGGGCCGAGGACCATAAAAGGTCAGTTTTCAAGCTGTCGCCCGTATCTGCCTCAGCAGCAGAATATGGCCGGGCCCAGACCAAGCAGGCTATTTCCAATGTGGTTCAAACTGTGATCAAAGACTATCATTTCAGCTCGCTTTCCGAGCTGAACGCGGTGCTGGGCCAGTACCGGGTGAGCGCAGATCAGGGAAGCGAAGGCTCCCGTGTCCGGGCAAATCATGGCCTTGTTTTCAGGGTGCTTGCCCCGGATGGAAAAAGGGTGGGGGTTCCGATCAAGGCAAGTGATTTTCACTTCAAGCCCACTTTGAAAAACCTCAAACCAATCTTTGAGAAAGGGGCGCTCGACCGCAAACCGCACGCTGTCAGATTAAAGAATACGATTGATATGACCCTTGCAAGGCGCGGTAGCGCCTCGCTTGACGCCCTTTCAGCAACACTCGGTCAACAGGGAGTTGCAGTGGTCAAGCGCACCAGTGAGGCAGGTGCTGTCTACGGGCTAACCTACGTAGATCACCGCACGAAATCTGTATTTAACGGCAGCGATTTAGGAAAAGCATACAGCGCAAAATCGGTATTGCAGGCGCTCGAATCAGTGGCCGCACAACAACAGGCCGCTTACACGGCGCAGCTACAAATCCGGCAACTGCAAAGCCCACAGACAGGTAATGACGGGCATGAAGGCCAGTTGGCCTTTGACGCAAGCGAGCAGGAGTCTACCGGGCTTTTTGACGATCTGCTGCAATCACAAAAAGGTGAGTCGGCAGTGCCATACCAGCTGCGAAAGCCTAAAAGAAAGACACGAAAAAGATCAATGTAAATCACTAAAACAAACTACAATGGCTTCACAGACATCAGAGAATCAGCAGGCCTTAGCGCGTATCTCGGAGATGACACGCCTGATAGCGATCGCCGTTTTGGCGCTTCACTTTTACTATTATTGCTATGGCTTTTTTGCGGGCCACAGCCTGAGAAGCCCCTTCACTGACCAGGTCTTGGAAAATATTATGCGTACCGGATTATTCACCAGCATGATAAAATCTAAATCCGTTGCCCTGGGCCTGTTGGTGGTTTCGCTGATTGGAACCAAAGGTAGAAAGCAGCAGGACATGGGCTTTCAGGCCGGACTGCGCGTGCTTACTGCTGGCCTTTTTCTGTACTGGGCATCCGCGCTGGTCCTGTATTTGCAGGCGGACCTTTCCGCGCTGGCGGCTGTATATATAAGCTGCTGTTCGAGTGGCTTTATCATGGTCCTTTCAGGAGGCACGCTGCTCTCGCGGGTCATTCAAATCAAACTGGGCGGAGATATCTTTAACAGCGAAAACGAGTCTTTTCCTCAGCAGGAGAAGCTGCTGGAAAACGAGTTTTCCGTGAATCTGCCCGCTGAATATAGCCTGAAAGGCAAGCGGCGCAAGAGCTGGATAAACTTCATTAACCCTTTTCGCGGCCTGCTGGTGCTGGGCTCGCCAGGGTCGGGGAAAAGCTATTTTATCATCCGTCACATCATCACACAGCACATCGCCAAAGGCTTTTCGATGTTTATTTATGACTTCAAATTCGATGATCTTTCGGTGATTGCCTATAACCACTGGCTTAAAAACAAGTCCCGATACAAGGTGCCTCCCACGTTTTATACAATAAATTTCGACGATCTTTCCCGCACGCACCGGTGCAACCCTTTGGAGCCCGCAAGCATGCATGACATCACCGATGCGGCAGAATCTGCCAGAACAATCCTGATGGGACTTAACCGAGAATGGATTAAAAAGCAGGGTGATTTTTTTGTAGAGTCCTCCATTAATTTTCTGACCGCGGTCATATGGTTTCTTCGCCGCTATCAGGATGGTGAGTACTGCACTTTACCCCATGTGATCGAGCTGATGCAGATGGATTACGAGCAGCTTTTCTCGGTGCTCAGAACCGAGCAGGAAATCCAGGTGCTGGTCAACCCGTTTATCAGCGCCTTTCAGAACGATGCGGCAGAGCAGCTCGAAGGTCAGATTGCATCAGCTAAAATCGCGCTGGCGCGCCTGTCATCGCCCCAATTATATTATGTGCTGTCAGGAAATGACCTGACCCTGGATATTAATGCTCCCCAGGCCCCTAAGATTGTCTGTATCGGAAATAATCCACAGAAAGTACAGATTTATGGAGCCGTCGTTTCGCTGTTTGTTACCCGGCTTATCAAACTGGTCAACACCAAGGAAAAAATCAAAAGCAGTCTGATCTTCGACGAGTTCCCAACCATTTACCTCAACAATATTGACTCGCTGATCGCCACTGCGCGTTCCAATAAAGTCGCGACAACCCTGGCAGTACAGGATCTTAGCCAGCTTCGGAAAGACTATGGCAAAGAGCAGGCAGACGTGCTGATGAACATCACCGGCAACCTTGTCAGCGGGCAAGTTTCCGGCGATACGGCCAAGCAGCTTTCTGAGCGCTTTGGCAAAATCCAGCAGGGACGGACCGTGCTTTCGGTAAACAGGACAGACACCACAGTGGCGAGCTCTGTGCAATTGGACCTGGCCGTACCTGCCTCAAAAATAGCTGCGCTGAGCTCGGGTGAGTTTGTCGGAATGGTCGCAGACAATCCCGATGAGCCGGTGGCGCTCAAATCGTTTCATTGCCGGATTATCAACGATCACAAGATGCTTTTAGCAGAGCAGGAAAGTTTCAAAGCCATACCTTTGGTAAGGCAGGTTTCCCAGGATTCTGTCAGGAAGACATTCTCGCAAATCAAGCAGGACGTACAGGAAATTGTTGACCAGGTTTTGGCGCAAATCAGTCAGGATCCCGCCCAGCAGCATTTGCTTGTGGTCAAGAAAAGGAAATAATTAGCTTGCTCAAATTGATTCGCATCTATAATTACCACAGTTTCATAAGGACACGAAGTCGAACTAATCTGATGTAAGAAAGTGTACGCCAATACGGTCGTAAACCGTAAATTATATCATCCATCACTTTTTGTTTTTGCAGCCGCTCGGCACCGATAATGGTTTGATAAACCTTGCTAGCAATACCTTTATTCGTATTTTATCATCATTGACTATTCGATTGATAGTTGTTTGTCTCTAAATACAGTTGGCCCGACGCCTACGACCTTCTTAAATAGCCGGCTAAAATACTTCTGGTCCTCGAATCCCAGATCCAACGCAATTTCCTTGATATCCAAATTAGTGTAGAATAGTAGCCGCTGTGATTCGGCGATCACCTCTCGATGGATTAATTCTGAGACGGAGTTAGCTGTGACGGCCTTAACGCACGCATTCAAGTAGTTAACTGAAATATTTAACTGATCGGCATAATCGGCAGGCTTTTTCAAGGTCTTATAATGGTTCCGCAGAAGCTTTTTAAAGTCTTTGGCGACAACGAACTGACGTTGCCCGCGACGCTCAGCCAGATGATTTTGTGTTTTACGGTAAATGATCATAGCCTCGTAGACGAACGCTTTCAATAATGCATGCGTAACTATCCGGTTTAGATCAGCACCTTTGTTCAATTCTTCCAATTGCAACATCAGACCGATAGATTTTTTAAACCAGGCATCTTCGGTTTGTGAGAGCAGCACGGCCAGTACCTCGGTCACTGATTCATCCAGCGTAGACCTGATTGGCTCATCAATTAATCTGCTGTCGAACGAGACATACCAGCCTGCTCCGCCAAGAGATGATATCACCTGGTGTACCTGTCCTGGGTATGAGATAAAAAGCATCCTGGGTTTAACCGTAACGGGCTGAAAATCGAGCATTATATCAATTTTGCCCTTTTCCAGAAGCAGACAGGTATAATGGTCATGGCGATGCGGTTTAAATGCTTCCGCGTTTTCTACATTGTTGCCAACCCACCGCTCGACTTCTACACCTGTGTGCGTATTGACCAATTTTTGCAGGATAATGTCGGTGTTTGCCATGGATGTTAAGTTGGGGCCGGAAGTCCGGCCCCGGTTAGTTTAATATAAGCTTCTTACCTGCGTTCCAAACGGGTTGTCGATGATGTACCGCCAGAAGCCGTCAGGGCCTTTTCTGGCGATGTCATTGGAGGTTGCCACCATGTGTACCGGCGTGCCATCAGGGGCTTTACCGGCAATGTTCCAGTCCAATACGAGCGATGCCGTGTCACCAGCAACAAAAATATGGCGGGCAATGATGTGCATGGGCAGTTGGACGCTGTAATATTTCAAAAGCTCCTTACGGATCTGCTCGCGCCCTCGCTGAGGGACACCCTGGGCGTCGACGAGCACGGCATCCTCTACGTAGAAATCCAGCATTACATCGACATCCATCGAGTTAAAATGCGCCAAAAGCGATGGGACGATCCCTTCGGGCGTTGTTGCGAGCGGATATTTTTCTGCGATTGCATTAACTGTGTTTTCGATTGAATCCATACTTTGCTGTTTCATAACTTTGGTTGATTTATTTTGTTGATGCAAAGCACGCATGGTTGCGGATTTGAATTGTCCTACTATTCGGCGCAAAAGGTGGACAAATCAACTTAAATTCAGATATTCCTCGCACAGATGAAGCAGTTTTCCAACCTGGATCAAAACAGTGATAATCATACAAATCTTGAATGGGAACGGCAGCTGCTGCTCGATCTGGGCAACGATATCACCAAAGTGCGCGACAAGAATGACCTGATCGTCCTGTTTTCGGATCGGATCAAGTCATTAATGCACTTTACACATACGATTGTGACCTTGATTGACCGCAAGGATGAAACTTACAAACCATTTTTACTTGATCACCGCGCGTCAGCCATTAAGGACCACCCCGAATATGATGATATGGTCAAGGCATGTTTTCCGCTTGACGAGCCCTTCATCGAATCCGTTTTGGCAGCTGACGGGCCTGTTGACTTCCTTCTCGCCGATATTGTCGATGCCCCGCAAAGCCCGGCATTCCTGCGCGTAAATTTCGAGAAAGGTATCCGGCATGTGCTTATGACAACGCTGCGGACCGGTAACCAGCCGATCGGGTTTATCCATATTTACACCGATCAGGAAGGTGGTTTTCCGCAAGAATTCAAGGACATCGTTCAAAGGATTACCCCGCAATTGTCAAGCGCGGTTTCCAACATTATCAAAAACGAACAAATCCTGCAAAAGGAAAATGAAAAGTCATTTTTGCTTGATTTCAGCAATGAGATGACGGCTGTCCGGAGCCGGGAAGATCTGGCTATGGTCGTTAAAACAGCACTACGGAAGCTTAACCCTGATGGAGGCTATGTGATCCGCAAGATCAATGAAGATGGCGTGACGATGTCGGCATACCTGTATGATACCGGCGCTTCTACATTTGATTCAGTGTTGTTGGAGCGGGTACTTGCTGAGAAGTACCCGATCAATGACGGGCTGCAAAACCGCATCCTGGATAGTTATATTCCGTTGCTTTTCAATGTGGGCCGCGAGTTGCAGAGAGGCTACAATCTGTCCTACCTGGATCTTTGGGAAAACATGGGTTTCAAAACAATGGTCGGCATTGCATTGCGGAACGGCAATAGCAACATCGGTCTGCTGTGGCTGAGCGTTGACGAGATCAATATTCCGATTTTGCAGGGCATCTGCTCGCAGATAGCTATTGCGATGGGCAACATTATGGCCAACGAGGACATTCTCCGCCGGCAGGCCGAGCAGCAGCTGATGCTCACGTTTTCGAACGATATTACCGGCGTTAAATCCAAATCCGACCTGGACCATGTGATTTCGAATGTTCTGCAGGGCCTGTTTCAAACCCGGATCGCTGTTATGTACCTGTTGGCGGAAGACCAGGTAATCCTGCGACCTTACCTTTTCGACCGGCAGTTTTTCCAGGAAACCGAGGTAGCTGAGCACGAAGAATTTTACTCTTTAAATATTTATGAGCAACATATAAAACTGGTCTTCGAAAGCAACCAGCCGATTTTGCTGGACATTGATGAAAACCTCGAAGCGAAGTGCCTGAAACTATCCGTCCAGCGTGAGCAGCGTGGAATTAATACTGTCTATGCATCGGCGCTGAGATTGGGTGAGCAGAACCTGGGCATGGTTTGGATGCTGGGGCGGCAAATCAGCGGGCCGCTTTTGCAAGGAATTTGTGCCCAGATTTCGACTGCAGTTTCCAATGTACTGGCTAATGAGCAGATCCTGCGTTTGAAAAAGCAGCTGGAAGACGAAAACGATTATCTCAAACAGCAGCTCAATAGGGATTTTGAAGAGATTGTTGGCGGCAGTGAGGCGATGCAGCAGGTGTACCGGCTGATTTCCCTGGTGGCTGAAAGCAACTCGACGGTACTATTATTGGGCGAGACGGGAACTGGCAAGGAGCTGATCGCGAAAGCCGTGCATACCGCGTCTTCCCGCAAAGAAAAGCTGATGATCAAGGTCAATTGCGCGGCTATGCCGGCGAGCCTGATCGAGAGCGAGTTGTTTGGCCATGAGCGCGGCGCATTCACCGGGGCCGTCGAGCGGCGCATAGGAAAATTCGAGCTGGCCAACAACAGCACGCTGTTTCTGGACGAGGTGGGGGAGATGCCGCTGGAAACACAGGTGAAGCTGCTGCGGGTTTTGCAGGAAAAGGAAATCGAACGTGTTGGCGGTAAGACCACCATCAAATTGAACGTCCGGATCATCGCGGCCACCAACCGCGACCTGGAAGCGGAAGTAAAAGCGGGCCGTTTCCGCTCGGATCTGTATTACCGTTTGAATGTTTTCCCCATCAAGCTGCCGCCGCTTCGCGACCGCCGGGAAGATATCGAAAGCCTCGCCGGATTTTTCTTATCCAAATTCAGCAAAAGTATAGGCAAGAAAACCGTCAAGCTATCAGCCAACGCGTTACGGCAGTTGCAGGCCTATTTGTGGCCGGGCAATGTGCGCGAGCTGGAACACCTGATTGAGCGCTCGGTGATACTGGCCACCGAGCCAATGATCCGCGAATTTTTCTTGCCACAGGCCAAAGGAGCAACGGCCGATGATCAGACGATGCCATCCGATTTATCATTAGAAGAAGTCGAGCGCATGCATATCATACAGGTATTGCGGCGATGCGGCGGCAAAATTTCCGGCATCGGTGGTGCCGCTGAAATTTTAGGTATCCCCGGTAATACCCTTCATTCCAAAATGCGAAAGCTCGGCGTTTCAAAGGCCGATTACTACGCTCATTAAGTCCTTTCACCAGTTAGGACGTTTCGTCCATTCTCATCAAATAAGATGATGCTTTTGATGTTTTCACTAAATACGGTGAAAATGAGAAATGTTTGGTTTTTATATATTATTGATAATCAGGTCATTAAATGTTTGGCATTGAAATGGCAAGTTTAGGATCATCTGTAAGATTTTAAACTTAAACATTTCAGAATTATGAAGATTGTCATTGTAGGCGGTACGGGGTTAATCGGAACAAGGGTTAGCGAAAAACTGCGGGTGTTGGGCCATCAGGTAGTCGTAGCCGCTCCTTCGACGGGCATTAATGCATTGACGGGCGAAGGCCTAGCTGAGGCCATGAAAGATGCCGAGGTGGTCGTCGATCTGTCTAACTCGGCTTCTCCCGAGGAAGATACGGCCATCAATTTCTTCCGCGCAGCAGGTAGAAACCTGGCTGCGGCAGAAATTGCTGCCGGAGTGAAACATCACCTGATCCTATCGATCGTAGGAACCGACCGGGCCTTGTACATCGGTTATCTGCGCGCCAAAAAAGAGCAGGAGGATATCATCAAAGAATCCGGCATCCCGTACACGATCATCCGCGCTACGCAGTTCCACGAACATATCACAACTTTGATTGCGGTGCAATCCGACGAGGAGGCCATCCACATTTCCACCGTGGACTACCAGCCCATTGCGGCAGCAGACGTGGCCGCATTGGTTACCCGGCTTGCATTGGAAGCACCCAAAAACACGACAGTGGAAATCGCAGGGCCTGACCTGGCGCCCATGAACGAGTTTGTAAGCCAATACCTTTCTGTCAAAGGCGGGGAAAAGCCCTTGGTCGCTAACGACGAGAATAAGTACATGTTCTTCGAAATCCCCAAATCCCTTTTGGTCCCTCAGGGCGATTTTTACCCTGGCGCAATCCGGTTCGGCGACTGGATTAAGGGATAATCAAATCCATTCATTTCAATTAATTCACAACCAGAAATCATGAAAATTGTAATCATAGGCGGTACGGGCCTGATCGGCTCCAACGTCACTAAAAAGCTTCGCCAGCTTGGCCATACTGTCATTGCCGGATCACCTTCCACCGGTATTAATGCACTTACAGGCGAGGGGCTTTCGGATGCATTGGAAAACACGGACGTGGTCGTCGACCTTTCCAACTCTCCTTCATTTGAGGACGGTCCGGCCATCCAGTTTTTTCAGACCGTGGGCCGCAACATTTTGTCGGCTGAGTTGAATGCAGGTATCAAACATCATGTAGCTTTATCCATTGTGGGTGCACACCTGATGGAAGGCATGGGTTATATGCGGGCGAAGAGAATTCAGGAAGACTTGGTAAAAAGCTCCGGTGTGCCCTACACGATCGTCCGCAGCACCCAATTCCAGGAATTTGTACCGACTATTGCTGCGGGAGGCACACAGGGGAATGAAGTTCATGTCTCACATATTGATTTCCAGCCCATTGCCGCCGAGGAGGTGGCGCTATTCATCGCCCGGTTTGCGATATCTGAGCCTGCGAACGGAATTGTCGAGATTGCGGGCCCTGTCCGTGGGCCTATGAGTGAATTCGTGGAAGCTTATGTGAAGGCCAATGACGCAGGCAAATCGGTGATCGCCAACGACAGCAGTGAGTATTTCGGCCTGGCCGTGCCGACATCGACCTTGGTACCGGAAGGAAATGCGTACCTGGGTGAAACCCGGTTTCAGGAATATCTTCGGTCTATTTCGCCCCAGGCCTGACATCTTTCCAATTTTTAAATTGTCCTGATCATGCACGTTCGGTAGCTGCTATCGAACGTGCATTTTAACAACTTCAAATGCGTATTCCATGAACATTCAAAACGATAGAAGGGCATTGGTAAAATCCCTGCATTACATATCCGGAGTTACATTGTCGGTTTTTATAGCATTTCACTTACTAAACCATCTCTTTGCACTGGATGGACCAGCAAAACATATCCAGATCATGGAGCAGTTCCGGCTCGTTTACAGACATCCGGTCGTGGAAACGCTGCTATTGCTGGTCGTTTTCTTTCAGATTGTTACTGGCATCAGACTGATTTACAAACGGGATGCCCGGGCCATTGCCGAGAAGATCCAGGTATATTCGGGTCTTTATCTTTCTTTTTTTCTTATTGCGCACGTGGGCGCAGTTCTTTCCGGGCGGTACATCGAACACCTGGACACCAATTTCTATTTTGCAGCGGCTGGGCTTAACTATTATCCTGCGACCTTCATTTTTATACCCTACTATTTCCTGGCCGTGGCCTCAATCAGTTTGCACGTTTCCGCCATTCATTATTTGAAGACTAAATCGAAACCAGCGGCAGTTGGTATTGCTGTCGTTGGGATAGTGACTTCATTTATTATCATACTAGCCTTTACGGATAGCTTTAAGTGGCTTGACATGCCACTACCGTATGAGCAGTTCATTAGGACGTTAATTTGAATCATCACAAAAACTATAAGTGCTACATTAGCGATCATATTAAGGACGATTCCCGATGATAGATTATGTCTATGATACTACTACGCTAATTTATCCGGTCGTTTTTCCGTACTCACTGGGCCGGTTACTAAGTGTGAAAAGATGCCCCTTGAAAAAAGTTGCATTACGGCCAGCGCAGCCATTCAAAATCGGATGGGATCGAGGGCAAAAAGAGCTGGGAGCCCAGCGCGCACTTTTAACGAACTTTAAGGTTGTGCCGGAGAAGGCTTCGCGCCGATAACAACTAAAGGATAAGTGCCCACTTCTATTTTTGCAATAAAGTAAATAGGACACTGCTAATCCTCTATGCCAGTTTCTTTCTCATTAGTACGTCGGTCTGGACATCATCACCAAATTGGAAGATGTGCGTGTCAAAGGCGACAAAACCATTCTTTTCATAAAACCGGATGGCCTTCGGATTTTCTTCCCAGACACCCAGCCAAAGAAGAGTTTTGTTTTCCTGGCGGGCGACAGTCAGTGCCTGCTCATAGAGTTGTTGCCCAACGTTTTTACCGTGGTAGGCATTCTTGACGTAAATGCGTTCAATTTCGAGGGCGGTTTCGCCCAGTGGCTCTGTCTGCGCCTCGCCCGTATTGATTTTCAAATACCCGACGGGGGCGCCGCCCTTCCAGGCAATGTAAAATTGGGAATCGGGATGGCTCAGCTCTGTTAAGACTTTCGCATCACTAAAATTTTCCTGTAGATATTTCTGCATGTCTTCGTCGGTGTTGGCTTCGGCGAAGGTTTCAAAAAAGGTTTCCCGTGCGATCTGTTGCACCGTCGACAGATCACCTATTGTAGCTTTATGAATCGTTATTTGCTCCATGTTCACCCGTTATTTTTGGAGGATGGTGTCGTTTACATCCGCCGTATTACATTGACCCCAAATCTAGCGCATGATTGGACTGTTACAATAGTCCGTTTTCAACACAGTTAGTCGTCCAATATACTTTCAAGTCTGAATCATTCGGCGCGCCCGCCGTGTTAGCTGCTGCATCAGATGTTTAGCATGCGACTACGGACTATACAATCTTATCCTTTCAAAAAATTCGGTGGTTTTTCTGTATTTCAACGGCACGGAGGAGTAATAAAAATTCAAGTCCTTGATTATGGTGGAATCTTGCACCATTAATCATTTCCAACTACTGAGCTGCGACGTTCCAGCAGTATTACATCGCGCCAGATCCCATTACGTTTTCCAAGCTTTTTCACGGTAGCCGACTTGCCGGAAACCATGCCGCTCGTGAAGTGCAATGCTCGCTTTGTTTTCCGGGAATATCTGCGCTTGTAACGTCCAGAAACCGAGTTTTTCGCTTAGCGACACCAGGTCTGATAAAAGCGTCCGGCCAACACCGCGCCCGTGAAATTCCGGATCAATGTAGATGCTTGTTTCAGCCACGCCGCCATACACGCACCGGCCGGAAACAGCAGATAAAAATGCCCATCCAATAACCTGGCCGTTTTCTTCGGCCACAAGCTGCGGCTGGGCAAGAAACTTTGCTTTCAGCCCATCGACTTCCGGCGCTTGTGTCTCGTATGTCGCATCACCGGTATCAATGCCCATCTGGTAAATCTGTTATACCTGTGGCCAGTCCGATGCAACAAGGGGACGAATATTTAAAGCCATTATGCAGGTAGTTTTTCATGGATAAATTCGCGGCTGTACTCTTTGATTTCATCCCGAACCCTACGGAATGACGTTACCAGGTCTTCACCTGGCGTATGGCCTGGATCAGAAAAACTATGGTGGAACAACTCACCCGCAGACGGGAAATAAGGGCATTGCTCAGTTGCATTATCGCAAACCGTGATCACAAAGTCGAAAGCGACGCCGGTATATTCGTCGGCATGGTTCGACGTGTGATGCGAGATATCAAGACCATCTTCCGCCATTACCTGGATGGCAACCGGGTTTACACCTTTGGGATCTACACCGGCGCTATATACTTCTGCGCGGTCACCTGCAAAATACTGTAAATACCCTTGCGCCAATTGGCTGCGAGCTGAATTGCCCGTGCATAATACTAAAATTCGCTTCATACTGGTAATTGATTGATAATTAGCAACAGCCGGAACCCGGTTTGCATGCAGCGCCATCAGCACCGGCAACTTCCAATTCTTCTTTTTCAGGAGTCGGGCCACAGCAGGACGCGGCCGCAGGACCCGTCCCGCATGATTGATCGCGTGTTAGTGCTTTGCACTGCGTAAAATCCGGAGCTAGATTGACAATGAAGCTATCACCTTCGGGCAAAAGCTCACTTGGGTACATTTGGCGCGTATCAAATTTTGAATTGCCAAACTCGATTTTCACAACCGCATTCGGATTAAGCGGTAACGACTTTTCAACCAGGCTCACAATTTTAAGTGCTTTGCTGACCAGCATCGACCGCTCGGTTTCACTTACCGGTGGCTCCCACAGCTGCACGATTACCTCCGTCCAGCTATTCATTACACCACCACAATCGACCGAAACAATCGGTGCCTGTTTGATTTCGGTGATGTGAAATGATCGGTTAACAAACTTGCCTGCTTCATATTGGAATTGCAGGTGCAGGTCAGGATTTTCTTCGAGCGTGCTTTTGAAAGCCTGCCAGGTGAGCGCACCCGGGGTCATTGAGTTCAACTGATTGCTCATAGCTATCATTGTTATAATGTAATATTACGATTGATTTGCACAAAAAAATACTCGCTTAGTTACAGCAAGTCACTCCCTCAAAGGATTCTAGGATCGAGCCGAATGCTTGCCGAGCTTCTTCCCACACCGGAGGATTAATGCAGTAGCAGACACGGGGCGGGTTAATTTCTCCCTGGATAATGCCGATACGTTTCAGCTCCTTCAAATGCTGAGAAACCGTCGCCTGGGCAAGTTCCAGTTCATCCACCAGGTCACCGCAAACGCAAGCTTTACGAGCAATCAGCAGCTGCAAAATTGCTACCCGTGCCGGGTGTGCAAATGCTTTTGCCAGATCCGCAATGCGGTTCTGTTGCTCAGTGAATATCTGTGTCTTCGTAACTCCCATGATGCAAACATAATGGAAAAAAGAGATATCGCAATATTACGATGGGTGATTTATCGGTAAAGCCACATAACTATTAGTTATAAGCACGAGACAAAGATTTATCCGGTGGTTTTTCTGTACTCTGCCGGCCGTGATATCATTTATTCTAAGGAAATTGATCATCTGTCGCCCTCATACGGATTTTTGATCGTTATCATCGGAGCTTTGCGGAAGTGACTATAAAGGGTACAGGTGTTAAATTCTTTTTTTCTAGTTCCTTTGAAGTCAAAAAATAGCCCGTCACGTAGACAGCTAAACTATCTTGCATAAATTGTTTGGGAATATTGCACCCGCCCCAAGCAACGCCATTAGATGCTATCAGTTGGCAACCGATTGCTAATCCACTGCTGAGTTGCACCGTTACTGGCGCATCAACAATATATTCATCACGGGTTAACCCTTCAAATCCGTAACAGCCATACGCCTCTGAACTTATTTTGTCTTCCTTGCAATTTAGCAAACCCAACATGCATACACTAGCGAGTACAAAGCGTTTCATAAGTCGGTTAGTTAGATGATTCTTCAAGTATCAAACAGAGCTATTTCTTTACAGGATTCGGTTTAAGACAGTTTGGTTGGAAAAATCCCGTCTTATAATTGTTCCCTACGTACGACGGCTCAACTAGGTGCTGCTGCTCCTAAAAGAAATAATTCCCACTGTTTGGATGACCCCGCTACGGCAAAATACCTACGTTAAAATACTGGCATCCAATTCTAAACTCACAAAACGGTCGTTGCTTTCGATTATACGATCTTGTCTCTTCAAATAATCCAGTGGTTTTTCTGTACTCTGCCGAACTGGTGACACTTGGCATGTATCGTTCGAAGGAATGTTTGAGTTCATTATAGGCGGAGCGGTACACCTTAATCTGTACTTTTCGTCGGCATATTTTTCTGGATGTCTTGGGATCGGCTTATGCTTCACTGCATATGCAAATGATCGTTAGTCATACACTTCAAGAGAGTGATGAGATATATAGAGTTCTGTAGATTCCTTCAAAGAACTTGTGCCCCCAAAAAGTTTGCGCGGAAACTGGAAGGTGATTCGCCGGTCTTAGTCATGAACAGCCTGCTGAAATAGGCCGGATCGTCGTAGCCGAGGTTGTAGGCGATTTCCTTGGCGGTAAGGGAAGTGTGCACCAGCAGCCGCTTTGCTTCGAGTATAATCCGGTTCTTGATCACCTCGTTTGGCTGCGGCAGCCGCAGGCGGTTGAATTTGTGGGTGATCGTTTTCGGGGCCATGCAGAGGAAATCGGCGTAATCGGCGACGGTGTGTTTGGATTTATAATGCTCCTGCTGATTTTACATCACGTCAATGGACAAAGCCCGCCGAAGAAAGCAATTTTGATCCGAGCGGGATTGGTCTACAATAGTGAAAAGAATCTGTTTGAAAAAGACCAGGAAATATTAATTGTCGATGGTAAGATAGCTGATCTCGGGCGAAAGGTCTCCGCTCCATCTGGAACTAAAATAATCGACATGAGCAAGCATACAGTTACACCGGGCTTGGTTGATGCTCATACCCATCTATTGCTGTCGATACCTTATTCTGTAGGCCCGAACCCGATGGTGGTGGATCCTTTGGTAAATTCTGGAACTGATCGCGTCCTACGGGGAGCCGCTATCGCAAAAAGCTACCTTAATGCTGGTTTTACGACGGTCCGTGATCTGGGAAATTCGGGTATGTTCCTGGACGTGACGTTAAAGAATGCAATTGATAAAGGTTATGTTGAAGGGCCGAGAATGTTTGTATCCGGACCAATATTGAGTGCTGTGGGAGGACAGTTTGAAAAGCTGCCACCTCATTTAAGCGATCTGCCGGCGAAGGAATACAGGATCATTAAAGGAGCAGATGATGCCCGCCAAGCCGTGATGGAGCATCTTAATGCAGGTGTAGATGTTATTAAGATATGTTCGGACAATTCACCCAATACTTTTCTTCTGACGATTGAGCAGATGCAGGCAATTGTTGAAACTGCACACCTGTACGGCAAAAAGGTAACAGCACATGCAACATATGATAAATCTATCCGGAATGCGATTCTAGCTGGTGTCGATGGCATTGAGCACGGCTATGGAATTTCAGATTCATCACTAACCCTTATGGCGCAACGAAACGTCTACTGGGTACCTACACCTGTCTCGTTTCAGGAAGGGATGATACGTGTAAAGCGTCAAAGTGGTATAACTGGCAAGGATGCAGAAGCAATTGTAAACGACTTTGTACAACCGAACAAGGTTGCTATCCAGTCGGCCCTAAAAAAGGGCATTAAAATTGTCGCCGGCTCTGATAGTTATAGTGAAACTGGCCAACCGATGGGAGATCAAGCGAAAGACGTTTTGGTCGCCCTTAACGAAACGGGGGCAAGTCCAGCAGATGTTCTGCGATTTGCTACATACAATCCAGCTCAAATTTTGAATATGCAAGGCAGGGTCGGCACATTGAAAAAAGGAGCGCTGGCTGATATTAGTGTATTTGAAGGAAATTTGGAGGAAAACTTTTCGAAATCTCTATTCCATGTTCGGTTGGTGCTAAAAGGAGGAAATGTTGTTTTCCAGTCCGATAGCGAGTGAATGGCGTGATATATCATTTGGTAATTATAGGCAAAATATAGCTTATCCTGTTTGAAAAGCCAACGACTTCCTTTTCACCAGCTACCTTTAAAACGACCATTAAAACCAGAAAATGCAGTAGCGATGCACTACGCTGTCCCCGATAATGGGTACTATGTTAAGTGACTGGATAGGGAACATGAAGCTGCTTTTGAAAATGTTTTAGAGAGCTAAAAGGTATGCCCTTGGATAGCCCAGAAACTTGATAGATATGTTTTAATGTAAATTTAAGACCTTCGTGCCGTTGGATCTACTTTCAACATGTCTATCAGGTTTACCATGCAAAAAACTAGTTCTGTGTTGCTTTTAATAGGGGTCGTACTCGTAAGTATGGCCATGGGCGTCCTGATTACTCATTTTATTGTGTTCACACCAAAGCCGTACGAGCAGAGCGCAGTACCATCTTTGAAGCATTTGGATCAATGGTATCTCAGAATGTTTTTACATGCTGTTAATCATTTCTTCACTTTCTTGTTACCGGCCATCTTTTTCTGGCTTGTGGTGGAAAACCGGACCTGCGATGAATTGTCAACTTCACCCGTCGACGGCGTTGCGTCAGCTTGGATAGCAGTTGCTGTGGTGATTCTCCTAATACCTGTTAACAAACAAATCATCGATTGGAACCAGAATATTCAACTTCCTAAGATTTTTACAGAGGTTGAACGCTGGATGCGAGCTAAGGAACAGGAAAAGACGTTGTTAACCCAAGGGCTGTTACGAACTGATTCATTGTCAAAATTATTTGTGTCCCTGATGGTGTTTGCGTTTATTGGTCCACTTGGGGAAGAGCTTTTTTTTCGAGGAGTACTTCAACGAAAGCTAAACGAGTGGGGATTAAGTTCATTTAAAAGCATTTGGGCGGCGGCTGTTATTTTTAGTCTGATTCATTTTCAATTCTACGGATTCTTTCCGCGGTTGCTTTTAGGGGCGCTCTTTGGTTATTTATTTTATTGGTCAGGAAACATCTGTATACCAGTAGTAGCCCATGTCGTCAATAATGGACTTTTTGTGTTAACCGCATTTGTTCATGAAAGATGGCCTTGGTTGGGTGCTAATATCGAGATAGTTATCGACAATTGGTTGTCATGCATGATTTCCGTTGCGTTGTCGGCCCTTGCTCTATTTTTCTTTTGGAGACGTAGCTTTAAAAGGATGGATGTAACTTAGTCATACAAACGCAGTCTTAGTCGAACGATCGTGCGGATATGCATATTTTCTGATTATACGAATCTTGGCTCACGACTAAAATAGCGAAAATTGACTTTCCATTGGCTCGTCATTTCCCAACGGTGGCAAGTTCTCATACTTCCAAAATTCAAATTTAGGCTTCCCGTCTGGCCGTGGCTTCTTTCCACGGATGCTGAAAACAGGGTGGCAATCCAGCGCTTCGGAAGGAAGCATATAGTCGAAAACAGCCTGTAGGTCGTCATCGGTCAGATGCTCTGAAACCCAGAACTCTTCCAGCTCTGGCGTAAGAAACAGTGGCATACGGTGCCGATATTCGCCATCGTTATGGATGTTAGCCATCAGCTCGTTGGCTGAGCGCGTAAGCATGGCAAAGCTGCCGGTTTGTATCTTTTCACCATTAGCAGGCACTGATTCCCTGAGCTCATAGAAGCCAGGCAAAAGCTGGATCGGCCTATCTTTTTGCCAGATGTAGTAAGGCACCTTTTTTGCCCATCCTTGAATAGCGCGGTGCTCATATGTACCTGATACGGGGATCAAGCATCTGTTTTTGCGGATCTTGTGCCAGTATGAGCTTTTATCGCCCAGTACGCGCTCGGACCTCATATCTGCCATCTTAACTCGCATTTTAAGCCTGTCTTCCGGCGTCTTTCCCCGGTTAACCGGGTATACAGACCATTCCATTTCGGAAAGAATCAGCTCAGAGCCATCTCGCCAGACGATCGGGTAGTTCGGGAAATCAAATGAGAGGACGTGGTCACGGTCGGGCAGCTGTGGGCTAACCCTGAGGTCTTTGATTTTGGGAAAGAGCTCCTTGGTCAGCTCGATATCGCTGTGCAGGGATATATCATAGCATAATTGGCGTCTGGACAAATAGGGAATCATAATCAGGTGTGCTTAATTTTTCTTGGCCAGCAGCTGCTGTTGTTTCTCGTATGAGATCAAAGTCGACATTTCTGGCTGCTCGACAAACTCGATCCGGTCGAGCCTTCCCATGATCCGGATCGCCTGGCTGTAATGGCCCAGCTCCTGGTAGAAATTATGGCAGCAAATATCCTGCCCGGAAATGCTCGCGGTATGGCAGGTAAAATGCGTTTGTTCTTCCTTGCATTGCTCGATAATTGCTTTGGCCCTGGCTGGGCTAACCAGTCGGTCATTGGTAAGCAGACAGTTCTTACAGGCCGATTTGTAAACTTTTATATCCTATTTTATCATCTCATATAAGTCAAACTCATGCTCGGGCCCGTTGGCTGTGACCGTGGCTTTGAGCCTGCCGTATTTCAAATCCATCTGGATCACCATCGCATCGTTGGAAGTGACCGGCATATGAGCTTTGATGTAAGATATCATATTCCGCTGATATAATTTGATCATTTTCTTATTCCAGGATTCTTCCCGGAAGGTGCAAAGGAAAAGGCTGTATTTGGGATCGTTGATCAAGGCTGTGAGCTTTTCGATGTCAGCAGTGAGATTAAGCAATTTCCCTTCCTTGCCCGAGAGCTGGGCCGCATGCGCCTTACCTGATTTTTCATCCTTGTAGGGTGTTGCCATAAACCCAAAGCCTTCTTTAATTCCAGGCCAGTTGAAGCGCTGCAGCACGATAAAGTGGTTGCCGTGCTGGGTGATGCGCCGGATCATGGGCAGGTTTAGGATTTCGAAGGGGTTATAAGCGGCTACCATGGCTGAAAATACAGGTTAACGGAAGTTACGGCCGGAAGGAAAGATTTCCAATTGCACAGCCTTCTTTCTGACCTGGGTTTTACGGTTAACAGCCTGGGAGATATATTCATCTTTTTCATCGGCACGCGAGAGCGTAAGCAAATCCGGATCTTCATCTTTCTGATTGAGATTGCGCAGCAGCGGGGACATATCATAGCAGCGCCGAACGACCACGTGAATGACTTCCCCTTCAATTTGCAGCTTTCCTTCGACCATCAAAAGCCGCGAGCGAAGGATCTCCTTGCGGTATTTTTCAAAAAGGCTCTGAAAGACGACCAGGTTAGCCACGCCGGATTCATCCTCAATGGTGATAAAGCAAACGCCGCCGGCAGTACCTGGCCGCTGGCGGACGAGCACCAGGCCTGCCACCCGGACAAACTGTTTGTCGCGCAGTTTGGATAGATCCGCAGTCTTGACCACCCGTTTCGCTGCCAGATCTTGGCGGACAAAAGAAACCGGATGCGCTTTCAGCGAAAGCGAGGTGGACATATAATCCTGGATGACATGCTCGGAAAGGGAAAGCTTGGGAAGCTCCACGGGCGCTTCGAACTCGCTGGCTGACTGGTGGCCCGCAAAAGCGCCCATCGGCCGGTCGGAGAGGGCAGAGGCCTCCCACATCGCCTGGCGCCGGTCCATCCCCATGGAGCGAAAGGCGTCCGCGTCAGCGAGCTTTTCCAGCGCCTCCTGGGACACTCCGGCATCCCGCATCAAATGGATGGCCTTGTAAGGCTCTTTGCGCCCGGCCATCAGGGCCAGTGCGTCTTTTTCCGCGAGCCCCTTCACCTGCCGGAAGCCCAGCCTGATCGCCCTATATTCCCCTTCTGGTTCTTCGAGCGTGTTATCCCACTGAGAAATATTCACATCCACCGGCCTAACTTTGACCCCGTGTTTCTGGGCATCAATCACAAGCTGGGATGGTTGGTAAAAGCCCATGGGCTGGCTATTTAATAGCGCAGTGGTAAACACATCCGGATAATAGCACTTCATCCAGCAGGAAACGTAGACCAAAAGCGCGAAGCTGGCCGCGTGGCTCTCGGGAAAACCGTAGCTACCGAAACCTTCGAGCTGCTTGAAGATCCGGCGCGCATATTCTTCCGTATAACCACGACCGGTCATCCCGTCAATCAGCTTTTTCTCAAACTGGGTAACAAGCCCGTTCAGCTTAAAGGTCGCCATGCTGCGCCGAAGCTTGTCGGCTTCGGCAGGGGTGAAACCGGCCGCTACGATCGCGATCTTCATTGCTTGCTCCTGGAATAGGGGGACGCCCAGCGTGCGGCCGAGTATGTCTTCGAGCTCCTTGGACGGATATTCGACGGGCTCTTCGCCATTTCTGCGGCGCAGGTACGGGTGGACCATATCCCCCTGGATCGGGCCTGGCCGCACGATAGCAACTTCGATCACCAGGTCATAGAAGTTCTCGGGCCTGAGCCTAGGCAGCATCGACTGCTGGGCCCGGCTCTCGATTTGGAAAACCCCGATGGTATCGGCATGCGAGATCATCTCATACACTTTCGGATCATCTTGTGGAACAGTGGCCAGCGTGAAGGTCTTATCATAATGGTTTTTTAAAAGGTCAAAGCCTTTGCGGATACAGGTAAGCATGCCCAGGGCTAGCACATCGATTTTTAGAAAGCCCAGCGTATCGATATCGTCTTTGTTCCATTCGATATTGGTGCGGTCTTCCATCCTGGCGTTGATGATCGGGCATAGGTCTGTGATCTTGCCCTGGGTGATCACAAACCCGCCGGTATGCTGGCCGAGCTGCCGTGGGAAGCCCATAAACTGCTTGGTCAGATCGAGCGTCTTCAATAGGTGCGGATCATTAGCGTTAAAGCCCTGATCAGAAATGCGCTTTCCTTCAAACCACTCATCGGTAAACTCCCAGATCGAGCTGGAAAGCTTGTTGATGGCATCGACAGACATACCCATCGCTTTGGCCACATCGCGCACCGCGCCCTTCTGGTGCAGCTGGGTGACAGTCGCCACGATCGCTGAGCGGTCACGGCCATATTTCTGGTAGATGTACTGGATCACTTCTTCCCGGCGCTCATGCTCAAAGTCCACGTCGATATCCGGCGGCTCATTACGGGCTGATGATATGAACCGCTCGAAGAGCAGATCAAACTTGGTAGGATCAACGCTGGTGATGCCAAGACAGAAGCAGACCGTCGAGTTGGCCGCAGAGCCGCGCCCCTGGCACAGAATGCCGCGCTCACGGGCGAAGCGGACAATATCATAAACCGTCAAAAAGTATGCGGCATAGTCCATTTCGGCCACGAATTTGAGCTCGTGCTCGATCGCGCTGGCTACTTTCTCGGGCACCGGCTCCCCGTAAAAGTCACTGGCACCCTTCCAGGCCAGGTATGTCAGCTCTTCCTGCGGGCTCCGGTCGCCACCGGTGATCTCTTCCGGATACACATATTGCAATGTGTCCAGCGAGAAAGTGCAGGCTTCAGCAATCTCTTGTGTTCTGGCGATCGCGTCCGGGTAGCCGCGGAAGATCCGGAGCATCTCTGCCTGGTCTTTCAGGTAACGCTCCGCATTTTGGTGTAGCCGGAAGCCGGCATTGTAGATCGTGCATTTCTCGCGCACGCAGGTGACGATGTCTTGCAGCTGCCGCCTGTCGGGATGATGATAATGCACATCGTTGGTGGCCACCAGCGGCACATCCAGGCGTTTGGAGATTTCAGAAAGGCGGAAGAACTTCTTGACATCGCTTTCCACGTAGGAGCGGGTAGCAGCTAGGTAAAGCTCTGAGCCCAGCTCACCGCGATATTCGCGCAGAGCCCTTTCAAAGCCCGGATCAAACTCAAAGGATGCATTCAGCGTCATAGGCGCGACGGCAACAAACTTCATCCCTTCGGCATGTTCATATACATCCCTTCGGTACAGATCGCACTTTCCTTTTTCAGTCCTTCTGTTGCCAAGAGAAAGCAGCGCTGAAAGGCGCGAGTATGCAGGCTGATCGGTAGGGTAGGCCAGAAGGCTCGGCCCATCGATTAGATCCAGCCGCGCGGCCGGGATGATCTCAAACCCTTTGCCGCGTGCAGCCGAATGCGCGCGCACGATCCCTGCCAGTGTGTTCCGGTCTGTGATGGCGATCTTGTTATAGCCGTAGTGCATCGCCTGCTCGACGAGCTCTTCGGGGTGCGAAGCCCCACGAAGGAAGCTAAAATTGCTGGTTACCTGTAATTCGGTGTACTGCATGAGATGAGGGAGGTTTTATGCGAAAAAGCCGTGGATGAACCACTCGGCGCTGAGCTCTTCGTTGTAATGCCCAAGCCGGAAGATCCAGTAGCGGCCTCCCTGCTCGTCTTCGACAGCGTAGTAGTCGCGGTGCAGACCATCAGCAATCCACCATTCCTGCTCGATCCGGTTGGGTCCATCTGCTTTTTTGACGCGGTGGATATCGCCTTTATAGCGGAAGAGCATAGGCGGGTAATCTGGTACCGGCGCTGAGACGATGATCCGCTCGGGCTCTGCCAGCAGCTGCACCGGCCGGTGCTGGTCGGTCCGCCAGTCTATTTCCGGCTGATCGGTCAGCGAGGTGGCTTCGATAATCGCCCGCTCTGGCCAGTGGTGCTGGGCGGGAAGGTAGCGGTGGATGACGCCCGAGCCGGCGCGCGCTGAGAGCCGGTCGATCAGCTCTGCGATCTGGGTGATCTTATTGCCACTGCTTAAATCCCAAAGCGCTTCCTGTGCGTTAGCCAATGGCTCGACCACAGGGGCTTCCATCACAAACAGCTCAATGCCCAGGGCAGGCTCGATGCTGGCAATTTTCAGCTCGAAAAGTTTGAACATATGGGAAGCGCTACATGAGGGCCCGCTGGTGCCGATCTGTACCTGCTGGATCTCTCCATCGATCCGGTAACAGCGCAGTACCGCCTGTCTGGCACCCTTCCCATCTTTGGCCAGGCGCTCGCAAAGTTTTTCCAAAAGCTTCTGAATCGCTATCTCGATGCCGGCAGCCGTCTGGATCGGTTCCAGGCTGGAAAGCCGCTCCTGATAGGGCTCCGCTGGCTGGACGGGCTCGAAGGCCTCGTGCGTTGTGCCGAGCGCTTTGCCGGTCTGGTCGAGCGTGGCCTGGCCGAACCTGCGGCGAAGCACCGAGGGCGTTATATAGATAAAGCTTTTAATCTGGTAAAGCCCGAGCTTCTGCATTTTCTCAATCACGGGGGCTTCCAGCCGCAATGCATGCGGTGGCAGCTGCAATAAGGCATTCAGCTGCTGGCCTGGCTGAATGATCCGGTAGGCGCGCGAGTAGCGTGATGCCGCCCATGCCGTTCCGATCGTATCTGCCATTGCCGTTCGCACATCATAGCCCGAGGATCTGAGCCGGGTTGCGATGTCTTTCAGGTAAGCGGCTTCTGATCCCCACAGGTGCGCGCAGCCGGTAGCGTCCAGAATTAATCCGTCAGGAAGGTCAACGGCCACCAGTGGCGAGTAGCGGATCGCCCATTCTGCCAGGGCTCGCAGCAGCTTTTCAGGTAAGGCCTGATCATAGTCGAGTACCTGCAAATCCGGCTGCACGGCGCGGGCGTCAGCGAGCACCATACCCGCTTCAATGCCCACCTTCAAAGCATCCCGGCTGGATGCTTTCACCACCATCCGGTTACGTTCTTTGGCTGCAAGCACAAAGGGTTTGCCTTCCAGCTCGGGACGGGTAAGCAGCACGCGGTCAACCAAAAGGTGCCTAAGCCATATCGCCACATATCTTCTCATAGCTACACTGCTTTCTAACCAACCTTTGATACATACTGGTGAAAAGAAACAGAATCGCTGATCAGCTCGAAGCTACCATCACGTAATTCCAGTGGCCAGCTGCCTGGCTCCCCGTTACGGACTTTCTCGATCTCTACCTGCCAGCGCGGAAATCCAATACCGGGAAGCACATCATCCGCTACACCAGGTAACGGGCTGATCCGCCAGCGGCACACGGCGGCAACTGGATTGGCTAGGCGAGGGGACACCCGGTGCAAAAGGCCTGTCACATTGCTTTCTTCGATGGTGAGCTGTAATCTTGGAAAATTCGGTGAAATTGACCACCTCAATACGGTTTAAACTGACCACCTGTTCCGTTTTAAATTGACCACCCCATTTCGGAGCAAATTGACCACCCGTTTCGGACGAAACTGACCAGTGGATTCCGGAGCAAACTGACCACCCCGGTTAGCAGAAAAATGCTGTAGAATCACCCATACTTTTGGCGTATACCAATCGCGAAAGTATGGCCAATTCAACTATCAGCATGAACAAGATAAGACAGATCCTAAGAATGTACAGCCAGGGTCGCAGCAAGCTGTCTATTGCGGAGCAAACCGGCATTTCACGCAATACAGCCAAGAAGTACATGGCTACTTTTGAGGCGAGCGGGCTAACCTTTGAGCAGATCAACGGCCTGAACGACAAGGAACTGGACGAGTTTTTCGGGACAGTCAAACAGGTTCCGCCACACGACAGGTTGTTAAGCTTGCAGCGTTGTTTCCCTCGGATCGATAAAGAGCTTAAAAAGACCGGAGAGACGCGATATTCGCTCTGGGAAAGCTACAAAAAGGAGTTCCCTGACGGTTTTAGCTATACCCAGTTCTGCTTCCATCTGGCCCAATGGAAGGCCCGGGTAAACCCAGTCATGCACCAGGACCATAAAGTCGGGGATAAACTCTATATCGATTTTGCTGGTGTCAAGCAAAGCTTTGTCAATAAAGAGACAGGTGAATTGATTGATGTTGAAGTGTTTATCGCTATCCTGGGTGCCAGCCAGCTTACCTATGTGGAAGCGGTTATGAGCCAGCAAAAAGAAGACCTGATCGCTGCTTGCGAGAATGCATTTCATTACATCGGGGGCGTTATGGCGGCCGTTGTCCCGGATAATCTCAAGGCCGCCGTCACCAAAAGCAATCGCTACGAACCGACACTGAACGAGACCTTTGAGGACTTTGCCACCCATTATGGAACGACAATATTACCTACCAGGGCTTACCGGCCACGCGACAAAGCATTGGTCGAAGGGGCCGTCAAAATCGTTTACAGTCGGATCTATGTGCCTTTAAGAAAACAGGTTTTCAGCTCACTCTCTGAGCTAAACGCAGCCATATGGGCTGCCCTGGAGATCCATAATAACCAGCTTCTGCGCGGGCGTAATTATAGTCGCAGGCTTCAATTCGAAGAGATTGAGCGGGGCGCACTCTCGCCGCTGCCCCTGCTCCGCTACGAGTTCAAAAAGCAATCGCATGCGACCGTGATGAAAAACGGGCACGTCAACCTGAGCATCGACAAGCACTATTATAGCGTGCCATACCGGTTCATCGGCAAGAAGGTCAAATTGCTGTTCTCTGGCACCTTGGTCGAGATCTACTACCGTTATGAGCGGATAGCCCTGCATAAGCGTATCAAAAGCCCCTACAATTACTCCACCGATAAGGAGCACCTGGCCAGTACACACCGCTTTTTGACAGAATGGACCCCGGACAAGTTCGTTGAATGGGCATCCTCGATCCACGATGATGTAAGGCTTTATATCCTTAAAATACTGGACCGCAAGCAACATCCCGAGCAGGCCTACCGGTCTTGCATCGGCATTTTGTCCTTCGCAAAGAAGGCAGGAGAGCAACGGCTGATCAGCGCATGCCAGCGCGCTTTAAGCTATGGTATTTACAGCTATAAGATCATTCAAATGATCCTGGAAAAGAAGATGGACCAGTATGAGGACAGTTTGTTCGCTGATGAGCTTCCCATGCCTAAACACGACAATATCAGGGGCGAAGAATATTATCAATAACCTTTTAAACAATCCAGACAATGAACAATGACACCTTGGAGAAGCTGCGCAAGCTTAAATTTTATGGCATGTTCCATGCCTTTAAAACCAGCCTGGAAAGCGGGAAAGCCGATGATTATACGGCTGATGAGCTGCTGGGGCACCTGGTGGACGCTGAGTGGGATGACCGCAACAACCGCCGCGTAGAGCGGCAGATTTACCAGGCCCGCTTCCGTTATAAAGCCGTGGTTGAAAACATCCATTACCATGCCGACCGCAGCATCGACCGTAACCAGATCATGCGCCTGGCCGACTGCTCTTTTATCTCCCGTAACGAGAACCTGCTGATCACCGGAAGTACCGGGATCGGCAAAAGCTACGTGGCAACGGCCATTGGACATCAGGCTTGTATCCAGGGGTACCGCGTACTTTACGCAAGTACCCCTAAACTGTTCGCCCGCCTAAAAATGGCCAAGGCCGATGGCTCTTATATCAAGGAAATAGCCAAGATCGAACGGCAGCACCTGTTGGTGCTCGATGACTTCGGCATTCAGCCCTTCGATGCCCAGAGCAGGGCCGCCCTGATGGAGATCATTGAAGACCGGCACGGAAAAACATCCCTGGTCATTACATCGCAGTTGCCCGTCAGTAAATGGCACGAAGTGATCGGCGAAAAAACCATCGCTGATGCCATCCTGGACAGAATTGTCCACGACGCGCACCGGATAGAACTCAAAGGGGAATCGATGAGAAGAAAACGAAAAGAGGAGCCTGAAAACAGCTACCAATAAAACGAGCTTTATTTACTAATTTTGACACTGCTTCTGCAGCTTTTCTCTGCTACCGGCCGCCAGACAATTAGGTGGTCAATTTGCCACGGAATCAGGTGGTCAACTTCTGGCTCTTCTTCACTTTTGATGGTGGGGCTATCTGTTTTTAGCCAGTAACATTTTT
>CBFGMV010000094.1:0-32157 GCA_965649915.1 uncultured Dyadobacter sp.
CTCATTCACTCATTCCCCGCTCCACGGCGGCTCATTCACTCATTCACTCATTCAGTCATTCAATCATTGAAATTATGAAAACAATAAAAGGCCCCGGTATCTTCCTGGCTCAATTCCTTGGCGACGAAGCTCCGTTCAATTCACTGGATACCATCGCCGATTACATGGCTGGCATTGGTTATAAGGGCTTGCAACTTCCTACGTGGGACCCGCGGGTGATCGACGTGAAGCAAGCTGCCGAATCACAGACTTACGCGGACGAGCTGAAAGGCAAATTAGCCGACAAAGGTTTGGAAATCACCGAACTTGCTTCTCACATCATCGGTCAGCTGGTAGCTTCGCACCCGGTTTATGATGAAATGTATGACGGCTTTGCTGTTCCTGAGGTTCGTAATAACCCTAAAGCGCGTGCGGAATGGGCTACTCAGCATTTGAAATATGTCGCGCAAGCGAGCCGTCGCCTTGGTTTGAAAGCCAGCGCGTCGTTCACTGGTGCATTGGCGTGGCCATTCCTGTACCCATGGCCTCAGCGCCCGGCCGGGCTGGTGGAAACCGCATTCAAAGAACTGGCAGCTCGCTGGAAACCTATTCTGGATGTGTATGACGAAAACGGCGTGGACGTGGCTTACGAGCTGCACCCGGGTGAGGATGTATTCGACGGTACTACTTTCGAAATGTTTGTAGATTACCTCGGCGGCCACACCCGCGCGAATATCAACTACGACCCGAGCCACTTCGTGCTACAGCAATTGGATTACCTCCAATTCATCGACCTGTACCACGACCGCATTAAGGCATTCCACGTTAAGGACGCGGAATTCAACCCGAGCGGCAAGCAGGGTGTTTACAGCGGCTTCGCAGGCTGGGCCGATCGGGCAGGACGTTTCCGTTCACTGGGCGATGGTCAGGTGGATTTCGGTGCCATTTTCTCGAAACTGTCGCAATATAACTACGACAGTTGGGCAGTTCTGGAATGGGAATGCTGCATCAAGTCGCCCGTACAAGGCGCGGCGGAAGGTGCACCGTTCATCGAAAGTCACATCATTGAAGTGACAACCAAAGCATTTGACGATTTTGCCGGAACCGGTGCAGATGAGGCGTTTAACCGGAAGGTTCTGGGTCTTTAATTGTCGTTCTTACAAGTATATTGAAAACCTGTCTTCCTTATGGAAGATAGGTTTTTCTACGTTAACCAATACCCAATCAAAATAATGAATGAATCCCCTTTTCAAAAAGTGCTGAAACGTTTCAGGATTGCCGGCGTGACGGCCCTGGCGTGTTGCAGTCTGGTGGCCACGGCCCAGACGGTGACGCCAGAGAAACGCGTGCTGGTGTTCTCCAAAACAGCCGGGTTCCGGCATTCATCTATCCCGGCCGGAAAAACTGCCCTCATTAAACTGGGTAAGGAAACTGGCTTTGCAGTGGATACTACTGAAAACGCAACTGTATTTACCAACAAAAACCTGCAAAAATATAGCGCCGTCATTTTCCTGAATACGACCGGCAATGTGCTGGACGACAAGCAGCAGGACGCATTCGAGCGTTACATTCAGGCTGGCGGCGGTTACCTCGGCATCCACGCCGCTACCGACACCGAATATGACTGGCCCTGGTACAACAAACTGGCCGGTGCCCAATTCCTGAGCCATCCCGGTAATCCGAACGTACAGGAAGGTGAGGCTTACGTTGTGAACGACAAGCATCCTTCCATGGATGGCTTTCCTAAAAAATGGAAGATCAAGGATGAATTTTATGATTTCAAGAATTTCAATCCGAAGGTAAATGTACTCGTCAAAATTGACGAGAAAACCTATAAGGATGGCAAAATGGGCGACAACCATCCCATGTCCTGGTACCACGAGTTCGACGGCGGCCGCGCATTCTACACGAACTTCGGCCACGAAGATGCTACTTTCGTAAACCCGGTTTTTGTAAAGCACCTCACCGGTGGGCTCAACTGGGCCATGGCCACCAAACTCGACTACTCCAAATCCCGGCCCGAAGAAAACCGGTTCTCTAAAAAAGTGCTGGCTACCAAACTGGACGAACCAACCGAGCTGGTCGTGCTGGACGATCAGCGTGTGCTTTTTACCGAAAGAAAAGGCAAGGTGAAACTCTACAACCCTAAGACCGGCAAGGTTAAAGTTGTGGGTGAGGTTCCGGTTTACACCAAGCAGGAATATGGCCTGATGGGGCTGAACATTGACCCGAATTTCAAGACCAACAAACTGATCTATATGTATTATTCACCGCCATCGTCGGAGGCGGATACTGCTCAGCACTTGTCGAGGTTCAAATACGACGATGTAAAAGACACCGTGCTGCTCAGCACCGAAGAAGTGCTTTTAACTGTACCCGTAAAACGCACAGACTGCTGCCACACCGGCGGTTCCATTGCCTGGGATAGCAAAGGCAATCTCTACCTTTCGACCGGCGACGACGTGAATCCGTTCCAATCCAATGGATACGGGCCTATCGATGAGCGTCCAGGGCGGGAAGGCTGGGACGGACAGCATTCTTCTTCCAATACCAATTCACTGAGAGGGAAAGTACTCCGCATCAAACCACGCTACGGCGACCGTCGTGCTAATATGCCGGGTGGAACCAATCTTTATGACATTCCGGAAGGCAACCTATTCCCTCCGGGGACAGACAAAACCCGTGCAGAGATATATGTAATGGGCACACGTAACCCGTACCGTATCTCGGTGGATCAGCATACCGGCTATTTGTATTGGGGTGATGTAGGCCCGGATGCTTCCGTGGATGATCCCAAGCGTGGACCGCGAGGCTACGACGAAGTAAACCAAGCCAGAAAAGCGGGTTACTTTGGCTACCCGTTGTTCATTGCCGACAATAAGCCTTACGTCGATTTCAATTTTGCCGACAGTACATCCGGCAAGCCGTTCGATCCTTTGAAACCGGTCAACAATTCGCCGCACAACACCGGTTTACAGGAATTACCGCCAGCACAGCCGGCATTTATCTACTATCCATATGCCGACTCACCCGATTTTGGCGCGATCGTGGGTAAAGGCGGGCGCAACGCAATGGCCGGCCCAGTTTATTATGCTGCCGATTTTCAGGACAGCAAAAGCAAATTTCCAACCTACTACAATGGCAAGTTCTTCGCTTACGACTGGATCCGTGATTATATCAACATTGTGACGATGAACGAGAAAGGCGACCTGCAGAACATCGAGCGGTTCATGCCAGGCACCAAGTTTAGTCATCCGATCGATATGCAGTTTGCGAATGACGGCTCGCTGTACACATTGGAATACGGGCCTAACTGGTTTGCGCAGAACGACGAAGCTAGTCTGTCGCACATTACATTCAATGCGGGCAATCGCGTGCCGGTAGCCATCGCGAGTGCGACTAATACCACCGGTGCTGTACCTTTGAAAGTCAATTTCTCTTCCAAAGGCTCTTTGGACCACGACGGTGACCCGATCAAATATGAATGGTCGTTTGGCAAAGGTTTGCCCAAAAGTACTTTGGCTAACCCGAGCTTTACCTACTCCAAGCCAGGCGAATACACGGCAATATTGAAAGTGACCGACAATGCGGGCAATACCCACACTTCGGAGGTCATCGTACGCGCAGGCAATGCGATTCCCAAAGTGGATGTGGCTATCAAAGGTAATAAGACCTTTTATTGGAATGACAAGCCTGTAAACTACGAAGTATCAGTGTCGGACAAAGAAGATGGCAGTCTGGTGAACAAGAAGATTCCGGAAGATGAAGTCACTTTAACCATCAACTACCTCGAAGGTTTTGACAAAACACAATTGGCCCAGGGGCATCAGGCCAACACCGGTTTCGAAACCGGCAAGCGCATGATCGAGCTGAGCGACTGCAAAGCCTGCCATTCTGTCGATAAAAAATCGATCGGACCTGCATATCGCGAAGTAGCCAAGAAATATGCCAGTGAACGCAATTCATTGAAGACGCTCACCGACAAAGTGCTTAAAGGCGGGAGCGGCGTTTGGGGCGAGCAGGCAATGCCTGGCCACCCACAGCATAAGTCTGAGGAAGTGGAAGAAATGGTAAAATACATTCTCGGCCTCGCCAATGAAAAAGCCGTAGATAAGAAGCCGTTGAAGAGCTCATACGTAACGGAGGCAAAGAAAAAAGACGGTTCCTACATTTTCACAGCCAGCTACACCGACAAAGGCAATGGCGCAATGGGCCCATTGACAGGAGCTAAAACCATTGCCCTTCGTCCTGCCACATTGATGGCAAACCTTGCGGACACGACCAGAAACACCTTTAAATATAAAGGGGATAATAGTCAAGAAATGGTCATTGGTATGAAGGATGGCGGCTTTATTGCATTCGATGATATTGACCTGACCGAGATTTCCAAACTGGCTGTTTCAGTAGGAAGCAAAGCGGGTCAATCTGCTGGCGGAACCCTGGAAATCCGACTCGACGGCGTCGCAGGTGCGAAGATCGGTGAAGGCAAAGTGGACAAATCGGAAACGATCAGCATTCCCGTGAAAGCTCCGGCCGATAGTAAATTACACAAGGTTTATTTTGTGTTTAAAAATGCAGAAGCCGGTAATAAGCCGCTGTTCTCGATCGAATCGGTGCGGTTTGACAAGACAGTGTTATAAAGGCAGATGACCTAAGAATGATCAAAGCGGGCTTCCTGACAGAGGCCCGCTTTTTCATATAAGTAATAGACCTATTTCTGAACTACCATTTTCTTCACACCATTGCTTTTACCATCCGTCACGAGGTCATAAAGAAAAACGCCATTCTGAAAATCTTCGGCTGAAATTGTCAGCTTGCCTTCTCCCCTTTCCTTCACCGCATAGGAATTAACTTTGACACCGTTCACTGAATACACATTGATCACCGCGTCTATGACAGCTTCGGGGACAAAGTATTTAATAGATGAACTACCTGAAAAGCCATTTGGCACATTCTGTTCGAGCACCACGCCATTCGCATTCGGTTCGGTCCGTGCCATGTTTCCTGTCAGAGGCTTTGCGGTACTCGACGCTACAATGCGTTCCAGCTGTTCGAGGCGTTTTGCTAATGCCTCGACCTGTGCATTCATATCTTTCAGTTGAGCATCCTTTTCCTCAATTACCTGCTGCTGTTCCTTCACCGAATTGATGAGAATGTAGGTTACGGCATTGGCATCGTAATCGAGGTACTCGGTTTTGTTGCCCAGTGAGTCCTGATAATTGAATGTCCCGATGGTGTACGGCGCTATTTTCTGCATTTCCTGCGCGATGATGCCTACGAACTTTTTGTCGCCCGTTTCGATGCCTGCTTTTCCATTGTACTGGAACCATACGGGTTTGATTTGTTTGAGGAGGTCGAGGCCGTCGGTGAAGTCGGTGATGTTCTTTTTGAGGCGGCTGTCAGAAGCGACTAACCAATCGGGCGAACCGGCTTTGGCGGCGGCGGCTGTACTGAGGTGAAGCTGGAAGGCAGGAGCTGACATACCTATGCCTACATTAGCATTGTTGCCGAGCACTACGCTGTAACTGGCCGTAACCAGTGCATTAGTCCCTATGGCCGTGGCATTTGTAAGTGTGGCGCTCCCTCCACTGTTATAACCCAGATAGGTGTTGTGGCTTCCGGTAGTGTTGAAAATCCCGGCTTTATAACCAAAAAAACAATTGTAATTCCCCTTGCTCTCATATCCCGACCAGCTGCCAAAGAAAGCATTTCCCGTATCCTCTCCCCCTGAGAATTGTCCACTTTTGAATCCGACTACGACATTTTCATTTCCATGAGAATCAGCAGAGGCAGCGAGGTTACCAAGGAATGTATTCTGGTTTCCTTCCTTGTTTTTATTGCCTGCTGAGACGCCGATAAACGTATTATCGTTCCCTCCCTTGTTTCCATTGCCAGCAGCAAAACCGATGAATGTATTATCATCCCCATTATTAAGATAACCCGCGACGCCTCCAACAAATGTATTGAACGATCCTGTATTACTTGAATAGCCAGCGTTATTGCCGACAAACGTATTACTAGTGCCCGTAGTGTTTTTCGCTCCCGTAGTTTGTCCAATAAAGGTATTATACGGAGCTGTATTGACTTTTCCGGCATCTACTCCAAAAAATGCATGCTGTAAACCTTGTGTGCCAGCCCCTTGTCCATAATGCGTCTGCGCGTTTACCTGCGTGATTATGCATGTCCCGGCTAGAAGCATGCCTGCTATTTTGTACCATTTTTTCATGAGATAATGTGTTTAGATGGGTAAACTTACCCGTGACGAATTTTGTAACCAGTGCAAATCTGACGCGTTAAGTCTATTAACTGAGAATTATTGAAGCAATGGACACCTCAGATTATTTGCCGGAAATTCTTATTCGATCAGCATCTTTTTCCCTCCCACGCTCTTGCCATCAACCATTAGCTCATACAGCAGAACACCCCGTTGCAGACTTTCGGCAGAAAATATCATTTCTCCTTTTCCACGCGCCGTGATGGCACGAGTGTCAATCTTCACACCCTTGGAATTGTAAATATTCATTGTCGCCGCCTTTACAAATTCAGGGATATAATATCTAATAGAAGTATTGCTAGAAAAGCCATTAGGCACATTCTGTTCCAGGTAAGGCACGTCGCGCGTTTGATCTGGTTTTTGAAAATCAGTTGCTGAGGAAGGCCGATTCTGTTCAAGTACCTCCAATCGCGCCATCAAATCCAGCTGATTCTTTTCCAAAGCCGCAATTCTCGCATCCTTTTCCTCAATTACCTGCTGCTGTTCCTTCACCGAATTGATGAGAATGTAGGTTACGGCATTGGCATCGTAATCGAGGTACTCGGTTTTGTTGCCCAGTGAGTCCTGATAATTGAATGTCCCGATGGTGTACGGCGCTATTTTCTGCATTTCCTGCGCGATGATGCCTACGAACTTTTTGTCGCCCGTTTCGATGCCTGCTTTTCCATTGTACTGGAACCATACGGGTTTGATTTGTTTGAGAAGGTCGAGGCCGTCGGTGAAGTCGGTGATGTTCTTTTTGAGGCGGCTGTCGGAGGCCACTATCCAATCGGGAGAACCGGCTTTGGCGGCATCGTCTGAACTTAAATGGAGTTGAAAGGCCGGTGCAGAAATTCCTATACCGACATTCGCTTTATAACCCAGAATCAAACAATTATCAGCGGTTGCAAAAGCATTGGCTCCAATTGCCGTTGCGTTAATCAATGTTGGATTACCGCCTGAACTGTAACCAAGATATGTATTCTTTTCACCCTTCGTATTAATCGATCCTGCGAGATAGCCCAAAAACACATTCTCTTTGCCGTCATTATTAGCAAATCCAGCTTTCACACCTATGAAAGCATTAGACTCTCCCACTGAGTTAAGATACCCAGCTTCATTCCCAACAAAGGTATTTGAAGTGCCTTTATCGTTAAGATAACCGGCCCGATAGCCCACAAAAGTGTTTAGATCCGCATTGTTATTTAAGCCCGCACCAGCTCCCAAGAAAGTATTATTTGAACCCTGCACGCTGTTAAGCGCAGCTTCAAAACCAATAAAAACATTCATGTTACCCAAGCTTGAATGACCCGCATGGGCACCGGTAATAGTATTGTAATTCCCTGTGCAGTTGTATCCCGCTTCCGTTCCGACAAAAGTGTTCTTGCTATTGACCGCTCCTCCAAAGCCTGCGTTGTATCCTACATAGGTGTTTGACATGCCTGTTGAATTACTGGCGCCAGTTTGTTGTCCAAAAAAGGTATTAAACGAACCCGCATTGACCTTTCCGGCATCAGCCCCGAAGAACGAGTGCCCCAAACCTTGCGTGCCAGCCCCCTGTCCATAATGAGTTTGCGCCCCTGCTCGCTTTCCAATGCATGTCAGCAACAATAACGCCCCTGTCAGTTTGTACCAGTTTTTCATATTCATAATGTGTTTGGATGGATGAGGAATCGCCTCATATAATTGTAGTTGATACAAATTCCAAAGTATATATCCGAGATGAGAATTTAATGAGGGAACTACCCGTTCGATTTATCGGGCGGATATTGGAGCAAGCCTGGGCTTACAAAAAAGGGCCTGCAAATGCAGGCCCTTTTCATAGCAGGAATTAAGCGGCTATTCTACCAGCATCTTCTTCGCGCCTGTACTTTTACCGTCAATAACCAGGTCATAGACATGCAAACCGCTCTTATACTCGCTTGCCGAAATAACCAACTCTCCCTCGCCTCTTTGCGATATCGGAAAAGAACTGACTTTAAGCCCCTCAATCGTATAAATATCGATCACAGCTGTTTTTGCAGACGAAGGAACAGCATACCGTATAACTGTTCGGTCAGTAAAACCATTCGGCGCATTTTGGTCCAACCGAGGGCCATTGGATTGCTCGTTAACCTTATTCAGGACTCCCGGCGATGAAGTCATCAATTTTTCAAGCCTTTCCAGACGAGTTTCAAGCTCCTGAATTTTTGCATCTTTCTCCTCAATCACCTGCTGCTGTTCTTTCACCGAGTTGATGAGAATGTAGGTTACGGCATTGGCATCGTAATCCAGGTACTCGGTTTTGTTGCCCAGTGAATCCTGATGGGTAAATGTACCAATCGTGTAGGGCGCTATTTTCTGCATTTCCTGGGCAATGATGCCCACGAATTTTGTATCGCCGGTTTCAATGCCTGCTTTTCCATTGTACTGGAACCATACGGGTTTGATTTGTTTGAGAAGGTCGAGGCCGTCGGTGAAGTCGGTAATTCCCTTTTTCAACCTGCGATCCGACATGATCATCCAGCTTGAAGATCCAGCTTTTGCAGCCGTTCCTGTACTCAATTGCAACTGATAAACCGGTGCAGATACCCCGATTCCAACATTTGCATTGTTACCCAGTACCAGGCTATTGCTTGTTGTAACCTTTGCTGAGGCACCTATCGCAGTTGCATTGATGATATCAGCTTTTCCACCAGAGCCATAACCCAAATAGGTATTTTTCTCTCCACTGGTATTATCGTAACCTGCGCCCTGCCCCAAGAACGTATTAAGACTTCCGCTTTTATTAGAATATCCGCTTTTGCTGCCTAAAAATGCATTCCCCGTTCCGCTATCGTTGTTGAAGCCGGAAGATGTGCCGACAAACGCGTTTCCTGTACCGGTAGTATTAGAATAACCAGTTGACTTTCCAATGAAATTATTATCGTCTCCTTTGTTGCTAAAACCAGCATTTGATCCCAACATCACATTATTGTTTCCCTTGTTGTACGTACCTGTTGCGACTCCGAAAATGATATTATGGTCTCCCACACTCTCCCATCCTGCGGACACTCCAAAATAGCAGTTATTTTGCCCCTTTGCGTTGGCGCCACTGTATGTTCCTACAAAGGTGTTTTCATCGGTATCATTATCATTTTCACCGGCTTTCTCCCCGGCTCCGTGTCCGATAAAGGTGTTCCCAGCTCCTCCATTCAATGTGAACCCTGCTTTCGTGCCGATATAAGTATTTAAACTTCCGAACGTGTTACCGTTGCCTGATTTCCAGCCGACGAAAACATTGTCGTTTGTTTGGCAATTATAACCAGCCTCCACGCCAATGAAAACGTTGTGATGGTTTTTATTTAAATAACCAGCTTTAGCCCCCAAAAAAACATTGTCGCTGCCTCCGTTATTGGAATTCCCGGCCCCAAATCCCATGAAAACATTGTTAGAGCCCTTACTCCACGTACCCGCTTGTTCTCCAAAATAGGAATTTTGATTACCGGTCGATCCCATTCCCGCGCTTGATCCAACCAACGTATTAGAGCTATTGTCCCCATTGTCTTTTCCAGCCTGAAACCCTATCAAGGTATTGGAACTCCCCGTAATGTTCAGTAGACCAGACGAATTACCAAGAAAAGTGTTGCATTGGCCGGTAGTGGAGTTTTTACCCGCAAAATGTCCGATGAACGTGTTGAAAGCTCCGGCGTTCCCGTTTGCCTGGTTTACATTTCCGGCGTCCGTTCCAAAGAATGCATGACCGACTCCATTTGTTCCGGCGCCTGTTCCGTAATGAGTCTGGGCACAGATGTTGTCGGCAAGACTTCCTAATAATACAGCTGTGGCGAAAAGTGGCTTGAAAAGATGTTTCATATTGTCGTTGTTTAGGGTAAAAAAGATGTCTTTAAGATTTGAAATCCAAGCTCAATTTCAGCTTTCAGCAACAGTAAACAACCGCTAAATGACTCAGGGGTGATGAAGGATTAGTCAAAGGAAAACAGTGCAAAGTATTTCTCCTGTGAATAAAAATAGCAATGAGATTGTACTAGAAAAACCCGCAAACTATCGCGATAGGAAGCAGGCTATACCTATAATTAAATATTCCGAGAGGATACAACTAAATTGAGATTCCTACTTGGCAAAACCCTCAATCCCCAGCCCAAACAATGCGAAATCATACCTCACCGGATCGGCGGGGTCGAGCTGGCGCAGAGAAGCCGTGAGCTCGGTGGCAGTTTGCCAGTCGGTAACGGGGCGTTTCATGAGACCGAGCAAGCGCGCTACTCGATCCACGTGTACGTCGCAAGGACATACAAGCTGAGCGGGCTGAATGTTATGCCAGATGCCGAAGTCAACGCCTTTGTCGTCGTTGCGGACCATCCAGCGCAGGAACATGTTCAGACGCTTGCAGGAGGATTTGCGCACAGGTGTCGCAATGTGTTTGCGTGTGCGTATGGGAAAGTTTTCAGAATTTGAAAAAAAGTCGTGGAAGCCGATCAGCGCATTTTCGACGGTAACATCACCAGGCTTCATGTGGCTGCTGAACGCGAATTCCAGCGAGTCGTGGATTTTGTAGTATTCCTGAAAGAAGTGCAGGAAATAAAGCGTATCGGTGGCATTGAAGGTACGATGCTTGAAATTCAGGAAGGGTTTCAAGTCGCTTTCGTGGTGGTTACGCACGAAATCGTAAGGCGCATTGTCCATCAATGCGGCCAGTTCCAGGCATTTATTGATAATGGTTTTACGCTGTCCCCAGGCCAGTACGGAGGCCCAAAAACCCATGATTTCAATATCCTGCTTGACCGAAAAACGATGCGGAATACTGATAGGGTCGAAAGGAATGAAATCCGGTTTGTTGTATTGAGCAGCCTTTTCTTCCAGTAAGTCACTTACGTACGAAGAAAATGGTACTACTGGTGTTTCAATGTCTGGCATGGCTACCTCCGAACAGGTAGGCCAGCACACGGGAGATACCTGAAAAAATCATCACAATTCCCGAAAACAGGAACGTAAAAATGGCAATGAAAGGGTACAGCAGCGTAAACATGACACTCCATATCTTGTACCCGGGAGTATTTTTGAGCGCTTCCCGCTCTTCTTCTCTCTTCGAGCGGAATTCTGGTGAGTGTTTCATAATGCGATTACCGTTGTTATTCAAGATAACTTACTACGGCTCTGAATCGTTTGCTATTGGGAGAAACTTTTTCAAATGCCCGTGACGACAATTTGATTACGATATCGTCATTCACGCTGGTATCAGGGATACGACCAATAATACGAACGATAATTTTCTCCTGATTATATTCATTTAATACCTCCACAAGCGAACCAATCGGGGCGGTGCGGTGCAGCCCAAGGAACTTGCTGGTACTCTCGTCCGTCTCGATCACTTCGGCTAAGCCTGACTCCGACTTCTTTTTGCTCTTCACCACCTTTGGTGCCGCTACCTCCTCCACCGGCTTCACTACTTTCTCAGGAACTACCGCTTTGGCTTTAACAGAATCTTTTACCACAGTGGTTGTCGTGACTTTCGGGGCAGGAGCAGTAACAGCCGGTACTGGTTTTTCGATGCCTTTTTCACTGACGATCAGTTCCTGTCCATCTTTAAGATTATCGTCCGCGAGGTTATTCCATTTGCGAAGATCGGCCATCAGCACGCCGTATTTGACGGCGACACGGTAGAGCGTTTGTCCCGGTTCTACTTTATGAATGCCATTAGCGGGTAGTGCAACTGCCGATGATGCCGAAGGAGCCGATGTACTCGGCGTCGCAGGTGCAGGTGCGACGGGCGCCGTTTGAGTTGGCTTCGTTTCCTTTACCTCCGCTTTAACGAGCTCCTTTTTGTCGTCCTTTTTATCTTCTCTTTTACCGGCCTTAGGAGCTGTATAGGGAACGCGGATGGTTTGCCCTGATTGAATCTGATCGCTCATTCCGGGGTTTGCTTCCCGCAACGCATGAATGGTTGTTCCATATTGGCGTACTACGGCAAACATGGTTTGGCCCTGGTTGACCTTATGCAGGACGAAGATTTTTCCGCCTACTTTCTCCACTCCAACGGAGTCAACAGCACTCATTCCCCTGGCCCGGGCACCCGTTAATCCTGTCATCAATCCTGCCAAAAGTGCCAGGCAAAAAATGTATTTCATTTATTTATGAAAGCGTTAAACTCGAATATTCATTATTATTCCTCAGATAAACCAGTGTCGACGCTTTCAGCATCATCGTCGAGCGCCCCATTCCTTCCCGCCCGTCCGACAGCTTTTCATGTAAGACTAATTGCCTCTGATCGTTCACTATGAGGAGGTATTGCACTGTTTTATCCTGGTCGTAAATATAGTAAGAAAAGATTATATAGGGTCTTTTCTCCAAATAATCAATGCCCGCAGGTCTATGTCCCGGTACCATTTCGCCTATGAATAATGATAGCTGGTCGAAATAAACATTTCCTTCCCTGTAACGTACCGCCTCCTTCAAAATTATCCGGTCCGGGCTTTCTCCCGTTTCCAAATCCGACATGGTTTCGAGTCTGCCTGAACTGGCCAGGCAAATCATCTTTTTCAACTGATCGCCGCCCGACTTCGTGGCCACTTCCAGCCGATCGGCATCAATCGGTCTCACCAGAATAAAATGAGGCAGCTCCCATTTTATTGCCCCGGTTCCTGCATCAACGGCCAATAAATCAGTCGGTTCGGGCAACTCGGGATATCGGTAATGATGAAAGTAAATGCAGCCATATGCAAAAGCTGTGAGCGATGTCCACCAGTCTGTCCCCTCGATTTTCCTGTGCCAGATCAATGCCGGAACTGCAACGTCCACCAGTGCAAAAGAGACCGATTTCGTGTCCGCATCCCGTAACTCAATGACCCACAATGTACTTTCAGGATCAGCATCGGGCAAAATGCGCCAGATGTTTTCCGAAAAGCGGTGCGAAAAAAGATTTTGCAATTTTTTAGCTTTATTTTGAATCAAAATTTAATCAACAACGACCTCGTGCGCATTTTAGGAATAATACCGGCCCGCTACGCTTCTACCCGTTTCCCAGCCAAAGCCCTTGTGGATATCGGCGGCAAAAGCATGATCCAGCGGGTCTACGAGCAATCTTCCAAAGCTACTCAACTAGCCCGGGTAATCGTAGCCACCGATGATGAAAGAATTCTGGAACATGTCCTGGGCTTCGGCGGAAATGCCGTTATGACGTCACAGGAACATCAGAGTGGCACCGACCGGTGTTTCGAAGCACTCACCCAAACGGCCGAGCAATACGATTATGTCATCAACATCCAGGGTGATGAGCCTTTTATCAGTCCTGAGCCTATCGATCATCTGGCCACCGTCCTCAATGGAGAAACGGAGCTGGCAACGCTGGTGAAAGTGATCGATCACGACGAGATACTGTTCAACCCCAACGTGCCCAAAGCCGTCCTGAACAAGCGGCATGAGGTAATGTATTTCAGCCGGCAAACCATCCCCTATCTCCGCAATGCAGAAACTGCCGACTGGCTTCGAACACACGTTTTCTACAAACACATCGGAATCTACGCTTACCGTGCCGATGTATTGTCCGAAATAACCAAACTGCCGGTATCAGCACTGGAAAAAGCCGAAGCCCTGGAACAGCTACGCTGGCTGGAAAACGGCTATGCGATCCGCGCCGTTATCACCTCCGACGACTCTCACGGCGTGGACACCCCGGATGATCTTGACCGGGTTACACGAAAATTCTTGTCCTGACGGCACATGGTGGAACACATTTTTTACAGTAAAAGATAACGTATAAGGATAAGCCGTATATTTCTTAAAAAACGTTAAAACCGTTTTTAATATACGACATGCTCCGACCGTCGCGTTACCCTTACATTGAATTTTTCATTACTTAACACTGTAAAGCCAAGCATTATGCAATATAACATCCTTTGGGCCGATGACGAAATAGATCTTCTCAAACCGCATATCATGTTTCTCACCAATAAAGGTTACAACGTAACGCCCGTCAATAGCGGAGCCGACGCATTGGACCGAATCGAGAATGACCGTTTTGACATCGTATTTCTGGACGAAATGATGCCGGGGATGACCGGGTTGGAAACACTTGCTCAGATCAAACAGCAGCAACCCAACCTCCCCGTCGTGATGATCACCAAAAGCGAGGAGGAACACATTATGGAGGACGCGATTGGCTCAAAAATCGACGACTATCTCATCAAACCTCTGAATCCCAATCAAATACTTCTCTCCGTCAAGAAAATACTGGACAACAAAAGGCTGGTGACCGAAAAGACCACACTGAGCTATCAGCAGGAATTCAGAAGCCTGGCCATGCAATACCAGGACCGCATCGGCCACGAAGAGTGGGCGGATATTTACAAAAAACTCATCTACTGGGAACTGGAACTCGAAAGTTCCGATGATCAGGGTATGGCGGAGGTTTTCAGTATGCAAAAAAGTGAAGCCAATGCCAATTTCTGTAAGTTCATTGAGGACGAATATGAGGATTGGCTGAACGATCCGCGGTCAGACAAGCCGGTTTTGTCCCATCAATTGATGAAACAGAAGGTATTCCCGCATCTGAAAGGTTCGAGCGAGCCATTGTTCTTCCTGCTGATCGACAACTTCCGGTACGATCAATGGAAGATGATACAGCCGATTTTGCAGGAGTATTTCAACATTGAGGAAGAATCTTCCTATTATTCTATTCTGCCTACAACTACCGGTTATGCGCGCAATGCGATCTTCTCGGGACTGATGCCGAGCGAAATGGAACGCAAGCATCCGCAATGGTGGGTAAGTGACGAGAATACCCCAGACGGGGAGGAAGGTCTGAACAACCATGAACAGGATTTCCTTCAAAAACAACTGGAAATGAACCATTTGAATATCAAATTTTCATATTCCAAAATCCTGAACACCAACCAGGGGAAAGCGCTGGTAGACACTTTCAACAACCTGCTGACGAACCAGCTGAATGTAGTTGTCTACAATTTTGTGGATATGCTTTCCCATGCGCGCACAGATGTGCAGATGATCAAAGAACTCGCTCCCGACGAAGCGGCTTACCGATCCATCACGCGTTCATGGTTCCAGCACTCTCCATTGCTCGACTTCATCAGAAAGGTTGCCGAAAAGAAAGGCCGTTTAATTCTTACCACCGACCACGGCATGATCCGGGTTCAGAAGCCGGTGAAAATCATCGGATACCGGGAAACGAATACAAACCTACGGTACAAGCACGGCAAGAACCTCGGTTTTGATGATAACCACTTGATGGTGTGCCGCAAACCGGAGCGGATATTCCTTCCCAAACCGCACGTATCGACATCGTACGTATTTACGAAGGAGGACTACTTTTTCGCATATCCCAACAATTACAATCAATACGTGAATTTATACCGCGATACATTCCAACATGGAGGTGTGTCCCTGGAAGAAATGATCATCCCGGTGATCGATATGAAGGCGAAATAATTTTGTATAAAAGCAAAAGCGGCGTTTGAGATGTTCAAACGCCGCTTTTGCTTGATATGGTTTCAAAATCTAGCTCACGGTCGCGCTTCCGTTTTCGCATTTGATTACGCGCGCCGGAAAGCGTTTCAGAAAGTCGTGATTATGGGTTGCCATCAGAATCGCAGTTCCAGCATTGTTGATGGTCCTGAAAACCTGCATGATCTGATCTCCCACCTCCGGATCGAGATTACCCGTCGGCTCGTCCGCGATCAGGATCTGTGGCTCGTTCAGCATAGCACGTGCAATTACGACACGTTGCTGCTCTCCGCCCGACAGCTGATGGGGCATTCTTTTCTGGGCGGTTCCCAAGCCTACCTGCATTAAAACCTCGGCAATGCGTTTGGAGATCTTCCCCTGATTTTCCCAGCCCGTCGCGCGCAGCACGAAGGCGAGGTTATCCTCGACAGAACGGTCGGAAAGCAGCTGAAAATCCTGAAATACGATACCTATGCGGCGGCGCAGGAACGGGATATCCGCCCTTCTGATGTTGTGAAGCTCATAACCGGCCACTTTGGCAGAACCGGTATGCAGCCATAAATCGGCGTATAGTGTTTTTAAAAGCGAGCTCTTACCGCTACCGGTACGACCGATGAGGTACACAAATTCGCCCTTACTGATCTCAAAATGAACGTCGTTCAAAACAGGCCTCTCACCCTGATAGATATCTGCCCTTTCCAGTCTGATTATTGGCTCTGTCGAATCGGTGGTCATGATTGTGCTATGTGTAAATGTTGAGCGTAATGCCCGGAATGGATAGCGTGTCACACTTCGACCGCCCGGCGGCCCGGTTCGCTCAGCGAGACAATCGCAATGTCAGTCTGAGCGGAGTCGAAGACAGTCAGTACCGAAGTGTTTCGACCGCCCGGCGGTCGAAGGACAAATGTAACGTCGTGCAATGCACTTCGACTCCGCTCAGTGAGACAAGTTAATTAAGAATTTCCTTTGTTGTAGTCAGACAGGAATTTCTCAAGACCAATGTCCGTCAATGGGTGTTTCAGCAATGCTTCGATCGCGCTCAATGGGCCGGTCATCACATCCGCACCTACTTCCGCGCACTGGATAATGTGCATTGGGTGACGTACAGAGGCAGCAAGTACCTGCGTATCGAATCCGTAGTTTCTGTAAATAGTCAGGATCTGCTCGATAAGAGCGATACCGTCTGTTGAGATATCATCGAGACGGCCTACGAACGGAGACACATAAGTTGCACCTGCTTTCGCGGCAACCAGCGCCTGTCCTGGCGAGAAGATGAGTGTACAGTTGGTACGGATGCCTTTTGATGAGAAATATTTAAGGGCTTTGATACCCTCCCTGATCATGGGGATCTTCACAACGATCTTCTCGTCGATTTCTACCAATTCTTCGCCTTCACGAACCATTCCTTCGAAATCGACCGAAATTACTTCCGCACTTACATCACCGTCCACGATATCGCAGATAGCCTTGTAGTGACGCATTATATTATCCTTACCCGTGATTCCTTCTTTTGCCATCAACGATGGGTTGGTGGTAACACCATCTAAAACACCAAGCGCCTGCGCTTCCCGAATTTCATTCAGGTTCGCAGTATCAATGAAAAATTTCATATTGAAAATTTATTGGTTAGAATATTCCACAAAAGTAGGAAACCCTGAACAAAAGCAAAAAGAAAGAAAGGGGGAATCGAAGGGGGAAGAAATAAAAAAAGGCAAACCGAGAATCTCACCGCATCGACCATCTACCCTTGCTTCCGTCAGGACCTGGGGGATTCGAAAGGAGCTGGTAGTTCCGATTTGCCGGGTGCAAAGATAAAGACATTTTATTAACAAAAAGAAAACATTCGTGTGGCCTTTCGCCTTACTTTTGTGCGAATCAACTAGAAATGAACCAGTATGCCCCGATTATTTTTTTTATTTTTTCTCTTCTTCCTCTATTCCTGCTCGCAATCCTCTGATGCATTCCTTCAAAAAGGCAAAGAACTCATGCAGCAGGGCAAGACCCGCGAAGCCATTGACTTCATCAACAAGGCCATCGAAAAAAACACCTCCAGTGCCGATGCTTTTAACCTCCGGGGTGTCGCCTACTATGAATTGAAAGAGTATCCGAATGCATTGCTCGACTTCGGACAGGCGATCAAACTTCAACCCGCGTCGTATCGCCCGTATTTTAATCGTGCATTGCTCTATACAGACGAAAACAAACTGGATTCCGCATTCGCCGACTACAACAAATCCGCCCAGCTGGCGCCTGACACGGCCGATGTCTTTCTGAACAGAGGACAGTTGCTGGTATTGATGGACAAAACGCCCGAGGCCATTCAGGACTTCGAAAAGGCTACCCAACTGGACAATAACAACAAACAAGCCTGGTACAATTTGGGAAACACTTATTATCGCACCCAGGATTACAAAAAAGCAACCCTGGCTTTCCGGCAGACCGTAAAGCTGGATGCACAATACGGAAAAGCGTTTTACGGATTAGGTCTTTCGCAATGGAACGATGGCGAAAAAGAACTCGGATGCACCAGTTTGAAACAGGCTCTGAATCTGGGATATAGTGACGCCGCCAATGCGCTGGCCCAATTTTGTCAGTAAACCGTGTGCGAAAAGCGTCGATCGGATAGTTAATAACATGCAGGTTGCCGCTTTTTGATGTATCCTCAACCATTCAAACTCAAACCCACTTTGTCATGAGACTCTTAAAGATATTTTTTGGAATCATATTTGTCATCTTTGCCTACTTGCAGCTCAATGACCCCGATTCCGGCATATGGATTGCCATTTATAGTTTTGCCGCGCTGGCGTGTTTCATGAGTATTCGCGGGCTTTGGCCATCCTGGGTGTTCTACGTTCTGGCAGCCGGTTATCTGGTGGGAGGAATTCTGCAATGGCCGCCGGAATTCGAAGGCATTTTCTTTGGCGAGACCTCCATGCGTAGCCTGAACATCGAATTGGCAAGGGAGTCGCTTGGATTAGGCATATGCGCCCTGGTAATGGTGGTACTTGGTAAATGGGGCGACGTTTAATCCTTTACCCATTCTATTTCTTTGAGGTCAAACTCAAGTATGTTTTCTTCGGTGGCCAGCTTGACCTGCAATTTACCCTGCTGCGTCACGTCGGTCACCGTTCCTTTTGTGACTTCTCCTTGATATAGAAAGCTTACTTCGTTCTGATACCCGTATAGATTTGTCAGGTATTCACCGCGAATGGCCTGGTTTTGATTCAGTGATCTGAGTTTGACATAAAACACATCCAGGAATTTCAGGAGTTTATGAAATTCTTCTGCCAGCGCGTACTGCCGGCCCGTTTCACGAAACAGTGACGTCGCATAGGGAGTCTCAAACTCAGACTGATTTATATTCACTCCGATGCCGATAACGGAGCTTGTCAGCCTGGCACCCTGGATGGAATTTTCGATCAATACACCACAGGCTTTTTTGTTCCCCATATACACGTCATTGGGCCATTTCACCCGGGTATTATTGACATATGTTGCCAGGTAGGAACGTATAGCAAGTGCGGTAATCTGGCTGATCAAAAACTGATCGGCAACAGGCAGAAATCCGGGTGTGAGAACGACCGAAAAGGTCAGATTCTCACCGGCATTAGCACGCCAGGCGGTCCCCCTCTGCCCTCTTCCCTTTACCTGATTGTCGGTAATGACAACCGTCCCCTCCTCAAACAGGCCCGCATGTACGATTTCAGCCGCTATGTCGTTTGTGGAATGACAAGTTGGCAGATATATTACTTTTTTACCAATTATTAAGGTATCCTGTGTGGAGTTGTACAATTTTTTTGTTTTACTTTAGGGTTTTAGAAAAGGAATCAACTACGCATGAAACAACGCAAAAATAAAGAACTATCCTCAAAAGATCTCACCGAACTCGTGGTGAAGGGCATGACAGAAAAGAAGGGTTTGGACATTGCCATACTAGACCTCAGAAAAGTAAAAAATTCAATAACCGATTTTTTCGTGATCTGCTCGGGTAACTCCGATACGCAAATAGATGCTTTGGCCAACTCGGTTGAAGAAGAAGTTTATAAAATATCCAAAACAGAGCCCTGGCAAAAAGAAGGAAAGGCGAATGGAGAATGGATTTTGATTGATTATGTGGACGTTGTCGCACATATTTTCAACAAAGAACGCCGCAAACATTACGATCTGGAAGAACTTTGGGGAGATGCAGAGGTGACGTACCTGGAAGACTCCATGGTATAATGGCCGGCCAGGCGAACATTAGCCTTGCCGGAATTGTTGTTTAATATATTTCCTCTTAATTAAAAACGAACGAATGTCTGAAAACGATAACAAAAGGGGGCCACTCAACCCTAAAAGTCCTCAGAAGGGATATCAAGGTTGGATTATAGCCGCTCTGATCGCCACTATACTGGGAATCACGTACCTCAACAGAACATCGACGATCCGCGAAACAACACAGAAACGTTTCGAGAAGATGATGGCTGACAAGGAAGTGGAGCGCGTTACCATTGTCAATGACAAGTCAGTGGAGGTTACGCTCAAACCAGAGGCGCTTAAACTCGATAAATACAGGGTAGTTGCGAAGGAAAATAACTATTTCGGCGGGGAAACTGCCTCCCATTACCAGTTTCAGGTGACGTCGGCGGAGACCTTCAAAAAAGATTTCGACAAAATGCAGGAAGGCGTCCCGGACGACGACAAAGTGCCTTTTGTAGTAGATACGCGTAACGACTGGACCAGCTTCCTGGGAACCTGGGGCTTCTTCATTGTCATGATCCTCGTGATGTATTTCATTTTGGGGAGAATGTCAGGCGGTGTGGGTCCCGGCGGACAGATTTTCAATATCGGCCGTTCACGTGCCACTCTTTTCGACGCGGAAAACAAAGTGAAGATCACCTTCAACGATGTTGCCGGACTGGATGAAGCGAAAGAAGAAATTAAAGAGATCGTAGAATATCTGCAGAGCCCCGATAAGTTTAAAAAACTGGGTGCTAAAATTCCAAAGGGTGCATTGCTGGTAGGCCCTCCGGGAACTGGTAAGACACTCCTTGCGAAAGCTGTTGCGGGTGAAGCGGGTGTACCTTTCTTCTCGCTATCGGGTTCCGACTTTGTGGAAATGTTTGTGGGTGTGGGTGCTGCACGTGTCCGTGACCTTTTCAAACAAGCAAAGGAAAAAGCGCCTTGTATCATTTTTATTGATGAGATCGACGCCGTGGGCCGTTCACGTGGCCGTGGTGCAATGCCGGGTTCCAATGACGAACGTGAAAACACATTGAACTCTCTGCTCGTTGAAATGGACGGCTTCGCCACCGACTCCGGTATCATCATCGTCGCAGCGACCAACCGTCCGGATGTCCTTGACCCTGCGCTGTTGCGTCCGGGACGTTTCGACCGCCAGATATCTGTCGACAAACCGGATGTAATCGGTCGGGAAGCGATATTCAAGGTACACTTAAAGCCTTTGAAGCTGGCTACGGATGTGAATATCCAGAAATTATCTTCACAAACACCAGGTTTTGCAGGTGCTGAAATCGCCAACGTATGTAATGAAGCTGCATTGATCGCTGCCCGCCGAAACCGCGAGGAAGTGACCATGCAAGACTTCCAGGACGCGATGGATCGTGTGATCGGTGGTTTGGAAAAGAAAAACAAACTGATCTCACCCGAAGAAAAGCAGATTGTTGCTTACCACGAAGCCGGCCATGCGGTAGCAGGTTGGTTCCTCGAACATGCCGATCCCTTGGTAAAGGTATCCATCGTACCTCGTGGAGTAGCAGCGCTCGGGTATGCCCAATATCTCCCGCGTGAGCAGTATCTGTACCGTACCGAGCAGTTGTTTGACGAAATGTGTATGACACTCGGCGGTCGTGCGGCGGAGGATGTGGTATTTGGCAAGATCTCGACAGGTGCTTTGAGTGATCTGGAAAGAGTTACCAAAGTGGCTTACAGCATGGTAACCATGTACGGGATGAACGAGCGCATCGGGAATATTTCCTTCTATGACTCCAAACAGACTGATTATTCATTCACCAAGCCATATTCCGAATCTACTTCGCAGGCAATCGATGAAGAAGTTCGGAAACTTGTAGATCAGGCCTATCAGTTCGTTAAAGGTCTCCTTAACGACAAACGGGATGCATTGGAAGTACTGGCAAAAGAGCTTCTGGAAAAAGAAATTCTCTTCCAGGCAGATCTGGAAAAACTGATCGGAAAACGTCCTTACGAAAAGGAAACAAGCTATCAGGCTTATATCAACCGTCGCTCGAATGAAGAGGCTGCGATCCACGAGGAAGTGGTGAAACAGACACTTGAGCAGGAGCGCAAGGATAAAAACCAAAAGGAGGAAGAGATGGCCGAGGCTGAAAAGGACACTTCCAACGAATAGTGATTCCAGTCAAGAATAAATATAGAATAGCCGGGCAATTCAGACTGTCCGGCTATTATTTTTACATCCTGTTTTACATTTTACCCCTAAACCTTCGCGAAGTTCATGGCCTTTGAAATATTCAAGCAACAATACGGTGATCTGACAGAATATGTTGTTCAGGAAACCGCCACAGGAAACCGGTTCGTAGTGGTACCCGAATTGGGGGGTATAGTCCGTCAGCTTTCCCTTCGCAAGGGAGTTACCCTGTTTTCACTTCTCAAAACCCCTCCTACGCCACAAGCATTGGTTGAAGATACACAGAGCGCGAGCGAATTGTTGTTCCCTTTCGCGAGCCGTATTCCCGAGGGCAAATACAAGTTCCTCGGTAAGTACTATCAGCTCGCCAGGAATGAAAATGGCGGCCTCAATGCGATACACGGATTGGTGAGGAAAAAGCAGTTTCATTTGGAAGAACAGGTGATTCATGCCGATCATGCTGCCATTCAACTATCGCAGACAATTGACCAACCGGAAGGTTATCCATTTGAAGTACACTTCACGATCCGGTATACCCTTTATGCGGACGGCCGTTTCGAAGTGAGATACGACGCCAAAAACAATGGGAGCGCTCCCTGCCCTGCCATGTTTGGCTGGCATCCCTATTTCCAGCTGGGCAATGAACAGGCCGACGCATGGAAGATCAGCATACCATCCGAAAAGCTGGTTACTTTTAACGAGAACCTCATTCCAATCGGGACTGAGCCATTCCATGTTGAAAAACCTGCATTGCTTTACCGGAAAACCTTCGATAACTGCTTTATTGTCAATTCACCCGGCCAGCATGCCGTGACCGAACTGATTTCAGAAAATCAGGACGTAACGCTACGTATCGATCAGGAAACGGGAGAAGGGAAATTCAACTACCTGGTCGTCTATACCCCACCGGCAAGGGATTGCGTGGCCATTGAGCCATTAACTTCAAATGTAGACGCATTCAACACCGGAGAAGGATTGAACATATTAGCACCGGGACACAGCATTGACGGGACTATTGTTTTGTCCTTAATCTGATCCGGTTTTGCTTGTATCGGAACTTGTTCCAGATGAGATGCAACTCGGTGAAGTACTTGACATGCCCGATAACCAGACGGGCGCGATGTTTGATCCCATCGTGAACTGATAATCCGTGTTTGAAATAAGGCCAGGTGGAGTTTGTCCGCTCTTTTTCCATGGCTTCCCAATCTTTCCAATAACGATCTGTAACGACGATGGTCGCAAATTGCGGCCATCTTTCGCTCCACTCCATTCCGAGACTGCGCAGCAGGCCCAGACTTTTCTCCAAAAGCGCAAAAATGCCCTTGGTCTTTGCCATTTGCATTACGCTCGACCAGTCAGTTGAATCGCCAAACCTTCGCATGTAAGCCGCCAGATCAGCCAAATATTTCAGTTTCCGCCACTCTTCTTTTCCGCCATGATGTACGAGCAACACCAGGAACTGGTATTCGTTACGAAATGAACTTAGCTCCGTCCCCAGCAGATTGTAACGCTCACGGTACCGGCTCCACTCCGTCGACGGAAATTCGAACATTAGCCGTGGATAGGCGATCCCCCAGTGCGCTTCCAGCACGCTTTGCAGGGCCTTATCCGGCTTGTTGATCATCGGGATATGGTAGTCCGTTTTAAAATAGCTCTTTCTCGTTTTTGGATTTCCGAGTAAGTAACGCCGGTAGTCGTCTGCCACATATCCTGCTTCCGTCATTAAAAGCTTATATGCTTCGGGAAATGCAGATTCGGGAATAAGAACATCAATGTCCCCGAATTCGCGCTGACTTATATTGCCATACAGCCAATCAGCCCACATGCTACCCTTATATGCATACGACTCGACCTGATGCTCCGTAAGGATCTTTGTGACCTCCACCAATTCCTTAGCTGCGATCATGTTAACAAAGGCAATCTCCTGGCAATCTTTTCGTAACCTAGCCTGAAAATTCACGAGCAAATTCCGGTCCCGGATATAGGCAAGAAACTGCGGGCGCACCTGATGATGACTCAGCAGTGCATACAGTTTATCAAGATCAAGGCAGTCAGGGTCACCTTGCCAGCTCACATCCAGACAGGAACACAGGATCAACGAAAGTTCCTTAGAGGGTACGGTCTTCATTCACCTGGCTGTTGGTTTTCTCAATCGTATCTTTCACCCATTCTTCCAGTTTCACAAATCCGTCGGGTCGCCTTTTACTCCACATTTCAGCCGATAATGCGCATTTAAAACTATCCTCAAAATGTTTCTTTAATGAGTGTCCCTTCAATAAGTCGAGTGGGAGAGGAAAATTCCTAAGGCATTCGGTGGGGATCGAAGATGTCGGCAACAGCGAGTAAGCCTTTTTAGACCTTGCATTGTGGAGAAAAAGTACCTGCCGCAATCTTACCGGCTCATGCTGAAAGCCCGATTTAGGATTGTAGGCGTATTTATTCACACCCTCAGTGACGGGAGTGAGTTCCGATGTATCATAGCTTAAACCATCGACGGTCTTAGCCCATATTTTTAGTTGTGGATAAGCAGGGACAATGTAGGCTTTTCCATGCTCGTCGAAAGTAATTGCTGTCAGATCGTCGCTGAGCAACACGCCCCCGAACTTAATAAAAGCAGCAGCGGTGGTCGACTTTCCTGCACCTGGTTTTCCCATAAAACACCACGCCTCATCCCCAACCTTCACCGCACTGGCATGCAAAAGAAAGTAGCCCTTTTGGAATAATATCAGCCCGAGGGCTTCGCTTACCGTAAAGAGACTCAAAAGTTTCGGATCATCGGTCAGCGACTCCACTTCCAGCAATAAGCCGTTTGTAGCTCTGAAATTCGCTATCCCCTTCCAGCATAAATACAAACCGCCCTCCTCGTCAACCCCAAACTCCGCGCGTATTCCACGACGGTAAATGTGCGTCTTTGTCAAACGGGGTATAACAAAACGATTGCTGATGATTTTTAAGTCCTCTGAATCCTCGCCGTCTTGCTCACAAAGCTCTGTCAGTGTTATGTCGGAATGGATGTTTAACCCGAAGGCCGTGTAATAATGCATGCGAGATATATTAATCTATTCCCAAACCCATAGCCGCTGGTAAAACACGGTGTCAGGCCATTGGCCGATAACGATGTTCCCATTTTGCTCGATCCAGGCGTGTGCTTCAAAGTGTTTTGCGGGGTTCACCTCTATCCCTATTTCCAAAGTCATGGAAGGCGCTTTTCGCAGCAGGTACTTTACCGCCAAAGCCCTGGGCAAACAGAGCAGTTCAAATGGCAGCAAATTAGCCGCAGTGTCCACCGCCCAAACCAGTCGGTCTATCTTAACCTGGGGAACCTCTGTAACCTCGCTGGTGGCTGTAAACCAGTGAAATATCTTTCGGAACATCGAAAAAGGCAAAACCGTCAGCCCTATTTTAATGCATGAAAGACACACGGCTGCTTTCAGAAAGCTGATCTTCTCTGAAACGGACAACGTCCGCCATCTGCTTATGAACCTGCCGATGCGTTTCAATGCTTATTGGATTTCTTCTACCAGCTTTTCAGAAATGAGCTCTTTTAACAAACCATCTACATCATTCCGGCACGTTGCCTGATCAACCTCATACTCATTGGTCACCACTTCATACAGGGATTCAATGGTTTGGGGCCCCTTTTCCAGTGTATCCCAAATCAACGCCCCTACCTCATCCAGACCATAGTAGGCACCCTTCGTGTGGTTCAAAATCACCGTTTCACCGGCCACCTTCGAGGAGATCTGATCTGATGTAAGCTGATATTTCATACTAAAATGCGGTTCAATGTGAAAATATAATGTGTCTTAGATAGGTACAAAGTTAGAAATTTTAATTACTCGACCTCAAACTTTATTCCCTGGGCCAATGGTAATGTGTTTCCGTAATTGATCGTGTTCGTCTGCCTCCTCATGTAAGCCTTCCACGCATCCGAGCCCGATTCGCGACCACCGCCTGTTTCCTTTTCTCCGCCGAATGCACCGCCTATTTCAGCTCCCGATGTGCCGATGTTGACATTAGCAATCCCGCAATCTGAGCCATCCTGGGAAAGAAACTGCTCCGAATCCCTGAGGTTCATTGTGAATATGGCAGACGATAATCCTTGTGGAACATCGTTTTGCAAGGCGATCGCTTCGTCCAGATCAGTATACCTGATCAGATAAAGAATAGGTGCAAAGGTTTCATGCTGTACAATGGCAAAATGGTTTTCCACTGCTGCGATACATGGATATACGTAACATCCCGACGAATATACATCGCCTTCCGGAAAACCGGGCTCCACAATGAACGAACCTCCCGCTTCGGTGATCTGGCGTACCGCAGATTCGTAATGAGCTACTGCCTGCTTATCGATCAACGGGCCCACATGATTGGACGGATCGAGCGGGTTACCTATTTTAAGTTGTCCGTAGGCCCGCACCAGTCTCTTCTTCACTTCTTCGTAAATAGCGTCGTGCACGATGATCCGGCGCGTGGAAGTGCAGCGCTGACCTGCCGTACCGACTGCCCCAAACACAATGCCGGGAACCGCAACATGGAGATCGGCCGAAGGTGTAACAATGATCGCATTGTTTCCTCCCAGTTCGAGCAAGCTTCTGCCCAGCCGGCGCGCCACAGCTTCGCCAACGGACCGTCCCATCGGAATACTACCGGTTGCAGACACCAGATTGATCCGAGGATCACTGGCAATCCATTCACCTGCTTCACGTCCTCCCGTCACCAGGCACGATACACCTTCCGGCACATCATTCTTCTCCAAGACCTGTCTAATGATATTCTGGCACGCCAGAGCGGTCAACGGTGTTTTTTCAGAAGATTTCCACACACATACATTCCCGCACACCCAGGCGATCATCGCATTCCATGACCATACAGCCACGGGGAAATTAAATGCGGTTATGATGCCTACCACGCCCAGTGGGTGCCATTGCTCATACATCCGGTGCTGTGGCCTCTCGCTGTGCATGCTCAATCCGTACAACTGCCTGGAAAGGCCTGTCGCGAAATCACATATATCGATCATCTCCTGAACCTCCCCCAGCCCTTCCTGTAAGCTTTTTCCCATTTCATAACTTACAAGTGCCCCCAGATCTGCTTTGTACACACGCAGTCTCTCCCCCATCTGACGCACAATGTCGCCACGTTTTGGTGCCGGTACTTTTCTCCACGCCGTGAATGCGCGGACCGAACACGATACCGCCGCATCATAATCCACATAGCTCGCTTCGGTAATACCGGCAATTTTATCTCCGTCTACCGGAGAAAAAGATTCCAGCAGTGCTCCCTTGCCATCCCAGCTTTCCAGCCCGGTACTAATGCCATTATTTACAGCACCGATCCCCAGCCGCAGCAGTATTTCATGGACGTCTATCATCATTGAAAACATTACGGATTAATCGAAATATCTGCCGTTTTGAGTTCCAAGAAAATCAGACAGCAAGATATCTTCCTGTCTGATAAACCCTTCACGCGGCAAAACACCATCTGCTACCAATTCTACCACGGAGGCGATCGAAGCCGCGGTTGTCCAGGAAATAGCACGCCAATGCTGCCCGTCGATCTGAATCGGGTGTTAGGCGCGGTAAAATTCCTCCCTTTCCAATCGATTATCCTTCCAGCCTTCTACCACGGCATATACATACACCACGTCCTGCTGCACTGGAGGCTTTGCTTCCGTAAGTATTTGCTCCACGAGCTGGCGTTTGTCTTTCAGGCAAAGCTCATACAGGAGAAACCGCATCAGATTGCAATGTCCCGGGTATCGGATGGTTTTGTAGTTCAACGTATCGAGTTTGCCTTCCAATGTCTCGCACAGGGTACCCAAACCTCCCGAAGTGCTGAACGACTCAAACTCCTGGCCTTCGATATTGATCATTTCAATACCTTCCAGCGAAGGGACCATTTTCCGGACACCATTATGGATCACTTCCGCGTCATTAAGGTATTCGTTCACAACACCGGCGGGCGACCAGGTGAATGAATAACCCATCAAACCGTTCGGATAGCGGGGCAATGCGCCCACCCTCAGCTCGATATCCCTGATTTTAGTGAATCGTTTGGCAAGTTCCATTCCGACAATGCCTATAAAACCGGGGGCAAGGCCGCATTGTGGTGCCATTACACTCCGGCTGTCAGCCGCCATTTCCCTGATCGCCGAAGTGGTGGGTACATCCTCCGTCAGGTCAAAGTAATGGATACCCAACTGGAATGCCCGGCGTGCGATGGGCAGGTTCAGATTGTAAGGCATACAGGAAACTACGCCATCGAAACCAATCATGACATTGTCCAGAAATGACGCATCTCCCACATCACCGTTCAAAACGGGAAAGGAGAGCGGAATGGCTGGCTCAAACCGGTCGATACCGGTTACCTGAAAGCGTTTGTTGAGTAATGTACCGACCAGGGAACCTACCTTCCCCAATCCGATAACGAGAATTTTCTGCATGTATAGTTATTGAAGGTTTTAGTTTGAATTTTTGAAGCTGTTTTGAAAGATAGGAAAAGAAATTGCAGTTTTTAAAACTAACATGTCATTTTTGTGGGACAAAAAGACAGCTATGCAAATTGTAATGATCGGTGGTGGAGCAGCCGGGTTTATGGCTGCAATCACAGCAGCCGAGACTTTTCCCGGAGCTCAGGTAACCATCCTGGAAAAAAGCCGGACCGTGCTCAACAAAGTCCGCGTATCGGGCGGCGGCAGATGTAATGTGACTCACAAGCCGCATGATTTGCGCTTTTTTATCAAAAACTATCCCAGAGGAGAGAAATTCCTGCGCAAGCTGTTGCAACGTTTCGACGCGCAGGCTACCGTCGAATGGTTTGAAAAAAGAGGGGTTAAGCTGAAAACAGAGACCGACGGCCGCATGTTTCCTGTTACCGACTCCTCGCATACCATTATTGAATGCCTGATCCGCTCTGCGCGCAACCTCGGAATCGAGGTTCATACCGGGGTTCACATCACTTCCTTCTCGCGGCAGGACGGAGCATTTACACTGCGCACTTCGGGCGACGAAGAATTAACTGCGGACCGGCTCCTGATCGCTACGGGCGGTTATCCTAAAACGGAGGGCTTTGAATGGCTTCAGGTACATCAGCATCAGATTGTATCTCCGCTTCCTTCGCTTTTTACTTTTAACACCCCCGACAGCTATCTGCTTCCCCTCGCCGGCGTTTCGGTCCAGGATGCGGAGGTCAAGATCATGGGTTCCAAACACGAATGGCGCGGGCCATTGCTGATCACGCATTGGGGTTTCAGCGGTCCTGCGGTACTGAAATTGTCAGCATGGGGAGCGCGTGACCTCGCGGAAAAAGACTACCATTTCACGTGCAGGATCAACTGGGTACCGGAAATGAACGAGCAGCAGGTCCGGGAATTTCTGCTGGGGGAAAAAACAAAAACGGGCAGGCAGCAAATCGGTTCACATCCCCGCTTTGGCTTACCGACGCGCCTTTGGAAAGTTTTTGTTGAGAAAGCCGAAATCGGTGAGGCGCTTCGCTGGGGGGACGCGAGCAACAAGGTCCTCAACCGCCTGACCGAAATGCTAACCAACAGCCAGTTCGATGTGAAGGGTAAAACGACATTCAAAGAGGAGTTTGTTACCTGCGGAGGTGTTGCATTGGCAGATCTCAATCCGGAAACACTGGAAAGCCGGTCCGTACCAGGTCTTTTTTTCGCAGGGGAAGTAATGGACGTGGATGGTATTACGGGTGGTTTCAACTTCCAGAATGCCTGGACAACCGGCTTTATTGCAGGGAAGCAAATCGGACTCTGACCCGCATTACTCGACCATCGCATCGAAATAAGACCTCACCTTCTTCGCCCGGTCCAGGCCTATCAGGTCGGTCAAGGTTTCCAGAGAGCTTTCACGAATGCCGCGTACCGACCCGAAATGTTTCAGTAGCTTCGTGGCTGTTACCTTACCGACCCCCACGACACCTTCCAGTTCGCTCACCAGACTGCTCTTGCTGCGTTTGTCACGGTGGAATGTAATGGCGAAACGGTGCGCTTCATCCCGGATCTGCTGGATGAGTTTCAGTGATTCCGATTTTTTATCAATATATAAAGGGAGCGGATCTTCCGGGAAATAAATCTCTTCCAGCCTCTTCGCGATGCCGATGATGGGCACTTGTCCGTAGATACCCAGGCTTTTCAATGCATCGCAAGCAGCTCCCAGCTGGCCTTTCCCGCCATCGATCACAATCAGGTCGGGTAGCGGCTGTTCCTCGGCGATGAGGCGGAGGTATCGTCGCCCCACGATCTCGTTCATAGAGGCAAAGTCATTGGGACCAACGACGGTTTTGATATTGAAGTGGCGGTAGTCCTTTTTGGATGCCTTTCCATCTTTAAAGCAAACCATGGAAGCCACCGGATTGGTACCTTGTATGTTGGAGTTATCGAAGCATTCGATATGCCTGGGCAATGTCTTGATCTGAAGATCAGATTTAAGCCGGATCAGTACGCGATCCTTTTTAGACGAGGTGGCCGATGCTTCCACTTCTCTGCGCTCTGCTTTCTCCCTGCGGAAATACATCACGTTCTTCATTGACATATCCAGCAGCTTCTTCTTATCACCAATCTGCGGAACAGTCACTTCCAGACGCATTTCAAGGTCTGGTTTCAGGTTCGAGATAATTTCCTTCGCCTCTGAACCATACGTCGACCGCATCTCAACAATCATCATCGCGAGGATTTCCAGATCGCTCTCGTCCAGCTTTTTCTTAACCTCCAGCGTTTGCGTAGCCACCATATACCCCTGTTTGATCTTCATAAAATTCAGGTAAGCGGCCTCCTCGTCTGAAACGATCGTCAACACATCGATATTTCCGATACGGGGATTAATGACGGTAGCTTTGCTTTGAAAATTCGACAGGTGTTCAATTTTGGTTTTCCAGGCATGTGCTTTTTCAAACGCCATCTGTTCTGCGGCTTCCAGCATTCTTTCTTTGAAATACTGCTGGGGAGATGACAGATTTCCTTTGAGGATATTATGTACCTGTTCGATCTCCGCATTGTATTCATCCTCGCGCTGCAGGCCCTCGCATGGGCCTTTACAGTTCCCGATATGGTATTCCAGGCAAACTTTAAACTTCCCGGCTTCGATGTTCGGCTTAGTCAATGGCAGCTGACACGACCGGATCTGGTACAACGCCTTGAACATGTCGAGCAACGTATGCATCGATCTCAAATTCGCAAATGGCCCGTAGAAAGTGCCTTTGGTCCGATCCATATTCCGGGTCGGGAACACGCGCGGAAATGGTTCATGGGTAATGCAAATGAATGGGTAGGTTTTATCGTCTTTGAGCAGGATATTAAATTTAGGCTGCAATTGCTTGATCAGCTGGTTTTCCAAAAGCAATGCATCCCATTCACTCAACACAATGGTATACTCGATCCGCCTGATCTGGCTGACGAGCCGTTTGGTTTTACGGTCGTGCTGGTTGTTTTTCAAAAAATAGCTCGAAACCCGGTTGCGCAGGCTTTTCGCTTTCCCTACATATATCACCTCGCCGGTTTCATCGAAATACCGGTACACACCGGGATCGAGAGGAATTTTGGAGAGTTCTTCTTTATAATTGAATTCTGACATTGATTGTAATTTAGGCTAAACAGCGCCCCTATTGAAGAAAAACAACCGCGTAAGTTGAAAAGTTGCGTCGCTGACCAGCTTGAACGCCTCGCTTTGGGCTGCATTCAAATCCATCGGGCGGTTAAGCACCGATACCGCGTAAGTCATTCCCGCATCCCTGGCCTGCTCGGACGTAATCTGTAAAGAACCACAAACAACCGCCAGCGGCACCCGGTGGCTTTTGCACAGTCCCGCCAGCCCCTTTACTACCTTTCCCGCCAATGTTTGTTCATCTACTTTACCTTCACCGGTAATGACCAGATCCGCATCAGCGACCAGCGAGGCAATATCGCATTGCTCCATTACAATGCTTATGCCTTCTTTCAGTTCCGCATTCAGAAACCACATGCAACCTGCGCCGAGCCCTCCCGCGGCACCTGCGCCCGATACCCCGCTCACATCAGAACCGAATACACGTGTTGCTACCAATGTGAGATTTTGCAGTCCGAGATCCAGCTGCATTACCATTTCCGGAT
>CBFGMV010000095.1:0-31714 GCA_965649915.1 uncultured Dyadobacter sp.
GGTGATTTTGTTGATGCCGGCCAGGAATTCAGGCTGCGCGGCAATGTAACCCACGCGGATACCGGCCATACCCATGATTTTGGAGAATGTGCGGGCGATGATCACGTTCTTTTTCTGTGCCAAAAGCGAAACCATGCTTTGAGTATCGGCACCTACTGCGAGCTCAATGTAAGCTTCATCTACGAACACCGGCACTTTTTCGGACACGCGCGAACAGAAGTCGAGCAGGTCCTGACCTTTGGTAATGGCGCCTGTCGGATTGTTTGGGTTACAAACATACACCAGTTTGGTATCCTTGTCGATTGCCGCTTCCATGGCTTTCAAATCGTGCGACCAGTCGGCTGTGCAGGGAACAGGCTTCCAGGTTGCGCCTACGGATTTGGCCACGCTTACGAGCGACATGTAGCAAGGGTCGGCGGAAACGATATTGCCACCTTTCATAAAGGTTACCAATGCCACTTTTTCGAGCAGGTCGGATGAGCCGGGGCCCATCATAATGTGCTCGGCGGTAACACCTTCTTTCTTCGCGATTTTATCAATCAGATCGTACATTTCCTTCCAGGCATAGCGGTTACCGTTTTTGACCGATTCCGCTACCGCCTTCTGAGCGGACATCGGCGGGCCGTATGGGTTTTCGTTCGAACTCAATTTGGCAACGATCTTGGGCGCCTTGTAGTCAGCCGGCAGGAAATGCTCCCGCACCATGGGGCTGCGGTAAATGCGGCTCTCCGGGTCCAGTGACAATGGCATACTTTCAAATGCACCGGCAGTGAGGTGCGGGGCGATGGCCATTCCACCCAATGCCATTAAACCAGACTTTAAAAGGTTGCGACGGTCGATGTTTTGATTCATTGTTCAAAAGTTTAAGTACGTGACGATTATGTTAAGGAGTAAAAATCTTTATTCAAGTTACAAATAAACGGGTCAGGTTCGATGCGTATATGGTTTGTTTTTCAACTAGTTAGCCTGTACTTGCGAAAATCGCGTGAATGCAATTCCCTTGTGGCTGCCCGACCAGGATATTTTGGTAATGCTGCCCGCTTTCGGTGCTGCAATGCCCAGGTCGGCCCAGGTTTTTTCGAGTTTCACCACTCCCTGCGAATCGGAAGTGACCTCTCCGAGCACGGCGCCTGTCCGCAAAGTGATTTTAATGGCCAGGTTCGGTACCGGGATCGAATCGATGCCTTTGGTATGGTCCAGAATGTTGGTCTTGTCGAGTTCCAGCAGCCGGGCCGAGAGCGTCAATTTTGCTGCGGTTGCGGCGTATGCAACGGTAGGCTCGCCGGCTAGGGGAGCCCCGAAAGGCGCGCCGACGATATCCACCAGCACCGGGGCTACGTCGCGGTCCAGGAATGGATCTTCCTCTTTGCAGGAAACAAATCCGAGCGACAGTGTAAGCAGCAGGCAAGCTGAAGGGAAAAGCGATTTGATATTTTTCATAATCTTGAAAGTCTTTGAATTGGGAATAAACCGTTATTTCTCAGCCCACCACAGTTTGGTTTTCATATCGTCGGCACCGCCGTTGAGTTTCACACCGTCGCCTACTGCCTTCGCATTGAGGGAGTATTCGGAGGCCGGGTAGTTGAAACGGGTAGGAAGGACACCGCCATTGTTGAGCACCGCCCGGGGATCGGGTGCCGGGAATACCGGGAAGCCCGTTCTGCGCCATTCTATCCAGGCTTCCACGCCCTGACCGAAAAGGGAAATCCATTTCTGTTCCAGCACTTTTTCTTTGCTTACCGGCCCGGCTTTGGCCATGTAACCCGACGGTGGCGTGAGGCCATACTGGGCGAACGAGGCGGTAATGCCGTCTTCGAAATACTTTTTGGCATCGCCCATAATGTCGCCGTCCACGGCCGCCTCGGCCAGGATGAAGTTCAGGTCGGCGAAGGTCATGATTACCTCGGGAGCAGCAGCATCGGTGAAAGCTTTGCCAATGGTAGAGCTCGTGGCCAGATAGTTGGTAGCGATCGCATCGGGGAGGCCGTTCGGATGGCCCTGATACAAGCCGTCCTTGTTGGGATTGGCATAAACAGTAATGCGGGTGTCACCGAGTTCATTCATTTTGTCGGCCAGTGTCTTGCTGATATTCCAGTCGGTACGGCCGCCCTGGATCAGGATCTGGTTCCATTCGTTGTTGCTCGGGAGAACGGTCGTGCATTTCAGCGAAGCATTGTCTGCATTGCTGGTGAAAATCGGGTACTTGGTCGCGTCGCCCAGGATTTCTGCGAAGATCGCCTTCGATTCTGCCGGTTTCTTAGCGGCCTGACGGTTGGCGAGTCGCAGGCGGAGCGAGTTGGCGAACTTTTTCCATTTGAGGATATTACCTTCATACAGAATGTCGCCCGCAATGGCAGGACCGCCGACCGTCAGTTTCTCGTTGGCCGTCTTCAGGTCGTTTAACAGGCCTGCGTAAATGGTTTCCATCGAGTCGTAGTTCGGCGTGTAAATGGCTTCGCTGGCAGTGCCTTTGATGGCGTCGGTGTAAGGAATGGAGCCGTACATGTCCACGAGCAGTGAGAACACCCAGGTGCGCATGACCAGCGCGACTCCCTCATAGTTAGCGTTAGGTGAAGCGGATTCTGGGTTGGTTTGGTTGATCATGCGCTGGAAATTCAGCAGGCCGTCATTGAAAAAACCTTTCCAGTTGTTGGACAGCAACGCGGGCGAAACGGTGTAATCGTCGCCTTCATTGCTGTAAATATTGCGGGTGAGATGCTGCACGTACAGTTCGGCGGCGTCGATATTGATGCGCTCGAAGCGGTCGCGGTGGCCCCAATAGCGGTCTACAGACGTTTCGATGCCGGTAGGAAGCAGGTATTGCGGGCCGATGGCGGTTGGGCTGTTCGGGCTCACGTTCATGCTGTCGAAATCCTTGGTGCAGCTGGTGATGCTCAATGCGCCGGCGAAGGCGGTCATCCAGATGTTTTTATGGGTCAAAATGCTTTTCATGTCGTAGTGCTTTTAGGTCTTCAAATAGTTTGACTGGATCAGAACGACAGCGACAGGTTGGCACCAATGCTGCGGGAGCTGGGCAGCTCGCCATAACCGAATCCTTGTTCATTTCCACCTTTCGCGTCGATCTCCGGATCGATGTGAGGCGTATTTTTGAAGATCATCCAGATGTTCCGGCCCACAAGGGAGATCTTGGCCGACTGGATTTTTACCTTTTTCAAGAGCGATGGTGCGAATGTGTAGCCGAGCGATACTTCACGGAGTTTAACATAGCTCGCATCAAAAATCGCCGATTCGTGGTAGTTACGCGGGTTGGAATAGCCATACAACTGGTTGGCGGTCACGATAATGTCGTTTGCGACGAAGGATTTTGAGCCATCCGCGGCCGTTACCTCGCGCACACCCTGGCCGATCACACCTTCCTCGCGGCCCAGTGCGGTTTCGGCATACTGGCCTGTCCAGCGGGCGGTACCGGTGCCTTCGTCGTAAATATCTCCTCCCATGCGAACATCCACCAGCGCGCTCAGCGACCAGCCCTTGTAGTTGAAGGTGTTCAGCATTCCGCCGATCCAGTCAGGCTGGATGTTGCCAAGCTTTTGTCCGGCGGCAGTAAGGGGAAGCCCATTCGCTCCGTAAACGATTTGTCCATTGTGTTTCTGAAAACCAACACCGTAGAATGTACCGTAAGGCTGGCCTACACGTGCTTCCGACGACATGCCGCGCTGAGTTGCCAGGGTGTAGGTCGTTAAACCTTCGGCCAGTTCAACAACCTTATTGCGATTCCGCGCCCAGTTGAGCGACACGTCCCAGCTGAAACCGCCCGGTAATTTTACAGGCGTTCCGGAAATTGCTATCTCAACCCCTTTGTTGGTGATCTTTCCAGCGTTGAGAATGCGGGTATTATAGCCGCTGGCTTTCGAAATTTCCACACCGAGTATCTGGTCTTTGGTCGTCTGGCTGTAATAAGTGACGTCCAAGCCTATTTTGCCTTTCAAAAAGCGGAGGTCGGCTCCAAGTTCAAGGCCGGTAGTGATCTCCGGTTTCAGGCCGCTGTTCGCGATTTCGATGTTTTCGGAGAATTTGGGCACTGCGCCATTCCACGAGCCTTTGGCAAGGAATGTTTGGGCCAACTGATAAGGCGTAGCGTCGTTACCTACCTGTGCATAGCTGGCACGTACTTTACCAAATGTGAATGCATTGCTTTTGACATCAAACAACTCCGTCAACACGGCGCTCAATGAAGCGGAAGGGTAGAAGTACGAGCGTGCATTGGCAGGTAGCGTGCTTGACCAGTCGTTCCGGGCGGTCAGGTCCAGGAACAATGCATCTCGCCAGGACACGTTAGCCGTTCCGAACAAGCTCTGCGTTTCCGATTTCCGGATGAGGCTTTCGATGGTGTTCTGGCTTGGTACCGAGTTTCCGGCATTGTACAGGCCATCCACCACCATTTCACCTACATAGAAATAATTCCTTTTGTAATAATTAGTCCTTTTAATACCGCCTACCTGTACATTCAAACCAAAATCCGCATTGATATTCTTATTGTAAGTCAGCATGAAATCGGAGTTGGTTTCCTGGCTGCGGAGTACTTCTTCCGAAAAGCGGCCAGGTGTGCGCACACCGTTGCGGACGCGCAGGAAGTTTGACACGTTAATCCGCGTATCCGACCAGTAGTCGGTGCCGCTGCGGAGCATCAGGCTCAGTGAGGGCAGGATTTTGTAGTTCAATGCGATGTTGCCCAGCAAGCGGTCCTTCTCGTTGCTCTGTGGCAATCTTTTTTGGGAGAAATACGGGTTGGTGAAGAAAGTATGCTGCCAGTTAGGCGGGTCTGTATCGTTGCCGCGCTGGTTGTGCACATCCATATAGCTTTCATAATCGCGCAATTGTGCCCAGGAAACGTGGCGGTGCGACCAGATGAACTCCTGTCCGCTGCCGTAGCTCTTGTTGTCGGAACCCGATTTGATATACTCTCCTGAAAGCGTAATGCTCAGGTTTTTGGTCAGGTTGTAGCCAGAGTTAATGCGGAAATTATTACGGTGAAAATCATTGTAATACATAATACCCGTTTGATCCACGCGGCTCAGGCCGAGGCGGAAGTAACCTTTGTCGTTGCCGCCGTTCAGTGCGACGCTATTGGTAATGGTGCGGCCGGTATTCCAGTACTCGTTCCAGTTATTGGGCTGGGGAGTCAGTGGTGCAACATCGTCACCAGTCCACCACTGTCTCACCAGGCGCCCATCCATCGGAGCTCCCCAGCTTTCATCTGTCCCTTCTGATCCTACGAGAGGATATCTTGCGTCGTAAACGGCGCGGTATTGCGCAATTTCTGCCGGATCGGTGATGTTGCCGCTCCATCCGTCGTTGTACCAGGTGCGGTAGCCATTACCGCCACCATAAGTGTTCTGGAAATTTGGTTTGATCCACGGGCGCTCAAAGCTGATGTTGGAGTTGATATCCACACCGAGGCCTTTCGTGCCCTGGCCGTTTTTAGTGGTGATCAGGATAACGCCATTGGCGGCTCTTGAACCGTACAATGCAGCCGCATTAGGTCCTTTCAGAACCGACATTTCCTTGATATTGTCGGGGTTGATCTCCGAAATGCCGCCGCCCCATGTTTTGTTGGCAGTTTGTTCCATAGGCACACCGTCGATCACGATCAATGGCTGGTTGTTACCCGATACCGATGAAGATCCGCGGATCTGGATCGTAGAGCCGCTGCCCGGGCCGCCGTTGGATTGTACGCGAACACCGGCGATTTTGCCCGACAGTGCATTCGCCACGTTCGTCGAGCGCGATTCGGTCAATGCGCTTCCTTTTACTTCCTGTACTGTATATCCCAACGCCTTTTTCTCACGCTCGATACCGAATGCGGTGACGACCACCTCGGCAAGCTGTCGCGTGTCGGCGTCCAGTTTGATGTCGAATTTGGATTGGTTTCCGATCGGCATTTCTTTGATCAGAAAACCCACGTATGATATGACGAGCACGCCGTCACCCGGAACCGAAAAGCTGAAATTACCGTCAGCATCGGCGTTTGTACCCACATTGGTGCCTTTGTAAATGATCGACGCTCCTGCAAGTCCGAGACCATCTTCGGCTGCCGTTACCTTGCCGGACAGTTGGCGCACTTGTGCGAAAACGACCGGAGAACACAGACAAGCCCATATAAATAAGAGTAGAACTTTACGCATGGGGAATCAGAGTTAAATTGTTAGGTGTTCGGTAGTAGTAGGAGGAGAATAAAGTTATGGCTGTGAGGCGTCCACACTTCCATGCGCCGCACACACTTTCGCGTGGACAGAACAACACAGCCATAAGCTTGCAACACTGCTTTTCCGGAAAGCAATACCCTCTTTAATCGAGGACAAACAGGGCGAAAAGTTTCAGTTAGGCCATAGAAAAGCCAGACGTCGACAAGCGGTATTTGTCCACGGTGTTTAAGAAACCTGTATTAAAAAAATTATATGTGCGTTGGAGTCAATCTTACCCGACGGCCACGATTTGGCGCATCTTCTTTGCAGTAAGCGTATCTCAACACTCCGGATATATTCATGTGCGGCTGGAATATATCTCCGGTTTAGAAGTTCTGTCATTCGTTTAATGACTTTTCAAATATACTGACAATGTCAAATAATGCAAGAGAATAGATTTAAAAAATGAAGTTTTTTGCAATAAAAATTGGTCATTTAAAATCAATACAGACTATTATTGTAATAATTCGATAAATAGTTTTACTAATCCGATTTTTAACGCTTCCTACTGGTTTTGTAGATTAGTACTTCAATTTCTAGTTCGTAAATGGCTTAAATATAGATGTTTATAAAATTTTAATTTCTTAGAAAATGCCACAGTGCAACGGTGGGCCGTTTTTCTGGCAGCTGCGTATGCAAACGTGTGAAATCATAAAAAAGAGCGCCCCGGCTAAGAGGCGCTCTTTTTGTTTGTATTGAAAAAGTTATATTTCTGTATCAAGGTTGGTCAATGAACCGCTTCAAAATAGGGCGGTAAGAATCGATGCGGCGGTCGCGCAGGAACGGCCAGGTGGTGCGGTAGAAGTCGAGCTTTCCGAGATCCAGTTCTTCCACGTGCGTGACTTCGCCTTCGTGCGGCGCGAGGTAAAGCAGGCGACCCTGGGGGTTGGCGATGAACGAGCCGCCCCAGAACTGCTGGTCGGCTTCGCGGCCTACGCGGTTCACGGAAACTACATACACGCCGTTTGCGACGGCATGTCCGCGTTGCACGGTTTGCCAGGCGCCGTATTGCTCTTCGTTGATAATAGGATCCGTCTCGTTCACGTCCCAGCCGATGGCGGTGGGGTAGAAGAGGATTTCCGCGCCCATGAGGCTGGTAATGCGTGCTGCTTCAGGGTACCATTGGTCCCAGCAGATGAGCACGCCTATTTTGGCAAATTTGGTATTGAAAATCCGGTAGCCGTCGGTGTCCTGCTCGGTTACCGGCGAACCGTCGACCGGCGCATCGCCTGGCGTGAAATAGAATTTTTCGTAGTAACCCGGATCGTCGGGAATGTGCATTTTGCGGTATTTGCCCAAGTAACCACCGTCGGCGTCGAGGACGGCGGTGGTATTATGGTACAAGCCATGCGCACGTTTTTCGAACAGCGACGCGATGATCACCACGCCCAGCTCCTTCGCCAATGCCCCAAGTGACTCGGTGGAAGGACCTGGAATGGCCTCAGCCAGACTGAAATTGCTATGGTCTTCGACGTCGCAGAAATAGAGCGATTTGAACAGCTCTTGCAGACAGATAATATTCGCGCCCTTTTGCGCAGCTTCACGGATTTTTTCGGTAGCCTTCAGAAAGTTAGCATCAACGTCCGAAGTGCAGCTCATTTGCACCAGACCAATGTTTACTTTTTTTGCCATTTTGGATGTTTGTGTGGATGAATGTCGGACTGAAATGTAACACTAATTAGGCTGCGGGAGTTCGGGGATGGAGAAATCGAATGCAATATCGTTCATGCATTTGAAATGGCCCTTGGGGCATTTGCTGTAACCGATCTTCGAGCACGGCCGGCAATCGAGTCCTTTTACTTCCAGCTTTTCGAATGCCGTGCGGTAGGGATACATCCCAAATTCAGGGATCGTATTGCCCCAGATCGAATACACTTTCTTCCGGAATGCCGCCGCGACGTGCATTAAGCCGGTATCGTGCGAGAAAACGATCAATGCTTTTTGGATCAGGGAAGCCGATTGGTTGAAATTGTATTTACCACATGCATTGAAAACCAGCGCATCACCTAATGCCACGCGAATTGCTTCCCCGGCCTCGAAATCTTCCGGCCCGCCGAGTAAGATGACAGGGTGGTTGATTTTCCGGCAAAGCTCGATCATTCGTGGCACAGGCATTTTCTTCGTGAAATGCTGCCCGCCGATCGCGTAGGCGACGTAGCTCTTCCGGTGCGTTGCCGGCAGCCATTCGAGCTCGACCTGATCTTTATAGGGAATAAAATAGTCGAGCCCCTCGCCGTCGTTTTGGATGTTGAATGTTTTTAAGGTATCCAAACAACGGTCCACGATGTGGACGGGAGGCATGTAATTGACCTTGAACTGTGTCATGAGCCACTTTTGCACATTCAACTTTTCGAAACTGAATGCGGGTACGCCGAGCGTCCATTTAATGCGGAGCGTGCGGATATTCCGGTGGAGATCGATGATGCAGTCGAACTTTTCCTTTTTGAGCAGCGAGAGTAATTCGGCGGAGTTGCCCTTTTCCAGCAGCCAAACCTTGTCGATATAAGGATTGTCGCGAAGGAGAAATTCGAATTTGCTTTTTGTAAAATAATGGATTTCGGCCTCGGGCATCTGCTTTTTCAGGCAGCGCACCACGGGCGTTGTGAGCACAATGTCGCCGATGGAGGAAAAACGCAGGATGAGGAATTTGACCGGTTTATTCACTTTGAAGTTGCTGAAGTAGCTGTGACTGCGGAAGATTTTCCGGCTTTTTGTGTTTCCAGCGCTTATGCGACCAGAGCCAGTTTTCGGGTTGATGGATGATGTCCTTTTCCATAAAACCGATCTGTGCCTGCAAAATGCTATTGTTGGGTGCCAGTTTGGGCGTTTCCGTAATCAGTTTGAAATAGCCTCTGTAGAAGCCTCTTTTCATTTCGTTTTTCAAAACGGCCATGTACAAAACCGGGGAATTAAGTCGCCTTGCGATCGTTTCCACACCCCGAAACACGCCGGTATCCTGATGAAGGAATTTCGTCCAAAACGCCTTCTCCGGCACCGGTGACTGGTCGTTGATGAGTATAAATATAAAAGGACGTTCGCGCGGCTGCATGGCTTTGGAGATGGCTTCTTTCATCGTGACCATCTCAGTGCCGAACCGTGTCCTCACATTTCTGAACCAGTTTTCAAACGCATCGTTTTGTAGTTCGTGATACACGACCACCATCTGGTGAGAGAGCCGCGCCGAGCCAAAAAGGTTCATCATTTCCCAGTTTCCCAGGTGCCCCGCTACTACGACCAGATTTTGATTTTTTTGGTAATACTCATCCAGAATAGACACGTCCAGATCAATCCGGGCTAACAAATCCTCCCGGGTAATCGATTTCAGTTTGATCGTTTCAAAAATGATATCGGTGAAATTGCGGTAAAATTTAGCTGCAATGCGCTGGATAGTTTGCTCTTCGGACGCAGGAAAACTGTTTCGGAGATTGCTCAGGATGACCTTTTTTCTATATTGACCGATATCGAAAATGAGAAAGCGGAAGATGTCCGAAAGCTTGTAGAGAACTCCCCAGGATAGCTTCGATATTGCATTGAGCAGGATCAAAAATAAATGGGTAAAAAACGCTTTCATGGAAACGGATATCTTGTACTTAACCGGTAATTAGTCTGCAAAGGTAGCATTTTGATGGCACTTTCCTTTTGTTTATATTCACTGGTTCAAACAGTAAGATAATGCTATGCTGGAAGGATTATTTGACATCAAGAATGATCGCAGACTAAGCGTCTACCTGTACCGCGCAGGTTTCGGCATGTGGCTGATGTACCTTGTGCTGGGCGCACCTGCATTGCATGTGTACAAACACTACCGCCAGGATTGCGGAATGCTGTGTTTCGTACTGATGATCTTCGGTTTTACCGCTTCCATGGTGTACGATTATTTCCACCACCGCGACCAATACGAAATCAAGAAGAAGTGGCTGTTTATCAGCTATGTAATACTCGCGGGGCTTATCTATTTCCTGGAATTCCGCGGCCATGAAAACAGCATCAATCTCGACTGGCTGCTGGGCCTGCTTTAATCCGCGAACCCATTAACGGGCTGAGCGTTGTTCTGCATCATTTCCCGCACTTTTCCGTAGGAAAGATCTGGTAATGCCGCCACCTTGCCGATCACGATAATGGCGGGGGACGCCATTTCGCTCACCTGTGAAAGCGGTACGATGTTTCCGATTTTGCCTGTGACGACTTTCTGTTCTTCAAGGGTCCCGTTTTGAATAATGGAAATGGATTCGTCGAATTTGCCCAGTTCGGAATAGATGGCGACGATCTCCTGCAATTTGTGAAGGCCCATTAAAATAATGACCGTGGCGGTAGATTGCGCCGCGAGTTGTACGTCTTTCGAAAGCTCGTGCTGTTTGGTAGTACCGGTAATGACCCAGAAACTTTCGCTCAAACCGCGGGAAGTCAGTGGAATGCCCGCCAATGCTGGTGCTGCGTAACTGCTTGAAATGCCTGGGATCACTTCAGACTCAATGCCGTGTTCCGCTGCAAAAAGGATTTCCTCGTAACCGCGACCGAATATGAACGAGTCGCCGCCTTTCAACCGCACCACTTCGCCATATTGACGTGCCTTTTCCACGATCAGGTCATTGATATCGTCCTGGCCGCAACTGGTTTTGCCGAAACGTTTGCCGACAAGGATTTTGACGCAATTTTCCGGGCAGTAGTCCAGTAAAGAGGGGTGTGCAAGGGAATCGTATAGTACAACCCGTGCTTTTTGCAGGGCCTTGATCCCTTTGAGGGTGATCAGGTCGGGATCCCCCGGACCTGCACCGATAAGTGTCAGTTTCATGGTGAAAGGGACTTCGGCTGTCGGCTTTCGGCTGTCGGCCTTTTTTGTGCAAGTATCAACACAAGAAAAAGCCGACTGCCGATGGCCGATTGCCGACAGCCATTTTAACTATCTTTTCCGAAAGAAAGCTCTTGCAATGCAGGCTCTCCGGTTTCGATCAATTGGGACTCGCGGGTTTCGCGAACGAAATTCAGGAAGTTTTCGGCAGTATTGATAAAATAGCTGGCGAATGCTTCGCTTGGTTCAAATTTGTTAATGCTGAATACCAGTGATTTAAACGGTGTCTCAGCCTGATTCTCTACTGCAAATTCAGCGGGGACATTGTATTTGAACTCCTGTCCGAAATGCGTTTCAAAATCGTTGATAATGCCGTACTGCGTGTTGGTAGTCACGTCTTTCGACATTAAAAGACCTTTCGCGCCGGTGATGAACACGTTGTATGCATGGTAAATCGCATCCGCCCAAACACCCGATTGGAAAGATTCTTTCGCCAGATTCAGTTTCTCCTGACCTTCGATGATGGTTGTAGCCACAAGGTCGACGAGTACCGAAGCACATTCCCCAACCCCGATTTCGGTTTTGAACAATTCATCGTGGTCCCAGTCGCGGTAGTCGTCGTCCTGAACGGTTGTCAGGTCCGCAAGGGGTTTCAGCAACTGGAAGAAGTAATTTTTAGTCTGGCGCAGATAGTATTGATTGAAATACTCACCGTCCATAGCATTTGCTTCGAAATCATTGAAAAGCAGGCGCAACACTTCCGGTCCGCGTTTGGTAGGGACCTTGATCACCTTATCGCCGATCAGACCAATGCCATCGCCGGAGAAACCGCCGCCGAGCAACACTTGCAATGCAGGCAGAACCAGCTTACCATTCTTGATCGAGCTGCCGTGGAAACCGATGTTGGCCGCATTGTGCTGGCCGCAACCGTTCATACAGCCGCTGATCTTGATCTTAATGTCCTGATTATAAATCATTTCTGGGAACTCGTCGCGCATTACGTCTTCGAGTACGCGAGTGATTCCGTAGCTGCTGGAAATCGCAAGGTTACAGGTATCGGTTCCAGGGCAGGTGGTAATGTCCATCGTGCTGTCGAAACCTGGTGCTGCAAGGCCCAGTTTCGCGAGTTCATGGTAAATAGCTACCAAATCTTCGCCTTTCACGAAACGCAGGATATAACCCTGGTTTACGGTCACACGAATATCGTCAGCAGCATATTGGCGAACTACATCAGCCAGACTACGAGCAATGTCGGAGCTCATATCACCCAGCAACACGCGCAGCTGCACGGCATACCAGCCTTTTTGTTTTTGTTCAAATGTGTTGGTACGCAGCCATTTAGTGAAAATATCCAGCTTGTCGGCATCGATGCTTTCAGCAGCAATTTTCAGGATTTCCGCTTCGGACAATGCGGGACGTGGCGCGTGATTGATCGCCTCATACTCATTAGTTCCAAAAAGGTCTTCCGGAATCTGGAACGATTTGTTTCTAACCGCTTTGCGCTCTTCCTCCACTTTCTCCATCATGCCTTCGAGGCCGAGGTCATTGAGAAGGAACTTCATACGCGCTTTATGACGACGTACGCGCTCGCCGTAACGGTCGAATACGCGAAGCATTGCCTCGATAAAAGGAATTATCTTGTCTTCTTCGAGGAATTCAAATGCAGTTTGTGCCGAGAAAGGCTGGGCGCCAAGCCCACCGCCGATCAGTACTTTGAAGCCGCGAACGGTTTCACCCGCTTCGTTCTGACCCATTTTGGCGATCAGACCCACGTCGTGAATGAATGCCAATGCGGAGTCTTTCTCAGAAGAAGAAACGGCAATTTTAAACTTCCGGCCCATATCCTGGTTGATCGGGTTGCGGAGGAAATAGGTGAAGATCGAATGGGTGATCGGCGTCACGTCGAACGGCTCATCCGGATCGATACCCGCGACAGACGATGCTGTAACGTTACGAATGGTATTACCACAAGCTTCTTTCAAAGTAATGCCGGCATCTTCCAGATCAGCCCACAATTGGGGAGAATCTGCCAATTTTACAAAGTGCAGCTGGATATCCTGGCGCGTGGTTGCATGCAGGTTACCCGTCGCAAATTTGTCGGAAGTATCTGCAATACGGACCAGCTGATCGGCTGTAATGCGGCCGTAAGGCAATTTGATACGAATCATCTGCACGCCAGGCTGGCGCTGACCATACACACCGCGTGTCAGACGGAATTTACGGAAAGCCTCTTCCGGAGTTTCGCCGGAGTAGAATCCACCGATTTTTTGTTGCAGGTCAATGATATCGCGCTTCGCAACGGCGGATACTTTGTCAGAAATGATTAAATCGCTCATGATGATATTCTAATCGTCTATCGGGATAGTATATTTTTATTCAATAGTGCGGTGGCGTTGTCCCTTCGACTTCGCTCAGGGTGACAAAGCATGTCAGGCTGAGCGGAGTCGAAGCCCCAACATTACTCGATCATACAAGCCCCAACCGTCACATTGGACGTTTCGTCGATCAGGATCGCTGCGCCGTTTGCGCGGTTTTGCTGATAGGGGTCGTATGCGATGGGCTGGGCCGTCCTGAGCACGATTCTTGCTACGTCGTTCAGTTTCAGGGCCTCTACCTCATCCAATTTTTCATAAGAGTTGATGTCGATCTGATACTCAATGCCACGGATTGAGCAGCGTGAACGCGCTGTACCGTGCTGCAAAACGTATTTGTTGCCTGGTTTCAACGTCTTCTTGTCATCCATCCAGCACACCAGCGCTTCGATATCCTGGCTTACGATCGGCGAGTTGTTAACCGAAACAATAGTATCGCCGCGGCTGATATCGATATCGTCTTCCAGTAATATCGTTACAGACTCAAGAACAGATGCCTCCGGTATTTCGTTTCCGCCAAACTCGATTTTAGCGATTTTAGACTCTCTTTCAGAAGGCAATACCTTAATAGCATCCCCTTTTTTGAAAGTACCGCTCTGAACACGTCCTGCGTAGCCACGATAGTCATGCAGATCATCAGTTTGAGGGCGGATCACATATTGTACCGCGAAACGGCCGTCTTCCTGGTTCTGGTCTTTCAGTACATTTACATTTTCGAGTACCGAAAGCAATGTTTCACCAGTATACCAGCTCATGCTTTCCGAACGGTCGACGATATTGTCGCCATTCAAAGCGCTCACCGGAATAATGGTCAGGTCCCTGATCGAAAGCTTCTCCGCCAATTCTTTGTAGCTTTTGGCGATTTCCAGGAATGCATCTTCCGAGTTGCCTACCAAATCCATTTTGTTCACTGCCACGATCACGTGGGGGATACCCAGCATGGAAGCGATCAGTGAGTGACGGCGGGTTTGTTCAACCACACCATGACGTGCATCCACCAGGATAATGGCCAGGTCCGCATTGGAAGCTCCCGTCACCATGTTGCGGGTGTACTGAATGTGCCCCGGCGCATCGATGCTGATAAACTTGCGATTCGGCGTCTGGAAATATTTGTACGCTACATCGATGGTAATACCCTGTTCGCGCTCCGAACGAAGACCGTCCGTCAGCAACGCAAGGTCAATTTCACCGGCATTACGAGTTTTGCTGGCGCGCTCGATGGCTTCCATCTGATCGGCCAGGATATTTTTTGTATCGTAAAGCAAGCGTCCGATCAGGGTGCTTTTACCGTCGTCTACGGAGCCTGCTGTAATGAATCTTAATAAGTCCACTGTTGTAATTTTGAATGAGTGAATGAGTGAATGAGTAAATTTTGAATGACTGAATGACTGAATGACCGAATAATATTCTCTCCTTTCTCCGTTCTTCCATTCTCCTTCCTCCCACAACTCAAAAATATCCGCCCTTCTTCCGATCTTCCATCGCCGCTTCCGTCTGCTGGTCGTCGATGCGGGTTTCGCCGCGTTCGCTGATTCTTGAAATCGTTATTTCAGCGATTACTTCGTCCAGGGTGGCTGCTGCGGATTCTACTGCTGCGGTACAGGTCATATCGCCCACGGTACGGAAACGCACCTGGCGGGTTACGATCTGGTCTTCCGGATCGGGCTCGATGACCGGCGTGTTGTTCAGCAGTTTGCCGTCGCGGAGGATCAACTCGCGCTCATGTGCGAAGTAGATCGAAGGCAACTCTATTCCTTCTCTTTTCAGGTAAGCCCAAACATCCAGTTCGGTCCAGTTCGAGATCGGGAACACGCGTACGTTTTCACCTTTCTGAATGCGGCCATTGAACAAATTCCAAAGCTCGGGGCGCTGGCGTTTCGGGTCCCACTGACCAAACTCGTCGCGAAACGAGAAGATACGCTCTTTGGCGCGTGCCTTTTCTTCGTCGCGGCGTGCGCCGCCAATACATGCGTCAAATTCAAATTCTTCGATGGTATCCAGCAACGTGAAAGTCTGCAACCAGTTACGGCTTGCATTTTTGCCGGTTTGCTCCTTCAACCCTTTCGCTTTGATGGTATCCTCCACATAGCGAACGATCAGTTTCGCATTGATTTGTTCGGCCAGCTCGTCGCGGTACTCGATCGCCTCGATGAAGTTATGACCGGTATCGACGTGCACCAGCGGGAAGGGGATTTTACCGGGGGCAAATGCTTTTCTAGCCAAATGAACCAATGTGATCGAATCCTTACCTCCTGAAAACAACAGGGCAGGGCGCTCAAACTGGCCGGCTACTTCACGCATAATGTAAATGGCCTCTGCTTCCAGCTGATCCAGATAATCCGGAGCGCTGCGTTCACTAATCTCCCGTTGGATGTCGGAGGCCTCGTTCACTGAAATTGACATATTATTGGTTATTGATTTTAATGTTAAAAGGGCTTTAAGCGCTAGGCTTTAAGCTATAAGCTGTAAGCTAAGACCTAATGCTTATAGCTTACAGCTTATAGCCTACGGCTACTTCGCGTGCAACCCACACTCTTTCTTCGACTCGTCCTCCCACCACCATCTTCCGGCGCGGAAATCCTCGCCTTCCTGGATCGCACGTGTACAAGGTGCGCAGCCGATGCTTACGAAGCCTTTGTCGTGCAATGGGTTATAAGGAATACCATTTGATTTTACGTATTGCTTCACTTCTTCGAAAGACCAATGCAAGATCGGGTGGAACTTGAAAAGCTGGTGTGCCTCGTCCCATTCGAGCCTCGGCATATCATGACGGTTCCCCGACTGTTCTGCCCGGATACCCGTCACCCAGATAACCGCGCCCTTAAGGGCACGGTTAAGCGGCTCCACCTTGCGGATGAAACAGCATTCCTTGCGGTTTTCGATCGATTCGTAGAAACTTAGCGGGCCTTTCGTGCTCACCATATTCTCTACGGCCTCCGTTTGCGGGTAATACACCTTTATTTTGGTGTCGTAGCGGTTATTGGTCTTCTGCAAAGTCATATAAGTCTCCGCGAAAAGCCGCCCGGTATCCAATGTAAAGATCCCGATATTGATATTATTCTTTAAAATAAGGTCGCTGATCACCTGGTCTTCGTATCCAAGACTGGTTGAAAAAACGACTTCCCCGGGAAAAAGATCCGCCAGAATCGCGAGCGATTCGATTTCACTTTTGCCTTCGATGGCGGCGTTTAAAGATGCTAATGTTTCGTTCATGGTTGTTCTCCGGCCAATTTGATGGCCTCATTTAATATGCGGTCGCTGATACGGAAATCAGTTTCCAATATTTTTTCAAAAACCGCTTTGGCCGATGGTATCTTGTTTTCCGTTTTGGCTTTCACAATCACCCCGATCGTACCGGTCACTTTAATACTCATTTTCGCCGCTGTTTTCCGGGCTTTCAGATCGTCGAGGATCACCGTGCAGCCCTGCGTTTCAAATGCAAGGGTCAATGCAGATGCTTCTCCGAGATCCAGTATTTCCTCGAACAGCGATTGCAGGGTTTTGTTTTCAACTTCCTTGACTTCGATCCACTCAGGCAGATCACCGCCGAATTCCCCTGCAATTTCTTTTGTGACAAAAACCTGCTTGTAAACACTTCTCAGAATTTCTAGCTCTTCGATTTTGGCTAACAAAATCAGACAACTGGAATCCGCGATGACAAGCGCATCATGCATTGGCAATGTCACTTTTTAAATCTTCTATCGAGCCGCCGAAAAGGGAAAACCCAAACCTCCCCATGATCTCGATAAAGGCCCTTTTACTAATGCCGACAATCTCCGCAGCCTGACCAACGCTCACCTTACCGCGCTCATAAAGCTGACCGGCCAGAAGCATTTTGATTTCAAATTCTTCTGAATCCAGGGACTCCGGTAAGTTGATGGTCAACGCTTTCATATCGACATTATATTGAACTTTTTATACTACTCCAATATATCACTTTTCACCGACACTTCCACGGCCTGTGTGAAGTCCTCGATGAGGTCCTCAATGTCCTCTAAACCGACCGAAATACGGATCAAACCTTCGGTAATGCCCAATGCGGCTTTCTCCTCAGGCTTCAATTTTGCGTGGGTCGTCGTGTTCGGGTTGGTGACGATCGTGCGGGTGTCGCCCAGGTTGGATGACAGCGATGCGATCTCCAATGCATCCATAAATGCCGCCACGCGTTCGAAACCGCCTTCAAGGTCGATGGTTACGATAGATCCGCCAGCGCTCATTTGTCGCTTCGCCAGTTCGTATTGCGGATGCGATTCCAGGAACGGGTATTTTACCGATTTAACATCAGGATGTTTGTCCAGTGCAGTAGCCAATGCCAATGCATTGGAAGCATGCTTCTCCATTCTCAGGTGCAGGGTTTCAAGACTTTTGCTCAGTACCCAGGCGTTGAATGGAGACATAGATGGCCCCGTCTGGCGGCAGAAGAAGCGCAACTCTTTGATATATTCTTTTTTACCTACCACGATACCACCCAGCACGCGGCCCTGGCCATCCATGAACTTCGTCGCGGAATGTAACACGAGGTCGGCGCCGAAATCGGCAGGGGTTTGTAATGCAGGTGAAGCAAAGCAGTTATCTACGTTGAAAATAATGTTGTGTTTCTTGGTAATGCGGCCGATCATCGCCAGGTCTACCAGGTCGAGTCCCGGATTCGATGGGGTTTCGAGGTAGATCATACGGGTATTGGGCTGTACTGCGGCTTCCCATTCCGCTTCGCTTGCGTCTGCATCCAGGTAGGTGTGCGTAATGCCCCATTTGGGCAATATTTGCGTGATAATCTGATGCGCAGAACCGAACAATGCCCGGCAAGCCAGGATATGGTCGCCGCTTTTCAGCAACGCAGCCATACTCGCAAACACCGCCGCCATGCCGGTTGCCGTTGCCACGCCGTCTTCCAGACCTTCCAGCATGCAAACCTTATCCACAAACTCCTGCACACTCGGGTTCGAAAAGCGGCTGTAAATATTACCTTCTTCGGTTTCCTCAAAAAGTGCTTTTCCCTGCTCGGCGCTCTCGAATGTGAAGCTGCTGGTCAGAAAAAGGGGAGTCGAATGCTCGCGATACTTGGTTTTACCGGTCTGGGTGCGTATCGCTTTGGTTTGTTTTTTCATAAATGGTAGTAGGCTTTAAGCTGTAAGTTATAAGCTTTAGGCTTAAAGTTTTTTTTGTTAATCTATTGTTAATCAAATTAATATCACTCAATAACTCTGGTTTGAATCCTTTCTGCATACAGCCTATTGCTTAAAGCTTATAGCCTAAAACTTTAAGCCCACCGCTTACAGCGAACTCAAAACCATATAAATAATCCTCACGCTGACGATGATGACGATCGTTCCTACCATGATCATCATGGTTTTGATCGGCAGGCGGCGGGATAGTGTGGCGGCGATGGGTGCGGAGACCATACCACCAAGGATAAGGCCCAATACCACTTGCCAGTGTGAAAATCCGATGATGCTGATGAATGTGACCGAGCTTGCCAGTGATACGAAGAACTCTGCGAGGTTCACGGACCCGATGGTGTATTTGGGGTGCCTTCCGCGCGCAATCAGCGTCGAAGTTACAATCGGTCCCCAGCCGCCACCGCCAATGGAATCCAGCGTTCCGCCCGCCATCGCCAGCCAGCCGATCTTCTTGATCGGCTTTTTCTCAACTCGTTTCTTTAACGCTTTCTGGATAATAAGGATTCCCAGGATCAGCGTATAAATTGCCACTAATGGCTTAATGATATAAATGTATTGTTCGAGCGAGGACAGGGCATAGGCGCCCACAATCGCACCGAGCACGCCTGGGAAGAGTATCTTTTTAAACAACTTGCTGTTCACATTCCCGAATTTCAGGTGCATATAACCCGAAACGCCACTCGTAAAAATCTCGGAAGTATGAACGCTGGCACTCACGGCCGACGGCGGAACGCCCAGTGTCAGCAGGAATGTCGATGCGGTAACGCCGTAAGCCATACCCAATGCGCCGTCGATCATCTGGGCCACAAAGCCACCGAGGATATAGTAAAAAAAGCTTTCGCTTACTTCAAGCTCGTCCCACAGGAGCGTCAGCCGGTCGTAAGAGAAAAAGGTGAAGAGCAAATGCCCGACGATCATCAACGCGATCGCAGAGAAGATGTTAACCGCGATTTCGGTACGACTCCTTTTACGAATGGTGGCGGCCCAAAGCTTTTGCTGGATCGTTTCCCAGGTGAGGGGCGTTTTTGGATTATTCCTGGAATTGGAAAATGCAGGAGCGGTATTTTTCGGGTCAATGACCGCCGATTGGAAGATATCGTCCGATTCGCCCGGTAAATCGCGCAGAAAAACCACCTTGCCCTGCTCGCGAGCAAGTGCAGCCAAACGTCGATCTTCCTCAGGATCACCACTTGCAATGTATGCCACGTGGAGAGATTCCCAGGTATTTTCGTTGTTTTCCGTCGAGGGTGTCAAATCCGCCGCTTCCTTCAAAGTCTATGTAGTATACTATAATTGTAGAGTAAACTTTCAAGAAAATAGCAAACTAGTGTTTGCTATTTCAGGTCGGCAAATTTAAGATCAAATTGTTAGTTTTCAAAGAATAAAAAAGGAAGCAGCATTAATAGCACCTGACTTCCATGAGCGACACCGGCACCTGCGCGTGGCTGTTTCGCAGCCTGATTTTCAGCAAATGCGTGGTTACCGGTTCTGCCAACGTCAGAGTTTGTTTGGTCAGATGGTTGTCATTTATCGTTCCGATTACATGATCCGCGTCATCAAGTACTTCTATCTGTTGCGTGCAGAAAGGCATTACAGTTTCGGGATGGACGTAAATGACGTTCTCCATCGGATGGTCGAAATCCGTGTCGAAGACGAAATCGATTCTTGAAATGCTTTGAACATGGTCCCACCGGATGGATAGTTCCGGTTCTCGGTCACCGATGGCGGCTACCCATGCATTGGGTCCGGCAATCGGGCGGTGCCAGCCATTTTTCAGGTTTTCTGTGCCAAAAAGTGAAACAGGCTTGCTCAATGTAAAGGCGAGGTTCAAACCGGCCGGGCGGCGCTGCGGGCACCAGAACTCGAATGTGTCCACGCCCAGGTCTTCGGTAGGCTCCTGTTTGCCGTAGTTGGATACCGCCGGATTAGTTGCATTGAAAACAGTTACCAGCCCGGTCACGCGCTGCTCGCTGTACTGGATTCTGATGTGCTCATTTTTAATAAAGCAAACAAACGCATAGCTTTCCTCGGGGAAATAGCTGGTCCAGTCCAGGACTAGTTCATGCTTGCCTGTGATTAAATGGTAACTTCTGGTTTCCAAAGTCACATCCGGCGTGTGATTGAATGCTTTGCTGCTCTTGCGGAGTTCCACAACCAGTTCCGTTTCCTGTGATGCTTCAACCCAAACAGTTACGCCAGGCATTTCGCCTTTTACGGGGAGCATTTGCGCCACCGAATGTTCAATCGTTTTCCAAAGGTCGGAGCCGGGCAGTTCGTTCAATTCCAATGTGGAAGAGGCCGTTATTTGTGCGCCATTTAGTAGGTTATCAGGATCTGAAACCTGGGTTTGCGGCAGATACTGCCCCGAGCGCCAGAGTTCCAGTTGCAGTTCCTCCAGATGCTTTTCACCGACTTCCCGCGGTGAGCAGTTGTGCTTTTTAGCAACCGCCGCCGCGATCGCGACCGCCTGCCCACCGGTAGCGCTTGTCGCCATCACACGTGTAGATGCAAATGCGACGTGCGTGGCGCTGATGATGCGGCCCGCGATGAACAGGTTTTCAATATTTTTGCTGTAAAAACAGCGATAGGGGATGCTGTAAACGCCTTTGCTATGCCACTGGTTGCAGCCGGCCTGGTCGGAATACACACCGTCGGCGGGGTGTAGATCGAGGCTCCAACCGCCGAATGCGACCGTGTCGGGAAACACCTGTTGCTCCACCACATCCTGTTGTTTCAAAAGGTAATCCCCCTCAAAACGGCGGCTTTCTCGTTTGCCGGGGATCGCACCGACCCATTCAAGCGTCATATTCTCCGCTTCCGGGAATTCACCAGAGTTTTTAATATAATTCCAGGCACCGTAAACCACCTTCCAAAGTTCCCATTTGATCTTTTCGGTATCGTGCACGGTATCCATTCTGCCGCCATATTCCAGCCACCACAGCCGGCAGCCGAAGTCTTTGGGATTGAAAGTCTTATAACGCGGGATTTCGGTAATATCCTGCAACGCAAAGGAAGGAGCCACAAACTTCACCGGGCGACCTATATCCTTGGAATAGAAATACATAGAATGTCCCAAAAGCTCACCATACCCCTTGTCGGGCGCGAACTTTTCTCCGAATTCCTCCATTGACTCGGCCCCCATCCGGAATGCAGCCCCAGCCAGGAATCCGACAATGCCATCGCCCGACGAATCGCAGAAAAGTGGTGCTTTCAACGTGTATTTGGTGCTATTCTGGCTGCAAAATGCATGAACCGCTTCGATCTTATCGCCGGTTTGTGTTTTGTCAAGATCGTAAACCGCCGTGTTGAGTAGCAGCGTCACGTTTTCTTCCTGTGTTACTTTTTCGAGTAAAACCGTATCGAAGATCAAGGGGTTGCCGTCGGGGTTGCGGTAGGCGTTTTCAAGCATAATTTCATCAATTACACCACCTTCGCGCGCCCAGCGGTTGTTGTTTCCCATATGCGAGGTGGCACCTAGTATCCATAGCCGCACTTCGCTGGAACAGTTGCCGCCCAATACGGGCCGGTCCTGTACGAGCACTACTTTCAATCCGGCCCGTGCCGCTGTAATGGCCCCGCAGGTGCCCGTCAATCCGCCGCCTACAATCACGAGGTCTGCCGCAAGTGCAATGGTTTTAGGTTCTCTTTTGTGTGTCGATTCTCCGATTATCATCTTGTCAGGTCTTTATATGTCGTGGTCTGCCAGCCATTTATGGCCACATTATTTAAGATCAATGTCAGTTTGTGTGGTAATGAAGCCGGTCGGCTTGACTACTGTAATATGTATTTGCTTATCGAACCCGCGGATGGGTATCGTGATCTCTTTGTGCTCGCCGGGATTCAGGTTGGGAACGGTTATGCTTGCCTCTCCTGCCTTTAAAATATAGCCGCGAAGCGTTTTTGAAGGGAAATCTCCGCGGGAAGTGATTTTTAAAACCAATTGGTGAACTCCCTGATCGCCGGTTTTAAAACTTGCTTTTTCAACCAAAACAGGGGAAAATTCTCGCTGATGCACCGGATAGGCCAGCCTTGGCGAGCGGTCGGGCCCCACAATGCCCCACGGCCGAAAACCGTTCACATTCGTGCCAAACAGCTTGCTGCGGTAGTCATTATAAGTCCACCACGACGCACCGGCGATGAACGGGCGTTTACGGATTTCAGCTATTACATCCGTTAAATGCTGCGCCTGGCCAGCCTCGCCGCCCTTACCATCCGATCGCGTACCCCATTCACTGATAAACACCGGCTTGTCAGGATACAGCATGTGAATATGGTCCAGTGCTTTGGCATGGCCGCCATAGGTGTTAGTAGAAACAAAATCGACGTACTGGCTCGCCTCGTCCTCCGGTTTGGCAGGCAACTGGTTCAGGAGCATACTCGCAAATGTGTACAGGCGCGTGGGATCGAGCTCGCGTGCGTAGGCGATCATGTCCTTCGTCCAGCGCTGACCTGCGGCAGTGGTCGATCCGTATTCATTACCAACGCTGTATGCGATCACGCTCGGGTGGTTCCAGTCGCGTTCGGCCATTTCGCGGAACTGCGACCGAAATTTGACGCGCATCGAGTCGTTATCCATTTGCTTCGGCGTAAGCTGCCAGTTGCCAGCTTCGGTGATGATCAGCATGCCATAGCGGTCGGCCAGGTCATAGAAATATTCCGAAGGTGTATAATGCGTGAGGCGCTGGAATTCCATGCCCGCCTCTTTCATCAATTTGAAATCCTTCTCGATGAGCCAATCGGGCTCCACTGAGCCGAGACCGGGGTAATCGATCACCCGGTTGCCGCCGCCAACTTTGACCGGCTTCCCGTTCAAAAGGATCTGTGCATTGCTCACTTCAATTTTCCGGATCCCGAAATTCGAAGCCAGCGTATCGCCACCGATGATGGTTTTTAATTCATACAAATTAGGCTGGTCGAGGTCCCAAAGTTTGGTTTGCGCCGCCGTTAATGCAGCTTCGGCTTCAATTACCGCAGTTTGTCCAGCCGGAATGCTCGCCGTATTCGTTTTCCATTTGAGGGTCAAAGATTTTTTATCCTGCCAAACTGAGAAATCGATTTTGGGCGTAGCCGCACTAGCGGACGCATTCCGCACCCTGATTTTGGCTTTCACTACCGCCGAACCCTTGGCCAGGTCAGGCGTGGGGTCGATCTTCACATTTTCGGCATAAACTTCCGGTTCGATCGTCAGGTAAACCGGCCGGACAATGCCGCCATAATTCACCCAGCCCACAAATCCGTCGTTGATATCGCCCTTGTCCTTAATGCCGGGAATCGTGTTCGTTTTCCAGGTGTCATTATTCACTGCCACAACGAGCAGGTTATTGCCATCTTTCAACTGATCCGTCACATCGAACGCGAACGGCGTGTAGCCTCCCTCGTGTTCGCCGACTTTCTGGCCATTCAGCCACACATTGGTTTTGTAGTAAGCACCATCGAAATGCAGGATTACGCGTTTTCCGTTGACGGCCTTCCATGCAAAAGTCTTACGGTACCAGGCCGTGCCGGTATAAAACTCATAGCGCGGGTCGGTCGAGAAGCAATGCGGCACCGTTACCTTGTCCTGGCGGCTCTCCTGCGCAATACCGTCGCGGTACCACTGGTTGGCCATCCCCAACCCGGCCGGATCGAGTAGAAACCACCATTCACCATGCAGCGGAATCGCATTTGGTTGTCGGATGTGGTATCGGGAGGCATTCGGCTGGGCCGCATTCGGCTGGGCCGCATTCGGCTGGGCCGCACCCGGCTGGGCCGCGAGTTGCGAGCAGGTTAACGTTATTAATAATGAGTATGTTAAAAGGATTAAGCGTTTCATTATGTGATGTCGTTCGGTTATGGGTTTGTTTTTTAGGGATTGATTTTTTTGTTTATTTGTAAAAAGCATTTTCAATTATGGCAGCATCTCACACCGCCCCCACACGCCTCAGCAATCTTCAAAGCGAATTGCTGAAATTGTATGCTTATAATGTCTCAGATGATCAATTGCGGGACATCCGGAAAATGCTGGCCGATTATTTCGCCCGAAAAATCGACGCAGAAATGGACCGGCTTTGGGAAAGCAATGCCTGGGATGAACAGACCATTGAATCCTGGAAGTCGGAGCACATGCGTAGCAAGTCTTCCAAATGAGGATTGTTCTTGATACTAATGTCCTGCTGATTTCACTTCCAATTAAATCCAGGTACCGACCTATTTTTGATGCTTTGAAGAACGGCGATTTCGAACTCGTTGTCAGTACTGATATTTTATTGGAATACCATGAAAAACTGACGGAGAAGGCTTCGTCTGAGGTAGCCGACAATGTTCTGAAATTTATACTATCGCTTGATAATTGCGTTTTACAATCTACGTTTTTCGAATGGGCGCTAATGCACAATGACGAGGAGGACAATAAGTACGTCGACTGCGCCATTGTAGCCAATGCAGACCATTTAGTTTCCGAAGACCGCCATTTTAATATTCTCAAAGACATTCAATTTCCAAGGTTATCAGTGATCAAAGTGAACGACTTTCTTCAATTGCTGACCGCTCGGGAAGGTCAATAGCCACCTTCCGCGCCGCCGAAAACGGGATCAATGCCGAGAGCAATACCACCGTGGCAATCCCTGCCGTGACCATTGCGCCGTCGGTGGTCAGGATACTCAAAATGAACAGCATCACCGCCGTGAACAGCAATGCGCCGGCAATTACCTGCAAGCCGAAACGATTTTGCTTTTGGATCTCCAATGCCTCCTGCGGGTCGGCAACGGTGGCTTCCTGCTTGCGCTGGACTTTGGAAAGTGCATAAATGGTGTATTCCCCGGCGATGATGCCTTTCGACCGGGCCCAGAGCTCATAGGCGAGCAAAAGAAGTAGAGGCAGCCCTACACCCACAATCGTTTCCATTCCGCGCGACAACTTAAAATCGAGCAGGAGCGGGGCCACGGTTTTGAAAAACAGATTGACACACAGGCCAATACCGGTAATCCAGAGTGTTGTATTGCCATTCAACCTTTTGGAAAACAATGCCCAGAGCGGCGGAGCGAGTAACGGACCGCCTGAAATGGCGGAGATGCTTAGTACCACTTCCACAATGCCGCCCGCCGCCGGAACCAGCAATGCGATACCGATCATACCCAGCCCGAAAAACCACGATGAACCTCGCGCGACGCGTATGAGCTGCCTGTCGGAAGCGGCAGGGTTGACCATCCCCTTATAAATGTCATTCGTGAAAACAGCTGAAACCACGTTCAATGCCGTGTTGGCGCTGGCGGAGGTCGAGAAGTACATGCCGGTGAGCATCAGGCCCAGCAGCCCGGGAGGAAGCACCAGTTTGCAGATCATCAGATACGCGTTTTCGGTATCCAGGCCCGTCAATGTGGGGTTAATGGCCTTGTAAATCATCGGTGGGAACATCCAGATTACCGGGCTGATCAGGTACAGGCCGGCGAACAGATAAGCGACTTTCCTGGCGGATTTTTCGCTGTCGACGCTCGTGTAGCGCTGCACCATGGTCCAGTTTCCGCCGATGTAACAAATGTGGTAGATCACAAATGCGGCGACGAACCCGAGCGTGTATTCGCCGTTGAGCAGGTTAAAAAAATCGTCGGGAATGTTGTTGGTGAACCCCTCCCAGCCGCCAACCTTGTTAAATGAAAGCGGGAGCAGAATAAATACCGCGGCCGACAGTACGACAAATTGCAGAATATCAGTCACCATCACGGCCCAGAGCCCGCCCACTGCCGTGTAGGCAATCATAAAGAGCCCCAGCCCGATCGTACAAGGCACTAGCGGCAAATCCAGCGAGGCGCTTACCAGCTTGGCCACCGGATACAGCACCGAGCCTTTGATGAACACCGAAACCAATGTAAAAATGAAAATATAGGTCTTCTGAACGGGCAGCCCGAGGCGCTCGCGGATGAACTCGGCGGCTGTCAATGCGCCGGTCCGTTTCCAGCGCGGGGCGAGGTAAATGGCGGTAATGAGCGCACCGATGCACATCGTCCATTGAATGGTAATGGCCACCCAACCATGTTTATAGGCTATGGAACCCCAGGCTACGAAAGTGCCCGCCGAGAAAAAGCTCATAAAAAGCGACAACCCGCCAATGAACCACGGGACAGCCTCTCCGCCCGCGAAAAATGACTTCAAATTGCGCCCCGTCCTGGCAAAAAGCATCCCGATCCCCATTACGAATGCGGAGAATACGAGAATGACGATGGTATCGGTGGTGTTGTTCATAAGAAGGCTTTAAGCTGTAAGCTATAAGCTATATGCTTGATGATTGTTAGTTACGATTCTCTAATGCTTACGGCTTACAGCCTATTGCTTACTGCTTATAGCTTATAGCCAATGTGCGTGCGCCGAATGCGGGTAGTTTAATATTGGTAATGGCGGCTTTCTGATTTGTTTCGGCCCATTTCATGGTTACCGACGCGTTGGTGCCGGATACTTTGCTGTGGTCGATGTTCAGGTTGAATGCGGTAGGCTGCGGGCTGTTGTTCAGCAGCGTGATGTAGTAGGTGTTTTTGGTTTCTGATTTTGAAATAATAGGGTCGATGGACGGGCTGTCGGCGGTGATGAAGCCTTCTTTGATAACCAGGCTTGCCTTATCCCCAAAAACATCGCCCGGCGCGAAGCCGTAGGTCTGGTGGGGGCCTACTTTCGGTGTCACAAAGCCTCTGGGGAATGTAACCTTGCCATTCGAGCGCAATGCGGCTTCGGAAAGCAGGTAGTCGGTGATCCAGCCAACCTGCCACCAGGCATGATGCGGGTAGGGGCCGGCGCCGCGGTTCATGGCATTCCAATAGTAAGAGGCTACGCTGGTTTTACTGTCCACAAATGCATCCCGGCCAATGGCAGCCGCGCGGGCCATATCTGCAAAAAGCCGCTCGCCGGTGAGCTGGTAAATACGGATGAACAACCCGGCGTGACTAGCCAGCTGAATAGGCCCATGCCGGGTAGCGGAACCAAAAATGCCGCCATGTTCAAAACTGAGGCCGGTTTGGCTGATCTCCCAATCTTCACGGGCATTGCCATTGACGGTTTTGGGTTTGTGGTCGGCGATGGGATGCGTGTAAATAGACGAGGTGTAGATTTTCGCGCAGGTAATGGCGGCGTCCTGGTACTTTTTGTTTTGGGTTAAATCAAAAAGGTCCAGCAATGCCTGTGCCGATTGGCCCGTCGCAAAGTCGGGTGCGTAGCGTGCGTCCCCGCATACACCCAGGAAAGCACCGGTTTCCACGGCATTTTTGAGAAACCATTCAGCCCCTTTCTCTGCCGCTTTCAGGTACTTTTCGTCTTTCAAAATGCGGTGGGCGACGATCAGGCCGTAAAACGTTGGCCGCACATCCTGAATATCCTTGAAAGCCTCCTGTTCGGTTTTGCGGTCGTAGGCCACGGCGAAGCTGCCGTCCTCGCGCTGCCAGCTCAGCAGTTTTTCGGCACCGAGTTTCAGGCGCTCTTTCAATTCCGCATTATTGGGCTCGAAAAGGAGCATATTACCTACATCGAGCATCACATAGTAGGTCAATGCAATAGGCTCGACGACCTCGCCCCATTCTTCGACGAATTTTTTCTTTTTGGCTAAATAATATTGCCCCTCCACGGCCCCTTTAAAGAAGCCTTCGTCGGTTTGCTGTTGAACGAGCTTGAAGTTTTCGGCCGGGGGAAGCACTTTTTGGGTCAGTTCGGGGTCTTTGGTCGCATTGGCGAGCATCCACATCGCGCCGTAATCCGAGTTTTTCATCGCATCCTTATCGGAACCCACCACGCCGCCGAGGTACGATTGCGCACCAATCTGCTTGCCTTTGAACTCCTCGATATTCCAGAGCGAAGTCTTGGGATCGGTGAGGTAATGGTGCATTTTTTCGATCCGGTCGGTCAGTGCCTGCTTGCTTTGCCGAAGCGCGAGCGTTTCACTGAACTTGTAAATATCGACAGCCGCATGTTTGGTCGCTTGAAACCAGTCGCCTGAGATAAGGCTGTACCGGAATGTGTACGAAACCGATTGCCCGGCCTCCATTTCAGACTTTTCTTCTCCCAAAACCGGGTAGTATAGTGTCGGCGAAAGCTGTGCCTTGCGGTTCATATGCGAAAGCCCCAGATGCCAGTCGATCTGCGTGATCTGGTCTTTCGCCCACGGGTCGCGGGCGAGGCCCGGCTCTGGCACCACGGACAGTGTAATGCCCTCCTTGCTGCTCACAAGCGGGCTTAGCGTGGAAGCGCAACGCTCGCGGTACACGGCGGGGCGGTTGGGGATACCATGGCCATAGGCGTAGGCCAATGCAAAGTTTTTTTGCATAAAATTCCCCTGAAAATAGCCCGGCACCGACACCCAGCTCATCTGATCAACGGGCAATGCGGCCAGGGTAGGCGTCGCCAGCGAGAAGTAGCCTTTTTTCTTCGCATTCAAAGTCATCGTTACCAGCACGTCGCTCGGGAAACGGGGATCGATCTTCCAATGCGCGGTGATGCTCGCCACATCGGTTTCCGATTTGAATTCCAGTCCGTTATCCATCGCGGTACCTGTTTGCGGGAAAAAGTGAATGGCGCGCCCGGCGGTGTTTAATGCCACGCCGGTAGTGCTTTCTTTCCACTGGGTTTGCTGGTAATGGTAGGCGTCCTCGGGGAATTTGCCACCGGTGATCTTTTCAAAGGTTTCGGCCGATTCGGTCGAAGGCTTGGTTTCGGAATAGAGCAAAGTATATTCGCCGGAAGGTGCCGCGAGCTTAGCCCACTGGCCTTTTTTATTCACAGCAACCTCTTCAATCCTCAATACGCCGTCCGTCTCCCGCCACTGTACGCGGATCGAATTGTTGGACAATGCCTTTACGGCCGTACGCTGGGCCGGGGCCTGCAAAACGGCGATAACGTTGAGTAAAACGGGTAGTAACAGGGTTATTCTTTTCATTTTTCCTGGATAAGGTCTTTGATACCGTCGGTGGCGAAGGACATTAAATGCCCTTCCTCACTGGTGTAAAGCATGTACACATCGATATCTTTCCGGTTTTTTAAAAAGGTTTTGGTCGCTTCGAGGCCCATAACAAAGAATGCGGTATCGTAGCCGTCGGCCGTCATGGCGTCTTTCGCAAACACCGTCACGCTGAGCAACGGCGTCTGCTCCATCGATCCGGTCCTGGGGTCGATGAGGTGGTTGTAGGTGATTCCGTTGCGGGTTATGTGGTTATGGTAATTGCCCGCGGTGGTCATTGCGCGGTTGGTGAGCTTCACGGTGGCTGCCAATGCGGCAGGTTTCAGCGGATTTTCGATGCCGGTCACCCAGGGCGCCTGATCGTTTTTGTTGCCCGAGCAGAGCACTTCCCCGCCGATTTCGACCATAAAACGATCGATTTTGCGGCTTTTCAGAAATCCCCCCAGTATATCCACCGAATAGCCTTGCGCAATGCCATTGAAATCCAGCTTCACCCCGGGGCGGCTTTCTATTTGTTGGTTATTGAATTTAATGTACTTAAACCCAATGTATTGCAGCAACGAGTCGATATTTAGATTTTCCGGATCGACATTCTTTTTATTCCCAAAACCGTAAGCCTCGGAAAGCGGCATAATGGTAGGGTCAAATGCGCCGCCTGTCACTTCATAGATTTCTTTTGATTTAACCAAAACATCATAAAACCACGGCGAACGGAATGCATGCCTTGAATCTTGATTGAATGCAGAAAGCTCGGAATCAGGGCGGTAGAGCGACAAACATTTGTCGAATTCAGCGAGTATTGAATCAATGGAATGCTTGAAATTGCGGCCTTGCGGATCGAAATAACGGACATGGTAAGTGGTACCCTGCGCTTCGCCGTCGATAGAAACCATACCCTCTTCGATGGCCGCCATTGTCGCCAACGGCAGCATCATCGGGATGAGGGTGGATATTACTCCGGCAATATGGATCGCAGTGTATTTCAATGCAAAATCAGGGTTGAGGGGCCAATGTTTCACCTTTCAGAATACCTGTCAGTTCGGGCAAATGGTCCTTGTAAACCCCCCGCGGGGTGGTTTTGTATTTGGCTGCGATGTACGAAGCGAATCCCACGACCTCGCCCATCATCCCGCACGTACGCATGACACGCGTGCTCCCGAACGCTACGTGGGTGGTGCTGATATTCCGACCGGCCATAAACAGGTTCTGGATGTTTTTGGAATAAAGACAGCGGTATGGAATCGTGTAAGGCGCTACTTTAATGTGCTTGGTGCCCGCGAAAAACTCCTGTCCCTCAAAGTATTTGCTGTTTTTGGCGTCGGGGAAATGGAGATCGATCGTCCAGGTAGCCGTAACTGAGCCATCGGGGTAAAATTTGCCTTCCTGAATATCCATTTGATTCAAAACATAGTCGCCGATGATCCTGCGCGATTCGCGTTTTCCGCCGATGTAGGCCACCCAGGCGAGATCCTTTTTGCCGTATTTAGCGGCTTTGTTTTTCTTTAAATAGGACCAGTTGCCGTAGATGGCGCGCAGATTATGGTCGCGGATCTGTTCAGCCTGGGTAATGGTATTGAAATTACCGAAACCCGTTTCCCATTGCCAGTCGGATTTGGGTTCGTCGATGTGGTACTCGTCCGAAAACTGCATAGCCCAGGGCGTTTCAGGGAAGGACGAGACAGTATCGCGGTCCACCGACGCCCACAAATTGGAAGTACCCAGTGTAAAATCATCGGATTTGTCGGCCGCGAGCGATTCGCCGGTTTCGTCCTTGCTCTCGCGCCCCATCCTGAATTCCGCGCCAGCCAGGAAGCCGACGGTACCATCGCCGGTACAATCCGAAAAGAAGGAGCCGGAAAAGCGGCACTCCTGGTTGGTAGCAATATCGCGGCCTACTACCGCGGTGATAATGTCATTCTCTTTTTCAACTTTAAATACATGCGTGTTCAGGAACAGCGAAAGATTCTTTTCTGCTTTGACGATTGAAATTTTGCGTGCATCGCCATATTCTTTGGCATCGGGGTTACCATTGCCGGGATCGCCGTTGTCCATTTCGCGGACAATGCGGCCGAGCTACCCGCCATCAAGAAGCTGCTCGAGGCCGGAGAGATAGAGATCCTCGGCGAGGGCGAGCACTCGCAGGGAGGCACCGATTCCGGCGGCGCTTCGCACGGAGCCCGGCGCGGACATCCCCAGAACACTTCCCTCCGTTCCAGGGGTGACCGCTGAATTCACCCCACCTCTACCGCAGCGCGAAC
>CBFGMV010000096.1:0-31464 GCA_965649915.1 uncultured Dyadobacter sp.
TGAATGACTGAATGACTGAATGACTGAATGACTGAATGACTGAATGACTGAATGAGTGAATGAGTGAATGAGCCGCAGTGGAACTGTGAGTGAGCCGCAGTGGAACTGGGAATGAGTGAATTAGTGAATTAGTGAATGAGTGGATGAGCCGCAGTGGAAGTGGGAATGGGTCAATGATTTAATGACTGAATGAACCGCAGTGGAACTGGAAATGAGTGAATGATTAAATGATTGACCGGGTCGCCGAAGCGATGAGCCGGTCACTAATTCACTCACTCACACATTCACTAATTCACTCATTCTCTAATTCACTCATTCAAAACTACCCCAACACCGGAAGGACCTTCACGATCTGTTCGCGGCGGGGTTCGTATTGGGGAGGGAGCATTAAGCCGGAGCCTAGTTGTTCCACAGTTTCGTCGGTTGCAAAGCCGGGGTTGTCGCTCGCGATCTCGAACAGTACGCCACCTGGTTCACGGAAGTACAGTGAGTAGAAATAGTTTCTGTCTATTTTATCTGTAATCTGCAAGCCGGCATCGAGTACTTTTTTACGGAACTCCATCAGGATATCGTCATTGGCCACCCGGAACGCAACGTGGTGCACGGAGCCTCCCGCCACATGCCCCGCTCTTTCACCAGGCGCTTCCACCAGGTCGACGATGTTGGCATTATCGACCGCGTCGGTAACAAACCGGAAACGGTTAACATGCTGTTCGGTAAGCCGGTACCCGAAAATATCGGTGAGTATCTTCGCGGTTTCCTCTATTTTGTTGGTCGTAATGGTAATGTTGTGGAAACCACGGGTCGCGTTTTCGGCTGTCACTTCGGCTGTTTCCCAGGGAGTTCTGTTGTCGGTGATTTTGGGAACGGTCAACTCAAATTTCAAACCATCCGGATCCAGAAAAGTAAGGTATTGCTCTCCGAATTTTTCAGCGGGTTTGTTATAGGTCACCTTGTTGGCCTCTAACCTTTTCAACCAGAAATCAAGACTTCCCTCAGGTACCGAATAACCGATCTCGGTGGCCTGACGTGTTCCCCTGCGTCCGGCGGGGATTTGGTTACCCCATGGGAAAAAGGTCAGTATGGATCCGGGTGTACCGTTTTTGTCACCGTAGTAAAAATGGTATGTATTGGGATCGTCAAAATTGACAGTTTTTTTCACCATTCTCAGGCCCAATACCCTTGTATAGAAATCGTAGTTGGTTTTAGCGTCACCAGCGATGGCTGTAATGTGGTGGATGCCGTTGATCGTATTTTCCATTGTCTTGTTCAGTTAGATGTTCTTTGCGTTTTGATGATACAAATGTACACTCCCCGGCAGGGGCAGGGCATTGAACTAGGACAAGAACGTACGCGATTCCGGAAATTATTGAGAAACTGCGATCCTGCTTAGCACTGCATCATCCTCCACAACCCGCTTAGCCTCCTTAGCCGCTTTCAGATACACACTCATCGCATATTTCCCGTCAAAGACCAGATCGGCCTCTACCATCGGTACTTTCAGGCGGGCGTGTTTGATGCTCGCCAGGTCCGAGAGTGAAACATAACTGAGTTCCGGATTACCTTGCCCGAGGTCGCACAGGCCGAAGGCAATATTGTTTACAGGATCCAGCTCCGAAAGCAGCCATATCGCCTTTCCATAACGAGAGTGTAATTTTACCACAGGTGCGTGGTCCTTCGCAAGCTGGTTCTGGACCTCCTGCGCATTGTGGACCATGATTTCGATCAGATTTTGGGGTATCATTTTAGACATGGGGCAAAATTAGAGCTTTTCTCCGGAGCACCATTCATCACGCGCCCGCCCGACCTGCCGGGCGACAAAATAAATGGTGCTCCGGATAGAGGTTTTCCGACGCTAATTCTGTAACTTCCTGTTGAATTATATCTCTTCACATCTTTCCATCCCGGACGTATGGTCCGCTTCGACGGGCATGCAGTCCACGCATTTATTTTTATTTAACAACCTCGTACTCAACATCCCATCCTCTATCAAATTTGTACGCTATGACAAAAAATTTATCGCTCCTCACCTATTTAATTATTCTATTCAGCTTATCAAAAAGCTATTCGCAGGTTGTAGTAACCTTTCCTACCGAACGTGCAGTTTTCCAAAGAAACAATTCGAATGAAGCAGACGTATATATAGGAGGGTTCACTACACAGCTGTACCAGAAAATTGAAGCACGGGCTGTGCCCAGGGTCGCCGGAGAGGGCCAGCCGGCGCCCGAAGGAGGCGGATGGGCCGTAATCGACAATGAGCTGAGCGGAGCACAATTTCTGGGCTCCATCCGCGTAAAAGGTGGATGGTACCAACTGGAAGTAAGGGGCGTCAATCCCGATGGGGCCTCGCCTGTGACATACGTATCCCGCGTAGGCGCAGGGGAAGTTTTTGTGGTGGCCGGTCAATCCAATTCGACGGGTGGAGATTCCAATCCCAATGGCCCGGGTGCGGCGCACGACCAGGTAAACAGCGTCGACTTTCAGAATTTCAACGCTTCCACACTCACTGTATCCTCTTATCTCAACGTGCAGCTCCCCTGCCCGGAATTCGTTCATCTGGATGCCCAGGTCAAAACTGCGCCTTTCGGCAACTACGCCTGGTGCTGGGGTAGCTTTGGCGATAAGCTGTATGAGAAGCTCAGGGTTCCGGTCATGATATTCAATGGGGGCTGGTCGAGTACCGGCATTACCAACTGGAAGCAGAGCGCCGACCCCAACGGCATTACTACCAGCGCGTTCGGTTATACCTTTCCCGCCGGCCTTCCTTTCGGTCATTTGCGCCTGGCCCTCAACAACTACATTGCGCAACTCGGCGTCAGGGCGGTCCTATGGCATCAGGGCGAAACCGACAATTTCCTGGAACAACCCGGAGATAATACCTTTAACCGCTACCTTTCCGAGCTTTGGGAGGTAATCGGTGCAAGCCGGAATTACAGCGGCAAGTCCAATCTCGCGTGGCTGGTGGCAAGGGCTTCGCGGTTTACCGTCAATGGCCTGAGCAGGGTGTCAGACAATGTCATCAGCGCTCAGAATGAACTGATTAACAATGATACCCAGTACCCGAATGTCTTTCAAGGCCCTGAAACTGACCCCTATTACAGCATCGAGTACCGCAGCGACCAGGTTCACTTCCGGGGCGATGGCGTTACCCCTTCTTCTGATGGTCATGTCTATTCGGGCTTGATCTCCCTGGCCGGATTCTGGGCCGATAAAATAACGCCTGAATTCCTGAATCAGTCCACGCCATACGCTGCTACGCCTCCGCCCGCCGTCGCAGTTTCGGCCAACGGTTCCCAGATCACATTCTCCGGGCCTGCAATGCCGGGTGGCTATCAGTTCAACTGGCTGGGAAGTGCAGACTGTAACCAGGTCCAAAGCACTTCCCAACAATGGACAACGAGCCCGGGCTCCTACAAACTAAAAATAGTCGATGCGAACGCTAACACCGTTTTCTCTCCATTGGTTAGCGTGACCAATGCCGCATTGCCCGTCGTCTGGGAGTCGTTCACGGCCCAGGTAGGTCCGGGCGGACGTGTTGTAGTGGATTGGTCGACCTCATCGGAGATCAATGCTTCCCGTTTCGAAATCCTGCGGAGCACCGATGCCGTCACATTCTCCACAGTCCGGGTTATGGACGCAGCGGGCAATTCCCAAACCGGTAATGCATATCGGTATGAAGAGGAGATCCTTCCGAAAGGCATTTATTATTACCGCCTGAAAGAGGTGGACGTGGATGGCAAGTACGATTTAACCCGCATTATAAGTGTAAAGGTCGCCGGAAACGAATCTGCCAGGGTATATCCGAACCCTGCGACGAATACCATCACTGTCGAATCGGCTCAAAACCTGGGTTTAATTCAGATTTTCAGCAGTGCGGGAGCATTGCTGAGAACTTTCAGGACCACACAACCATCCGTCCAGCTGGACATTTCAGATCTGTCAAAAGGGCTTTACGTCATTGCAGTCGACGGGCGGGATTTCAAAATCATGAAATAGTTAAGCCGAAAGATAATTTATACCTACCGGATGATAGTTATTCCGGAGCCTTGATACTCAATCTTCCAATATTTCGGCTTAACCGAATTTAAGTATGAAATATTGGAAGGTTATGGTCCTTATGTCGATGTTATCGGCAATGACCACTTCTCTCACGCAGGCTCAGGTAAGTGGGAACAGCCGGTATCCCGGTTCCATGCCACAAGATTCCCCCACAAAGAGGTCAGAGAATATTCTCTATGTCAATGAAAACAATACGAAAAACTTTGTCGACACAAATGGATTACAATCGCCGCCTGTACCGAACGAAAACGAAGTAGTCATTTCGGTAAGCGGCATTTACAACGCGCAGCCCGATGAGTACGTCGCCACATTCAGCATGATTCAAGTCGGCGAATCCGCGGAACTGACCGATCAGGCAATGCATACAAGGATTGAAGCATTCAAGCAAGGCATTAAAGCGACTGGCGTAAAGGATGCCGATATTTATGTGGACATGATATCCTTTGTTCCCAAGTATCAATATGAACTTGAACAAAAAATATTCAGCAAAACATACAACGAAGTGCCCTCCGGTTTCGAGCTCCGGAAAAATGTTTCAATCAGATACAAAGAGCCATCAGCCCTTGACAAATTAATCAGTGTGGCAGCAAAATCAGAAATCTACGATCTGGTAAAAGTGGATTGTTTTATTCAAAATCCCCAACCTTACAAAGATTCACTGAAAACACATTGTGTAAACGAGATTCGCGAAAAAATAAAGCGCTACAAAAGCCTTGATGTGCGGCTCGACACATTGAAAAAGACCATCGCGGAGCAGTTTGATCAGATCAATCCGCAGAACAGGTACTCCCTCTACCTCGCATTTTCCCGCCCGGTGCCGCCGTCAGGCAAGAAGCACTTCCTGTATACCAATGAAAATGAGAAGGCCGTTTCGCAATACTACAGTGCGCCGGATTACAGCACCTTCGACATTGTGGTCAATCCAACAGTCCTCGAACCTCCCATTCAGATCATTTACAGGCTCACCGTCCGGTATTTTCTTCCAAAAGGTCAGAAGGAGCCGGAAACCCACTATCTCATAACCCCGCTGACGGAAACCTCGAAGCCTGTTCGTTAGGAGATCCGGCACAAAAAAACAGGTTGTTAAATCATATACTCACCCAAAAAGCCAAACTTAATGTTCGACACAATCTTAGAAAAAGTAGGAGAATATAATAGCTTATCAATCAATGCAGGAGAGCCATTCTCAAAGTTGTATACCCTCACGACAGGCCAGATCAGCAGCGCGGAAAGCATCAGCCAGTTGGAGGCCAGGGCGCAAGTTGTGCTACCGAAAGACCTCAAAGATTTTTATCAGACGATCGGGAGTATCAAGAGCGACAGTCTCAATGAAAATAACAGCATTGATTTATTTTCAATCAACTATCTGCTTGAAAAGCTGGACGAAACAGATAATTGGTCCAAAATGAGGAGTATGGGCATTCTGGATATGATTCTGTTTAACTGGGGAAACGACAGGGATGAGATCCTGGAACTAAGCAGCAAAATGACGGAATATCTGAACAGTCAATATATTGCCTTCGGTTGGTTCAGTACAGACGACAATCTCGAATCCGCCACTTATCTGTACTTCGATTCAAACGGGCTTTTCGGATCAATTCCTTATCACCAGGACGATTTTGATGACCTTTTCACCAACTACCTCAGGCCAATGATGAAGCAAAGTCCGGCCACGCAAACTTTCGAAGAACTGATTGTTGAATCAATGGACGTCATTATTGAACTTAAAAAAGAAGAACTGGAAAACTGATCAAGATACCATTGCCAACGCCCGGTTCCTGAATTCGGCCGGGCTGACTCCCCGATGCTTTTTAAAGGTCTTGATCAGATGGCTGTCATCGGTAAAACCCAGTTCGGCAGCAATCTCATTGACACGCATATCGCTGTGTTTTAAGCGAATCTCAACCAGCGAGATTTTGTAGTTAATCATATATTGCTGCAACGTTTCATGCGTGTGCTTTTTGAAATACTCGCTCAAATAATTGAGGGAGATATTGAAATGGGCAGCAATGCGTTCTGCCCGCAGCTTTTCTGGGTTGTAAATATTTTGGTGAATGTAATGGATGATATCCAGCGGGGTGTTCTGCGTCAGCTGCGTTTTTTCAGGGATATGAATGGTAATGTTCCGCGCGACGACGGTGATCAGCGTATTCAGCAACTGCTGCACCAACTCCTTGTGAAGCGTTTGCTGATTGACATATTCCGTTGCGAGCGCGTTCATCAGGGCGCGCACAAGCGGCTTATCGTGCATGTTACGCAGAATGCATCCTTGCAGGTGATTATTATTCTGAAAGATATATTCCAGCTTAGGAATCCAGTCTCCCAGGTTTGAATGCTCATCCTTTGCCTTCTGCGCATTCAGATAAATGTTGTTGAAACGGATAAACATAAACGAAGTAGTCGTTTTTACCTCCGTATAATGCAGGTCCATAGGCATGGCGAGGAACAGGTTTTCCTTCCGGTAATGAAATTCGTTCTGATTGATGTGATAAACCCCTTCTCCCTCAACAATATACACCAGTTCAATAAAAGTATTCTTGTGCGCCTTGATCGGGCATTCATCCACTTTTACAAAGAGGATGTCGAAAGGTTGATGGATGTGGTGGACTGTCATACCGGTAAAATTACAGAATTAACCCAAATTTTTACAGCCTGAAATTCTTTGAGGACACAGACATTTGCATTAGTCATTCAAATCAATGCAAATTCATGAAAGCCATCACATTGAACCACAACGGAGGGACTGAAAATTTGATTTTCACAGAAATCCCCAAACCAGAAATCCGGAGCCACGAAGTCCTCATCCGCGTCAAAGCGATCGGCATCAACCCGGTAGATGCTTTTGTACGGCAGCACGCCGACGCGATGACCTACATGGTCGGATCGAAGCCCGGCGAAGAGGTAATCCTTGGCTGGGATGTTTCGGGGGTGGTGGAAGAAACCGGGGACCTGGTGACGGCCTGGAAGCCCGGCGATGAGGTGTTCGGGATGATCAACTTTCCGGGCCAGGGCAAAGCCTATGCCGAATACGTGGCAGCACCGGCAGATCAGCTTGCATTAAAACCCACCGGCATTTCCCACGAGGAAGCGGCAGCTGCCGCGCTGGCCGCGCTCACGGCCTGGCAGGCGCTGGTAACTTATGGCAAACTCAACGCGGGCGAAAAAGTACTGATACACGCAGCCGGTGGTGGTGTAGGGCATTATGCCATTCAGATCGCGAAGCACCTCGGCGCGCACGTCACGGGCACAGGTTCGGCTGGCAAAAAAGATTTCGTGCTCGGATTGGGTGCCGATGCATTCATCGACCACACGGCGGTACGGTTCGAAGATGTTGTGCAGGACGCCGACCTGGTTCTGGATTCCCTGTTCGGTGACCACGTTTTCCGCTCACTGAATGCGGTCAGAGAAGGCGGTAGGGTCATTACACTCCTGACGTTTTTCACAGATGAAAAGCTCGTCCAAAAAGTCAAAGAGAGGGCAGTTTCTGCGCACCGACTGGGTGTAGTGTCTAATGGAGCGGATATGAAAAGGATCGCAGCGCTGTTGGAAACCGGAGCCCTCCGGTCACATATTGCCGGCAGTTACGATTTCGGCGAGATGCGAACCGCACATGCTGCTATTGAAAGAGGCAATACGGCGGGGAAGATCATGGTAACCATTCCCTGATAACACCATGTCCTTTTGGCGTGTCCCAATGGCCCGGGCACGCCACTTTGGCATTTACTTTCAATTGGATAGCTTTTTGCTGCCGTGGTTCCATACAACAAACCCAGCAGCTATGGATACCTTTTCAAGTATGATCATCGGTGCCGTTGATCAGATTAAAAATGCAGTCGTAAAGATCGATATATATAAATCAGTCAATGAGAAGTTCCGGCCGGCGGGATCCGGATCGGGCTTTATTTTCTCTTCCGACGGACTGATTTTCACGAATAGTCATGTCGTAGAAGGCGCGGAGAAAATAATGGTAAGCCTCCTCAATGAAAACGAAATAGAGGCGACGCTCGTCGGAAAAGATCCGGACACGGACCTGGCGATCCTTAAAATATATACCCAAGGCTATTCGGTAGCCAGGCTGGGCGATGCGAGCGCATTGCAGATCGGCCAGTTCGTGATCGCGATCGGGAATCCTTACGGCTACCAGCATACCGTTACCACGGGCGTGGTGAGTGCGCTGGGGCGCACGCTGCAAACCCAGTCGGGGCGATTTGTCGACAATGTGATCCAGTCCGATGCCGCATTGAACCCGGGCAACTCTGGTGGCCCGATGATCAACACCGACGGTGAAGTCATCGGCGTGAACACCGCTGTCATCCAGGGAGCACAGGGACTGAGCTTTTCGGTTGACATCAATACCGCCAAAGAAATTGCCCGCCAGCTGATCCGGGACGGGAAAGTATTCAAAGCCTACCTGGGCCTGCAATTGCAGGACGTACCGTTGAACGAGCGCATCCGGCAGCATCACAGGCTGCCCAACCACCAGGGCATTTTCATTACCCATATCGAATCCGATACGCCTGCCTCCCGGTCGCAACTCATCGAGGGTGACATTATCGTGTCATTCAACGGAAAGCCCGTCCGCAATTCCAATGAACTGTTCAGGGCATTGACAAACCGGGAGATCCTAGGTATCACCGACATAGCGGTTATCCGGCACACCGAGCTGCTCAATTTCATCATTGTGCCTGTTGAGAAAAAGAATTAGGCAAGCACGACGCAGTGCCATATTTAAAAAATCTCATTTGCCATTCAAAATAACCCTCGTTTTAGGTTCAAACAGACTTTTTTTCAAGTCAATTGGAATGAAAAAAGTCTATTTGACTGTTGTTTACATAGCAAGAACCGATTTTGGAATTAAATAAAGATATGAACTGGATTACGATCAATAGCGAAGAGGAAGTCGATACGATTCACAAGTCAGCGGATTATTCCATTATTTATAAACACAGCCCCAGGTGCATGACCAGCCTGATGGCTTACAGGCAGCTCAAATCGGAGGTCAGCGCATCGGACCTCGGGATACCTATTTACATTGTCGATGTCGTACAAAACCGCAGGGAGTCGATGGCCATTGCCAATGCATTCCAGGTTGAGCACGAATCTCCACAGATCCTTGTCGTCAAAAATGGCGAGTGCATTTACGACGCATCGCACGAAGACGTCTCGCTACGCGCTTCGCTGGCTTCATTGAACTGATTTACAGCTATTTTCAGATTTTTTTTAAAAGGATCTGGAAATATTTCCAAAAAAGATAGTGGAATATTTCCATACATATGGAAATATTCCACTATCTTTGATTCATCAACAAACAAAAGCCATGACGGGCCTGCATTATTCGATCGTTTCCGAGAAAATGGTATGGATCTGGTACTATGATCAGCTCGGCGGTAAGCATCTTAAAGAGCTGCTTGCGGATGACGCGGCGGCTTTTATCCGACAGCAGGAACCGAAAAAAGGACCCGACAGCAAGCATACCGTCGCTGGTGGAACGGAATTTTTAAAGCAATAATCATACACACTGATACAGGAAACTTATTAACACTTCATCATCTACAAACGCAAAAGAGCAGCTTCACGGCTGCTCTTTTTGTTGCTTTCTGCCAGCGGGTACGAAATATCATTCTATTCCCCGGGCGGGAGTTTCAAGGCGGCCTGCCCATTTACGAAGAATAACCACGAGCTCTTCCAGGATAACAGGCTTGCTGAAATAATCATCCATCCCGGCCTCGAAACACTTGTCCTTATCTTGCTGCAATGCATTGGCCGTCATCGCGATGATGAATGGCTGAACAGGGTTTCCGGCCTTAATCAGCCGCGTTGCCTCCAGTCCATCCATTTGGGGCATCTGCATATCCATCAGAATGATGTCGTACTGCACCTCCCGGATCTTCTCTAGTACTTCCAGGCCATTTTGCGCGAGGTCGGCACGATAACCCAGCTTCGCTAAGGTGTTCATGATCACGATCTGGTTGACTTTATTGTCCTCCGCCACCAGAATGGACATCGGATATTCGAGCGCAAAATCGGAATGCAGTTTTTTCTGCGGGGCATCTGCCGGCATTACCGCAGCCTTTTCGACGCTCGCTCCGGTCGCTACCCTTGCTGAGATCGAGAAACGAAAAATACTCCCCCGGTCCAACCGGCTTTGTACTTCGATCTGACCTCCCATCAGGGATGTGAGTTGTTCACAGATTACCAGCCCAAGCCCCGTGCCTCCGTATTGCCGGGTTGTGGAGGAATCCACCTGAGAAAACGGCTTGAACAGCTTGTCCAGCTTATCTTCGGCAATGCCGATCCCGGTATCCGCTACATCGAACCCGAGCGTGACCGCGTCCCCCCTGCGGGCAACCACGTAAAGGTGTACGTCCACTTCACCCTCCGGCGTAAATTTCACGGCATTCCCTACCAGGTTGGTAAGCACTTGCCCAAGCCGTAACCGGTCCCCTATGATCCAGGCAGGAACATCCTCGTCGATCCTCAAAACGACATCCAGGGGCGTCGATGCCGTTTTGGCCTTAAATACTTCCATCACATCACTCACATAGGCCCGCAATCCGAACTCCTTTTCTTCAAGTTCCATGTTACCCGACTCGATCTTCGATACATCCAGAATATCGTTGATCACATTGAGCAGGCCCTCTCCGGAAAGCTGTATCGATTTGGTAAAAGCCCGCTGCTCTTCGGTCAGGTCTGTTTCCGCGAGCAGCGACGCCAGCCCGATGACACCATTCATCGGCGTCCGGATCTCGTGACTCATCGTCGCGAGGAACGAGCTTTTCGCCCGGTTTGCCAGTTCTGCCTTCCGGACCGCCAGCTGCTGATCTTCAATGGCACGTTCAAGCTGGGTCGTACGCTCCTGGATCTGACGTTCGAGGATCCGTTTCTGCTTTCGGATCGTATAGGTCCTGATCTGGTAAACCACGACGATCAGGCCCGCCAGCAATGCCAGGCACAGAAGCCGAAACCACCAGGTAAGCCAGAAAGGCGGTGTGATGATTAGTTTGACGGCGATCCCCTTTTCATTCCATACACCATCGTTATTGGACGCTTTTACTTTGAAAGTGTACGTGCCGGGATCCAGGTTCGTGTAGGTCGCGGTTCGTTTGTTGCCTATGTAATTCCAGTTGTCATCGAATCCTTCCAGCTTGTAGGCATACTGGTTCTTCTGGGGAAAAGTGTAGCTCAAAGAGGCGAATTCAAATGTAATCACCGACTGATCGTAATGCAGCGTCATTTCTTTTGCTTCGCTGACCTCCTGTTTCAAAATGCTGTCCGCACGGCCTACGACAACCTGTTTGTTGAAAACCAGGAGATCGGTAATGTACACCGGCGGCACGAAGTCGTTGTACCGCATGCTGTCGGGATAGAAGCTGACGAAACCATTGACCCCTCCAAAGTACATTTGTCCGTCGGCGGCCGTAAACCGGGAATTATCCCGGAATTCATTGCCGGGCAAGCCATCAGAGATACCGAAATTTCGGAAAGTCCTCGTGGCCGGGTTGAACCTGGAAATGCCTTTGTTCGTACTGATCCACAAATTCTGCCGGTGATCACGCTGAATCGCAAAAACGACATTACTGGCTAATCCGTCCTTTTCGGTGTAAGACTGGAATTTCTGCGCTTTACGATCAAAATAACACAGGCCGCCGCCGATCGTGCCGATCCAGAGATCGCCATGGTCCGCTTCCAGGATCGACTGGATCTTGTTGTGCGAAATGCTTCCCGGGTCGCGGGGATCATAATGGTAATGCCTGAAACCGCTGCGATCGGGCAACAACAGGTTGAGACCATTCAAAGTACCAACCCAGATGTCGCCTTTCCTGTCCTGGAATATAGTGGTAACAATGTCCCCGCTGATACTCTTCGGGTCGTCATTGGAATGCCGGTAGTGACGAAACCGCTTTGTTTTGACATCATAATAATTCAGCCCTCCCTTCCAGGTCCCAAGCCAGAGATTGCCGTCCCGGTCCCTGGTCATATTATTCACATCAGACATTGAAAGGCTGTTCGGGTTGCCCCCCTGCGGCATATGGTGCTCTATTGCCCCTGTTTTTACATTCAAAAGGTCGAATCCTCCATTATGGAACCCCAAGCCCAGTACGTCCTTCGCCACCCAGATCACCGCGATGACGTAGTCGTTGCTGATCGAACGCGGATCCCCTTCCCGATGCCTGTAAAAGCTGAACGATTTTGTTTTACGGTTGAACCGATTGAGGCCTCCTCCGTCTGTCCCGATCCAGATATCTTCACCCGTACTATCCCCGCAGATAGCCAACACCGTGTTGTTACTGAGGCTGTTCGGATTCGTCACCTTGCTTCGGTAAGATGCAAACTTGGGACCGAACCTGGGTAGAAAATTCACCCCGCCGGCGTAGGTACCTATCCAGATATCCTCGGCATTATCCCTGTAAATGGTATACACCGAGTTGTTGCTCAGCGAACTGCGATCATCCGGATCATTCTTCAACACCGTAAACTTCCCCGTCACCGGATCATAGATACTGACACCGCCATTCTCCGTGCCTATCCACAGCTTACCTACCTTGTCTTCCATCATCGACAGGATGTCATTATGGCTGATCCCCGATGGATTGGCTGAATCGTGTACAAAACTTCGCAGAACCCTTCCCGAACGATCCAGCACCACTACCCCGGCCCCATGCGTGCCTACCCATAAGTTACCCTTCCGGTCCCGGTGCAGCACTTTCACCCAATCTGTTTTTCGTCCGTCGTCCCCGCGCAGTACGTCCCGGAAGGAAGTGAATTTGCCGGAGGCGACATTCAGTTGTAAAAGGCCATTCTCGGTTCCTACCCACAGCACATATCCGTCGCCCTCGGCAATGCTGGTGATAAACTCACCAGCAGCATTCGGATCCGGGTATCTGAACAGCTGGTACGTGCCGCGTGCCCGGTCGAACAGGTACAATCCCCGATCGGTACCGAGCCAGATACGGTTACGACTATCTCTGAAAATTGTATGTACAGCAAGGTCTTTGTTCGGATGCGGGTAATGCACAAACCGGTCGTGCGCAGGGTCGTAACGGTCGAGCCCCGTGGACGTACCCACCCACATATCACCTGCTTCGTCTTCCAGCAGGGACAGCACAAAACTGTCATGGATCGATCCCGGATTGTCGGGATCGTGCTTGTAATGCATGTATTTATAACCGTCAAACCGGTTAAGCCCGTCTTCCGTGGCAAACCACATAAAACCGCGCCGGCTTTTCAGGATCGCGCTGACATGACTTTGCGACAATCCCTGGTCGGTCGTAAGTCGCCTGAACCGGGGCGTGGACTCCTGTGCAAAACCAATTTGGAAGCATATGAGGTACAGCAACACGACCCCGTAGCCAATCGCCTTCATGGGCACTTTGTTCAATTCGATAGAGAAACGTTGATTTAAAAGTAGAAAAACAAAAAAGCCAATGCAACATTAAATGTCTTTCCTACTCTTTGCTGTATACGAATATTAGCCATTTATGAAAAAAACACTACTCTACCTGCTAATTCATGGACTCTCTCTGAACAGTTTTGCCCAGACCTTTACGGTGGACGGGTTGGTAAGGAACCAGCAAAACGAAGCCATCGGCTTCGCGGCCATCTCGGTTAACCAGGCCAAAGACTCCACACTCGTCAAAGCCGATGTAGCCGACGAACATGGTTCGTTCCGGATCGCAGGCATTCCCGAAGGCAAGTATTTTCTCCGCATTTCCGCCGTGGGCCAGCAAATGTTCCATTCGGACGCATTCCAGGTGACAGACCGCGACGTAAGCATACACGATATCCGGATGGCCCCGGAAACACGGCAGCTGAATGAGGTGAAAGTCACCGGTACCAAACCCCTCATCGAGGTAAAAAATGACAGAATGGTTTTCAATGTCGAAGCAAGCATTAATGCCACGGGCTCCAATGCGCTGGAATTGCTGCAACGCTCGCCGGGCGTGCAAGTCGACCGGGATGAAAACATTCTGGTGAGGGGAAAGACCGGCGTCCGCATTTACATTGACGGGCGGCCGTCGCCATTGAGCGGCAAGGACCTGGCCTCGACATTGAAAAGTATGAATTCGGCGGATATCGAGGCAATCGAGATCATCACGAACCCTTCTGCCAAATTCGACGCCGCGGGGGATCTCGGGATCATCAATATCCGTTTGAAAAAGAATGCCAAGCTAGGCACAAACGGCAACCTCAGCCTCGGCGGGATGTTTGGCATTTCACCCAAATACAATGCGTCCCTGAACCTGAACCACCGCGACAAGAAGCTGAATGTCTTCGGAAACTACGGCTTCAACCAGGGCGCGTGGCACAATACGACCTACGACGACCAGATTCTGAACCAGGTCGCTTACAACAAAATATGGCATGGCATATGGCGCGACACCAGTCACAATGCGAAAATCGGAGCTGATTACTTTATCGACTCCAAAAACACGCTGGGTTTCAACGTGAACGGGCGCATCAGCGACCACAACGGCGGAGGCGAGAGCGAGACGTTTATCAGCAAGCGGATGAACCTGGCGGCCGACTCACTGCTGCTGTCGTCCCAAACTTCGAACCCTGAGAAAAACAAAAACCTGAACGCGAACCTGAACTACCGGTATGCCGACACGACCGGTCACGAGCTCAATATCGATGCGGACTATGGGCGGTTCTCTTCCCGCGGGATCAGTTATCAACCCAACAAATACTTTTTCAAAACGACCAGCGACGAGCCGCTTGAACGCAATTACGTAAGCAAAACGCCCGTTGACATCACCATCAAATCGTTTAAGGTAGATTATGAGCAGCCATTAAAAAAAGGTAAACTTGGCTACGGTGTGAAACTCTCGGACGTCAAATCCGACAACACATTCAACTTTTACAATGTGCTGCAAAACACCGAAGTAATCGACACCAACCGCAGCAACCGCTTCAAATACCTCGAAAGGGTATATGCGGGTTATGTCAATTACAACGTTTCGCTGGGTAAGAAATGGGACCTGCAAGCCGGCCTCCGCGCCGAAGATACCAAATCACTCGGCGACCTGACCAGCTACAAGCATAACGACCTGAACAAAGTAGACACGACCTACCTCAACTTCTTTCCCAGTGGCGCTTTATCGTACAGAGCATCCAAGAACCACACCTGGAACCTGAATTACAGCCGCAGGATCAACCGTCCCAGTTACCAGAACCTGAATCCGTTCGAGTACCGTGTCGACGAGCTCGTTTACTCGAAAGGCAACCCCTTCCTCAAACCTGAATATGCCAACAGTTTCAAGCTGACGCACGTCTATAAAGCCAAGCTTACCACGTCGGTCGGCTACCGCCGGACCAAATTCCCGGTAGTGGGCCTCCGCATTCCCTACGACAGCAGCCGGACTTACTTTATTACACAAAACCTCGACTATTCTCAGGGTTTCAGCCTGGATGTCAGCATTACGACCCCGATCACCAAATGGTGGGAGATTTATTTCAATTTCAGTGGCTATCACAACCTTTGGAGGGCCGCGCTGGACAACGGCATTATTGTCAACAACCGCACCACGGCATTCAATTTCAATGCGCAGAACACTTTCAAGTTGAAAAACAACTGGACTTTGGAGCTAAGCGGCTGGTACAACTCCCCTTACCGGCGTATCGATTACAACTGGCAAATGGGCATGATGGATGCCGGGGTCCAGAAAAAGTTCTGGAAGGAAAACGCCAGTCTGAAAGTTTCATTCAGCGACATTTTCCATACAGCACGCGGCGGCTACACATCCGCCTACGCCGGCATCGAAACCCGCCTCCGGTTCCGTTTCGAAGGCCGGATGCTGCGGGTCAACTTCAATTACCGCTTCGGGAGCAAGGAGATCAAGGGGGCACGTGCCCGAAAATCCGGATCGGAGGATGAACTGAACCGCATCAAAGGATAGTCAATCTCCACACATCAATTAATATTAATTCTACCAATGCATATTGAAAATGGGAGGCTTATATTTGCAGGAAAGAAACCCTACACATCTTGCCTTCCAGATCTTCTCTCTATCGGTTATGGTCTAAATTGTCCGGCGACCCATTGGAATTTCCACTGAATGCGCGGATTTTCCATTCGGTATGCCTCATCTCGATCTTCGCGTTGAGCTATAATGTTCCGTTCAATTACGCGATCGGGCTGCCCAAAATTGCGCTGGCCAGCCTGGTCGTCCTGTTGATCGCCGTCGCATTGTACTATGCCTCGCGCTTTCGAAATTACGTGAGTGTCAGCATACTGCTCGCCAACATCGTGGTCATCAGCCTGTTTGTGGTCAATTATTTCCTGAACTCGGGCATGCGGGGTCCCACCGACCTGTTTTTTATGCTTTCCCTGCTGATCAGTATCGCTATAAGCCCGTCGGACCAGTACAAGATCTGGATTCCGATCAATGTGACGATCCTGATGCTCCTCAATCTGATGGAGTTCTACTACCCTTACCTGGTGCCGGATACCTACACCAACCACTCCAATCGGTTTGTCGACCATATGTCGGCCTACGCCGTGGTGGCTGCCATCACCTATTTTTGCATCGACTATATTAGGAACAGTTACGAACAGGAGAAAGCCTCAGCGCTCGAAAAATCAAGGGCGATCGAGAAACAAAACGAGCAGATCGTCAAACAGAATGAAGAGCTCGAAAACCTGAATGCCGAAAAGAACAAGCTGATGTCCATCGTTGCGCACGACCTCCGCTCGCCCCTGGGCAGCATTCAAAACTTTCTCGAACTACTGACCCAGCACGACCTGGATGAGGAACAGAAACTGGACATTGAAAACGACCTGCTCAATTCGACAAAAAACACCATGGCCATGCTTTCCAAACTCCTGGACTGGTCGAAATCGCAGCTTCACGGGGTATCCACACATCTGGAATATCTCAACCTAAATACCCTTTTCGAATCGACGCTCAATCTCGAACGCAACATCGCCGCCCGCAAAAGCATCAGCCTCGAATCCTACTTCGACCCTTCGGCCAGCATTTATGCCGACAGTGACATGATGCAGCTGATCTTGCGGAACATCGTCGGTAACGCCATCAAATTCACACCCATGGGCGGACGTATTACGATCAGAGGGGAAATGCTCGACAATCATTGCCAGATCTCAGTCTGTGACAATGGCATTGGCATCTCTCCCGAGAAGCAGAAATCTATCTTCTCCCTCCACGTTGAATCCACTTTTGGCACGAACAATGAGAAAGGCGCGGGGTTGGGCCTGGTGCTTTGCATGGAATTCATTAAGGCACAAAACGGGAAAATCTGGCTGGAAAGCGAACCCGGGCAGGGTACCTGCTTCTACATTTCAATTCCGATGTTCAACAAGAACATGGCCCACCAGCCTAATCTGCTGTAATCAGGCACAACCTGGAACGTCGGCAAGGTCATAGAAGATCTGCAAGCCGCGCTCCTTCCCGATCCGGACATCCTCGTCGGCTCCTTTGGACTCTCCTTCGAGCCGGAGAATTGCGTCGCATTTCTGCAAAAGCCGGCCTGCAACCGGGTACAGGATTTCTTCGTATGGCCCGTCACCCGGCGCCTTTGAACCCGCTAGTCTCAGCAGCGGCAGGGCCACCCATTCCCCTATTACCGGCAAGTGCCCCGCACGGAACAGGGACAACGTGACAGATTCCAGCCTGTCCAGATTTTTACGCATTAAAACAGGGTCATCCCCAGTACCCGACCGGTAGGGCCCGGCAACCAGAATCATCAATCCACTCATGACATTGATTTTAAGTTAAACCTTTTTACAAAACTGATCAGATATGCTACTTTTGGCCAGCATCAAGCCATTCATTGCTAATAGATTTGATTATTATTAATCATTTTTGATTAATTTTGATCAAAAGTAAACAATTGTTATGAATTTCCAAGAACGTAAAAAGAAAATTCTGGCGGCACTCGACGGCTCGGAAAGCCTGAGCGTATTTGAGTTGGCGGAGATCCTGGAAGCTTCACCCGCCACCATCCGCCGCGACCTGGCCGACATCGCGGACGAGGGGCTGCTCATGCGTACGCACGGGGGAGCCATGAAAATGGAAAATCCGGTACTGACCGGGTTTTCAGAAAAATCGGGTGTACACCATGCCGGGAAGGAAAAGATTGCCGAAAAAGCAGCCTCTTTCGTGACGGATGGCGATACCATCTTCCTCGATTGCGGCAGCACGGTGTTTCAAATGTGCCGTTTCCTTAAAAAGAAGAGTATCCGGGTCATCACCAACTCACTGCCTATCCTTTCGGAGCTCATCGACGTGCCTTCCATCCACATTAACCTGATCGGCGGCGAGCTCAACAAGGAACGTAAGGCCATACACGGCGACAAGGCCGTTCAGCATATCCAGAGCTATCATGCGCACAAGGCTTTCATCGGCGTGGACGGTATCTCGGCTGAAAATGGCCTGACAGCACACAGCGAGCACGAATCCAGCATTACGACGGCCTTTATCCGCAATGCGGGCCAGACGATGCTGCTCTGTGACGCTTCGAAAATAGGGAAAGACAGCTATATCAAATTTGCAGGGCTGACGAAGATCCATACCCTCATCACCGACGCCGGCGATGAAGCCCCGGGCGTTATCGCGCTGAGGCAACAAGGCCTGAACGTCGTCGAGGTCGGCTGATCAACCCAGCACGGCCCCGCCATCGCGATTGATAATGGATGAGTGCCCAAATATCAATGATCACTCTGCAAAACAAAATGCCCCGCATCGGTGAACGCTGCGGGGCATTGTTATGGCCGGATTATACTTAGTACCCTTCGTTCTGGTACATTTTCTCCGGGTTCAGTTTGTATTCATCAAACGGGATCGGATAGTAGCGGTCCTTCTTGCCAAAGTTGTTGAGCTTCGCGATACCGAAATTCTCCTGTTTCTTACTTTTGAAATACGTGACCAGCTCATCGGTCGTGAAAGCACGCAGCAGATCGAACCAGCGGTGGTTTTCAAAAGCCAGTTCTACACGACGTTCATGCAGGATCGCAAGCTTCAATGTCGGAAATTTCGCTGCATAGGCCGGATCTGCTTTCGCCACCGCATACCCGGGCAGGCCTGCACGCTCGCGTACCTGATCCAGGAATGCGATTGCCGCCGGTTCATCCCCTAGCTGCATGTTTACCTCCGCCACCATCAGGATTACGTCCGCATAACGGATCAGGATCCAGTCGTTGCCGCCGTAGCCGTTCGTCGTTGCGGCCGAGCTCGCGTCGCGGTACTTCGTAATGAAGTAGTCCTTCACGATCGGGTCATTGGCGTATTTAACAGAAAAATCCTTCCGCACATCACGCTCCTCGTAATCCAGCACCAGGTCCGGCGTGACATTGCCGCCTGATCCGGTGGAAGCAAAAAGCGAATTGATCGTCTCGCCTTTCGCCTGGTTGTTACGGGCAATGGAAGACGAATAGTTGATATCCCCCTGCTTGTTCACCACCTGGAAAATGATCTCGGCGTTAGTCGATTTTTTTGCCACGTCGAATACATCCGCATACGGGATCTCTTTCAGGGCTCCGAAAGAACGGAGGTTATAGGAAGCCGTCAGGTATTTTTTGGCCTCATTCAGGTTGGCAGTACGGTTAGCCGCGTCCAATGTCGTGGCCATCGTCAGGTAAACCTGGCCGAGCAGTGCATTGGCTGCATTTTTGGTAACCCGTCCCTTGGTATTGGCCGTCTGGTTGTCGGGCAATGTCGATCCTACCGCATCTTTCAGGTCGGCTACGATCTGGGCGTACACCACGTCCTGCTTTGCGCGGAAGGTGGCGGCGGCTACCTCGTCCGTGCTGAGCAATTCGGTGGTTACCAGGGGCACATCACCCCATTTGCGCACGAGGTGGAAGTAGGTCAATGCGCGGATAAACTTCGCTTCGGCCTTGTACTGTTCTTTGAGACCGTTATTGGTGAAAGTCACTTTTTCGATTCCGGCCAGCACCTGATTGCAGCGCGTTACCATCTGGAACAGCACCAGCCAGTGCGATTTGAGATAGGTATTGCTGGGCAACAATGAAAAGTCATTGAACTGGAACGGCTCACCTGCATTCGACTGGTTGTCGTTCCGGCCGGTATTGTCCGAGCGCTCTTCGCTGAACAACCCGCTGTTCTCTCCAATGCCATTGCCTTCGCGGAGTGCATTGTAAATACCGTTCACGGCCAGCAGCACGTCACTCTCCGTTCTGTAATAGGTAGGTGCCGAAACTGCATTAGGATTTTCCTGGTCGATAAAATCTGTCGAACAGCCTGCCAGGAACACGAGCCCGCAGGCGGAAAATACGGTTTGGATAATATGTTTACGCTTGATCATTTCTCTCTGCTGCTTAGAATGTAATGCGTGCTCCGATGTTGTATGCACGTGCGAGCGGGTACTTTCCGTAATCCACGCCCGGTGTCAGGTTTGCTCCGTTATTATAATCTACCTCGGGGTTATAACCCAGGTACTTGGTCAGCGTGAATGCATTGTCGACGCCCACGTACAAGCGCAATGCGCTCACTGCATTATTGGTCAGCTTACCGATCTGCGGCATGTTGTATCCCAATGTCAGGTTGGTACATCTCAGGAATGAGCCGTTCTGCAAATAGAAAGTAGACAGACGTGTACTGTTGCTCTGCGTTCCGCCGCGTGATGCACGATAGATCTGCCCATTCCCCGGCTGCGCTTCCGAGCGGTAGCGGTCTACCACTTTCTTGTACTGGTTACCCGAGCCTTCCATGTTGAACACATAGTAATCCTGGCCATCCAGTACCTTGTTACCATAGGTCCCGTTGAACGATGAGCTGAAATCAAAGTTCTTGTAGCTGGCCGTGATTGCGAAACCGTAGGTAAACTTGGCATGCGGGCTGCCGATCACGCGCTTATCGGCGTCATTTACTACACCATCATTATTCACGTCCTCAAAGTACAGATCTCCCGGCCGCAGGGGATTCGTGGAAGCCGTCGAGCGGGCAGGCCCTTTGATCTGGTAGCCAGTCGGAAACGATTGCGTAGATGCATTGTAAGCTGCATTATCGGCCGCAAGGTTCTCCATATCCGACTCGCGTACCATTCCTTTTACCTTAAACCCATAAAACATACCGATCGGCTGGCCTTCCTGGGTAATGTGGGTGAGGTAGGAACGCTCCGCACCGTTGGTGATGATCGTGCTGGCACCGCCCATATCGAGTACTTTATTCCGGTTGACGGAAATATTTCCGCTTACATTCAGGTCAAAATCCTGCGTGGAAACCACACGGGCGTCGATCTGAAGGTCGATCCCTTTGTTCTGTACTTTCGAGTTTCTCAGGTTGGTCAGGATTGTAGAAGCACCGGAGATCGCCGACAACGGCTGGTTGAACAGCAGGTTGAACGAACGGCTCAGATAGTAGTTACCCATCACCGACAAACGATCGTCGAACAAACCGAGGTCAAATCCGAGGTTGTACTGGGAGGTCGATTCCCAACCCAGGTTCAGGTCTTTGATACCCGTTGCCCACATGGCGGTGTTCACCGAGCCATTTCCGAACACGACGCCGCCGGGTGCGGCCATGGTTTGCAGGAAGTTGTAGTTACCGATGTTGTTATTACCGCTCAATCCCCAGCTCGCACGCAGTTTCAGCGTCGAGCTGTTACCTAATGCATCCTTGTAAAACGGTTCATTCGAGATATTCCATCCTGCCGACACCGACGGGAAATTACCCCAGCGGTTGTTCGGACCGAAACGTGAAGATCCGTCCGTTCTGAAAGTCGCAGTCAGGTAGTATTTACTGTCGTAGCTGTACACGGCCCTGGCAAGGTAAGAGAGCAATGTCCAGTTGACCTTGCCGGTCGCATCGTTTCCGGTGTTCAGCGAAAAGTTGGTCGCATCGGCACCTTTACCGGTAATCTCCTCGATACGGTCGTTGGAGAAGCCGCGGGCGGTTACCGAAATGATGTCCCGATTGTTTTCCTGCGCGGTATAACCGATCAGACCGTCGATATTGTGCTTGCCAAACTGTTTTTTGTAGTTCAATGTAAACTCGGCCAGCTTGTCGGTCTGCGCAGTCATCATCGACAGCGCATTAGCCGCCGCGATAGCCTGTGGCGATCCGGGAGGATTGGCACCACTGCTCAGGCTGGTAGGAGAATAATATTCATACTTCTCGTTGTAAGTCTGCAAACCCAGGTTTACTTTAAAATGCAGATCGGGAATGATCTCGTAATCCGCAAAACCGCTGAACGTGCCGCGTTGACCCTTGCGGTTGATGTGCGTTTCGGTGGCCAGCGCAACCGGGTTTTCGATCGACTGGTAACCGTAGCCGGAGCTCAATGCGGCCGCTTCGTTCTTGGCCAGTGAGCCGTCCTCGTTGTAGGCTTTGAAAATAGGCATGTAAATCAATGCACCCAGAATAGGCCCCTGGTTGAACCGGCCTTCCTGCACTTCCCGGTTGGTGTTGTAGGTAAATGCCAGGTTAGCACCCACTTTCAGCTTTTTATTGACCTCCGCATCCAGATTGGTGCGAAAGTTGGTACGCTGCTGCCCTGTGCTCAGGATGATCCCCTGCTGGTTGAGCTGCCCTCCGCTGATTGCGTAACGTAGTCCGTTCTTCCCCCCCGAGAATGAGACATTGTGGCGATGTACCGGCGCATTGCGGTACAGCTCGTCCTGCCAGTCGGTATTGTATTTGGGAGTGATCAGCTTTTGGCCGGCAAAATCGTAAAGGTCTGTCGGAATGCTGACGGACCCTGCATTACCCACGTTTTTGATCCGGGTCGCATTGTCGTCGGAATACATGGCGTCGGTCCAGGTCTTTCCCGCATTCACCATCAGGTCGCGGTAGCTCGCATTACGGCCGTCGATCATCAGTTGCCCAAACTCGGACGCGTTCATCAGATCGACCTTTTTGCTCAACTGGTGCATACCGAACTGGTACTCGTATTCCAGCCTGCCTTTACCTTCCTTACCTCTTTTAGTTGTGATCAGCACGACACCGCCTGCTGCCCGCGATCCATAAATAGCCGCCGAAGCCGCATCTTTCAGGATGTCGATCGATTCGATATCATTGGGATTGATAAAAACGTCATTACCGGCCGGATATCCGTCGACGACATACAGCGGATCTGAGCTCGCATTCACGGAACCAACCCCGCGCACACGGATCTTCGTACCCACATATGGCGCCCCGCTCACCTGCGAGATCTGTACCCCCGCCACCTTACCGACCAATGCCTGGCCGACGGTCGGCGTGCTCAGGTTAAGTTCTTTCGCCTTTACACTCGAAATGGCTCCCGTAAGGTCGCTTTTTCGCATCGTCTGATACCCTACCGCTACAAACTCGTTCAGCATCATCGCGTCCTGTTTCAGCGTAATGGCCAATGGTGCATTGCCTGCGACGACTACCTCCTGGGCGATAAAACCGACGAATGAGAATACGATCGTGGCACCTGAACCGGTTTCGAGCGAGAAACTACCTGCGGCATCGGTTACCGTACCTTTGTTGGTACCCTTTTCCAAAACCGTCACACCCAGCAACGGCTGCCCGGTCTCATCCACTACCTTACCCGTTACAGTCAATGCACGGGTAGGTCTTTCCAACATCATCCGGCCCTTGTTACCGGAAGCCACTGCATGCCTGCCCGGGCTGAAAACCAGGATTCCTGTCATGACCAACGGAACAATTGGCAGTATCAGTTTCTTCATAATAGTTTTAAAAAATTTAACAAAAACAAGAAAACACTACACATTTCACTTTCAACTTCCGACACATATGGTCTGTAAAATCGAGCACAAAAGTATCCTTTGACTATTAAGCCAACCGAACGTGTTTATTATGAAAATGTAAACTTTTCAAGAACCACCAAGGCCGCTACTACCAATCCATGGCCATCCAATGCGCGTTGTTTTTACGGGAAGACGTTACGGCGATACCCCGGGAACGGTCCGTTAATGCAAAGCCTTCCAGCTCGTCCGCTTTGTCGATATCCACCGAACGGAGCACAACCTGCTCTCCTTTTTGAAGTGATTTTTTAAGATCGACAAACGTAAACCGCCACTTCCGTCCTTCGATCTGGTTTTGAATCAGCACCAATACACCCTTTTCGGTTGCCCAATGCAGGTTCTGCACCCATGGACCGCAGCTGAATTTCCCGACCAGTACGCCGGGAGCACTTGTCTTTCCGGCCTTTTGCAATGCGGCGGGGTCATACAGGCGCACTTCATTGCGCTTGTTGCCATAGTCGGCCGTGGCCACATACCATTTACCATTGTACTCCACATATTCCGGCCTCGTACCCTGAATGCACGCATCATCCTCGATCGTATGGATCAGATTGCCGTCGAGCGTGCCGGATTTCAGCATCTTTACCCAGTCTACCTGGTAAATCACCGCCTTCCACAAAGTACCCTCCGCATTGAGGCGGATGCTGTTGCCGATAAAAACCGGCAAGTTACCACGGCGGGCGATGCCTGTCGGGTGGTTGATCAGGTCCTTGCCTTCCAGCGTGAACCGGATCTCCTTTCCCTGATAATGCAGCGAATCAGCCCTCAGACTGTATTCCCGGAGCATCCCCACCTCCCGGTCGCCATAGAGGTACACCTTGCCATCGATAAACGAAGCGCCCTGGCAGGCACCGAGCGAATCGACGGTGTGAGAAGAAATGAGCGAAATGTCCGGTTTACCGGGTACAACGAATGCAGGAATGGCAGCCAGGGCCAGTAATTTCAGTAATGATTTCATGATGGGATAAAAAAACGGGTGCGGAATGATCCCCGCACCCGCATGGCTGGCGAAAATTTTACCAGAGTGGTTGCTTCAATTTGACAAAATAGATGGTATTGCGATCAACCGCGCCCGTTGCTGGCAGTAACTTCTGTGCATAAACGCCACCCGAGCCGACGACCCCGAAGTCATCGTCATTCGACACGGCGATGGTGTGGGCATCGATAATCGCGATCCCCTCTGCCTTGTCATGCGGGTACAGCCCCGAAATGTCGGTCATCAGATCGGCCGCGAGCGTTTTTGTCACGGGGACAATGCCATAGGTTGCGAGGTTGGCTGCCGTTTTCAGCTGTTCCACCGTAAGCCCGCCGTACAACCTGCCGTTCTCACTATTGGCAGGATCCGAAACATCGGTTGCTCCCGAAATATCGATCTTGAACACCTTCTTGATCACCGTTGCGCGATTCGCATTAGTGGCATATTCACCGTCCCGTTCCAACACCAGGAACGTCGTGTTGGTAATAGCAACAATCTCACTGTTGGCCTGTAAATTGGCTCTGTCGATCAGGTAAACGTACTCTTTGCTCAGCCCGCTTGCGATGTCATAAGCCAGGATGCGTGTAACGAGCGAACCGGAAACAGCAGCCGAAGACGGGTTATAAAGCGGGAACTGCATGATCCCGACGAGCGTCTTGCCATCCGGCGTGATCGTCAACCCTTCCATACCGCGGTTAGGCCTTCTTTTGGCAAATACCAAAGGAATCTTGCGGCCGCCCACACCATTGCCGAATGGGTTAATGCGTTCGATCGTCTTGCCGTTCGCGTCGAAATGCACGATATGCGGGCCGTATTCGTCACTCACCCAGAATGTACCGTCCGGTGCCATGGCAAGCCCTTCGGAATCGAGTCCGTCGATGCTGTTGGGAAGGGTATTACCGAGCACGTCCAGCGCCAGTTCACCGCTGAAACCAAAGCCGGCCGGATTAGGCAATCCATTCAGCTTGGTGCCGTTTTCATTTTTGAGCTCAATCACTTTTTCGAGTACCAGCAGGTCGCCGATCAACCGGAATTTACCGATCTGAGGGGCAAAACCCGGATCTGCGAATACTTTGGAATCGGCAATGGTACCGTCGATGTTCGAACCGCGGTCGGTGAGCAGGTAAAACGCCATATGGTCGTTCGGATCCTGCACCATGGCCGAACCGAAACCGCCATTGTACACTTTTACATTTCCGACCTGGGTAATGACCGACGGATTCTGGGCTTCTGCTCTTTCGGGGTAAGTCTCTGAGGGGACGTGGTGGTCGGTGCAGCCGCTGAGTGCTACTACCCCACCCGCTGATGCAATGAGGGAAAGTAAAAAGGGTTTCATCTGCCTTTGAGGTTAGTTTGTTCAAAACTACACCGGCAGATTTTACCCGAAAGTTAATTCACAAGGCTTTAAATCAAGATTCTGTTAAGTCCGTTATCTCCGGCCTTTGCCTTTCAAACGAGGCGGCTGCACATAAAACTCGACGGTAGCCGCGAGGCCTGAGGTACGCACAGGTACGGCGTCATGGACCATTTTGTTGGACAGGTTTTTCCGGTACCCGCCAAATACCTCCACGCCTGCAAACTTCCCGATTTTCCGGTTATAGGAGATTCCCATATCAACGTCGATCCGGCGGCACACATCCGGGGTACCTTCGGCTACACGGTTGAGATAGTAGGTCCGTGTAACTGCCTCTGCTTTGAAATACAATATATCAGCCGGCGAAAGGTTATGCCGCCAGGCCATTTTTTTCGGAAGCATGATCTCTACGCCTTCCCTGTCCGAGAGGTTGTAGTTGAACAGGAATACAGGCAGGAAGGTCAGTTTGTAGCTTTTATTAAAAATAATACCCGCTCCGATCTCCTTGTTAGGTGATTTGCGTTTGATATAGGAGGCGGATATCGTGTAGTTCAATGGAATTTCCTTTACCGAAAGCATCGCAAAATTTCCGGTTTTATTGATATGCGAAGTCACTGCAAGCCATGAAGTGCTATCCAGCCTGACAAACGAGTTCAGGTCGAGGGCAAAAGTGCGCAGGTTCCAGCCTTCGAATTTACTGGCCGGATTTTCGCCGCTGCTTTTGAATTCGAGCTGTTCGGCCCGGTAGTTGGGGCCCAACACCACCGCCACGTTCTTTTTATTAACGAGCGGAAGCCAGGCGCGTACAAATACCTCCTCATTTGTGAATGTCTTGGTTCCGCTATTCGCGAAACGGTACACTTTTCCAGGTGCATGGGTGGTGCGGAAAGTGATCCATTTGGAGGGTGCCATTCCGGGCAGACCTGGTTTTTGAGCACAACAAATGATTGTCATACCCCACAAGGATAAGAAAACAACAAAAGCCTCCGGCTTGCGAAACTGCATACTTGCCTTGTAAATGGTTGAATCGTTCGAACCTGCAATAAAATCCTATCTATGAGGCCGTAACGCTATACCGCTCCGTTAAAGTTCCGGAACAATAATCCTGAAAGAGAACGCAGAAAGGGTATACGTTGGACATCATGGTATATGAAACGAATTCCGGCGCCGATCCGGTACACGAACTGATATTTTTTGTGTACTCAAACTTATTTGAAAACTATAATAAATGCTTTGATTGTATTAATTACCGTCAGCGGCATTGGCAGTAGTTTTGTATCGTAGTTTAATCCACATTATTCTGATATGATACAAGCCAAAGCATACGCTGCCCAAACCCCGGAATCGGACCTGACTCCCTGGGACTTTGAAAGAAGGGAAGTAGGACCTCACGATGTCCAGCTGGAAATATTGTACTGTGGCGTTTGCCATTCCGACCTGCATCAAATTAAGAATGACTGGTTCCCGGGCGTTTTCCCGATGGTACCCGGCCATGAGATCGTCGGAAAAGTGATCGGCACCGGGGGGCACGTGAAGAAATTCAAAGTGGGCGACTTCGCAGGCGTGGGTTGCATGGTCGACTCCTGCCAGGTTTGCGAAAACTGCCAGGACGGTCTGGAACAGTACTGCCTTGATGGCAACACACAGACCTATAACAACCTGGACCGTAGCGGCATCCCTACTTACGGAGGATACTCCAACACCATCGTTGTACGGGAAGAATTTGTTCTCCACGTATCCGACAAACTCTCTCTGGCTGCAACCGCTCCGCTGTTGTGCGCCGGTATTACTACCTATTCGCCATTGCGTCACTGGAAAGTGGGTAAAGGCCACAAACTGGCAGTTCTGGGATTGGGTGGGCTCGGTCACATGGGCGTGAAGTTCGGTGCGGCATTCGGCGCAGAAGTAACGGTGCTGAGCACATCGGCGTCCAAGGAGGAAGCGGCCCGTGCATTGGGCGCACACCATTTCGTCGTCACTTCCGATCCCGCGCAGGTTGAAAGCGTGAAAGGGACGTTCGATTTTATTCTCGACACGGTATCTGCCGAGCACGATATGAACCTCTATCTCTCGCTATTGCGTACAAACGGGACGCTCATTGGCGTGGGCGTGCCCTCGAAACCCTACTCGATCCAGCCATTTTCGTTGCTGGGCGGACGGAAAAGCGTAGCAGGGTCGGGAATCGGAGGTATTGCGGAAACCCAGGAAATGCTGGATTTCTGTGCGGAGCACAACATTGTTTCAGATATCGAGCTCATCGACATCAAGGACATCACTGCCTCGTATGAAAGAATGCTGCGTGGCGATGTACGATACCGGTTTGTGATTGACATGGCGACGTTGTAGTGGCATTTTATCGGAGTAAATCTTGTTTGCACCGAAGAGCTGCCTCTCCGCTGAGGGACACTACCCGAAAAATGCCACGCGCATCTGATGGAGTCCGCTCGTTCATTCCGAATTTTAGAAGTTACCAAAAAGCCGGATGAGTGTCCGGCTTTTTTGGTAAGGAAGGTGACCGTGTGGCCGGAAAATTAATGCTTACGCGATCAGCGAGCTTCCTTTCCGCCGGAACATATCAGAGCAATGCCTTCGGTGCGATAGCAACCCTTGGGAAGCTCGTGAATAAACGTATCCCATTTTTTGCGCAATCCTAAGTTTGCCTCTAAAAAAGCCTCAAAATTATCGATCAACTTAGCCTCTGGTACCGATAGCTGGTTGTGGGGAGACCAGTAGTCCTTCATACTGTACCTCAACGGATTGGAGTATTCCAGTGATACGACATAACCGTCGAATCCCAGCTGCCAGCCCTTAATGTTTGCTTGGCCCGGAATATCAAAAAGCGCGACATCCATCGCCCGCTCGTAAATTCGCCTGGCTATAATTGTGTCAATAGCAATGCGCTTAGTGAAAAACTTTTCTTTTTTTACCGGAGTCGAGGATGGGTTCGGATCATATTCAGATGTGTAGCTGACCAATTCACCGAGAAATGTGTTTTGATTGCCCGTCCATATTTCTACCAATTGATTTCGACACCAGAAGCGAAAACGAAGCTGGTCGCTCGATCTCATCAGATCTTTCAGCCCAATTTTGACAGCATTCGCCTTGTACAGGCTGTATGCGGCAGTTGTGTCGATCGTTTTATCTGCCGCTATCATCGGCGGAGCGCTCTGAGCCTTTGCCATGTCGCATAAGACAAGAAGAACGGCGATATTAAAAAGAATTTTCAGTTTCATAGCGCAGTCAATTAGGATGAATATCGGGACTCAGTATTTGCAAAGCAACCCGAAAGAACCAGACCGTTTACTCGGTAGTCGCTTTCAGCTTGGGAAGAAAACCAGTAACAATGCCAATCAGCGGTAAGAATGCTATGACGTGAAATACATAGACAATGCTCGTTGCATCAGCTAAGTTACCAAGTATTGCTGATCCAATTCCGCCCATTCCAAACATGAGGCCAAAAAATAAGCCTGCAATTAAGCCCACTTTACCAGGAACCAACTCCTGAGCATATACGACAATTGCAGAAAACGCCGACGCGATGATCAGGCCGATGCAAACGGATAGGATGGTTGTCCAAAAAAGATTCGCATAGGGCAGCAGCAATGTAAACGGCGCTGCACCTAAAATTGAAATCCAAATAATATACTTCCGGCCGAACCGATCTCCCAACGGTCCGCCGATCAATGTACCGACGGCAACTGCACCCAAAAAGATAAACAATTGTATTTGAGAAGCCTGAACAGAAATATTGAATTTTTCGATCAGAAAGAAAGTATAGTAGCTGGTCATGCCTGCCAGATACACATATTTTGAAAATATCAGCGCCATCAGGATAAACAAAGTGAAGATCGCCTTGTTCCGTGTCACGGATGGATTGAATGATGAACCCGAATGTACTTTTTTAGGCGGAGCAGACCTGTTATACCATTTGCCAATGGCAATGGCCAATATTCCCCCGACTATTGCTACTGCTGAAAACCATGCTAAGTTTCCCTGGCCATACGGGGCCACAATTACTGCAACCAGCAGCGGGCCAATCGCCGAGCCACTGTTTCCCCCCAGCTGAAAAACCGATTGGGCCAGGCCACGTCTGCCGCCGGATGCCAGGTAGGCAATACGGGATGACTCAGGATGAAAAATAGAAGAGCCTACTCCAATCAGACAGACGGCTATTAAAACCCAAGCAAATGACGAAGCCCAGGTGAGTGCCAATATTCCCAAAAGCGTAAATCCCATTCCTGCTGCTATCGAAAATGGCTTTGGATGCTTATCAGTATACAAGCCTACGAATGGCTGTAACAGAGAGGCTGTTAACTGATACACCAAGGTCACTATCCCGATCTGGGCAAAGTTTAAATGAAACTCTTCCTTTAACATGGGATAAATGGAGGAGATAACGGCTTGTAAAATATCATTTGCCAAATGGGCAAGGCTAACGGCAGCTAATATCGGATACACGGTTTTATTGACCGGGTTTTGTAACGGCTGAACTGTTTTGTCGTAAGTTTTATTCATCATATCATCTGATGTTTAATCGTAAATTTTATGAATACTGAGTTTGGCTTAAAATTTGGGTGATCGCTTCTTGTGCCTTGTCAGCATCACGTTTTTTAATGCTTTTGAACAAGGATTTATGAAGGTTATGGCTTTGAACAAATGAGGCGGTGTCTGCATAATACTGATGGAACCAGCTATTGAGCGGAGCTGAAAACGCTTTATAGATATCCCTAAGAATATCATTACCGCAGGCGTCGGCAATACTTAAATGAAAGTCGATATCAAACTTAATGCAGTCGTTTAAATTTCCGTCCAAAGCGGCGGCTCCTCGTTGATCAAGCAATTTTTCCATTTCATCCAGCTGATGCTGACTGGAATGCTGGGCAGCTTTCCGAACAATCTGAACTTCCAAAAGGCGGCGAACTTCATCAATATCATGTGCCTGGGCACGTTTTAGTCGATCCTCTAATGTCTCGGTGCTGCTTACGCTGGCCTCCACAAATGTTCCAACTCCCTGCTGCACCCGCAAAAAACCTGCGTTGGCAAGCATTCGGACAGCCTCTCGGATTGTCGATCGGCCGACCCCATACAACTTCATTAAATCAGCTTCAATCGGCAGTTGCTGATCGACAGCAAATTGCTGATTCTGAATACCAACCCTAATTTGATTGGCGACTTCATCCGCTAATGACGTTTTTCTAATCATCATAAGATCATATCATCTGATGACCAAAGGTAGTAAAAGAATAATATTTAGTGGCACCACAAAAGAAAAAACCTGCAATCTTTTGATTTACAGGTCTTTACTACGTCATCCAGTGACCCCGCTGAGGTTCGAACTCAGGACCCACAGATTAAGAGTCTGTT
>CBFGMV010000097.1:0-30466 GCA_965649915.1 uncultured Dyadobacter sp.
CTATCCATGAGATCACCCGTGTATGTCCTGGCGGCACTGCTTAGCCTTGCAGCATTTTCCTGCAAAGATACCGACAGCCCCTCTCCGCCGGGGACGGATCCCGATCCGGCAGCGGAATTCTCCGGATTTTCACCATTGTCGGGAAAGAAAGGCACCGTGATCTCATTGCGAGGCAAGCATTTCGGCCGCGACGCCTCCAAAATAGCGCTGACGATCAATGGAATCCCCGCATCCATTACTACCGTCGCCGACAGCACGATTACCGCTACCGTGCCCGAGAAGTCGGGTTTAGGAAAGCTGAAATTAACTATCAACGGCAAGGAGCTGGTATCCGGAGAAGCATTCCGGTATCTGTACACCGCCACGGCTCATTATTTTTCGGGAAGCAGCCAGGGTTATGCAGACGGCCCGCCCGCATCCTCCAAATTTTTCCATAATTACAATATTGCCTCGAGTGGCGACGGTACCTTTCTTGTTGCCGACCAGATCAACTGCATGATCCGGCGAATTGCCAAGGACGGCACGGTTTCAACCGTCGCGGGCATAGAACAGCAGACAGGCTTCCAGGACGGCAAAAAAGGGACGGGTAAAATGATGTTCCCGATCGGTGTCGAAGCTGCTCAGGACGGCTCCATCTATGTGGCCGATTATGATAACCACGCGATACGGAAAATTCTTCCCGACGGCACGCTGACAACGCTCGCAGGCCACCCCGACCGCCCGGGCCTGGCCGATGGCAGCCTGGCCGCTGCACGTTTCAAACGGCCTTACGGTGTCAAACTGGACCAGGCCGGTGTGCTATGGGTTTGTGACGGCGAGAACAATGTGATCCGGAAGATATCCCCGGACGGTCAGGTTACGACATTTGCCGGCAGTACAAAAGGATATACCGACGGTAAGTTACGAGAGGCTCAGTTCTTCATGCCTGTGCATCTTGCAATAGACAAAAACGGCAATGCTTTTGTAGCCGACAAGCATAACCATTGCATCCGCAAGATCAGCACCGACGGCATTATCAGCACGGCTTCCGGTACCCCTCAGCAAAACGGACACAAAGATGGAAAAGCGGGTGAAGCCATGTTCAACCAACCCAGCAGTGTTCAGGTCGACGCCCTGGGCAATATCTATGTGACCGATCTCTACAATCATTGCATCCGCATGATATATCCCGACGGCTATGTTATTACCCTTGCGGGAAAGCCGGGTGTGATCGGTTATGAAGAAGGTGCGGGTGACCGCGCACTTTTTCACTACCCTCAGGGCTGCGTTCTGGACAAGGACGAAAATCTTTTTGTTACCGATTCATACAATGAACGCGTCCGTAAACTTGTGATTGAATAACAATGGCCATGACATTATCTGAAATTTGGATTTACCCCGTCAAATCGCTCGGTGGGATCAGGCTCACAGAGGCGCAGGCCCAGGAAAGAGGCCTGCGGCACGACCGCCGTTGGATGATCATCGATGACGAGCATGTCTTTATCACTCAAAGGGCATTCCCTAAAATGGCGCTCATCGACGTGGAACTGCATGAAAGCGGGCTAAAAATCCTCTTACGGACCGATCCCGGCGATTTTGTGACAGTACCATTCACTCCGCTTACCGGAACCCCTGTAACCGTGACCGTCTGGGATGACACTACCGAGGCCGTTACAGTTACTGACGAAGCAGATGCCTGGCTCAGCAGGCAACTCGGTCTCAGTTTACGGCTGGTGATGATGCCGGATTCGACCGCACGCAAAGCAGACCCGCGCTACGCGCATCATAATGAAAACGTCAGCTTTGCCGATGGATTCCCCTATCTGGTGATTTCGCAAGCCTCACTGGATGAGCTCAACGGGCGGCTGGCCGAACCCATTACAATGCGGCGATTCCGCCCCAATTTCGTCATCAGCGGAACCCAGCCCTTTGAAGAGGATAGTTGGAAGGATATTACCATTGGAGGCCTGCATTTTGAGGTAGTAAAACCTTGCGCGAGGTGCGTCCTCACTACCATCGACCCGGAAACGGCCCAGAAAGGGGCCGAACCGTTGAAAACACTTTCCGGATACCGGCGATCAGGTAATAAAATATTGTTTGGGCAGAATGTAGTGGTGAGAAATGAAGGAGAGATCCGGGAAGGGGATTCGCTGGTTGTGCTGGGTTAAGCACAAAAAAATACCCCCAACAAGTGCTGAACTTTTGGGGGCATTACAAAAATAGTTTTTTCCCAAGTATGACTGCTCCGTCTGAACTAGGCTTCGGTTTCGCTGGCCCCGCTTGTCTGGAAAGGGCTTTTCATGATTCCGCGCTCCGAATTACGGATGAAGTTGATAATCTCGTCACGTTCGTTGGAAGGAGCCATTTCGAGCTCGATCTTTTGAAGTGCCTCTGCATTATTCAACCCCTTCATGTAGATGTATCGGTAGATATTCTGGATATCGACGATCTTCTCATTGCTATACCCGCGGCGGCGTAGCCCCACCGAATTGATTCCGACGTAGGAAATAGGCTCCCGGGCAGCTTTTGTAAACGGCGGAACATCTTTTCGCACCAGCGAAGCACCGGATACGAACGCATGTGCTCCAATCTTTACAAACTGATGAACAGCACTTAATGCACTCACGATCGCCCAGTCACCCACGTGTACGTGTCCGGCCATCTGCACATTGTTCCCGATAATGCAATTGCTCCCAACGCGACAATCGTGTGCCACGTGCGCATAGGCCATGATCAGGCACTCCGAACCTACTACTGTCTTCCAATGCTCTTCGGTACCGCGGCTGATCGTAGCGTATTCGCGGATCGTGGTATTGTCACCTATAATCGTCAGCGTGTACTCGTTGTTGTATTTTAAATCCTGAGGGGTAGCCGAAATAACAGCACCGGGAAAGATTTTGCAGTTCTTCCCGATTCTAGCTCCGGAGTTGATTACAGCGTGTGAGCCTATCCAGGATCCTTCCCCGATCTCTACATCGGCATGGATCATTGCAAAAGGTTCAATTTCTACATTCTGAGCAATCTTAGCGTCAGGATGGATATATGCTAATGATTGAGTCATTTTTTCTTTACCAGGCTTGCTATCATATCCGCTTCACACACCAGCTGTCCGGCTACGTACCCCCGGCCACTCATTTTGACGATCCCCCTCTTCATCGGGGACGTAAATTCACATTTAAAGATAACTGTATCACCGGGAAAAACATTGCGCCTGAAACGGCATGCGTCAATCCCGATCAGGTACGGCCAGTAGTTATCCGGATCAGGCACACTGGACAATACGAGGATTCCACCGGTCTGCGCCATTGCTTCCAGCTGTAAGACGCCAGGCATCACCGGGTTACCCGGAAAGTGCCCTAAAAAGAATTGCTCGTTGATCGTTACATTTTTAACTCCCACCACACTGTTCTCGTCCAGAGCGATGATCTTGTCGATCATCTGGAACGGGTAACGGTGCGCCAAAAGCTGGCCTATCTGGTTGATATCGAAAACCGGTGCCTTGTTTGGGTCGTATTGCGGGATATCGCCCTTCCCCGACTTGATCAGCTTCTTGATTTTCTTCGCCAACGCAACGTTCGCGGCATGTCCCGGACGTGCTGCCAGTATCTGTGCCTTGATCGGCCGTCCCACCAATGCGAGATCTCCAATCAGGTCCAGCAGCTTATGGCGTGCCATTTCGTTGGAGTAATGCAGATCCACATTATTAAGGATACCTTTCGACTTATCGACACTCACCTTAGGCTTGTTCAATAGCTGAGACAAATGATCGAGCTCCCCGTCCTGCACCTCGCGGTCCACGATCACGATCGCATTGGTAAGGTCGCCGCCTTTGATCAGGTTTTGCTTGTACAATGCTTCCAGCTCGTGCAGGAATACGAATGTGCGGCACGATGCAATATCGTCTTTAAAAAGCGTAATATCATTTAATGAAGCATGTTGACTGCTGATGACGGTGGAGTTATAATCCACCATAACAGTCAAACGATAGTCGGAAAGCGGAAGCGCTACGAGTTCGGTGTCCTTTTCCTTATTCTTGTAATGTACGTATTCCGGAACTTCGAAATAGTTACGGTAGGCATTCTGCTCTTCAATACCGGCGTCAAGCAGTGCATCGACAAATTTGATCGAGCTGCCGTCCATGATCGGAGGCTCCGGGCCATCGAGCTGGATGAGCACGTTATCGATCTGCAGTCCTACGAGAGCGGCGAGTGTATGTTCAACGGTATGGATCCTGGCGCCGTTCTGCTCGATGGTAGTACCCCGCGAAAGATCCACTACATTATCAACATCTGCATCCACGATCGGCTGGTCGGGTAAGTCAACACGCTGGAATTTATATCCGTGGTTGGCAGGTGCCGGCACAAACGTCATTGTGGCCACAACCCCTGTATGTAAACCCACTCCAGTTACGGATACAGATTTAGAAATGGTTTGTTGTTTTTCGTTCATTATATCTATTTCCTTTTCTACATAAGGTGCGATCAAACCCGACGGGATGCATCACTGAAAATCGGAGGTTTCCTGTTTACGCTCCAGGTCTTTCAGTCTTTCTTCCAGCACAGGTAACCTTCGCACCAGCGCCATCGACCTTAGGTGTTCGTTCAGATCTCTGGCCGGGGAGCCCGAAAGCGATAAACCTTCTTTTTTAATGGACTTTCCAAGTCCGCTCTGTGCTCCCAGTTTGGTATTGTTTGCAACCGTGATATGGCCAACCACCCCGACCTGACCTGCTATGACGCATTGTTCGCCGATGGTGGTAGAACCGGACACTCCCGATTGGGCCGCAATTACGGTATTTTTTCCAATCTCTACATTATGTGCGATCTGAACAAGGTTATCTATTTTTACTCCTTGCCGGATAATGGTAGAGCCCATTGTTGCGCAATCGATCGTCGCATTGGATCCAATGCTTACATTGTCCTCAATGATCACGTTGCCTAATTGCGGGATCCGCTTGTATGAGCCGTCGGTCTGAGGGGCAAATCCAAAGCCATCGCTGCCAATGACAGTGTTCGCAAAAATGGTGCAGTTTTTTCCTATGATCGTGTTGTCGTAAATCCGGACGCCGGGATGAACCACGGAATAATCGTCGATTTCTACATTATCGCCCAGATAAGCGTGGGGATAAATTTTGACTCCCTTTCCGATCACGCAATTCTTGCCAATGTAAGAAAAGGCACCGCGGTAACAATCTTCGCCGGTCTCGCTGTTTTCACCGATAAAACTCGGCTGCTCCACACCTGATTTGCTTCCCGCCAATCTTTTCTGGTATTCTTCAAGCAAAATGGTAAATGCGGTATAGGCATTTTCGACGTAGATCAACGTCGCCGCAACCTCTTTCTTGGCGACAAAATCTTTATTAACAATTACAACTGAAGACTTTGTGGAGTAGATATAGGGCTCATATTTACTGTTGGCCAGAAAGGAAATACAACCCGGCAGCCCTTCCTCAATTTTAGCAGCCGAATTAATAATAATCTGATCATTTCCAACAACAGTTCCATCAAGCATTTGAGCAATCTCGCTGACAGTAAATTTCATATTTCTTCGGCTAATTTCGGGTAATAGTGTTCGAGTACGTCGTACAAATTATTAAATCGGCTTTCTTTTTATGGTCCTGATTAACCACGCAAAGATACATTTTTACCCCAACATACATAGTACTTGCGCACAATCTTAGTCAGGGCTTCGATGGTTGGAATATCAGATGCATCGGCTATATCCAGCAAATCTCCGTTTTTCATTTTTACGCGGATCGGGTCCTGTTCTTTGGCATAGGCCCAGTTTGTTGTTTCGCCTGTAACAAGGAAGTAGTCCAGATCCGACGACGGAATTCCGGCAGCTGACAGCCTTTCCCGGATCGGGGCGAGCACCTCTTCTCCCGGCGGCGCGTCATAGAAACTGATTTTGAACAGGTTTCGGTCCAACAACATTTCGCACAATGTAGACAGAACAGGATCCGGGTTACTCTTCCATCCCTTTACAGATGCCCATACGTCATTATCGTCGAGTCCGTTGAATGACCTGAGCAAATCCGGTTGTTTATTGAAATCTGCGAGTGTAAATCTGTTATTTAAAAATAAGGTAAAGTCCGGGGTGGCAAACAACTGATGCCCCTCGGCAGCAAGTTCGCGCGCCCGATGCAGGATCTGTGTAAGCATTGCCTGCGCGCTCAGGAGTGTTTTGTGCAGGTACACCTGCCAGTACATCAGCCGGCGTGCGTGCAGAAAATTCTCGATGCTTAAAAGTCCTTTTTCTTCCACCACTAACTGATCCTTGCTGATATCCAGCATTTTGATCAGGCGATCGGCTCCGATTGAACCTTCTACTACACCGGTGTAAAAGCTATCGCGATTGAGGTAATCCATCCGGTCCATGTCCAGCTGGCTGGATATCATCTGATGGAAGAACTTCCTGGGGTAAGTTCCTTCGAACATCTGGATCGCAATGTCAAGCCTGCCATTCATCTGCCGGTTAAGGTCCTTCATCATTGCCAGTGTAATCGCCTCGTGCGGGACACCAGGGATGACCACGCTTTCGAGTACATGCGAAAAAGGGCCATGCCCGAGGTCGTGCAGCAAAATAGCCGCCTGTGCGGCTTCGAGTTCCGGCTCCCAGATCATATGGCCCTTTTCCTGCAAAACCCGCAGCGCCTGGCTCATAAGGTGCATGGCACCCAATGCGTGATGAAACCGTGTGTGAAGCGCGCCTGGATATACTATATCAGCCAATCCCAGTTGCCTGATTCGTCTTAAACGCTGAAAATAAGGATGATCTACCAGATCATAAAGGAGATCCGAGGCGATGGAAATAAAGCCGTAAACCGGATCGTTGATAATTTTCCTTTTGTTCAAAGTCTGTTTTTTGGCAAAAGTAATAAAGAACCAACGGAGAAAAGAAGCTAATCTTGTGGTATTCGTTTGGAGATTTGAACTGATTCGCTAATTTTGCACTCCAAACAAAATTTGGGACTTCAAATAGGGCCTATAGCTCATTCGGTTAGAGCAACTGACTCATAATCAGTAGGTGCCTGGTTCGATTCCAGGTGGGCCCACTTGAAAATCAAGGACTTAGCTCAAAAAGCTAGGTCCTTTTTCTTTTCGTTGCAATAAAAGTTGCAATAGTTTTTATGGAGGCAATGGGCTTGCGCAACGCCGAACAAAAACTTTCCTGAGCGTCTGTTTTATACAACTGATTTTTCTTCTTAAAGCCGTCAGCGACCACTTACACTGATAAGAGACTGCAAAGTTCTTCAAAGTTGATAATCTACGAATCCATACGTTTAACAAACAGCTCAGTACGGCGTTTAAGCAACTAATTGATACATATTGATACTCCTAACCTATACTTGAGGAGTTCATTTGCATCAATGAGCTTGGAATTGTTATCGAAACGGGTATTAAATAGGGCCTCTAAGCCAATACGTCGGCTAAGCCGTAAGTTCAAGCCAAACGCGCCGGATAAGGCAAAGTTTTGAGAATTTACGGTCGTGTGCATACCATCGGTGTACTTCTTTCCCCATTGGAAATTATAGCCGGAGGAGAGTTGCACAAATGGCTTTAGTCTGAACCTCAGAAGGTAATAGCGGGAATAGATTTCAGGGAGCGCAGAATATAGTTGATATTCAGGTAGCACGTAGGTACCCGGTGCCCCCGACTTATTCCGCTGGTACCGTTTCCCCATTGAAAATTGTAATCCAACTACCAAACGATCCGCTACAAGGTAGCCGATCTGGGGGCTAAGCGACCAAGTCCTCGTCAATTGTTGTATATCATTAGCCGCAGATGCCGAGGCATTTAACGTCGCAACGATGTGCCCTTTTTTCAGTCCCGCAGAAGAAGTATTCTCTGAACTACTGGTTGGCTCGCTCAATGCTGAATTTTCTTGTGCATGCGTATGGCTAATTGATGCAAGGATAAAAAGCCAGATAATAACGTTGTCCCGTATTTGTTTCATAGAAATATCGTCTGAGATGAACAGTAAAAAGAGCAGATTTCTTCCAACTTGCTGCAAACGCAGCTAAAATTTCAAAGTGTAGCTTATATAAGGCAGTATTGGGAGAAAAGAAACCTGCTTGATGGAAATTCCTGTCGGCTTGAAATCACTATTACTACGCTGAACTTTAAGGTCAAGATATAAAGGATTTTTTCTGTTATAAACATTGTATAGCCCAATCCCCAGCTCAGCATTACGTTTGCGGGCAGTTGTTAGAGATTTGACAGCACCAATATCCAATCTATGAAAGCTAGGCATCCTTCCGTTATTCCGATGATCGTATATAAACTTGGGATCAGAATTATTTTCCGTAAGTGTGGCGGCCACAGGTAATGTGACTGCGTGTCCTGTTTGATAAATAAATGCGCTATTAAGCGTCCATCTACTTCCAATCGCATAGCCGGCGGTAAGCGAAACGTTGTGCCGCCTGTCATATTTCATTGGAAACCAGTTGTTATCATTTATGCCTGTAAACCTTCTCTCAGATTTGGACAAGGTGTAAGAAAGCGATCCCTTAAACCTACCAATGCTTTTAACAGCCATAAATTCCAATCCTTTTCCCCTACCTATCCCATTTTTAATTACTATTGAATCCCAGGAATCGGCCAGCAAGCCGGTAAAATTGGTGCCATCGGGATAGTCAATCAGATTTGTCTGCCTTTTAGCATATGCTTCAAGTGATAGTTCCCAGCCTGAGTTTGGAAAAATTTTATACAATCCTAGTGACAATTGCCTGGCTCTTGAAGGCACTACCTTATCCGTAGATGGAACCCAGGCATCATAACCAAATCCGAAGCCGTTGTTGGTCAGTTGGTGGAGGTATTGATTCATCACCGAGAAACCGGCTTTCAGCTTCCAGTTGTTTGAAAGGGAATAGCTTAATCCGAGTCGTGGTTCCGGATTATAGAATGTACGGCCGCTCACTTTATATATGCTATAACGTAGGCCGGGATTAAGCCGGATGCTCGAAATTACAGCGATATCTCCGTCAACATACAAATCCACCTGATACGCAGGAAGCCGACCTTCTTTGGAGTTATCAAACAACCCGTTGTAGTTGCTTTTCGTTACAAACGGGCTAAATGAATGTTGTGTCCCGTCGATACCAAACTTCAAGCCCAGTCGATTCACCGGAAAATAGTCAAACTGGATTTTGGCTCCCCAATCACTTACACCAGCATTGGTATACCTATAAAAATTTACAGGTTGTTCATTTATATTTTGGTCTTGAAAATCATTCGTGAATTCGCTGGTGTACTTTGAATAGAGAACAGCAAATCTTGCGAAAAGTTTTTGAGAGAATACTTTGCTGTACCGGAGTGTCGCCGTCGTGTTTCCCCAATTATTCCCGATGGCTGTTTCCGTTTCTTTACCATTACCGCTGGCACTCCATTCGGTATATTTGAATCGATCAAAGCCATTGTAAAGACTAATATATACTTGATCCGTTTTATTGATCTGGTAATTGAACTTCGCATTTAGGTCATAAAAGCGATACACACGCTCCTCTCCTGTGCCAGAGCTGGGCTTCTTACGTAAACTGAATAGAGAAGTAAGCCCCAATGTCGAAACGCGACCTGATATGATAAAGGATGCCTTATTTTTAATGAGAGGTCCTTCCAGCGTAAGTTTTTGATTTAGCAGCCCTATCCCGACTTCCCCACCGAATTTCTGATTGTTCCCATCTTTCATCGTAAGATCGATAACAGAAGCAAGCCTGCCCCCATACCTGGCTGGGAATGCACCTTTGTACAGATCAACTGATTTTAAAGAAGTCGGGTTAAATACTGAGAAAAACCCACCTAAATGCATGACATTATATACAGGTACTTCATCCAGAAGAATCAAATTTTGATCCGGCGATCCACCCCGAATGTATAGTCCTGCACTTCCTTCTGTACCGGTGGAAACACCAGGGGTATAGCTTAAAACTTTTAGGACATCAACTTCACCAAGTAATGCTGGCAATGCCTTAATTCTGTGAATAGGAATTGACAAACTCCCGATAGGTGCACTGAAAAGCCTATTTTCCCTGATGCTTATCTCATTGAGATTATTTTGCTGATACAACTTTACTTCCAGAGGAAAACCAACATCGGCAATGCTGGTTATATGAGCTGGCGAATAACCCACATAGCTTACTTTGAGATGATGGCCCGCAGAAGGAACTTCAATGCTAAAGAAGCCATATGCATTAGTTTGCACTCCCGTTCCCGCGATGCTATCGCTAACAGAGGCTCCGATGAGCAATTCGCCGCTTGTAGCATCACGAACCGTTCCACTTACAGTCATTTTTTGTGCAAAAGCCTGCCCAATGGAAATAAACAGCAAAATGAAAATATATGTAAACGGCTGGCTCATAGTAGCTCTATGGTTTTTTCGCTGGACGCAAAAATAAGTCCGTAGCCATTTTTTACATTGGTTAGTGCCCGCTGCGGAGGAAGTACCAAATGGTCTACACCTTCCGGTTGCTTGTTTTCTATTTTCGCATATTCAAAGTATTCTTTGGAAACGACACCAATACGCGCAGTCACTTTTAAGGCCCGGTCAGTATAATTGTAGCCAGTTGCTGTTTCTACGTAAAATTTCAGTGGTATCGCCGGTACTGGCAAGCATTGACCGGACATTAGGAAGACGCGACTTTGTGGAAATAGATATGCTTTTATAACCGCATTGTATTTTGGCTTCTCCGGTTCCGTTCCCCAAGTATGGCAATCTTCTTCATTGGCGGGTATATTGTCTGCCGAAGCATAAGGATAGCTGGAAAGCGTATCGCTTTTGTAGTAACTCATCAACTTGATGCTAAGATACTTATTGGATATCGCATCTTCTTTTGCAAGGTATAGCGTAACCAAATCTTGTGGAGTTTGATGGTTCATTTGAGGGACAACATCATGTGTCCGTATTGCAGTCACCTCAGATATTTCGGCGGGGACAGTCACAACAGCCGATTCAGCTGTAGGTAACGAAGGTGCCGACACCTTCACAAAGTAGCTGGCACCCGCCTGAATTACGCTATCGGATGTATAGAACCCAGGCTCCTTGCCGGAATGCGAAAGTGTAAGGTATATTTTTCCGTTTTTATACAATACAACGGTGGCATTATTCACTGCAACATCGTTCGGAATATTTCCAACCGGATTAAAAGTCTTCGTGACTTGTAATTTGAATGAGGAATTCGCTTGAAGTTTCCCCCACAGAACAAGTTTGTCGCCCGAATATGGGACATTCATTTCCAAGTCTTGTTCATTACAGCCGACTAAGAGTGTTAGTGAGAGAAAAAGAATGCACCTAATGTTCATAGTCAGATATACATGCTTAAAGCCAAGCCATGTATACACAAATAGCATTTACACGGCTTGGCTATCTTAGTTCAAATCTACATGGTTCGTTGGATGATTATGCAGATTATAAAAACCAGGGTCATTCTCATTTTTTTCCTAAGTGCTTGATGTTGTAAAACTAAGATGATCTGCCGCAGTACCACTCCATCCAATCACATTTTTCTTTTTATAGCTTACTTTAACAACGAGAGAGCTGTAAAAAGGAGCTAGGTGACGCTTAAACTCGCCGATAATCCGGCGATTCCCATCGGTATTTTGGTAATCTTGTACCCTGGCATTCCCCAGTTGTTCATTTATAACTTTGCTATATTTCACCCCTACCATTTTATAATTAGTCAGGAATTCAAAATACCGTAGTCTTGACCAATTTTTATTGCACTTGCCGTTTCAGCCCCAATATGATAGGCTGTATCAGACACTATTATGTATCCTCTTGCATTCAAAATTGCTGCCAGTCTTGGATCATCTACGATCTTCTCCAAGATCTTATTTTCGTCGCTCCCTCTGAATATTGCAAGGTCAGAAAGCTCGCCAAACTCACCAGTTTCAGCGATGATCTCAAAGGACGCAGGACACGTCTTTGGGTTGAGCAAGAGGTTCACATCGACGATGATCAAGAGTACATGGACATGATCGTTGACCGGACATGCAAGGTCCTGCAAGAGCCGGTCGATGTATTCGTAAATCCGTTCTTCCTTCCAAAGCCTATGCAGCCCCGTTACGATGAATTATGGACTGCACAGCGTGTCGACAAAGTAGTAGCTGTCCTTGCCAAAAGCGGAAAGGCAATGGAAATCAATAACCGCTACAAGATTCCCAACAAGGCCGTCATCATGAAGGCGAAAGAAGCCGGTATCAAATTTACTTTTGGAACAAACAATAACACACCCGAAGTCGGGCGAATGGAGTATGCCATTAAAATGAAAAAGGAATGCGGCATTACCAGTTCCGACATGTACAAACCGGACGTGAAGCCGTAAGCATAATCGAGACAAATTTCAGATAATCTCCCGGCCCGCAAAACGATAGTCGTTCAACCGGAAATCATCGCTGGGTAAATCTGTAACAATGGTGTCGATCGCGTCCAGGTCCGCAACCTTAAAAAAATCAACTCGTCCCAGCTTCTCTTGTGTAACCAGGGCAATAGATTTACGAGCCGATTCCAAAAAGGCCCTTTTCACTTCTCCGTCTTCGGCGACCTGGGCAGTTACACCCATGGCATGGCTAATGCCGCATGTTCCCATTAAATAGAGGTCAGCAATGTATTTGCGTGCTTCCAAACAGGTTTGCACCCCAATGGTGGTTTGCGTGTTCCGGTTATAATTCCCACCCAGGGAAATGATTTCGATACGCTCGTGCTCCTGCAATATGGCAGGCAAAGCAATATTATTTGTGATGATCCGTAATTCGGCTTTGATCGGGATGGCCGCAGCGATAGCAAGTATAGTGGTGCCTCCATCCATAAAAACCGTCTTTGCCCCGGACAATTGCTGCTGCGCCTTCAAGGCTATGCGCTGCTTGCCTTCCGGAAACAAACCGGCTCTTTCATGAAACGAAAGCGGGTTGATTGCCGGGATGATCGCACCACGACGCACTTTGACCAGGAGGCCATTTTTCTCCAGGATATCAATATCTCTTCTGATAGTGTCTTCTGACACATTCAGTTCAATAGCGAGCTCCTCGAAATGAACGTGCTGACTCGCTTTTAACCTGCTCAAAATATGTTCAAACCGGCCTTGTTTTATCATCTGTTAAGGGTTTACGACGTTTGCAATATTTTGCAAAAAGCAGATAATTTTCAATAATTTGCAAAAAAATCATTGATGGTTATGAACACAAGACGTTATTTCCTATTGCCTGCCTTAGTGGCAGTATCTCTTTTCTCCTTCAATACTAACGAGTTAAAACCTAATGAATTAACCACCCAGGAAAAAAAGGACGGCTGGGCATTGCTGTTTGACGGTAAAACTACGAACGGTTGGCACCTATACAACAAAGGTAAAATTTCCTCTGCCTGGGTCGTGCAAAAAGGGGAGCTGTATTGCAACCCCAACCTCACGACCGTCGAACATGGGGATTTGGTTACTGACAAAGAATTTGAAAACTACGATCTCAAATTCGAATGGAAGATTACAAAAGCCGGGAATGGCGGCGTTTTCCTCAATGTGCAGGAGCGCAAAGATATTCCCACGGCCTGGGCTTCCGGTCCGGAGTACCAGTTGCTGGAAAAATCGCATTATGACCATAAGGCCGATCCGAAAAAGAGAGCCGGCTGTTTGTATGGCTTCCAGACACAAAAAAATGTAGCTCCGGGAAAACAAGCTGGTCAATGGAACCAATCGCGGATTGTTCAGAAAAGCGGGAAAGTTCAGTTCTATCTCAATGGTGTGCTCACCGCCGAAGAGGATTTCAATGCTGCGAAATGGAAAAAAGCGGTAAATGACAGCCACTTTAAAACCTTCCCGGAATTTGGTAAACATACGAAAGGGCACCTCACATTACAGGATTGGGCAAAAGGCATTTCCTTCCGGAACGTCAAAATCAAGCAGTTGTAAGCAGCAACTGATCATCAGTATTTTCATTTACAGTCGGAGACGACATTTCAATTACAATTATGTTAAGGAGAGATTTTCTAACACGTTCCGGCCTCGCTGTTGCCGGAGCACTCACTGCAAATTCATTAGAAGTACTGGCTGCGCCCAAAAAACTGATCGATCCTTTTGGGGTTCAGCTTTTCAGTGTTCGTAGTTTGCTGCCTGACGATCCGAAAGGCGTCATGACCAAGCTTGCGCAAATGGGATATAAACAATTCGAGAGTTTCCAAGGCCCGAAAGGCTTCCTGTGGGGCATGGAACCGAAGGAAATCAAGACATTCCTGGACGGTCTTGGTGTGAAGATGGTCAGCACGCATTTCGATTTCAAAGGTGCAGCTGCAAACCCCGACACATTGAAACAGTACATTGATATGGCGCAGGGGGCAGGACTGAAATACCTGATCTGTCCGTGGATCGGCGCACAAAAAACGTGGGACGAATGGAAAATAGTAGCTGACAGTTTTAACAAAGTCGGCGAACAGGTAACCAAATCCGGATTGAAATTCGGTTATCATAACCATGACTATTCATTCCGGCCGCTCGACGGCAAGCTCCCGCAGGATTATTTGTTGCAAAACACCGACCCCAAGAATGTCATGTTTGAACTGGACCTTTGCTGGATCGACGTAACGGGTGTTTCTACTGCTGATCACCTCAAAAAGTATGGCAAACGGTATGAACTTTGCCATGTGAAAGATTACACGAAAGAAAACGGAAAGCCCGTACAGAACGATTTGGGTAAAGGCAATGTCGATTTCAAAAAGACGCTTCGCCTGGCTATGGACAGCGGCATCAAATACTTTTTGGTAGAGCAGGAGGAATATCCGGAATCGCCTCTGGTCAGCTTAGCCAATGACGCACAATACATGAAAAAGCTTTCTGTTTGATGCTTCGAGGTTTTCATTAAGTAAAGCCGTCGACAACTCGACGGCTTTACTTAATGAAAACCAACCGGATAAGGAGACTATCGCACGGTATTCAAGAAGCGAATCATGTAATAGTAAATTTCAGCGCGTTACACCTGCGACGATGCAATGCACCTACCCCTCAGTCTTATCTGAATTTTACAAGAAGATATTGTCCAAGCGTAGGCAGTGAGCGGCAGTTTTTTTTGTCAGGAGCGCGCCGCGAGCACTTCCTTGACATTTCTCAAAAGCTGTTCCGATGCCTCAATCTCAACTTTCCTTGCCGAAACGCTTTCAATATTAAAGCCGAACGGGACGCTTTTTCCGTAGCAGAAATCTGCCATTTCCCGGGCGATCCCGGTGCTGATCTCCACCGACCGCGCTAATATGTCATTACTCTGGTGCAATTCGTCGGCCAGCCAACCGGGGACATGGATTCCGAGCCAGTCCAGGAACTGAAGCGTTTTGGCCGAGCCGCATGGCGTCAATGTAAAGATCAGGGTAGGCATTTCAACCCGCCTTGCCGCGCATTCGGCACAGAGGTCGGTTACCAGCTTTTTCATATAATCGGCGCTATAAACGCATTGGGTGATAAAATAGGAGCAGCCGCTCGCTATTTTCCCGATCAGTCTCAAATGCTCGCTGTTGTCCGCGGCGTGGCGCTCGGCAATAGCCACGCCTCCCAGCCTGCCACCCGCCCCGGTATGACCCCATAGCCGGTACGCATCGCTCAGGTTCATGAGCGCCTTTTCATTCCGCGACGGTAGCCCCACCAGCACCAATGCATCATGTGCAGGCAACATTTCGAACATGCCCTTCATCGCCTCCGGATCGCGCTTCCCGACCGAGCAGTAAACAATTTTCGAAAGCCCCGATACATCCAGGTACTCATTTGCAAAAGTCCAGGCATCGATGGTAGGTGTAAATGGAAAAGGTCGCTGCCCGCCATTCCGCGAGCTCTCATCCTGCAAATCGTAGATCACGAGCCCGTCAACGCCCAGTGCCAGGGCCCGTGTGCTTTGAACCTGGGCAATCTCTCTGATCTTTTCGGTGGTGTGTTCTGCCTTCGGTGGTGTTATCCCATACAGAATCAATCCGGATTCCCGGCTTGACAGCTTCTTTGCAAACATGCTTACATCGTTTTGATCAGTCGCAAAGTAAAATCAAAAAATCGACTGCCGGGTTTGGTAGGATAAAAAAAGCTGCCAGCCGGTCAGCCACAGCATTGTTTGATCTCCTATTGTAACCGCTTACTAACACTTTGACCGTTAATCTCTTCAAAAAAACCGATCGATCATTATATTTACAATTTCTATAAAAAAAACACAATACATGAATCTCAAAGTATTTCTATTTGGCTTTTTGCTGATATGCATACCGCTTTTTCGCCAGGATTTCTTTGTCAGGCATTCCACTGTATTCCCAATCTACTTTTTTCTGTTCCCCATTGGTTTGACCGTTTTGCTTTGGTCGTTTTCAGGCAACCGGTTGCGGCGCCTGGCCATACTGCTGGGCATCTTTACTCTGGTCGAAATAGCCCTGGTCGGGAGCGTTGCATATATGGCGCTTTACCAACGCTACAAGCCATTATCGGATGGTTACTACGACTGGATCCGGGGGCAATACGGCTTTTTTAGAAGTACAACCAACTTTAATAGTGACCTGTCGCGATACGACTCGCTGCTGACCTACCGTTTCCGGTCGAATATTACAGGAAGATTTATCAATCCCGAGTTCAATGTGGAAGTAAAAACAAATTCACTCGGTGTGCGCGATGACGAAGCAAGCCTCCTGCATCCGGCCGTCGTTGTTTTGGGTGATTCTCACGGGATGGGATGGGGTGTGGAACAGCAGGAACGGTTCTCCGAGGTGCTCGAAAAGCGGCTTCATGTGAACGTCCTCAACACCGCCATCACATCCTACGGTACACACCGGGAAACCAAGCTGCTCAACGAAGTAGATCTGGATTCCTGCCGGCTGCTCGTTATCCAGTACTGCTATAATGACCTCGAAGAAAATAAAGCTAATTTGGCCGAAGCTCAAAAACCCGGAATCGATGCATTCGGGTTTCGGGTTGCGGAGAAAGAGAACACGATCAACAAAACTTACTTTCCATACAAAGGCCTGTTTCTGAGCCTCCGCTGGCTTATTGTATCGGGCCTCAAAAATGCAGCCCAACCCGCACCTAAACCCCAAAACCCGCAGGTTGCCGTCTCTCGGGAAGTTAAATCAGAACATGCGACTAATTTTTTCCCCTATCTGAGCAGGATACGGGAACGTTATCAGGGGCCTATTGTAGTTTTTGACCTGGGTACCTACAACTTCCCCATTGTCAGGGAGTTTCAGGCCTATCAGCCTGCCCAGCCGCTGACAGGCGTTTACTTCCTCAACGTACACGCCTTTCTAAACCAACGGGACTACTTCACGATCGATGACCACATCAATGCCCGCGGACATGCCAAAATTGGGGTTGCATTGGCCGACCTGGCTCGGAAAAGGAGCTGGCTGAACTAAACCACGACCTGATGGGCTTGTACCATTAAATCAAGCAACAATCCGTTCACTAACTGTTTCTTGGCGCTTTGAGCATGACGGTGCAATTTCGCAATCCGGTAAACCTCTTTGCACATGGAAACGCTCGCACTCTACACGATCATCGCTCTTTCAGCCGCGGCTGCATTATTCATCATTGCCACGAAATGGACCGTGGTCACCGAACACAGAAGACTGAGGCGGATACTAAAAAACGGGCGCGAATTCGAAGCGGTAGTGGTTGAAGCCCGCCCGATCCACGCTTCTGTGCTGCGTCCCGAAAATGTAAGGCTGAAAATTCAGCTTTTAACTCAAAAGTCCGTCGAAATCCGTTTCAACTACGATGCATCCTACCCCGAATGGCGAGAACTCGCCGTTGGCAAAATTATCACGGTAGACATCGACCCAGCGGATCACCGGGTCGTACTCATTACCCGCAAATCATCGCGATTCAATCCGGTATCCGCCGGAATGAGGGCCGGTGAACTGCTGGCAGCTTAAAGAATCACCATGATGTCCGGATTCGGACGGTCCTTTTTTTCAAGATATTCCCACGACACAATATCCTCTTCCGGATAAATGTTACCTGTATCCTCAGGTCCTTCGTCCCCCATCGCCTCGATAAACGCTTTCGAGGCTTTTTTGTAAATCCCCTCGCGCGGAATACCATTCATATCGGTAAACAACACCAGTGTCTGATCCTCCGGCAATTTTTTAATTTTCATAATCTCTAAGTGCTTTTTAGTCCTACAAAGGAAGGTAAGCCATTTTCCTTTGACAAACAGCCTTCAAAATTTGTGCCTGTTGCGCTGCTTTGGTTTGTGGTCGCAGTAAAGCCGGGTGGATTCTCGCTTGCATTGTATCGGGCGTTTCAACTGGAAACGCAACGGTAGCGGCGGGCGCGGAAGCAGCACAAGCGGAACCGCAATGAAGAATATCGGGCAAAAATTAAGTATTGATAAATTACTTATAATCAAGTAGTTTTATGTAAATCAATACGCTACGACATGAAACTGCGCCACCTGATCCTCGGTTGCTCCCTCATTTTCGCAGAAAATGCGCTGGGACAACGTGCTGCACTAATTTACAGCAGCGCCGACATCGATACCATGCGTCCTGACAGTTCCGTACGCAACGTCTGGCCGCAAAAGTTTGGCAAGTATATGCGTATCAAATACAAAACGGGGGTCAAAGCAAAGGTGCCCAAAGACGCTGTCTGGGGCTTCCGGGACAAGAAGGGCAATCTCTTCCGAATGTACAAGGGCATGCCTTACCGGGTTGTCAAAAACGGAGAGTACGTGAAATATTATTATGAAGACCTGATATACATAGAGCCAACGCTGGTTCCCAGTATCGAGGCCCGGTATAGCGCCACACTCGATTCTCCGATTGTATTCACCAAAAGAAAAGCCCGGCGCAAGTAATCAGAATTGCTTTGCAAACCGGATAAAATTCGCCCAATCATAGGCCGTCATATTGTGCTCACCCTCCCGGTTATGATAGCCGAAATGCGCTCCTATTACAGGCTCGTCTATCCCTGGCGGGTCTTTGGGCAGGCCGGAGCGGATTTTATACAAAGCATACACCGGCTCGGCCGCTTTCAACGCCAGGAAGGTGCCTTTGGGATCCGCCCAAAGATCCTTCGATGCATTCGTCGCGTACACGGGCCGTGGGGCGATCAATGCAATGAGCATGTGCTGATCCACCGGCAGGGCATTCTCCTTGTCGTTGTATTTTTTGTAATTATTGTTAAACCAGTACGGAAACGTCGTGTTAATCCGGCTGACCCGCTCCCCGAATTGCCGCCTGGCCAATGCAGCACCGGTATTACCCGAACAGTTGGTGACACAGGCCGCAAACCGCTGATCTTGAGCCGCAGCCCATAGCGACGTTTTGCCACCCCGTGAATGCCCGACCAGGATCACTTTTTTGGCGTCAATGTCTTTGTCGGTCTCAAAGTAATCCATCATCCTGCTGGCGCCCCACGCCCAGGCGCCTATGGCTTTCATGCCATTATCCTTTTTGAGTTGCTCCGGATACAACTTTTGCAGCACACCTGTGGCATAGCTATCCTTGTTGTCCGGCGCCAGATCGCTTACATGAAAGGCGGCAATCGCAAACCCGCTGTCGATCACCATTTCCGCAGGCCAGAATTCGCTCTTTTTGGCCCGTGTGGGATCGGTATTCTCCTTACCCCGGTTATTGATCAGCAGAAACACCGGCGCAGGCTTGCGCGCCTGAGCGGGCACAAAAAGCACGAGGCTGATCGCAACCGACCGGCGATTCCGGAACACCGTCACAACTACCTGTTTCAATGTAGCCTTGCCATTCATCACCGGCTGATCGTCCTGCGTGAGCGCATAGCGGATGCTGTCATAGTCCGTTGGCATCTGACCGTAAACGTTGTCCTCAAAAAGTTTCAGCACTTCGGGCCTTCGCAGTTTCTCCCATTTCTCATCGCTGCGGATGGTTTTCCCGGCGGTCGTTTTCAGAACATCCGGCAAAGTGTAATGCGGAACTTTCGCTTCGTCGTAGTTCTGGGCAAACATGCGCCCGGAAAACGTCAGCAGCAGACAAACAATGATCAGTCTTTTCATGTGGCAGGTAATTCAGAGGTTAATCTCCTCATCCCAAAACACCGTAAAGCAGCTTTTTTACTGAACCTCAGCCCTCGCTGCAAATAGTCAGCATTTTTTTCAGGCATCACCCAACCTGACCTGCATCCCTTGCAGTTTATTTAATTGAAGCGCTTCTACTGGTTATATCATTTCAAAATCTAAACACCAATGGTCATGAAAACCGAAAAATGGTTGGTACTGTGTTTTGTATTGCTGCTGATCCAGCTCGTAGCCTGCGAGCGCAGCAAATTGGAAGAGAATGCGCCGACACCTGTTTCCGCACGGATGAATGGTGATAGTGCCGATATCGACACTATTCGTGTAGACAGCATAAAAGTAGACACCATCAGGACCGATAGCATCAGGACTGACAGTGTGGTCATTGACAGTGTGAGAGTGGATAGCGTTAACGTGATTGATAGCATTAAAGTCAACGGCATTGACAGCTTAAAAACGAAACGCCGGTAATGTGCAGCGGGAAACTTGAAACTTCAGAAAGATTCTTTCAAACGAACCCGCAATTATCCCGGGCATTTAGCTGGTCGTACGAGGCCTGTATTGTACTCACCAAAAAAGCACGACAAGCGTTTCATTGCAATAAACACCTTCATGGCCGGCCATTAGCAAGGTCGGCCATGCTTAAAAACACGAATTGAACCAATTAGAAAAGATACTGGAAGGTTGCAGGCGGCAGGAGCGCAAGAGTCAGGAAAAATTGTACCGACAATTTTTCCCTGTCTTGTATGCTTTGTGCAAAAACTTTTTTGATGACCAGCATGAGATCGTATCTGCCGTCAACAACGGGATGTTGAAGGTATTTGCAAATATCGGTCGATATGACGCCACGAAAGGCGAGTTTTTTAACTGGATGTATACGACCGTTCGTAATGCTGCGCTGACAATGCTCCGCGACCGGAAGACGCAGGCATTTGACTACGTGGAAATTGAAGACAAAATGGGTTTCGTATCCTCCGAAAACCCATTTGAATAGCTCTCAGGAACTGATATCCATTTGTATTTAAAGCAATTACCAATTGCCACGCGCAGGATTTGCAGCCTGTTCTACCTGGACGGCTTTACGGTGAAGGAAATTGCGGAAATACTGACGATCAGTGACGGCACCGTCAAGTGGCATTTAAGTGAGAGCAGAAGCAGATTGAAAGTAATTTTTGAAAAACCCCTCTGATGAACAGGAAAGACGAACATATTAACAAATATCTCCATGGCTCGCTTCCCGACCCGGAAATGTCGGCGGATGATGCCTGGACAGATATGGAAAGTATGTTGAACCGGGAACCGAATGCCGACGCCGGTCACCAGGCTCACGCGGACCTCTTGTCCCGGATATGGAAGTTCGTGCTTACATTCAAAGGGGCGCTGATCATGATCGCCGTCACATCCGCATTTGTCTGGTTATCGACAGTTTACAACAGCACTGATTATTCCAATCGGAAAAGAAGGAATACGCCCCACTCGGTTTTAGAAAAGAAATCCCTGGATATCGCATCCGGCGGCCCGGCATACAAGGAAAAAGCAACACCGGATACTCAACCTTCGAACCCGGTTTTACTTTCCGGCTCCCCTGATTCCATTCACGAAAATAAGCCGGAAGAAACCAGTGGTCGCATTCATCGGAGCAATGTTGGTAAAGCTGATGAGGCGTCCCCGACCGGTGGCCCAAACGGTATCGCGATCTTGAAGCCAGCCTTGCGGGGCCGCATCCCTGCGGCAATCCCGGGTAGCGCCCACGCCCCGGCGGGAATACGTGTGAACCGTAAAAATCCGCTTTCGAAAAAAAGCATTTTATCGGGCGGTAACCAGAAAGGCGGCGCGACTAACCTAGTAACTTACTCACCCAGAGTCAGTTCACAGACATACATTCAACCCGGAGCTATCATTCATAATCCTGAGCGCTCCGCTGCCGGTACTTCCCGAACCGCCCTCTCTGTTGATAGCAGCGGTATATCTGTCGGCCATGAAAAAACTGATGTTTCAACAACCCCGGAAGCTGCCCTGAATAGCCTCCGCTCAATTCCCGGCCATTTTGAAAGTAATGGACGCGACATGGCAGGTCGAATCAAAGTACCCGCAAACCAGCCTCTTCAGGCACCGCTCAGCCAACGCCGCCGGTTTTTAAGTCAAAGCATTCATTTCGGACCGGAGTGGTCGGCCACCGGCATAGATCCCTACTCTCCCTATCTGTTTGCGGGAGCCGACAGCGTCAACCGCGTCGCCAGGGTGGCCATCCCGGGATTCTTTTTGAATAAGACCTGGAACGCGCACGGCATCACATTCACATTTCTGCCTGTACAATCCTACTTCGGTAACAACAAACGAATCAGGCGCCAAACCGAATCCATTCCGTTGGGGGATTCGCTGTTTACAGAAATTCATTATGATGTAAATTTCATCAAAGCGACCGGAATGAACTTCTCCCTGCAATATCAATACAAGGCAGCAGGCTGGTTATCGCTTCATACGGGCATATCATATGCTCTGTTTTCCAACGCATTGATCCGTAAAGAAACGGAAGACGGCAACGGTCGGGTCACACAGGGGCCGTTAGTTACGGTCAAAAAATCAGATGCAATGCGGGGATACATCCGCCCGCAGCAATGGGCATTCAAAGCCGGAGTGATGGTTCATCCGCGCATTGCATTCAACGGACGCATTCCGGTCGGGCTCAATGTGGTACTGCCCGTCAGCAATTTGTCGAAAGACGCTGCATTCGACGTGAAGGCGATGAACTGGCAAATTTATCTGCGTTTCCTGATCCGGTAACGCAGGAAGCTCCTACCGGAGCTTCGCAATTCTCGACTATCCTGCTCAAAACGAGGGGCCGCGCTTTACGCCCCTTTCTTCCTACGCTACTTTCAAGCCGATTTCAAAGACGCCACCGGCATATCCGGATCATACTTCCCGAAAATCACCGGAATCTGGCCTTTATCATCCGGACCATGTTTCGGGAGCGAGGCCAGGTGCAGGTACAGGTAGTCGAAAGCCTCTTTGATCGTAACCAGTTCGTCCTGATTCTTATCGGCTTCGCCTTGCAGGCCATCCACCAGAAATTTGGTAAAATACCCATGCTTAATGTCCCCGTTTTCACCGGAAGACTGGTATGACCTTGCGGCCATCAACACCACCAACCCGGATTCTTCATCTTCGAATGCGCGTACAGAAACCGGCACCGGTTTTATTTCCGCCACCTCCCGGGCACGGTTTTTCATACTGCCCGACATGCAAGCGTCCGCAAAGCAAAGGCGTGTTTTCGCACGGCATTTGCGGAAGGCTTCCTTCACTTCCTTGTGCATGAGGTTAGTATTCGGATTCCGAAGATCCACGTCATAGCCAGCGAAAAAGCCATTGGCGCCATGTCCTGCGAAGTAAAAGATCACCCGGTCGTCGGGTCCAGATTGGGCAAACACCCGGTCGAGCTGTTTCAAAATTTCCGACTTGCTGGCCTGACCATCCAGCAGCATCACAATATGCTCCGAAGGGACATTGCCGCCGGCCGGGCTTTTCAAAAAATCATAAAAAATACGGGCGTCGTCATCACAGTATTGCAGGTCATTGAGTTGCGCCTGGATTCCGCTTTGGGGATCCGAGCCATTCAGATAGTCGGAAATGCCCACGATGACCGCAAAGGTTTTACCCTTATCCCCGGAGAAATTCGCGCCTTTCAGCCATTTGTATCCGAAGAAAACCCCGGCGGCTACGATTATGAAAATGAGTATGTTGGCTATATTTTTCATTGTAGTAAAATTCAAAGAGTGATCGATTCAGTTTAGATTACATTATCTCCGCGCAGCCTGCTTGAAAAGTTCGTTGCCCACTTTCTCCCAGAATGCGCCGGCATTGCTTTTCGGGCGCGACGGTTTTTGTTTGGTAGTAGTTTGAAACGGACTGGTTGCCTGGGCATAGGCATTGTTACTGCGGCCGCGGTTCAGGTTACTCAATGCCTGCTGCGCATTCCGGTTGCCCTGGTTAGCGGCGAGCCCGTAGTAGTATTTGGCCCGGGCTTCGTTGGCAGGCATCCCAAGACCCATCTGATACATCCTGCCAAGCTCGAATTGCGCATAACTTGAATTACCGGCTACGGCTTTCTCATACCAGCTTTTCGCGTTTGCATAATCTCTGGTGATACCGTAGCCGCCTTCTTCATAGATGTATCCCAGGCATTCGGCAGCGCCTACCATTTGCTTTTGGTTGTAGGCTTCCTGGTAATACTCCACAGCCGTTTCGAAATTTTTGAGTGTGCCGCGGCCATTGAAATGCAGGCAAGCGATATTATATTTCGCCCACTCGTAATCACCACCTCTTTCGTAGTAGTCCATCGCTTTCTCATAGCTGGGCTCTGCACCACCGCGGCCCCATTGGTAAAAAGTCCCCAGCAGGTTGTTCGTAGTGTCGTCCATGGCCACCGTGCCCGCATATTTGTCCAGGATCTGGTAAATCTGCTGATATGTCTTGGCAGAGTCGGCAGGAAGGATGTTCGAAAAGAATGCAGATTTCGCCCAACCCAGTTCTTTACGGGCAGTAAAGCGCCATAAAAAAAAATACACCAGGCCCATTCCGACCATCACCGCAGCTGTTGTGAGCATTGTTTTCTTCGAAAGTATTCTCGGGATCTTCAACCTCATCTTCTCCTGGAGCCGCCCGTTGCACTGCCCGATCTGGTAACGTGCATGCATATGTTCCGGGTCGATTCTCAGGATTTCCTCATACAGCCCGATCGCGTCGCGGAGCAGCTGTTCTTTTTCAAAACCCGATTTACTTTCCGCCTGTTTGACGAGATGATCGGCACGGATCGTCAGTTCTCTGGTATTGGCAAAAGGCTCGTCGAGACGGATCGTATTTTCATCATCAACAGGCTTTCTTTCTTTCGATTGTGCAGGAGAGCTTCCCAATATTTCCAGCAACTCTTCGGCACGCTGTACACGTTTGGCGTTATCGGCCACGAGGCATTTTTTAATCAGCGTTCTGAATGGCTCCGGCACCTGGCTGATCCTTTCGGAGACCTTGCCTTTTACGATCAGTTTGCTTACTTCCAGGTTCCAGCTTTCCTGACTCATGGAGCGGGAAGCATCGAATGGCAAATCGCCCACAAACATATGATAGGCAATAATACCTACCGCCCAGAGATCCACATTATGGCGGATTTCGCGGTTCTGGATCTGTTCCGGGGCAGCATAGGCAATGGAAAGGCCAATGGATGAGTTTTCGACCGAACGGGTGTTGGTATCCGCCAGTTTGCTCAACCCGAAATCAGTCAGTTTAGGTACCCAGCGGTCGCCCTGACGTTCCATCAGCACGTTCTGAGGTTTCATGTCCCGGTGAATGATGTGGTGTTTGTGCAAATGACCCACACCTTTGAGAATACCTTCCAGGATCTGATGCTTCTGCGGGACGGTCAATGCGTATTTTTTCAATACATCGGCCAGGTTACCTTCCTGGTAAAACGTCAGTACTGCGAAATCGTAACGTACCGGCATAAACTGAAACCGGTAGCAATTGCCATACCGCGCCACATTTTCATGGGAGTCCAGCTCGTCAACGATTTGCTTTTCATAGAGGAGGTTGAATTTTTCATGCTTAACCTCCGCTACCTTGATCGCCACAAACCTTTTCTGAACCGAATCGAAAGCTTTGTAAACCGAGCCGAAACCACCCGCACCCAGCATTGCCTTCTGGTCCTGCGTATCGAACTCGTATCGTTTCAAAAATTCATCGTAAGTCATGATTGTAGGATTTTGAAGTTCTTTTGCCCTTTGTCGGGAAGGCTGCCGGGAGGTCACCGCATTTTCTTATCTTTTTTTACCTGTCCTTTGTGTTTGGCCATTTTCACCGGGTGCAGCGTGATCACGGAATCCTTGGCGGCCGTCGTTACCTGCTGTACTTTGGGTTTCACTACCACCGGCTTCCGGTGATGCCAGAAATACCATCCGGACGAGAACATCAGGATGGCGAACACAATCCAGACGTTCATTCCCGAGGCGCTGCCGACGGTCGGATTAGTGGCCGGCGGTTCTTTTTCAACCGGGGTGCCGGCAGGCAAAAGCTCCACCGTCAGCATCTCAACGGATCTGATCGGCACGAGATAGGCTGTGAAATTGTCGTTGCTGTTAGCCTCGCAAAGCTTTTGTATGCGCTCCATTTTGCCGTTGTCCGGCATTTGCCCACTCAAAATCTCTGTTAAAAGATTTTCATCCACACTTTCGAGGATACCGTCCGAACACAGGAAGAAATAATCGCCCGCCATCAGGTCCGTGATATGCCGGATGTCGGCTTTTGCTTCCGGATCGCCCCCTTGCAATGCACGCATGATCACATTGCGGCGCGGGTGCGTGCGAGCCTGCTCTTCGGTAATGACACCCGCCTTGACAAGGTCATTTACATAGCTGTGGTCCCGCGTGCACCATAAAATTCTCCCGCTGCGAACGTGGTACACGCGGCTGTCTCCGATATGCGCTACCGTGGCACCTCCTTCGTGCAAATGCAGCAAAGTGACTGTCGTGGCCATTCCCTGCGAATCGGGATACTCCCTGGCATACCGCTCCATTTCAGCCTGCGCAAATGCGATCGCATTATGTACCGTGGCATCATCGCTGCGCGTAATGCGGTGATGCTGGTAATATCGGGACACGCCCCGGCATGCGAGGTCGCTGGCTATCTCGCCTTTCTCGCTCCCTCCTACCCCATCGCACACCATAAACAGCGTTTCGCCAGCGGTCGCATTTCCGGACGGCGGGAACAGGTTATCTTCATTGTTGGCCCGCTTGCCCAGTCCGTGTACCGAAAGGGGCTTGTCTATCTGGATTTTCATGATGTCGTTAGAAAAGTACTGTTTTTGCAAAATCAGTATTCAGGACTGTCTCGGCAGCGTTACGGGCGGTACCCGAAGCCGCAGCGGTTTTCAGCGCTACTTTGGTTTTGCCCAGCTGCATAATCGTGCCGTCCACCAATTCCACCGTGGTGCCCCGTTTGAGCGGGTAGGTGTCGATAAAAGTAGGATTGGTGCAATCGGGATGTTCCGAAACCCAGTATTTGTATACCCCCTCTCTGCTCTTTACCACTTCCACCACCAGGTGGCGACGGCTCATATAACGGTCCTGCGACCGGATCATCACCTCGCAGGGCTTGCTCTCTGAAAACCGGCCCACGATCTGTGAGCCGGTTTTCAGCGGAAGCGTCTGCGATTCGGTGTATTCATCGTGGACAATCACCCACCCTACTTCCGCAGGTTCGAAAACGAACGTCGCCTCTTCCGAAGCCGGGCGGTCGGCGGCGGGTAGCTCAACCCGGATGGGTGCATGGCAGCGCACACAGGTGATCAGCGGGTTCTGAGGCGGCAATGCTTTTTCATTGACCCTCAACCTGGCCTGACAGGATGGACAAACGACTATCATAACAAAAGGGATTAAATGTGAACATCAGGCGATATCCTCGGGATTTACCCATTCGTCAAGCCCATCGAAGTTGTTATCGTAATCGTCCTGGCTGTACACAATGTCATATTCGTCGGTATCCATGCTCGCGCTGTCCTGCTCCGCTACGACAGTGTCGGTCGGGTGTGTCTCGGTTGTATCCACGGTATCTGTTGCCATCGGCTGATCGGTAACCTCGGCCGGCTCCTCGATAATATCATAAGTCAGCATCTGACCTTCAACCGGGATATCCATGACGCCGAATGCATTGCCGATCCACATTTCTTCAAAGAGGTCCTTCGTTTCGGCAGGTAGCAATGCATATTCGCTGGCATGGCAGGTATGGTACAACTCGCCCTGCCATTCAAAAAGCTGGGCCGGCCCGGCCTTTTCTCTCGACCATGCGAATGCTTCGTTGAAACTCATTTCGTCCGGCGCATTGACGATATTAAGATGATCGGGGATCAGCATGACGGCCGGTTGCGCAGTCGTTCCCGCATTTCCCGTAGCTCCGGAATCGGCTACCAGCGAGTCGGCGGGTGCCTGGCTGTCGGTGCTGTCGGCACCCATGGGGCCCGGCGTGGCAGTACTATCGGCTGAGGCGGCGTCCTGTTTGCCGGTCAGGTCGTCGGCGTAAGCATCATAAGCTACGGCTCCAAGCCCGGCAGCCGCACCGGCAGCCATGGCGGCTCCAGCTTTCCCTTTTCCTTTTTTAGCAGCGACCGGTGCTTCCGGCAGCAATTCGCTATTTTCTTCGATAACCTGTGTTTGCTCTGACATGGTCGTAAGATTTTAGAAGTTTTCAGATCATTTGAACCTTTATCGGGACATGGTCAGGAACGTCACCGATTTTTTTTCAAAAATTTTTCTAAAACCACCTGGCCTTGCACTTAGGGCATTTTTTAAGATGCTCACAATCATTCCAGGTAAGCCAGTCGTAGTCGCGCAAGGGTTGCTGGCACGACGGGCACACCCACAGGCGGCGCATATCTTCCTTCCACTTCACACGCCGGTTTTCCAGGCCATAATGCTTGTTCATCAACAGGATAATCAGCCGTCCCACGTAGGGTATCGCCAGCATGACGTCAATCCTTTTCTGGATCTCGATCATCGCCAGACGTTCCTCTTCCAGTTTTTGCCACACCAGCTGCATTTCATGAAACTCGTGGATGTAGTCGTCCGGTTGTTTGTCGAATCGGAAGATCTTGCTGGTATCGAATGGTGTTTTGCCGAGCAGGATGCTGCTCCGGGAAGTAAACTGAGTTTTCCGGATCCTTACCCCATCCACGAAGGTGCCGTTTGAGGAGTCGTTATCTTCCAAAACGCCCGATCGGTCCGGTCCCAACGTCACGAGTGCGTGGTAACCGCTCACGCTCGGGTCATCCACAACGATGTCATTGTCCGGCTTGCGGCCGATGCGTAATTTTTGCGGACTCATAGTAAAGAAGGGCTATAATGCTCAGGGTTGGGTCAAAGGCGTGATCTGCTCCGTTTTACGGATGAGGTAATTGCTATTCCCGATGTGGAGGCGATACTGTTTCGTGTCTACATCGTACGCGATGCTGATCTTCTGCTGCTTTTCCGTCAGCTGATCCGAGTAAATTTCCAGTATGTTGGTAAACTTGTAATGTGAGGTGTGATCCTGGTCACGGATAATGGATACGTCGATCATCCTGCGGTCCTGTAAAACAGGTTTGAAATCCACGGTACGCCAGGTCAGCAACGGTACGCGGAATGTTTCATTACGGCTTTCCACCCTGATGCCGGTCTGGTTGCCTAGTGGCTCCTGGACTTTGATAAACGTCCATACACCGATGATCGTGAGGGCAACTGAGGCTGCGACCGCCAGGTACGACCAGCCGCCCCACTTCACTTTCCGGAGGATGCCCTTTTCCTTCTGCAAATATTCCGTTGCTACATCCTGTGTACCACCAGCATTCAGTTCGCTATGGAATGCAGCGAACATCCGGCGGAGCTCTTCCTTTTCGGCCCGACTGCTGATCAGGTTCCGCACGGCTTCCTGCGCCTCGACTTCCAGCCTGAGGTCGGCATCGGTAGCCATTTCGTTCCCGAATGCGATCTTTTCGGCCGCTGTCAGTTCATCGTCCAGGTATCGGTCGATCCGCTCGGTTCTGTCTTCATTTTCCATCTGCTTAGCCGTAAAGTTGTTTCAGCACATTTTTCCCCAGCAACCGGGCTTTGTCCATACACTTGTTCTTCTGGCTTTTGGCTGAATTATCGTCTGCAAAACCGAGTTTCGCGGCGATCTGCGTCATGGTCAGTTTTTCGTAATAAAAGGCTTTCAGCAGCATCATACATTTCTCCCCGATCTGCGCCAGCACTTTTTCAAGCGCCGGAAGGTATGGAGGGCTTTCGTCCTCTTCCATCACTGCTGCTTGGAGGTCGTCGTCGAAACCCGACTGCATCATTTTCCCTTTCTGCCGCAACCGGTCGATCCATTTGTAATAGCAAACCGAGTACAGATAGGTAGAAAGCCTGCTGCTCAACTGATCCAGCCGGCCGCCTCTGATCTGCAAAACCACCTCCATCATGCATTCCTGGTATACATCCTGCGCGTCGTCGTCACTTCCGCTGTTCTTCAGGACCAGGTGCAGGATCTTTCCATAGTTGTCCTTATAAAAAAGTCCGAGAGCCTTTTCATTGCCGTTTTTGATAGCCTGGATCAATGGAAAATCCGGAGAACCGATTGCTGTTATCATGGGTAGGTCGTGCAGAAGAGGGAAACGTCACTATTAATTTAAAACTATTTTTTCATCAGTGTAACATATTGATTATAAAATAATTAAAGTACAAACAGATAGAAAAACGGTTACAAAGACGGGGAGGGAAGTGAATGAGTGAATGAGTCAATGAGTCAATGATTGAATGACCGAATGACCGAATGATTGACCGGGGCGCCGGAGCAATGAGCTGTCGTGGAGCGGGAATGAGCCGAAGTGGAATGAGTGAATTTCGAATGAGTGAATGGGCCGCCGGAGCAATTAGCCGCAGTGGAACGAGGAAAAAGACGAAGTAGAATGTGAGAATATAGAATCATATAATTTCCAATGAGAA
>CBFGMV010000098.1:0-29835 GCA_965649915.1 uncultured Dyadobacter sp.
TCAAATCAAAATATAGCGAAAATGTTATGAGCAAAGAAGCCTATCAAGGGAAGGTAAGAATCAAATTAACATTTTATACGCATCCCTTGTGCACAGCCAGTTGGGAAATGGCTGCGGACTGGTCACAATTTTTGAAAGACTACAACGGCCTTTTCAGCTACCGATACTGCATAGGTGAGTTGCATGCTGATAGTAAAGAGCTGGAAACGATTGTCAAAACGCCGTATCTGTGTGTCGCAGTAAAAGCTGCATCGTTGCAATCCGAAAAGGCAACCCATCTTTATCTGAATGCGCTTCGCCAGGCTTTTTGGGGCGGACAAGCCGACCTTTCCGATGTCGATCAGCTATTAAAACTGGCCCGTCAGACCAGCCAGGCGCACCGCTTTGATTTCGACTTCAACCGTTTTGCCAAAGACCTGACAGGCAAACAGGCGGGTATGCGGTTAAAAGATGACCTGAGAAAATTTCATATCAATAAAATTGGCCAGCTTCCCACGATCACATTTACACAAGATGCCAAAGGAATAAAGCTGGAAGGCAGGACAGATTACCGGCAGCTGGCCTGCGCTTTGTCCAAACTGCTACTTGTCGGGCGGGAAAGTTCCGCTCAAAGCGCTACCGGCCATCATGGTAACCTGTTACCTTTGGATAAAGCGCCTGCAAAGTTGATTGGCTAAGCTGCACATATCTTCAAATGGGATGGGTTTGTTAAAGCAGCCGTTGGCCCCGGTGCTTATGGCGTTACTGGCCAATTCGCTGGTCAACGATGTGGTTAACAGCACAACAGGAATCTCAGGCCCAAGCTTGCGGATCTGCTCGATTGTCTCTATCCCGCCCATACCGGGCATGTTCATATCTACGACAACCAGCGAGGGCAAGGGTTGCATTGCGCCCAAAATCTGAAGGGCATCGATTCCGCTTTCGGCTTCATTGATTTGCACATTGCAGCCAGTCAGCTCGAAGGCTTCACTAATCAGATAGCGGTCATCAGCGTCATCATCAACGAGCAGGATTTTGAATAAGGGAAGCATTGAAGTCAGCTTTGTTATGCACTACACTACATGCGGCACGCGATCAGCATCATGGAAGCCTAATACTGCGAAACGATACAGTAAGTTTTGAAGTAAGCAGCGAAGCCCGGAGCTTAGTTCGCCTTTTGGACTAAGATTTTGATCATTTTTTCGGAGCCGGATACGTCCCGAAATTTTCCGCCCCGCATGTAAATCCGGGTAACCGATTCGGTAACCGAGTCCAAGGCGATGATTTGCTCTGTGTCGACCACGAATTTTCGGGCTGATCGACCGTTGGTTAAAGTTAGCATGTTCATAAGGCTCGAAGGTTAGGATGAAGTAAATCAATCGTTCGACAGTGTTGCGCACCACTTCTATGCCACCGGAAAGATTCAGGAATGCGCCCCAAAATGCGTCCTTTTGTACTGCCAAAGTAAACCAAACTGAGGTAATATACAACGGTATGGCAAGCCTTTGTACTGACTTGTTACGGGCGTTAATCAGCCTGGCCGCGAATTATAGTCGGCTTTTCCGAAACCATAATTGTCACCCAGCCGGCGGATTGTGCCACCGGTCCGACGATGTTATTAAAGATTATCCGTATGTTTAAAATTCCATTCAGCGTAACACTGATAGAGGGTTTATTACAGAAAGCCTGGTTACATCAGTAGCCAGGCTTTTTAGTTATTCAAAATACCTATTTGACATACGAGAATACATTTGGATAGAGGAAATTGGATACTGTTGGCACGATTATTAACCAGTGCTGCCCAAGCAAAACATCAATCAACAAGCAACGTTATGGAAATCGACTCAAAATCTGACAAGGGATATATCAGTACCAATCCATTTGCACCGAAAGAAAACCGCGGGAATCCATTTACTAAACAAGGCAAGCGCCCAAGGATTCAAAAACCACTCTATTCGGTAAGGCTGTCTTAACAAGAAACGCGATTGAGCGGAGAGCACTAGCGACGGTGCTTTTTTTTCGAGTTCATAACAAATAACGCTCTCGTGAAAAGTTGTAGAATCTTTTCGAAAACGACCCTAAAAATCAAATTCCAGCGTTCCGATTAGATTGCGGCATTGCCTAGTGTCACCTTAACAGCCGGAGAACGAGGTGATCTGGCGGACACATTGGTAATGCCAGAAATCATTCAAGAACGACGAATATGAGAATAAATGCAGTGAAGAATCTCATAATTGATTAGACATTGCCAATTTTAAAACGTATATTAACGATTAATTTCCAGAGCGGCATCCCTGCTGGACGGAATACGGCAGGGATCTATGACCCAGGATGCAGATATTTCAAGCTTTGAGGTGCTGGTGAGTGTCGCCAGATCCATTTCAGACAATACAGTGGCGTGTTCGACCTCTATCGGTTTGGCAAAGATTTCATTTCGATATCCAGCAGAAAGGCACTAAGCGGAGACCTGCGGAAAGCAAATGTGAACCATATTGAACAATGCCCGACGATTTCAGTAACACTCGGCGGGACACGGGTCAAAATTAGTGGCTCGGCAACATACGCTCAGCTTGTAAATGCGGTTCAGCGATTAATATCCCGATATTCTTCTTGCAGTTCAATCTGATCTAATCACGAGCCGGTTGGAGCCGACTGTAAATATTTCAAAGTGCCAAGCTACAAAACGATCTATATTGTCGATGATGATCCGGATGACATTTTCCTGATACAGCAGGCCATAACTGAGCTGCAACTCGATGTCCAGGTCCTGACTGCTTTGAATGGCATGCAGCTAGTGAAAAATTTGAATCCTGACACAGGCAACTGCCTAGTGCTGATTGATATGAATATGCCGGTGATGAACGGTATCGAAACGCTGGAAGCGCTCTATGCAGAGGATCGCTTCAGAAACATACGGTCTATTTTGATGTCAACTAGCAATGCAGCTGAATTAAGCCGCCTTGCCCTAAATGCCGGGGCAATGAAATTCATTTGCAAACCCTGTCATTACGATGGGTACTTGCGGCTGTTGAAAGAAATATATGACAAGTGCTTTTAAGATTGCGCAGACTGAAAACGCGTCGGTATGCACCGAACTATTGTTACTTAAAAGTTAGTATATTCTAGGTTGGGCTGTCTCTAATACCGCCCTTCAAATGCTATTCCGTTGCAGCAAATATCGCCATCCCTCTCAGATTCATCAGCGTCATATTTGTGCGGCCGATCGGTTATGTTCCCATAAGCTTTTACAGAACGATACAAACAAGGCCACCGTAAATGGTTCCAGTGGCCTTGAAACAAATATACACGTTGAGTAAAATACTATGCCCAGAATATTCTTTATCATAGAAGTAATTCTATAATAAAGATAGCTATAATTGTATTTTTGCGCAAGGCATTGCATAAGAGAGTTTGCAGCGCTCAAAAAAGTATCGATGGGACAATATTTCTAAAGCTGTTGGGATCTGTGTAGCTGCAAAGTTAGATTATGAAAGCAATTATCAATTTGAAAGGCAGGCTATTTCGCGTTAAAGAGGTCATTGTTGGGGGGCATAGGCCGCTACGGCAGATCCATTGTAAACGATGCGAGTTATTGGTGCTCGACGAACTAGATGTAACCCTTAAGTTTAGGTTCTATATTAAGGATGTTAAACTTGATATGTTAAAAGCTTATGATTTAGAGCGCTTTATCAGTGGGATTTACAAATTTTCATCGATTAGCATTTCTAATGCCGCCGTTGTCAGCCAACTTGCCGCGCTGTTCACGCAGAACATGAAATGGGCCCAAGGCAAAATCTCAGTTGATTTTTGTTTTACAACACGCCAGTTGGTTCATTCTTTTGAAGTAGGACTTTTCTATGAAGATGGCGCTTTGGTAATGGTAAGAAAATGATAGGGCTGTTGCACTGCATAGGGGCCGGCCCACGGGGCTAATTCCATTTTTGAATCATACCACCGACATAGGATATCGATGCATATGCCGAGAAAGGCTGTCTACTTGCACCACTGCATCTTTTGAAAAGAATTTTTATTTAACATAATGTAATTTATAGAAATTCAGGTGGAACCCTGTACATCGATTTGAGGCGAAGCGCAGAGTTCCTGAGAAGATAGGCAATTTATTAATCTCGATATGAACGGGACTCGCAGTTCTAAATCATTGAAGTCTCCTCATTTTACGATCCGAAGTTTGCCAGTTTTTGTAAAGAGTTTAGTTCGTACGTTCGAAATGCTTTCGCTGATCCGAGCCCGGTTTACCCTTGCATATCGTTGCGTTGTTCGAATGCTCCGATGCCCCATCATTTTGCTTACGTCTTCGAGGGGAACCCCGTTATTTAGCATAATGTTCGCGAAAGTATGTCTTGCAAGGTGGGTGTTGAATTCTTGCTTTCTCACAGTCACGTTGTCAAAGGTAATTTCGCAAACGTCTGCAAGTTCCTTCAAATACACGTTGTACCGATAGTTGCTATTTACTGGAATCAGGCGGCCCATAACCTTGCGTACTGGATGATTCTTGTATTTTTCAATTAGTTCTGCTACGATCGGCAGTATCGGTACTGGTTGTGACACTTTGGTTTTTCCACGTTCTTTGATAAGCCAAGGTTCAGCTTTATTGCCGACTTTGATAATGTTTTTGATCGTTAAATTATAAATGTCCTGGTAGGCGAAACCAGTGAAGCATTGAAAGATAAATGCATCCCGAACTTCGATCATACGTTTTACCGTCAAATGCTTGCGATAAATAGTCTCCACTTGGTGCATCTCAAGTGGTTGTACCTCGTTTTCTGTCGCAGAGCAGTTGAAGCCGTCTAGCGGATTTGAAGCAATTATTTTCCTGATAACTGCAGGTTTAATAATTTGCCTTACCCGTTTAACATGCTTTTTAGCTGTAACCTCGGCGACTGGATCTGAACAGTATATTGTCAGATAATCGTAAAAATCTTCGGCAAAGCCTGGCTCAATATTTTTCAGGTCGATATCTTTTAACTTATATCGATTTTTCAGGAAGGCGGCGACCTTTCGTCTGGCGGTTTTCCATTGTCTAAGTGTACCACGGTCGCGCTTATCCTGTTTTACCTGTTCCTCAAATTTCTCAATAAAGCTGGTGAAGGCTTCCAGTAAGGAGTGTTGTAATGTCTGCTGTGTCTCTTGCGCAAGGGATTTTTTATTCGACGGTGATTTTCCAGTAAATGCAATCTTGAGCATCTGTGGTGTCACGATTTGATGCTGAGTCTGTAGAAGCAAGAAATGGCGATCTAAATCGAATTCGAACTGGTGAATTTTTTGATTGGTAATTTTGGCTTTGGGGGCTGAATGCAAGACACTTTTGGTTTTAGTGTCCCAGTGTTCCACCGGAGCTTTTAGACCGGTAGAAATTTCATCACTTAGTCCATCAATCGTAATACGGGCGTAAACCGGCGCGGTGCCATCAGTCGTGATCTTTGACTTTTTCAGCCAAAACAGGACAAACAGTTTCTGATTGCTTTTCATTTTTCAACATTTTTAAGTGAACAATACGTTTTAGCCGGCATTGCCGACAAACACATCGATGCTCCTTAAAACCCTCTCTCACAAGTCGTTTCAGAAAATCGTGGTGCCCCAATTTAAACAATTGAGTGGGGTCCCAGATGGGGTCCCAGATACATTGATTTTCTTTGTTTCGAAATGAATAGCCTTTTTTTCTAAAATGCTGAAAATGAATACATTTTAAAACAAAAAGGCGCACCTTGGTGCGCCTTCTGTGATCCCGCTGGGATTCGAACCCAGGACCCATACATTAAAAGTGTATTGCTCTACCAGCTGAGCTACGGAATCTTATTTTTGATTTGCGTTTCTGAAAACTTTTGCCTTTTTACTTCTCCGTTGTCTTCACATTTGCTTAACAACCGGTGTCGTTTGAGGCGTTTTTTGTTTTCCGTTTCGCCGTATCGTGGTGCAAAAGTACAATTGGGATTTTACCAAACAAATTTTGGGGATACTATTTTTAAGCCGGAAATGAAGGATTTTTCGCAATTCGCTGGAATTAAGAAATTTAAAAGTCTAAAAAAATTTAAATTTTTTTGAAATAATGAATTCGTAATATGGCCCGATGAGCCTCGTCGGCCAGGGGATCTGCCGACAGCGCCGGCCTGGGTTGAAAAACGCACTGTATTTCCTTGCTCCGCATATCAAGCCCGCATCACCGGTTATAATTACTTTTCCCCCGGATTTGAAGCTGCTGCATTCGCCTTGGCTTTTTAAGCGATTTTTAATGCATCATTCACCCACAATCATCATCCGGCGCATGGGAAGAGGCGAACATCTGGCAAAAAAGGACGGCCGAAGGTCGGTAAAAGGAGAGCTTAAAAAGTTCTTTGAGCGGGAATTCGACTGGATCGCGCTGTTGCTGATCACGCTGATCATTCTCCTTAGCCTCGTGTTTTTTTAATGAACAAACAGCATATGACCGCTATTAAGAATTTTCTTGCCTATCTCACTTTCTGTATCTTGCTGATATTGTGCTATATAGAAAAAGAGAATGCGCGTTTGTTTCGTGCCCGCACCGTGGCTGTGCGGCAGGCGGGCGTTGTGCCCGTCGACCGTAAGGATGCAATGCCCTACTTGGCACGTATTTCAGAACCCGACAAGCAGCCCTCGCGGCTTTACAGGCGTGCCGGTTCCGGCGCGTCCGAGTAAGAAGGGCTTTGAACGTGCTTACAGATTATTATCCGCCCATTCCCGCGATCATCCATGCGCCTCATTGGCTTGTTGTTGTATATCCTCCTGCTTTCCCCAACCATTCGCGCGCAGATGCCCGTTCTGACGCTGGAACACCTTACTACCAAGGAGGGGTTGCCTTCGAATGATATCTGGTGCCTGAATAAGGATCGCAAAGGTTTTCTCTGGATCGGGACAGGCAGAAACCTTTGCCGTTACGATGGTTACTCGTTTCTCCGCCTGGATAGTCTTCAATTGGGATATTGTTCCGGCGTTTCGTCGGATTCCAAAGGGGACCTGTACACCTCGGTCGATACGCGTGGGATTTGCCGTATCGATGCCAAAACAATGGAGGTGACCACACTTGTCAGCAATAATTACGACGATGAGGATACCGGCAATGACCTGCATGAGCAGGGGCTGGTTGACTCCCATGACCAGCTTTGGGTTTGCGACTACACTTCGGTTCAACGTTATGACATCGCTTCCGGAAAATTGTTCCGGTATACTTTCTCTGTTTCAGGTTCGAGCGGCGATGTGTATCAATATGCGAGTTTCTTCGAGGACCGGCAACGTGTATTGTGGGTCGTTTCGGAATTGGGACTCTATTATTTCGACCGCCGGAACGATAAGCTGGTTTGTGTATTGGGCCCGGAAGCCATTTATCCCGAAAACCGGGTGAAGGTGCGGCTTAGCAGGGCTTCGCAGGACCTGGCGGGCAATTTGTGGATCGGGGGTTATGAATATGGTTTGATCAGGTATTCGCCAAAGGACCACAATTTTTCGATCCGCAAAGCTGGTTTCGAGCACAATGACGTGATCTGTGCCCAGGAAAGTCGTGATGAAAATGGCAACCGGCTATTGTTTGTCGGTACCAACGACGGCATCAGCGCCTTTTATCCGGAAAGTAACCGGCTGTACCACCTTCCCGAATTTTATAACAATGGCATCCGCATTAAGAACATTTTGGACGACGCGGCTAACGGGATTCTCTGGATCGGTACCAGCGACGGCGTGTACAAGTACCGCTACCGGAACGTGGGGGTGAGGACCGTTGCGATTCCGGCCGCCGTGGTGCGGTTGCCTGTCCAGGTTACCAGCATCGCGCCCGCCGAGAAAGGGAGTTATTGGCTTGGCCTTTCGCATTCAGGGGTTTTGCACTGGGAACCATCCCTGAACCGTTTCAAATTGTTGCGATACGGAGAGGAGGAAGCCTTTGTCGACAAAGTCAGGCTGATCGGCAGCACGCCATTCGTTTTTACGGATAAGGGAATTTTTACCGGTGACGGCACAGGGGATCGGTTTTCGGCCTGGCCGCCAGCGAAGCAACTGTTTCAGAACACCGATTTTCGCGATGGTTTGCTCGACCGCAAAGGAAGACTTTGGATCGCCAACCTTAACGAAGGCCTGAAAGTGATCAACCAGAAGACAGGGGAGGAGTTGCATCTTTGGGAGGCACCACAGGGACGTAGATTGGTAAATCAGAGCTATATCAAGGGTATCCGTGAAGCACCCGACGGGAGAATGTGGATTGCTACCTGTTCAGGAGGATTGTTTTATTTTGACGAAAAAACAGGCAGGTTCATCAATCTGGAAGAACTTCCTGGAAACAAGGGGAAGCGGCTCGGCGGCGATTGCATCAATGCGATCCAGGTCGCGGCGGATGGGAAGATCCTGGTCGCGAGCTGGGGGGGCGTTTCCAGAATCACTCCGGATGGGCTGATCGTCGATTCCTTTGACTTCAATTCGGGTGTGCTCAAAGACACCTACTGTTCCAATATTGCGCAGACGCCCGATGGTAAGATCTGGTTCAGTACCAATGAAGGCATCCATATCGCGGATCCGAAAACGCGCTCCGTACGGTACCTCACTACCATTGAAGGTTTGCGGAGCAATGCGCCGGTCGGATTTTACTACCAAAGGTCGGGGCAATTGCTGCTGGGACATATCAATGCATTAAATATTCTGGATATGAGTTTGTTACGGGGCCAGGTGAGGCCATCGGACATCACGCTTGCGACTGTCGAGGTAAAGGGAAGAAAGGTCTTTCAGGATACCACGAAGGAAATCATACTGGAACCGGACGAGAATTCGGTGAGTTTTGCGTTCTCGACGTTGAATTTTGAGCCGGCATCCCAGAACTTATACAGCTATCAGCTGGAAGGTTATGATGCTGCCTGGGTGAACATGGGCAATGAGCACACCGTTTCGTTCTCCAACCTGCCTGCACAATCGTATACATTGCGGGTGAGGAGCAGCAACAGCTCGGGTGTTCAAAGCGAACGGCCCCTGGTGATTAGGCTGGTGATCAAACCCTATTTTACCAATACATGGTTCTTTCGCATTCTGATTGGTCTGTCGATTGCTGCACTTATCGTGGCCATGATGCGTTGGAGGGTCAACACCCTGGACGAGCGTAACCGGCTCGATCTTCAGATCACCGAATGGAAGCTGAAAGCCCTGCAATCCCAAATGAATCCGCACTTTTTGTTCAATTCGCTGAATTCAGTGCAGAACTACCTGCTCACCAACCGGGGTATCGAAGGGGCCAAGTATCTGTCGAAATTCTCCAAGCTCGTCCGGACGATCATGGAGAATTCGAACCACCAGTACCTGTCTTTTGAAAAAATCATTGACACGTTGCGGATGTACGTTGAAATCGAATCGTTCCGGTTCAATCACGAGTTTAACTACTCCTTCGACATCGAGGAAAATGACGTGTTGCTGGATGCGCTACTGCCGCCGATGCTGCTGCAACCTTATGTAGAGAATGCGATATGGCACGGCCTGATGCCCAGGGACGGTGAAAAGAAGCTGACGATAACGGCCCGGCTTGTCAGTAAGCATATCGTCTGCACGATCCAGGATAATGGGGTAGGCCGTGATTTTTCGCCTCGCGTCGAGGGCCACATTTCGCGTGGGCAGGAGATGACGCGCGGTATTTTCGAAGCTTTGCGGCAGAAGGACAGTGAGGCGCGAATCGAGTTGATAGACCTTTTTGACACTGAAAACAGGCCGGCCGGCACGCTGGTGAAAATGATCATACCGATTGAACATGTATAGCGAATGAATCACTCATTGAGAGCAATCATCATCGATGATGAAACAAATGCGCGGGAAGCGCTGGCCAACCTGATCAGGATCGTGAGTCCGGAGGTAATGATCTGCGGAGAGGCACGGAATGCCGATACCGGCATTGAACTGATCCGGAAGGAACGTCCGAACCTTATTTTTCTGGACATTCAAATGCCCGGGAAGACGGGCTTCGATATGCTTTCCAGTATCGGGAAGGTGGATTTCGGAGTGATTTTCACGACGGCCTACCAGGAATACGCGATCCGTGCTTTCCGGTTCAGTGCCATCGATTACCTGCTCAAACCGATCGATCCGGACGAGTTACAGGCGGCGGTGGGGAAGTTCAGGACCAAGGAAGGCAGCGTCAACCCCGAACAGCTGCAGATTTTGCAGGAACAGCTCGATCCGGGCAGAATGCCGCGCCTGATCGAACGTAAACGGAATGATAACCAACGCATTGCGCTGCCTACGGCGGAAGGGATCCATTTCGTGCAGATGACCGATATCGTGCAATGCGAATCGCTTGGTTCTTACACCAAATTCCACCTGGTAAAGGGCCCGGCGATCGTTGTGTCACGCCTCTTGAAAGAATACGAAGAAATTCTTGACAACTACTACTTCTTCCGCGTCCATCAGTCCAATATCGTCAATCTCGAACACATCAAAAGGTATGTCAAGGGGGACGGCGGGCAGGTTTGGATGAGTGATAATACCGAGATCGAAGTATCGCGTCGCCGGAAGGATGAATTCCTGGCGCTACTGTCCGATTTTTATGTCAATTCGGGAAAGCTGAGGTAGCCCAATGCAGATTTCGCAGCTCGGGCTTGCCCGACAGGGTCGTCCTGCCGGTTTTTCTGTAATATTTTTTATTGTTTAGATTTAGTTTAAATAATACTTTTGCTTGAAATATATCCAAGCAAGATGACAAAACGACTATTTCTACTCACATTACTATTGCATTTATCCGTGCTGGCAGCCATGGCGCAGACGGGGACGATCAGCGGATCGGTACAGACTTCCGACGGCCAGCCCGCCGAGTTCGTTACAGTCAACATTAAGGGCACTGCCAAGGGAGCATTGACTGACAAAAACGGCAATTTTCAAATCAAAAACATTCAACCAGGCCTGCACAGGCTTATCGCGACATTTGTCGGTCTCGAACGTCAGGAACAATCGGTGGAAGTCGTTTCAGGTGCTGCGGCGACGGTTGGTTTTGTATTAAAGGAGAATGCGGCCCAATTGCAGGAGGTGATTGTTTCGGCGCGCAATCTCAACAGGGAAAGCGCCATTGTAGCCAAGATCCCCCTGAAGAGACTTGAAAACCCGCAGGTGTACAACACGGTTTCGTCCGAAATCATGAAAGAGCAGGGTATCACCAATTATGACGATGCGCTGCGGAATGTGCCGGGCATTTCCCGTACCTGGGAATCGACCGGAAGGGCAGGGGACGGGGCTTCCTACTTCGCATTGCGGGGCTTCGACGCGCAGCCGACGCTCTACAATGGCTTGCCTGGCATCACCAGCGGTAACCTCGATCCCGCTAACATAGAGGAGATCCAGGTAATCAAAGGGCCATCCAGCACACTTTTTGGAGGCGCTTTTTACAGCTACGGCGGGATGATCAACACCATTACCAAAAAGCCCTACCACGAATTTGGTGGTGAGATCGGCTATAATGCAGGCAGCTTCGGGCTGAACCGCGTGACGGCGGATATCAACACCCCGCTGAGCAAAACGGACGGGATCGCGTTGCGGGTGAATACGGCTTACCATTCCGAGAACAGTTTTCAGGATGCCGGCTTTAAAAAGTCATTTTTCATCGCCCCTTCGCTGGTGTACGATGTGAGCGACAGGCTTTCATTTCACTTTCTGGCCGAAATCCTGGAAGAGGAGCGCGCCGTAGCACCGGTATTCTTCCATTCCGACCGGCTAAGTCCCCTGGATTTCAGGAATCTCGAAGAACTGAACCTCAATCCCCGACTTTCATTCACTTCCAATGACCTGACGATCAAGAACCCACGTTTCAATTTGCAGGGACAAATGGTGTACAAACTGTCGGATCAATGGACGTCGCAAACGGTGTTTTCCAGAGGCACGGTGAAGTCGAACGGCATTTATACCTATATATGGGACGATGTGTCGGGCGACAACTGGTTCAGCCAGTATTTCCACAAAGAACAGCAGACTACGAGTACCACCGACATTCAGCAGAACTTCAATGGCGATTTCAAACTGGGTAATATGAGAAACCGCCTGCTCGTGGGGGTGGATTATTTCAAAAGAAACGTCATCGACAACGGGTCCGGCTGGGCCTCGGCTCGTAATGTAACACCGCAGGGCGATGTGAACTACGTGGACCCTTACTCAGGCGATACGCTCGCGCCGGTGTACCTCACGCAGGCGTCCGTGGATAACCTGCTCGCAGGACTGGAAGGAAGCGCCAGCAACATTACCAACAGTTCGTTCGGTGCCTACGCCTCCAACGTGCTGAACATTACTCCGAAATTGAGCGCGATGGTCAGTTTGCGTGCGGATTATTTTGATTCCAAAGGAGACAGAAGTACTTCGGAGGATGATTATGACCAATGGGCTTTGTCTCCGAAATTCGGGATCATTTACCAGCCCGTACTCGATAAGGTGTCGCTTTTTGCCAATTATATGAATGCGTTCATCAATGTAGCACCGCGGCAGATCACCGATGTGGATGGTACTAATCCTCGTGTCAAGACATTCAGGCCTGAGCATGCCGACCAATGGGAGTACGGCATCAAAACCAATCTGTTTTCGGACAAGCTTTCAGCGACCTTGTCGGTGTATGATATCAAGGTGTCCGATCGCGTCATGCCTAACCCTGCGAACATCCGCGATTTCACACAGGGTGGAAAGGTGGGTAGCAAAGGTTTTGAGCTTGACCTGGTGGCCAGCCCTGTGCGAGGGCTGAACCTGATCGCGGGTTACAGCCATAACAGCACCAAAGTCATTTCAGGGGACAAGGAAGATTTTTACAGCGAACCGGGCCGCGCACCAGGAGGGCAGGGCCCTCAGGATCAGGTGAATTTCTGGGCAACTTATCGCATTGGCAGGGGTGCTCTGAAAAACGTTGGTTTTGGCTTGGGAGGAAATTATGCGGGAGAATACAAAGTAATCGACAACAGCAAGACCGGTGAGTTCACCCTGCCAGCTTACACCTTGCTGAACGCCAGCGTTTCCTACAACAGCAGTCATTTCAGGATTTCACTTAATTTCAATAACCTGACCGACAAGGAATACTACATCGGTTACTGGTCGGTGAATCCGCAGAAACCCAGAAACTCGACATTAAGCGTTGCCTATAAGTTTTAATAGATAAGGTGCAACCTTGTTTGGATAGCCGGAAGCGGGGATTAGGGCCTTGGTTCCGGCTATTTGCATGAGCGGCTGTAAATTTTTTAGAAAAAGTATTCATGAGGTGATAAGGTAAAGGTCCATGTGGTATAAACTACCAGAATGCCCGGACAGCGGGTTGTTCTGTTAGCCATTAAACCCATAACCAATTACCGTTCTCTACTGCATGAAGTCTTCCGCAAACAAACAATACCGCACGCTGACCGACCTGGTTAAAGCCTGCCAAAACTACGATCCAAAGGCTCAGACCCTCTTTTACAACCGTTTCCGGAGCGAGCTCATCAATACCTGCTCTCGTTTCGCAAAAACGAAAGCCGAGGCAGAAGATATTTACCAGGAGTCTTTTATTAAAATTTTCAGGCACATTCACGACATCAAGAACCTCGAATCCGTGGAGTCCTGGATGCGCTCGGTGGTGGTCAGGACAGCAATTAATTACTATAACCGCACCACGAAAAAGGAGGTGCGTAACTACTCGATGGACTTCACCCCAGGGGAATTTGAATCGAGGGATTACGAAGGGATCATTGACCAGATCAGCATCGGGGCGATCAATGAGGTGATCGGGCAGCTGCCGGACGGTTACCGCAAAATCGTCAACCTCCACCTCATCGACGGCTACTCGCATGTTGAGATCGCCAAAACCTTATCCATTTCCGATAGCACATCACGCTCGCAGCTGCTGCGCGGCAGAAACCTGCTCATGAAGAAACTCAGGGAGAATGGCATATCGCAATACGAGCTGCCCTGAGCCATTATCGCTCAGGCTACTGCCATTACCGGGTCTTGCTTGCCGGTGAGTGCAATCTGAATTTTGCTCACCAGGCTGGTCAGCGAAGTGCTCCGGTCCTTGTGCGTGCACGCGTACCAGTGACGCACGCCTGTTTCCGAGCGGAATGGCAGGATCGCGAGACCACTCGTTCCCAGATACTGGCGGGCAGCCCATTCGGCCATAATGGTAACCCCCATTCCGAACCGGACCATTTCGACGATGGCTTCCGTGATGGGTATATGAATAATTTTTTGAGGTGACAGGCTGTTCATCAGTTCATTACTAAGCAGATTGCCGCTCTTGCCGGTCTGGAACGCGATCAGGGTTTCGGTATGAAGATCCTGAAATTCAAGAGGTGTATTTCGAACGGCCAGCGGATGGGTATCCGACAGCAGAACGATCAGCCGGTCTTCGAAAAGCGGTTCATAATGCAGGTTACCATTCCCGGCCATTCCATTCACAATGGCGAGTTCGAGCTTTCCTGATTCCAGGAATTCCATAGGCCTTCTGGTGGCCTCGGCCACGATCTGGATATCGATGTCCGGAAACTCCCGGTGAAAGTCCGTCAGGAGCCGCGGAAGCCAATGGTAGCAGGTATAACACTCCGTGCTGATCCGGATGGTCTGCTTTCTGCCGTGACGCATCTCTTTCAGCTCGGCTTCCAGTTCGCGGATGACGGGCAACACCTTTTCCGAGCTGGAAACGATCCGTTGGCCCGCTTCGCTCAGCACCAGCTTTTTCCCGATTCTGTTGAACAATTTCAATCCGCTCGAAGCTTCCAGGTCCCTGATCTGATGGCTGAGGGCGGATTGACTCAGGTTCAATTTCTCCGCGGCCCGGGTCACGGAGCCTTCCGAAATCACTTTTTCGATAATGTAAAGGTGTTGAAGCGTCAGCATTTAAGATTAATTTATCATGAAAATTACTCATGTAAATCATAAAAACAAATCATTTTACTCATATTTGTAAACATCCTACTTTTGTCATGTACTAAAACAAATAGCACATGAAACTTCAAAGATTATCCTGGGCCGGCCTGAAAGTAGAATTCGAAGGTCAGGTTTTGCTGGTAGACGCCGTGCAGAATTACCAGCGTGGAGCGTCGATCGGTCCCGTTACCCCATTCGAATTTGCATCAGCCACCGAAGCAGATTTCATACTCATTACACACCTGCATTCCGATCATTACGAAAAAGAAGTTATTCAGACGGTATTAAAACCGGATGGCCAGTTGATCAGCTCGGATCAGATCACAGGCGAGTTGTCCGCTGACGGGCTAAACCCGCACGGGATCGCATTGGGCGAGACTTACCAGGCAGGCAATTTTGCCATTACGGCGGTTTTCGCCATGGACGGCGTCGGCGACAAGCAGGTGTCCTGGGTGATTGAAGCGGGCGGACAGCGTATCCTGCACGGTGGTGACACCATGTGGCATAATCAGTTTTGGCAACTGGGGAAGACCTGGGAGCATTTCGACGCGGTGTTTCTGCCGGTCAATGGCGCGGTGGTGAACATCCCCCGTGTTGCCCCCAGCCCGGTACCCATTGCACTCACGCCCATTCAGGCCATTACCGCCGCGCGATTACTGCATGCTGATGTGCTGGTTCCGATTCATTACGGTTTCCACAAGGACGGGATGTACCATCAACACGAGGCAATGGAGGAGGAATTGAATGCCGAAGCTGTCCGCCAGCACGTGCGCGTGCAATGGGTCGAGCAAGGAAGCCCGGTGTCGCTGCAAGTCCCGGTGACGGGATATTGATCATTCGGGCGACTTTTTCGCTGCGTTTTTTGTTTGCCGAAATGAAACACTTCTCAACAAACCTTTATGCAGCAACTAAGTATTTTTAGCTCGGAGGAGAGCTTGCTTTTCCCTGAGAACTTATTGGAATACTATCCCGGTTTCGTGTCTGCGACGGAAAGCAGTACATGGATGAAGCAATGGATAGGAGAGGTGACGTGGCGCGAGCAATCCATGCGGATGTACGGTAAGGACGTACTGGCCCCGCGCCTCATGGCATGGTATGGCGATACCGATAAGTCGTATACGTTTTCGGGTACCCGGTTTGAGCCCTACGCATGGACTACCGAGCTGGATGATCTGAAAAACAGGATTGAATTGAAAACCGGCTATACTTTTAACAGCGTCTTGCTGAACTATTACCGTAATGGCAATGATTCGGTGGCATGGCACGGCGACAACGAGCACGAGCTCGGCCAGAACCCGGTGATCGCGTCGGTGAGCCTCGGGCAGGAGCGGCGGTTTGAATTCCGTTACCGCGCTGATCATAGCCGCAAATATGGACTAACCCTCGAAAACGGCTCTCTGTTGGTGATGAAAGGCGATTTGCAGCATACCTGGGAACACCGGGTACCGAAGTCGAAAACATTGAATGGTCCGAGGATAAACCTCACATTCCGCACGATTCGGAAGGAAGGGGTGATCTGATAGGTGTATTTTTGATAAAATTGGTTACAAAATGGCGTTCATTTCCAACTATTTATGGTCGGTCTGCATCTCTGTGTTTGTAACCAATTTCTATTTTAGCCCATGAAAACAACCCGTTTACTCGTGTCACTCATGCTGCTGTGGGCAGCGTTTGCCTGCCAGGACAATAGCAAAGATCCGGCGGAGAAAGATAACAAGCTGGCCCGTACACATAACAAAGGACTGGAAGGCAAATGGAAAATGACCGACTACCTGGCCGATCCTGGTGACGGAAGCGGGAAATGGCAGACAGTCAAAGACCCGATGGCGCACACCATCGAGTTTGGGGCCGACGGGAAATTCACAGAGACCAAGGGCGAGGGTACTTCATCTGTCCCATTGTTTAACTCCTACAAAATCCTCGATGAGCAACGGATCGAAATGATACCGATTGACAAAAGCCAGAAATCGCACATATGGTTTTACAACAATACGGCCTCCGACAAACTTACACTCAGCTACGGTTGTATTGAGGCGTGCTCAGGCCAGTATGTCGCGGTTGAATAGAGCCACTGTTTCGATATGCTTTTGGCAGAATACATTAACCCGGGCCGGATTTCTCCGGCCTTTTTTATGTGCCGCTTTCCCTGGTCGGATTGGCTAAGTCATGGAAATTGCGAATGCGTCGGATATAAGGACAGCGCGTAAAGCACTTTAATGAAAAAAGCATAACTTTAAATAAACAAGCCGGTTGCGTTATGAAAATCATGCCATTCACCTCACTCATGCGCTCCATACTGGTGGTGGTCGTCTCCGCCTGCTCTGACGATATTCCGGTCTCCGGTCAGCAGCGGGTCTACTTTGAAATGAATTATGCCAACCAGGCCTGGGGAAGCCAGTTCAAGGGCTTTCTGATTGATGAAGAAGGGCGTATCCTGACGTACGACAAGCCGGCAAAATGGAACGATGCGGGAGTTGCGGTCACACTCACCGCCGAAGAAATGGAAGCCAATCTTGCGCAGACGACCATGGCGGGTCCACAGATTGTACCGGCCGATCTGGAAAGATATGCGGCCGAAGCCAGGCAGGTGAGTGACTCGGCGTTTTCGAAACCGCTCTATGGCGGTGCCGATCAGGGAGCGACGCGATTTTACAGCTATCGCTACGATGCGGCGACCATGACATATAGCGCAGTGCTGCTGCGGCAGATCGGTAATGTGACGATTCATAACACCGACCCCAATGCGGAACACATCGCCGACTGGCTGATCAAGGTTGTGGAGGACGTATATTAGGTCGGGTGATAGTAAAAGAGGTGTCTTCAATGTAATTACGATGTCATCTGACGGGTAATTTGCCGTTGCAAAAAAGCAATTTATGACATCCATACCTGTCATCCTGAGCGGGGTCGAAGGGTGTTAACGATAGCGTTACTACCCTTCGACTACCGAGCGGTCCCGTTCGCTCAGACATCTTACTCACATTTGACAGCCTCTTTTACTTCTCCGTCTTATCTGGCATCATCAGGGCTTAAACACCGAGAGCTGGTAGTCGGCATTGTCGCCGGACACCCTGATCAGGTACACACCGGCGGGCAGCTTGCCCAGTTGAAGGTTAAGCTTGCCATGCTGCACAGCCACTTTTTCTCTAACCATCACTACCTGGCCCGAAGCATTGATCACCCTTGCATCGGCCCATGCGCTGCGCAAGGACGGTAGCTCGATCGTGAGCGCAGATTGCACCGGATTCGGGTAAAACCTGATATTTCCGGCCGTCGGTGCCTCAACGGCTACAATGCTACTGTAAGCAAAGGTGCCATCCGTGTCCACCTGTTTCAAACGATAGTAGGTAAGGCCCTGATCGTAATCGACATCGGTAAAGCTGTAATGGTTGGGTCCCGGCGAATTGCCCGTGCCTGCTACACGGCCTGATCTGGCGAAATTCGTGGCATTGGTGCTTTTCTGAACCTCGAAGTAGGCGTTATTTACCTCAGAGCTGGTGGTCCATTGCAGCAAATTGCCCTCGGTCGTATGTTTCCCTTCAAAATTCACCAGGGTAACAGGCAATGCCGGTCCGGGAGGTGCATTCGACAAGCCAAAGCCCGAAAATCCGGTATTGAAGGTGGCAGTGAATGCATAATCCCCATTGAAGGGCTGGCTCACCGCAACCTCCGCCAGCAGCGTGGAAGCAGCGTCTCCTGTGGCAATGCTGCCGGCACTCTTGCCCATCGTGTTGATCGCCACGAGGGGAAATCCTGTAATTTCCGTAGCCTTGTAGTACAGTGTTATTTCAAACGCTCCTGCCGGGTTGTTGTTCGCTGGCGATACTTTGAAGGTCTTGTTCGTGACCTGATACCCGCCGAGCCAGGGTGTCCCGTTGTTGCCGGCACGGTCTAGCTCCACCGTGGTACAGCCGTAATCGTGGGCGGTTAGGTTTTTGATCTTCGCCATGATATTGCCCGTGGCCGGATCGTGGAAAACGGCTGTTTCGTTAGGACCGAGGTATTGCCGATCGGCATTGCCGGTGTTCACGGATGTCAGGATCGCATCGGAATGGGATGCCGATATTTTCACATTATCGATCGCCCACCACCATTCGGAATTGGAAACGTAATGAAAGCGGACTTTCATGTTTGGGTTGGCATACTGCTTTGGAATTGCAATGTTTTGGATATTGGGCGTGTAGGTTAAGATATTACCCAGGCTACCTGTCGCTTCATTTTGTGTAAGAAGGGTGTCCCACGCCGAACCATCCCACACTTCCACGATTCCCAGTTCTGCGAAGCTTCCGGGCAGGACGCGCCAGTGCTGGGAAAAGGTAAGGAGGATGTTTTCCCTGCCCGCGGTATTGATCGCCGGAGATTCAAGATATTCATCCATGACGGCCGTGCTGCCGAGGTTCGTATTGCTGTTCATGAAAAAGAAAGGTGAACCCTGGGGTTCCAGGCCGGTGCCGGCGAACGCCGATACTGTCCATGTGTGGCTGGTATTACCGCCGTTTTGAACCTGCCAGTCACCCGGGCCGCTGTTAAAATTGGCGTCGAGCAGGACATCGGTGTAGATACCGGGCGTAAAGTCGTCGTCGGTGATCTGAAGTTGAAACTGCTGATACTCCGCGCCGGCAATGCCGTTGCCTCCGTTTGCATTGAGGGAGTAGGAAAGGTCGATCGTTTCTGTCCCTTCTACATAGGCATCATTGTAAACCCGCACCACGATCAGCTGGGTGGGCGACGCCGAAGAGAGATTGAACGAAGTCGGTGATATCGTATAGTCGGCATGGGCACCCTGTTTGGCAGTTCCTCCGGGCGTGTTGAGGGTAACGGTCACCGGCTGGGTCGGCGCCTTGTCGATCTGTACCGTAATGATCTTTTCAATGTAATCCAGGCACCCTGCGCCGATCACCGCTTCGCCTTCATTGACGGATGCCGACGATGTCAGAAAATGAACGGCGGGGGTGCTGGCGCAGGTGTACACGCGCAGGTCGTCGATATACCAGCCATCAACGGCCCCGCAGCGGTCGGTACCCATTTCGAAACGGAAGCGGATGGTATTGCCCGGCAGCAGGCCGATTGCCGAGAGGTTGACCTGGCTTTGTCCCCAAGATCCCGCAATCGTTCCGCCATCGGAGCCGGTGAATGCGGGTTGCCCTTGCAGCGGATTGAAATTGCCTGCCGCTGCGGTGGTCAGGTTCATATTATACGGGTTGGCCGTGAACGCCGTAGCAGGCAGGATGGTCCATGCGCCGCCATTGATCGAATATTTGATATTGCCGCCATCAAAGCCCTCCTCCGTGGCCACATAATGGTCGAACGCCATGGCAAGGTTGCCGGCCGTGCCCGCGGGAATGCTGATGACCGGACTTTCCATACGGATCAGGCCATTCTGCATGGAGTTGATGCAGTTGCCACCGGGATAGTCGATACCGAATGCGACCTTGCCCGGGCGCCCGCCGGGTGCGTTGGCCTGGACCCAGCTGCGGCCTTCCCAGGTGCCCGAGGTGGTTTCGAAGGACGTGGTGAAACCACCCAATCCGATTTCGAAGCCTTCATAATACAACGCAAGGCTCTGGCTGGCACCGTTACACAACGCAGGGGCAGGTTTGAGCAGGGTGCTGTATGAGCAACTGGTCTCGGAACGCAGCTCCACCGCCTGAATGACCTTCGCTAGCTGGGCAGCGTCGTTCGCATCGATGATCTGCCCCGAAGCCCCGGCTGCCCCGGTTCCGGTGGTAAGTGAGGTGAGGTTAATGCCCAGAAGCGAGGCCAGGGCATCTTCGAGTATGTCGGCCTGGGCCGCGAAATCCGTGGTGCGGGTCATATATTGCGACTGCGCCCGCCAGAAAATGTGGGCGGCTTTTACGAGACCGATCCCGCTGATCGACTGCCCATTATAAGTTCCTCCATCCGCGAGCAGCGCGAATGCATGGTTCAGCACGCCGCTGTTGATGTGTACACCGCCCTGGTCGCTCGACAGGCACCAGTATTGCGGGTCGGATACCTTGCCCGGCTGGTTAAAGCAAGTGGGGTTCCACATGTCGCGGATCGCTCCGCCAAATGCAGTGGCCTTTTCGCCTACCTGCCAGCGGTTCGAGCTCCCGCAGCCGGTGCGGGGTAAGGAATTTTCCCCGCTGTCCATGTAACCGTCGAGCTGGTCCACCACTTCCCCCCAGATATCCGAAAACGACTCGTTCAGGGCTCCTGCCTGCCATCCGTATACCAGTCCGCTCGTGTACTCCGTATAGGCGTGTGCCCACTCGTGCGCCACCACGTCGTCGGCTGCGGTGCCGGTGCAATAGTTGGCGGAAACGCCGTTCCAGCTTGCATTGGGACAGCCTACCAGCGGATTGTTGTTGATTGTGACCATCACAGCATCGGCTCCGTTGTAGGAGGTACGGCCAAATGTGTTTTTCATGAGGTTGTAAATAAAACCCGCGCTTTCGAGTTCCGACTGCTGCCACTGATCGAGCGTTCCCGGGAAGCCATCGCCTTCCTGCCATCTCAGATTGGGGACGCTGATCGACGTTTCGTACAGTTTTCGCTGGATCCCGTGCGTACCGGTAAATTGTTCCACCAGGGCGCCCGTATGCGCATCGATGTAGAGGAACTCCCTTACCTGTCCGTCGTTTCGCACTTCCACTTCGTACACCAGCGATTTTCCTCCGTCATAACCCTGCACCAGACCTTTTTGAAAAATATACAATGTGCTTTTGTGAGCTGTCAGCGGACTTTCCAGGTTTTTCATGAGCTGGTTTTCCACATAGCCGATGGCAATTGTTTCGGCTTCATGCTGCGCGAGGGTTGGTACTACATTGATCTTGATGCTTGTGACCAGGTTGCCGTTGACCGCTGTCAGGTCCTGGTTTCGGTTGAAGTGGAACTTGTAGGTACCGTCAAAAACGGGCACGCCCAGGTAGGTTTGTTCCAGCGTGATGTGCTCCATTCCGTAGCTGTCGGTCTGCCGCGAGCGGAAACGAAAATCGTCCTGGCCGGCTTGCAGTCCGAACATTCCCCGGTTGTCGGTCATGAAGTTGGCGGCTTTCAGGCTTACATCGTTGCCGGATACGGCATAGGCCCGCTGGGCTGGAAAGCGGAGAAAGCTCAGCGCGTGCGTAGCCTCGTCGATGGTCGGGAGGGCACCTGTGCGGGAAGTGAATGCTTCCAGATCTCCCTTGCCTGTCTGGGCCAGAGAGGCCTGGAAGCATAGGGAAATGCAGAAAATAGTTAGTAGTATTCTTTTCATATGAAATATCGAATAAATGGGGTGAGTCGTATCGAATTTACTTAATTATTTGTGTAAATGCCGTAGCATCGGTGTCATCGTTGAAGACTGGTTATATTTCATGTGATTGTTTTGTTAATGTAATCAAATTGAGAAGGATAGCAGCAATAATGGTGCGCTTGTTACGAAATTATTAGGGATAAGGAAAGCGCAAACCAAGCTACGGCAATCGTTGTTGGCGGCAGTAGGGTTCGTATGACCCACACGCATCAACAACCATCAGCTCGCTTCGATTACCATGGAAGGATTTTTCGATCTGCATGCATCTTATGACTTGTTCCCCGACATCCGGAAGAAAACCTGCCGGGCCGTTTCCATCGTCATCCCGCTATACAACGAGCAGGATAATGTGGCTCCGCTCTTCAAAGCGGTTCGAAGCGCATTGAGAGGATATGATTACGAGCTCGTTCTAGTGGACGACGGGTCCACCGATCTTACCCTGAAACTCCTGAAAGACGCGGCGGACGAGCGAACCAAGATCATTGGGATGACCCGTAATTTCGGCCAGACCGCCGCTATGGCAGCCGGAATCGCCCATGCCTCGGGGGATTACATCGCCACCCTCGACGGCGATCTTCAGAACGACCCCCAGGATATTCCGGGAATGCTCGAAGCGGCACGAGGCGGGCAGTGGGACATTGTAGCGGGTTACCGTGCCAATCGTCTGGATGGCTGGTTGGTGAGAAAACTGCCCAGCCGCATCGCCAATGCGATGATCCGGAACCTTACCGGCGTACACCTGCGCGACTATGGCTGCACACTCAAAGTATTCAGAAGGGAGGCGGCGTCACGGCTGGGGCTATACGGCGAACTGCACCGGTTTATTCCCGTGTTAGGGAACATTTCCGGTGCCAGGATGACCGAGGTACCTGTTCGCCACCATAAACGCCGCTTCGGCAAATCCAAATACGGCCTCGGCAGGACTACCCGCGTGCTGGGCGATCTGGTGCTGATGGTCTACATGCAGCGCTGGATGAAGAAACCCATGCACTTGTTCGGCGCGTTAGGTGGTGCTCTCCTGGGGGCCGGAACGTTGTTTCTGCTTTGGCAACTACTGCATCTTTTTTCAGGGACCACCGGTACGCTGGCCGGGCTGGTGCTGGTGCTGACCGGCGTCATGGTCGTATTAATGGGGCTGATCGCCGAAATGCTGATGCGCAGCTATTATGAAGGGGCCGGGAAAACGCCTTATGTCATCCGGGAGGTCATCTATCGACCAGTTGACGGAAATGAGCAGATTTTAAAAGATTACCCACTCCGGGAGTATCTCAGCGAACTGACCGGAGAACCGACCAGGTCTTAGCAGCGCTTTATATGCAAAAACATCCCCTTTACATCCGGTGCCTGTATGCCGGGCTCATTCTGGCGGTTTACATCCTGGGGCTGCTTGTCCCGCTTTTCGACAATGACAGCGCGCATCACGCGCTCATAGGCATGCATATGTATGTGACAGGCGACTATGTGAGCCTGGTCGATCGCGGGCGGGATTACCTTGATAAACCCCATCTGCTTTTTTGGCTGTCGGCCCTGGGCGATACGCTGCTCGGGGTGGGAACGCTGGCCTACAAGCTTCCCAGCCTGCTGTTGGCGGTTCCCGGCATTTACGCGACGTTCCGTCTCGCCGGGCGGCTTTATAACCGCGGCACAGCCTGGAATGCGGTGTTGATCCTGGTTTCCACCCAGGCGTACATGCTGGCCCACAACGATGTGAGGATGGACGCATTATTGCTGTCGTTTATCATCACCGCCACCTGGCTGCTCTATGAGTACACCGTTACGACGCGTCCGGTTATGCTGGCAGCCGGTTCCGTGGTACTCGCATTGTCCTTTGCCACTAAGGGTATGTCGGGCGTTGCTGTGCCGGTGATAGCCGTGGGGACTCAGCTGCTTTACTCACGCAACTGGCGGGTTATTTTGTCTTTTAAATGGCTCTGGGCGATTCCACTTTTTTTTATAATGATCAGTCCGGTGCTGTATTGCTACTATTTGCAGTTTGATCTGCACCCGGAGAAAACGATCCGGGGGATGAGCTACATTTCGGGCATTGCCTTCATACTTTTTTCCCAGAACACCGAGCGGCTGAATGGGGTCAACTGGGGAAGTTCCGGGGGGAGTGACCCCTTCCTGTTTTTTCATTCACTGCTGTGGGCCCTGCTGCCCTGGTGCCTGCTGGGTTACTGGGCCGTTTTTCGACGCGGTATACATTTGCTTAAAATGGGTTTTTCACCGGAGAAAAATGGTGAAATCCTGACCTGGACCACCATCGTGGTGATGTTTTGTATCCTCACGGCCTCTCATTTTCGCCTTCCGCATTACCTCAACATCCTGTTCCCCTTTTTTGCGATCCTGATCGCCGGTGAGATGGAGAAAGTGACAGGCAGGGAAAGTCATGTGCTGACGGGTATGCAGCAGTTTGTGGCGATCGTAATGATTTTTCTGGGGCTTTTGATCAATCTGTATTTATTTCCTGTAAAAGCTTACATGCTGCTGTTGCTGATCGTCCCGGCGGTGTATCTGGTGCTGTATGAATGGCGCGTGACGCGTGGCTGGCCGAACCGCCTCATGGGTATCTCGCTGAGCGCTTCATTGCTGGTCAATGTGCTTATGAACGGCAGTTTTTATTATGAAATACAGCGATATCAGGCAGGGCAGTACATTGCTGCGAAGATCCGGGAAATGGGCATAGCCGAGAACAACGTTTATGTCTGGCAATGGGAGAGCCCTACATTGAACTACTACTCCGAGTTTTTTTATCGTGACGCGGATACAGCGGCATTGGCGCATGAAACCGACTTCTGGATCGTTGGCCCTGTGGATGAGATCAATGGTCTGAAGGAGCGGCACAGGTTACAGGTAAAAGAATCTTATGCCTATCTGGATTTCGACACGACCAAGCTCAAAGCCGGTTTTATTAACCCGGCCACGCGTTTGGATGCCTGTAAAAACATTGCATTGGTGCATTTGAAAAAGGATTGAAATGAAGCATTGGAAATGGATTCTGAAAATATTGATCACGGCCGGGCTGCTCTGCTGGGTCGGGTCGGGTATCGATCGTGAACGGTTTGCGGAGGCAATCGACAGAGCGGACAAGACTTTGCTGGTTGCGGCGATCATACCGTACCTCTTTTCACGCGTCACCGCCGCGTCGCGACTTACCACGATGCTGAATGCGCAAGAAGTCCCTCTTTCTCAGGGCGCGGGCTTGCATCTGCATTGGACCAGTATGTTCTATGGCATGTTCCTGCCCGGCGGGCTGGGAGGTGACGCGTATAAGCTGCTCCGTTTGAGACAGTATTTCCCCGGACAAAAAACAATGCTGCTCACCAAAACGCTGCTTTGGGACCGGATCATTGGGTTTGCTGCGCTGGCGTTGCTTGCAGGGACGCTGGTGGCAATGCGGCTGTACGACCGGTCCCTGCTATGGGGAATTGCGGGATTAGCCGTCGTCTCGGCAGGCACTTTTTGGTTTGCGGCGACGCGTTTCCTGCACACGGTCTTTCCGGTACTGGGAAGGCTGATGGTTTTATCTGTGCTCACACAGGTATGTCAGATCGTTTGCATGGCCATCCTCCTGCAAGTGGTAGGCGCAAAAGGCCATCTGGCCGATTATGTGCTGATCTTCCTCCTGTCGTCCATCGCAGCCATGTTCCCGCTGAGTATCGGCGGCATCGGAGCCAGGGAATTGGTATTTTTAAAAGGGGCGCAGCTTCTGGGCACTTCGGAGAACGTTGCGGTTACCGTTAGTGTATTGTTCGACATCATCGTCATGCTGACCGCCATCACAGGTGCGTTTTTGACGGACAGGAGGCGAGTTAAGACGACCTCCGGGGAGCCGACTCTGCAATAAACCGATGGCATTGAAGAATGCTGCGTCAAACGATGGAAGTAATCCCTTAATGCATTTGGAGCGAAGCGGCCGCCGCTTCGCTCCAAATGACAGCTTAATCACATTTTAGCCATCTTCTTTCTCCGGAACTCATTAAACCGGTTAAGGCTGATAGAATTTGACGGTGCCGTCTTCCTCGTTGCTGGTAATGAGCAGACTTTTGCCGTTGGGACTTTTGTCGGATGCGATGAACAGCACACCTTCCGGCGCGTCACCTGTTTTGATGATTTGCAGGAATTGCGGGGCTGCGGGGTTGCTCAGGTCGTAGACGCCGATTGCATCCACCCGCTCCATGGCAACGAATGCGACGGGTCCGCCATTCATCCAGCCCACGGTAACGCCTTCCGGCTCTACGCCCTTGTCGTCGGAGCGGCTATCATCATAAATGCCGGCCTTGATCACTTCCTGTTCCAGCGAGTTGCCCGATTCGTAAACACGCGTCATATCCGCGGCCTGGAAAATGCTGAAACCGCGCCCGCCGAAGCTGTAAAGCTCTTCGTAGGTGCCGTCGTTTTCGAAGTCGCCGCGAGTGCTCGTTACGCGGAGGCGGCCGAGGTTCGAACTCTTTTTCAGTTCATCGGCATTCGGGAAGTAAACGGGGTTCAATTTCAGCGAACTCACGCGTTTCTGCTCGTCGAAAGTGCTGTATTCGCGTGCATCGCCTTCATCGGCGGTAATTACATAAGGAGTGCCGTTAACATTGAAATACGAGATCGCATCGGGCAGGTAGAACGATTTGATCGGCCAGTTTCTGAGTTCCACTTTCTTATCATCGTCGCTCGGGTCGAGTGCATTGAGCAGATAGCTGATGTCTTTGGTACCCAGCGGATGCAGGGCCAGGATTTTGCCGCTGAGCAGGTCGATTTCAGCCACACCGTTATTCTCCTGCAAAGTCACAAACGCCTTCTGTGAATTGTCGGAAATGGCTACGTACTCAGGCTCGATATCCTGGGCGAAAGTAGCTTTCGGCCCGAACTTGCGAAAACCTTTCGCAGCCAGCGCACTGTATGAATGCTCAAATCCTTCAAATGTGAGGGTTTTGACAGCGTATCCATTTGAAATATCGATAATAGAAACCGATCCTTCGGGATCAACGCTGTAATCGGCGTTGGGCTCGCCTTCGTTCGCAGAAACGATAAACCGGCCGTCGGGGCTGAATGTAACCATGTCGGGCAGTGCACCGACTGTGATTTGCTTGATTGTTTGTAATGTGCTGGTATTTAGTACGATAATGCTCCCGTTGGCTTGCTTGTTAGTCGCTTCGAGCGCAATAGCCAGTTTTCCGTTTGAAACCGCCACGCTGTTGGCCACACCGCCCAATGTCGAAACATCGATCGGTTGCAGCCTGGTGATCACCGGGAATGCGGAGAGATCAAGCACGTCCACGATGGCTGCCTTTTCATTATTTACCGTAAAAAGCCTTTTAGAAGCAGGATCGTAGGCTGAGATTTCAGCTGCGGCGACGTTGCCGAGGTCTACGCCGGCTACTTCCTTAAAAGCCGAAGGATCTTCCTGAACAGGGTTATGAGGGAAATGGTCCGTGCAGCCATTCATGAGAGCTGCCGCAACCAGCAGCGCAAGTAAAGATTTCTTTTGCATTTTGATTTGTGAGTAGTTTGAAAACTAAAAATACTCACGTGGCAAAACGCCAGGACGCCGCTTTGGGATACTTAACAGAAAGTTAATGAGTGGCTTGATTTTATGCCCAAAATCGCTTGAAATCCATGTTTTGGTTAATACTAGGGTAATAATTTCTTGACATTGAGGATGCATTACAGGCCAGCTGCCCACGCAATCCCGCCCAGTATATGCTTCATCGCGTTGGGATCGCTGTATGTGGCGGCATTGTGGCCGATGGCGGTGTAAAACATCCTGCCTTTCCCGACCGGATGGAGCCACGAAATGGGATGGTCGCCGCGCATGGCTTTGGGCCAGAATGCGGGGTAGGTACCTTCATCGACTGTGAGGAGAACGCGGAACCCGGGCTTGTTCCGCACATTTTCGCGGAAGTTGTACCATTCGTCCTGCTTCGACCAGCGTGCAGGCAGCCCATCAATGGCCGGATGCGAGCCCGGCTCCGTTACAATTTCGGCCATGGGAACAGGATCGGGCAAAAAGGTGTGGCTGCGGAAGCGTGTGCCGAGCATTTTTCCATACCAGTTCCATTCATATTCACAGTCGGCCGCGGAATGGATGCCTGCGTAGCCGCCTCCGTTTTCAATGTAATTTTCAAAAGCCTTTTGCTGCTCGTCGGTGAGGAAATCGCCGGTGGTGGAGAGGAAAACGACGGCGCGGTACGATTTCAGGCAGCGCGCATTAAACATCCCTCCATTTTCGGTGGCTGCGACTTCCCAGCCACGTCTTTGCCCTTCCGAGCGGATCGCTTTGACGGCCGCTTCGATGGAACTGTGCCGGTAGCCGTTTGTTTTGGAAAAGATCAAAATGGCTTTGGGCCCCGCTGCGCCGCAGTTAGCCGGAATTGCTGTTTCGAACACCGGCTTTTGCCAGGGCAGCCAGCGCATCCGATGCAGCGCATAACCGCCCGATGCCACTGCGATTACAGCTGCCGCGAAAAGAAGTTTCAACCACATACGACGTTTCATTTCTTGACAACGCCGGTCGATCGATGGGTGTGAATAAACTGCCTGGTGCCTGGCTGCGTAACCTTAACGCCTTCCAGCGTTGCACCGTGCACATCGTCGGTGACAATGGCTGTGCGGTAGTCCTTTTTCTCGCAGGTGAGTGTCAGGTTGCTGATCTTGACATCCTTCGCGTGGCGCACGTACAGACCCCAGGCGGGAAGCTCGTCGAACATCGAGAACTCGGGGTAGAACGTCGGTTTTTCAGGAACTTTGTCGAGCTCGGCCAGCCCGATTTTAGCGTACATGGGATTACCGCCGCCCGGAAATCTGATTTCGACGTTTTTCAATGTCACATTGGAAATGATCGCATCGGGCATTCCCACGATGGCCGAGGGCGATATGTTGCGCGGCATATCCTCAATGGGGCCTTCATACTCATAACCAGCATCAGGCTTTGTTGCAGGCACCTCCACATACATGTTTGAAATACTAATATTCTCCATCCTCCCTTTCTTTCCCTTCACCCTTTCTCCTATACGCAGGAAGATCGCATTGCCCGTGTTGTACGCTTTCAAGCTATCTACAATCACATTTTCCACGAAGCCGCCATCTACCGCTTGCAGTGTAATGGCCGATCGGTAAGTATCGAAGACCTTCACATTATAAATTTTCACATTGCTGAAACCGCCATAGGACGCGGTGCCGAACTTGATGCCATTGGCGCTTGAACGGATGGTGCAGTTGCGGACGAGCACGTTTTTGCAGACTTTCGAAGCGTCGTGCGATTTGAGGCAGATACCATCGTCGTCCGAATCGATGAAGGAGTTGGTAATGCTTACGCCGTCGCAATCGACGATATCGATCCCGTCGTTGTTCCAATAGGCTTTGCTGTCGACGGTAATGCTGTCGATCGTCACGTTCCTGCATTGGTCATAGATCTGCACCCAGCTCGACGAGTTCTGCATGGTTACGTTTTTGATATTTACATTTTCGCAATTCCGGATGTAGGCGAGTACGGGCCTGGTTTCGGCCTCGGGGCGATCCTGCCGGAAAAGGTCTTTGATGAGGCCTTTATGGATCATATCGACGATGTTCCGTGCAATGTAGCGGCCACGACCATCGATCACTCCCTGGCCGGTAATGCCGATGTTCTGCTGATCGTGGGCAAAAACGATGGCAGTCCACACTTTTTTATCATAATCCCAGGGATTGAGCGATCCGAGGAGGACAGCACCTTCTTCCAGGTGCAGCGTGAC
>CBFGMV010000099.1:0-29734 GCA_965649915.1 uncultured Dyadobacter sp.
GACCGCACCGGGCATCCGGGGTATCGTATATGGCGACTGGACATTCTCCGAACCCGCACTCGATTCCTCCACGCCTGCGCCAGCCACCCGGGAAGAAGTATTGAAACTGTGGGACCTTGTCACCGAATACATCAACCACCTTTGGCCACAAATCCCCACGGCTCGCTTCCAGGAGGTTGAAGCGGCGTTCGGCCAATACGAAAACACGATCTACGGAACGATATTGTATCTGATCGACAACGAAATCCACCACCGTGCGCAGGGTTTTGTTTACCTGCGGGCACTGGGCATCCAGCCGCCTTTCTTCTGGGACCGGTACTGAGCATCTATCAGGCCATGAAATAAATCCCTGCCCGAAAAGCACCGCGATCGACCTCGTGGGCATTTCCCGGCAGGGATTTTTGTTTCGCTTTTCTGGAATGGTTTTAGTATATACCTTCGTGCAGTACCAAAACTCTTAAGTGATGCCGCATATGAAACTAACGATTTTGAATGCGATCGGTGCCTTCGCATTACTGATGCCCCTGGTTGAGGTTAATGCGCAAGTAAGGCAGCCCGCTCCTACCGGACAAGTTCCCAAGGCGTATTCCGGCGTACAAAGCGCTCCCGGCGCCGCTCTTCAACCCAAGCCTACCGGGCAGATTGCTCCCGAGGTACCGGGTCAGTTGGGAGTAATACACCAACCGGGCCAGCCGGCGACGTTGCCTGCCCAAAAAGTTTCGGAAGTACAGGACCTTGGTTTTGAGGTCAATTCGAAACCGGTGGTACAGCAAGGGATGGTACCGAAAGTAAATACCTCGCAAGATCCATTGACGATGCCTGAGCGGTATCAGCCGCAGGTGCGCCCGCAAGCCAATACCATCAACGCCGAACAGGCACAGCAGGCGATCGAACAATTGCAGCAGACCGAGCCGGTAAGGATCAATGGGGCAGCGCCCGCACAGACAACGAGCCAAACCACAACGGTCACAACATCCACTGCCCCGCAGACTGGCACCCGGACATCGAAAAGCGCTTCTGTACCTGCCACTTCATCATCCAAAACGGGAAGTACCACGACAGCTCCCGCGAGCACACAGCCCTGAAAATAACTGAAATGCCCTGCCACCACAGGGCATTTTGCTTCTCATCATGACCTTACTACCCGGACTGCTCCTGAGTACGAGCAAGCACAAGCGGCGTCTTGCCCTTTGAATAAAACCTTGGCTCATTTCACCCGCAAAATTGTCCCATACTCCCATCCGCCGGATGTGATGCTGGCAGTATCTTTGTAACAACACTTCACAAACCGGTGACAAACCGGAGGCTAACTCAATTCGTTATGAAAAGCTTTTACGCCGTGCTCGCCAATTCTTTGGCAGCGGCACTCACCAATACGTTTGTCTGGTTCGCCGTGACTTTCTGGGTTTACCTGGAAACACGGTCAGTGTTGGCGACCTCCATTATGGCCGGTGTTTACCTGGCTACCGTGGCAGTGTCGGGCTTTTTCCTGGGCTCGATCGTAGATCGCTACCGTAAAAAAACGTCGATGATGCTCTCCGCTGTCAGTACGCTTGTGCTGTATGTGCTTGCGTTGATCGTGTATCTCACCACGCCCGCCGAAGTTTTCAAGGACGATTCGAGTATCAACCTTTGGCTCTTCATCACCTTGTGCCTTTTCGGGGCCATTACGGGCAACATTCGTACCATCGCACTTTCAACGGTCGTTACAATCCTGATCGAGGAAGAAAACCGGGACAAAGCCAACGGCATGGTCGGAACGGCTAATGGAGTGTCGTTCCTTGTAGCTTCCATCTTTTCGGGGCTGGTTATCGGGTACATGGGCGTGTTATGGATGCTCATACTGGCTGTCGCGCTCAGCGTACTGGTCATCGCCCACCTGACGACGATCCCGATTCCTGAAAAGGAGATCGTCCACGCCGAACCACATACGCAGCGTATCGACATTCGGGGTACTATCGCTGCGGTAGGGACGGTTCCGGGGCTTTTCGGATTGATATTTTTCAACACTTTCAACAATTTCCTGGGTGGTGTGTTCATGTCGTTAATGGACGCCTACGGGCTGTCACTCGTTTCGGTTCAGGCCTGGGGAGTCCTGTGGGGCATTCTCAGCCTCGGCTTTATCGTTGGCGGACTGGTGGTTGCAAAACGGGGACTCGGGAAAATGCCATTAAAAACCCTGTTCATTTCCAACATCATCATGTGGGGCATCTGTATGATCTTCCCCATTCAGGCGTCCATTGTATTACTCGGTGTAGGCATGTTTGTCTACCTCTGCCTCATTCCGGTAGTGGAAGCAACCGAACAGACTATTTTACAGAAAGTGATCCCTCCGGAACGTCAGGGGCGGGTATTCGGCTTTGCGCAAAGCGTCGAACAGGCCGCGTCGCCCGTTACCGCATTCCTCATCGGGCCCATTGCCAAATTCGTTTTTATTCCTTTTATGACCAGCGGTGCGGGCGCACGTCTGATCGGGCCGTGGTTTGGGACCGGGACTGCCCGTGGACTGGCACTTTTATTTATAGTAACCGGGATCATAGGACTGATCGTCACACTGATAGCCATGCAATCGCCCGCATACAGGAAGCTATCACTTGTTTATAAAAAACCGGCCCCGGAGTATGATGCCGGCAAGGCGGTCATTCGGGAAGAGGCCTGAAAACACAGTAATCGTATTCAACAACTAATCATCCATCACCATGTTTGCACAAACTAAAGCATTCAGCGGGTTCTCTGTCGACGACCTGCAAAAAGCGGCGCAGTTTTACGGCGAGGTCCTCGGGCTGGAAGCAGCCCAGCAGCAGGAAATGCCTGTCCTGCATTTGACCATTCACGGAGGCTATGAGGTAATCCTCTACGAGAAGCCGAACCATGAACCCGCCACATTTACCGTACTCAATTTTCCGGTGCCCAATATCGAAGAAGCGGTTAAAACGCTCAAATCGAAAGGGGTCAACTTCGAAAGCTACGACCTGCCCGGACTGAAAACCGATGAAGACGATATCATGCGGGGCAACGGGCCGAAGATTGCGTGGTTCACCGACCCGGCAGGCAATATATTATCCGTGATTGAAAGCAATAAATCATAAACCTTAACTTCAACTTCATCCTATGGAAACTGTCAAAAGCAACAGAATGCCCGGCATTATCGCTTTGTATGACTTGCAAACACCATTTTTCAACTTTGTTCTGGAAAACATCCCGGACAGCGACACCCATAACCGACTCGATACCAAAGCCAACCATGTGGCATGGCTTGCAGGTGCATTGGTGGAGCAGCGGTTTGACATGGCCCGGCAGCTCGGTGCCGATGTGCGTCAGCAGGCGCATGATCTTTTTGGCGATAACAAGGGAATTCAGGATGGTGTCACCTATCCTCCGCTGGATACGTTCAGGGCTGACTGGGAAAAAATCACACCCATTCTCAAAGAAAAACTGGAAGGACTCGACGACGAAGCGCTCGAAAAACGCATTGAAATGGGGCCGGAATTCTCGATGTCGCTATACGAGCTGATCACGTTCGTGAGCTACCGCGAAGCGAACATCATCGGGCAGATCGCACTGTGGAGGCGACTGCTGGGTTACCCCGCCATGCGCTACATGTAGTCGTGGAAAAGAGCCGCGACGCCATCATGAATGCCTTAAAATAGCGCAAATTGTGCTTTCTTGCGTGTTCAAACCGATCCACGCCGTACATGAACATATTCCAGCAAGGTATTCAGCTCAAAGAAAGGCGTCGCGGCTTTCACCTGATCACCGGTGAGGTACTCCATGCTTTGCCGCAGATCGGGAGTATCAAAATGGGGATGTGCCAGGTCTTCATACAGCACACTTCCGCTTCTCTCACCATCAATGAAAATGCCGATCCGACCGTGCGCAGGGATTTTGAAATGTATTTCAATAAAAATGTCCCGGAAAACGATCCCGACTACCAGCACGACTATGAAGGCTCGGACGACATGCCTGCCCACTTGAAAGCTGCCATTCTCGGAAGTTCAGTGATGATCCCGATCCGTAACGGAAGACTGGCCTTGGGAACCTGGCAGGGCATTTATCTCTGCGAGCATCGTGATCATGGCGGCAGCCGGAGCTTGATCGTGACCGCCTGGGGGATTTAAGAATTGCCCAGCGAAAGGCTGAAAATCATCCCGTTGCCTGTATTGGGCCGGACAGAAATCCGGCAGGAAATCGCCTTCGCCAAGTCCCGGATAAGGTGAAGCCCCAGTCCTGTTTTAATTCCAATGGCCGCCTGGTCGTCATACAATGCGTGGAGCTGCTCGTCGGAAGCACCCGGACCATTATCGGTGACCGACAGAACGACCAAATCGCCTTCTGTCCTGGCTTCCCATCGTATACATGCCGCATCTGTATTTTTAAGGGCCTTGACGGCATTGTTGGTGAGGTTCTGCATGATGGTCCTGAGATAATCCTCATCGGTAACGACCATCAGGTTTTCAGGGTCTTCGAAACTGAATGCAATGCCGGTAGTCCCTGAGAAGAACTTCCCGATGTATGCGAACAACTCTGCCACCGCAACACGGCGGGCCTGAGGCTTGAATTGCTGCATCTGACTCTTGCTCCACAGTAACATCGACTCCATTGTTTCCAGCAACGCCTCCGCCGAATCGGTCATTCGCTTCTGGTGAACCTCCACGGCCTCCGGGGCGATCAAATCAGGGGCTTCTTTTTGCAAATGCAGAAAATTGACCAAATTGGCGACGGGGCTCCGCAAGTCGTGGCTCAGGATCGCGAAAAAGCGTGCCTTCACCTGGTTGGCCTCGTCCAGCTCATTGTTCAGGTGCAGCAGCTGGACGTTGGTCCGTTTCCGGATCCGGTTTTGCCACCAGAGCAGCGCCCCTATCGCTGCCAGCACCAGCAAACCGCTCACAAAAATCCAGCGTTGCTTTTTCTGTGCCTGTAATTCGAGCTCATTGATCTGTATCTGCTTGTCGCGCAATGCAATTTCCCGCTCCCCTTCCATTCCCGCGATTTTGTTTTTTTCTTCCTGTGAAAATAAAGAGTCCTGCACCGATTGAAAGGTCCGGAAATTATAATAGGCATCCCGGAAATCCCCGCGCTGCTCCTGCACTTCGGCAAGCACGCCCGTGAAATGGGCCTTTTGACTGATATCACCATTCTCATTACTTACTTCAATCGCCCTTTTGAGGTATTTTTCAGCATGGACCAAAAGCTGGCTTTTATTTGAAATACCTTTCGGCAGTAAGCCCGTCGTGTACATTTCCAGGTATGCGACACCAATGTTGCCCAGGTTGTTGCCTGCTTCCAGATGCACGGGGTTCACCTCGTTCCAGAGCTTTTCAGCCCTCAGCCCGTATGCAAGCCGACTGTCAAACCGGCGAGCTTCGAGTATAGACAAACTGCTCAATGCTCGTGCCATTCCCTCTTTGTTGCCGGCCTGCCCATGAAGATCGAGGGCTTTGCGAAAATGGGTCCGGGAAGCTGTCGTATCTTTCATTTCATAATAAATGCTGCCCAGGGAATTATGCGAGTTTCCCAGCTCCCTCGCGACGTTATAAATGTCCGATTTAGCGAGCTGCTCCCGAAGTTTCAGCGCCTTCTGGCTATAAAAAAGCGCCTTTTTGTAATTTTTCTGTACCAGATAAATCGAACCGACATTGTCGTTTGCATTCCCGATCAGGTAATTGTCGCCCTGCTTTTCGGCCTCCCGTAACCCCATCAGGTAATAGCGGGTGGCCTCGGTATAGTTGGAAGCGATATTAGAATACATCGCCCCGATATTATTAAAAGTAGTAGCAATATTAAAAGTATCTCCCATTTTATGAAAAACAACCAGCGCTCTTCGGTTATAAAACAGGCAGGAATCTACATTACCCATATCACTAAACGCCCTGGCCATGGCCGAGTTGAAAACCCCTATCCCCCGCTGCCATTTCATAGCCGACACGTGCGCCAGGCCCAGTCGCGCATAATACAATGCCTGACGTGTGTCCGAGAAGAAATACTCATCGGCAATGCGTTTGTAGAACCGCCCTTTCGCTGTATCGTTCTTGGCTCGCGGAAGTTCGGATATGAGGGAATCTATCAACGCCTGTCCTTCCTTTTGACCCAGCACGGTGTGAGCGGTCAAAATACACAGCAGCGAAAACACGATGGCTCGGATCATTTGCTATTTCAGATTGACCAATACGTCCTTAAAACTCCTGCCGACCGGCAAAATATGCTCCCTGACAAAAACCTGCTGGGGCGCTATTTTGTCGATATAATGACGCTGCACCGCATAGCTCCTGTGGATACGTACAAAGGACCTGAATGCATTTTCCAGCAATAGATTACCGATCGATGATAACACACTGTATTTGCGGGTGGTGGTCACGATCCGCGTGTAGTCTTTCAATGCCTCGAGATAAACGATATCATGCAGGTTCAGCTTGATCTGCTGGTGGCCGTCCTTGATAAAAACCGTGTTATCACTGCCCAGACTGTATTCGAACAGTTCGGCCTTGCGCTTCATTTCGAAAAAGCTTTGCAACCGTTGCATGCAATGGGCAAAACGCTCCGCTCTGACCGGTTTGACCAGAAAATCAAATACTTCCAGCTCAAAACTCTCGGCCGCATAATCAGGGTAGGCGGTAATGAAGATACACACAGGCACCTGCATCATCCGGCTTCTGAATTCGAGGCCATTCACATCCGGCATATCGATATCGCTCAGGATCACGTCCACATCCGAGTGTTGTAATGCATTTACAACGTCGGCCACCGAGCTGAATGCGCCGACGATTTCAAGAAACGGATACTTACGTGCGTGCATGAGCGTCGTGAGGCGATCGATTTCATCATCATCGACGATCACACAACGAAAAACCGGCGTGTCGGTCATAACAGGGAACGGATGGGCTTGTGTTTACCAAATTTAAGATAGTTTGCCTGAAAGTCTGTGTGTAGCGGGTCGTTTTAGTTACTGGTCTATTTAAAATGTCGTTCGTCGAAGCCCCATTGCGACCGCATTGTGCCCCTCCTATTTTTGGAACAGCATTGATTTAAAACATACTCTATGAAAAAGCTCATCACCTGTCTGCTGCTGGGATGTATACTCAGTTGCTCGGATTCCGGCGAAGACACACCAAAGCCAGACGATATTGATAACGATCCGGACACTGGCGTCGTGACACAACCCGGCAAAGGAGAACCGGGCGTGGTCGGCACAGCTGGTATCAAAGCGTGGGATCAGCTTTCGACCGTTGAAAAGGATAAGATTAAAGGTTGGAACACCATATTCATGCACCAGTCGGTGGGCACAGACCTGGAAGATGGCGCCTTAGCCAACGGGTTCCGTTTCGAATACTTCGACATGAACGAAAAACCTGACAAAGGACTGAGCGGCAATGTGTTCAGTACATCGAATGGCAAGCCGATGGAAAAAATTGCGGAGTTCAGGAGAAATGCCCTGGCGCATAAAGGCATACTCAAAATCGCTATCTTCAAGTTCGGATATGCAGATATCCGCGACGAAGACATGGAAGCGGTGAAGGCTGCGTACAAGCAGATGATCGATGACCTCCGTGCGCAGATTACAGGCCTCCGGTTTGTGCACATTACGCCCCCGCTGGTTTACATTGCTACCCGGGATGAAGGTAATGAAGCCAAGATGAAAATGGGCCAGTGGATGAAGGATACATTCGGAAGCAAGGATGTCATTTTCGACCTCCAGGCGGTGGAATCCAACGATGGTGCGTGCAAGCTGGGCAACGTCTGGCGCATTTGCGACGAATACCGCTCGACCGCCAGTTGTCCAAGCAAAAGCCAGGGCGTAGATGCTCCCGAGGGCCAGGGTCACTTGTGTGAGGCGGCCGCGACGAAAGTTAGTAAAGCCTTTTTAATGAGTATTTACCAGACTGGAAAATGAAAGCGGTTCCGCGAAAATACACCGGTTTGCTCATTCTGGTGCTGCTGGTCGCCGTCAGTTGGGGCGTTTTCGAAGCTCGTTACTACCTCAGCCGTTGGGACGATTACCGCAATCGTCCCTGGGCATACAGCAGTGACCCCGCCGCGAAACTCCTCATTGGAGAATGGCAGGGAACATTTACAGATCCTGCGCGGGTAACCAAAAGCATTTCAGTACAGATCTTCGAGCCCACCACCGACGCTGAGCGCAAAGCGCAGGCCAGCAAGAGAAACCGGCGGGGCGGCGGCATCCGCCATCGCGATAAAAGATCGTTCGAAGGGATTGCCACCGTCCGCAGCAAGCTCGGAACGGAAAGTTACGAGGTATACGGATCGGTCGGCAAAGATAATTTCCGTCATGTCAAATGCAGCTTCCGGCCAACCGACGAGCGCAAACGTGTTCTTCCAAATTTTACTTTGTTGCAAGGCTCTGATGGCAACTGGCAGGATGATCAGTTCGCACTGACGCTCGCATTCAGCTACCAGCGAAAGGATGGCAGCAGTTTCTACTCCTCTGCCGATCCCCTTTATGAAAAGAAGGCGAAGCTCTCGCTGCAACGTACCCTAAATTAGCTTTTGGTAAAATTTCGCCCCACGAACATGAGAACTTCCGCCTTCATGCACATCATCTGCCTGTTGTTGGTGCTATACGCCTGCAAGCAGGATGAGGTGACCAAAGACGAATGTACGACCGACCCCACTGCGTGCGGTTGCCCCGACGCGCCTCCCTCCTGCCCAGGTCCCGGGCCGGGAAATGAAAACCCCGGAACGGTCAGCGGCAAAATTTACGTAGCTCCCAACGGCGACGACAGCAACGACGGCACCGAATCCAAACCACTGCGCTCGATTCAGGCAGCGGCGGACAAGGCTGATCCGGAGAAAGGCCTTGAAATCATTCTCCGCGGCGGCAACTATGAAAGCCGGGAAATCGTGTTCCGGACATCGCATATCTACCTTCATTCCTATCCGGGTGAATGGGCGGTGATCCGGGCAGTCACGAATGTGGAAGACATTGCCAGCTGCCTGTGGTTTCGCGAACCGGGCACTACCGATGTAACACTTGAAAATCTGGAAATAGTCGGCGGGTATTACTATGGAATAAAATTGGAAAGCAATTGGGATTATGACAACAATATCCCCTTTGATCAGCGGAAAGGTATTTCCGAAGTAAAAATCCTCCACTGCAAAATTCACGACACCGGGCGCGATTGCATCAAAATCACTCCGGGCTGTAAGGATATCCAGATCCTCAATTGCGAGATTTACCGATCGGGCGTCGGGCCAGCCAATATTGAGGCTAATAATGCTGAGGGGATCGACAACGTCAATGCCGATCAAATGATCGTTCGGAACTGCTATATCCACGACATCGCGACCAATGCATTGTATGCCAAAGGTGGCGCCCGTCAATGCATTTTTGAGCAAAATCTGATCATGAACTGCGGCGAAGGAGGACTGGTTGCTGGTTACCTGGATACGGACGTGGAATGGTTCAACACGACCGCTAACCCCGATTACTTTGAAAGCATCGGCATCATTATCCGGAACAACATCGTGGCGAAGGTAGGCAGGGAAGGAATCGGGCTGTATGCGGCGAAAGATGCACAGGTATATCATAATACCCTGGTGGATGTCGCACGCGAAGACGGTAGTGCGGCGCTGCTCATTGCACGCGGAGAAATTTACGGCACACCAAAAGGCGACATACATCCCGGCTGCCGGGACGTAAAGGTCGTTAACAATATCATCGTACAGTCATCCCAGGCACGCGGGTATACCGCCCGTTTGAGAGGCAGCCTGTCGGGGAACAATGAAATTACCCAAAACATCTATTACAGACCCGGAAACCACCTTTTCCGCCTCGACACCAGCGAGGACGACTATTTGGAACTGGAAGGGTTTGAAAACTGGAAAAGCAGGACGGCATTCGACGGAACAAGTGTGATTACCGACCCGCTGCTCGATACGCAGTACCACCTGGCAGCCGGCAGTCCCTGCATTGGAAAAGGAAAGAACCCGGGAAGTGTCGTGGCCAAAGACTACGACGGCCGTTCCCGGACGAGCACCTACGACATCGGTGCCGATCAATCCGGTAACGGTGCTGCCTTGGCCATCCCGCCCGCCCCGCTGGCTACCGGCACTTCCGGGACGGGAGGTAAGGATTAATTTTAGCCATTACCGCCATTTAACTATGGTCTCGGAGCGGGGGCTGTCGTTAACCAAAACCGAATGGCAAAGCGTAACGGCCTGCAAAAATGATTCACGGTCGGAGACCTGCACGACCTGGCCATTTTGCGTGTATTGCCAGGAGGTCATCTGGTCGAGGCAGGAAACGATCAGGTGTTTTGTTGCATTGCCGGCATAGTTGGCATCGCATTGCAAGGCATAGTCCAGCATGTCCAGATCCAACAGGCCCTTCCGGAAAGCTCCCTGGTAGCCATCCGCGGTATTCGTTTCCTCCTGGTCATTCACCAGGCAGACCGGGTGCTCTTCCGACGACATCCAACCATTGCCATGCCGCGTTTGGTATGCTCTTGTCGCGTAGTAAATTTCAGTTTCGGCTGCCCGATTGTTGCGATGCAGGATTTCGAATGCATTGCGGCTGGTGGTGAAAGATCTTGTCATGTTTGGATAAATACCGAATTCCATGTCCAGCAATATTCCCTGTCCGCCTTCGAATATGAAATGATCGAACCTGTGCGCAAACAGTTCCCTTTCGGTCATCAGGCTGATTAACCCGGAAACGGCACCGACGGCTTCCCAAAACGGTTCGATGCTCATAATTTCGAGTTCCAGCCCAGCCAGGCTGCTTTCAATGCCATTCGCCTTTAACCTGGCCCGATAATAGTTTTTAATGGCTTCAAGCTTACGGGTAAGGACCGGGGGATAAAACAAGTCCTGCGCAAACAACTTACAGGGTCCGAGATTTCTTTCCACACATGCGCCAAAACCAACACCCACGGTCCCGTGGCTCAGGTTCCGGTTGTCGTTGATATTGAAAAATTTGTCGAATGGCGTCACCACCATCGCCATCGGATCGACAAACAGTGTCGGAGAAACGCCCATTGAACTCAGCGCATCAGACTCGTTCAGAATGCCGATGGGGTCGATGGTGCAGAAATTGGAAAAGAAAACCGGCACCTGGCGGAATGTACCTGCACCAAAATTCGAAAAGACGTGAGCGCGGCCATCCGGCATTCGCACGGTATGGCCGCATTGATGACCTCCATTATGACGGATCACCACGGCATTGTCCAGTGTGCTAGCGAGATAGTCCGTCAATACTCCTTTCCCCTCGTCGCCATAACCCAAGCCCACTACAATGTGATTCCGGACCATTACAGGGCTATGATTCCGGTAGTCCCATGGTCACGGCGAACAAGCGAGTCTTTGACCGCCACCAGTGCGTTCGAAACCGATTGACGGGTTTTTGTGTCGAAAGCGCGCATGGCCTCGTCCAAATGCACCCCTTTCACCAGCGCGACGGTCGTCGCGATGAGCTCTGCGATGTTGTTCTGATTTTCCAGCACCAGGAACCGTTCCCCCAGTAATGCCTTCCATTGTGAAAAAATACCATAGTCGTTCGTATAGCTTCCTTCGTTGGCATGTATATGGAACACAAAATAAGATCTGGATGCCTCATTCAACAAGGAAGAAGCAACCAGTTCTTCCCTGCCTTTGTAGCCACATTTGCTCCTGAGCGGCTCGGTGGCCATCCGCTGGTGGAAACCTTCGTCACCAATGGTGAACAGAAAGCCCTTTTCCTGTCTTTTTTCAAACGAATCGATGGATGTGTGCCGGGCAGCGAAGTACCACGCCAACGGATAGCTTTCCATGTTCTGCCCCCCACCTCCCCGCTCAATGAATATCTTGGAAAGGCAGTCATCGAGCTCGGCGGTGCCGGATTCAAATTGTCCGACCTGCAAGGGATAGTCGTCCGAAACGTGATCCCCGATCGCCATAAACATGATCTGCGGGTCCAGGATCCCATTGTCGATAATGGTATTCATGAGCGCCCCAAGTTTATTCTTGATCAGGTTTTCAGGAATCGACCCCATCGATCCGGTGACATCCAGCGCTACGATAATCGGAACTGAGTTGGGGTGCAGCGGCGAATCGCGGGATTCACGAACGTCTACATCGGCCGGGGAAAGGTCCGGATGGATAACGCCAGCCCTGTTCTGTGTAAAATTGTCGTCCATTGAACGTGCGGCGCGCACGCGGCTTACACTGTCGTAAGCATCCCGGCTCCATGTTGAATAGCCCATTGTTTCAGATATTTAAGTGTATGAATTGTTTTTCAAAATTGTTGTCGAGCATGGTTCTGTATTTTTCATAGCATTCAAATGCGTCCTGATCGCTTCCAAGCAAAAAATCCACATACTCCCGGTGATGCGTCCTGATCAGCGCCGTTCCCAGCCCGGAACGATCGCCGAGCAGGTAGGCTCCGATCCGCTTCACCATTTCCAGATCCGTATGGCCTGACGCAACCTTTTCAGTGAAAACCTCACCCGGATACCAGTGCCGGTAGCCTGCTGAAATCGTCTTTACACGGTGCCCGGCCTGTGTGGTGTGATAGAATCCGGCGACCGCAATGCCATGCGTTTCGGGCACGATGAAAATATGCGGGGGTAACAGCCCCAGATGGACTTGTCCTGCGTGGTGATGGAGCAACATACAAAACTCCAGTAGCCGGCTTACCACCCAGTTTACATGCTCCTGGGGCAATGTCAGATCAGCCATCGGCACGGCCCGTTGCCCGAATACGAGCTTATGATCCGAAAGCCACTGGTAAGGCATGTATTTTTTCAGATAAGCAGGCGCATTGGCATAGATCGACTGCTGGCAGGCGCGCCCCTGCCCAATAATAGCAGAGTCACCCTGGTAAGTCAATTCATAATCATTGGTGACAAAATTGCCGGAATCGTCGGAAAATCCGGATCCGCGGGTGTAATGCTCATGCAAAGCGATCAACCTTAGCGTTGCCTCCTGTGCCTGCGGGTGCGCAGACTTATCAGGGTGGATCAATTTCAATAGCTCCTTGTAGCTCGGCTCTGGCTCTGTGGTGGTAGCCAGTGCCCTGAAATGCGTGGCCTTTAAAACCTGCTCAATAACTGCTGCGTCGGTAGTCATGCTGATCGTTCGTGTGTGCTGAAGGGGTTTTCGAAATCACAAGATATGCTGTTCACACGTGTCCGGCTCATTCATTTGAACGAATGGATCATGGTAATTAACGATCGGTTCCAACTGAAACCTGGCATGCTGTGGAGAAGTTGGACTTAGTACAAAATCGGGCGTAGCGCAAGGTTAAGCTTAACTTATGATTGAACTTAGCAAAGCTAAGCGTAGCGGAAAGTTGGGCGTAGCAAAGCTGAGCGTAGCGGAAAGTTGGGCGTAGCAAAGTTGGGCGTAGTCTCAGACTACGTCCGAGCGACCAGCGGTCTCTGACCGCACACTCAGATAAAAGCCACTTCTATCAAGCCGGGCAACCCCGCATAACACCCCGCACTTGAATAAAGGTAATCTTCCGGCTTTTCGACCCAACCTGCCCGGACGGGGTTCATATGAATGTAGTTTAATTTTTGCATTGCAAATTTTGGAGAGAACAGCTCGACCGGGTGGTTCTCATGCGTCCAGAACTGATGAAAGCTGTTCCTGACATTACGCATGGCGGCAAATTCGAATCTTTTGAGCATCCAGTCTCTCCGGCTTTCCGGTTCATTCGCGATCGTTTCGATAATGACCCTCCCGGTATATTTCTTGAACTCGCGGAGGACTTCGGAAAGGTTGTCGTTACCCGCGCGCCAGATCACATGCATGTGGTTGGTCATGATCACATAGGCATATATTTCGAGGTTCATGCGGCTTTGGCAAAACTTCATGCTATCGATGAGGATGTCACGATAAATTTTGCGGGAAAACGTGTCCACCCAATCAATTACCTGGAATGTCATGTAATGCGCTGCGGATTGATCGGCGATTCGATAAGTCTGGCTCATTGGTGTTTTTGGTTTGTGGTATGAGCTTTAGACGTGGAATTCTTAAATGGTAACGGTTTTGCTGGTCGGAGACCAGCTTTCGCTCGGACGTAGTCGGAGACTACGCCCAACTTTACGCTACGCTCAGCTTTGCTACGCCCAATTTTGTAACCCAGCTCAGCCTTGCGCTACGCCAAACTTGACGCTGCGACCACCTTTTGGCACAATTCCCCCCTGATAATGTCGCAAATCACATCTGTTTTTGTGCTCGATTCACACTTAGTTTGTATCGTCGGAATACAACAGGAAACGGTTATCTCAAACCAGGCCTTAATGAGTAAAGGGATATGATAGAAGTATTTAAAACCGATGTTCAGAAAAAAAGTCAGGCAAACCTGCTCACGGACCTGATCTGCCTCGCATTCTCAGGGTACCAGGCCAGCTTCGATCTGGAAGACTGCGACAAAGTACTTCGCGTCAGTTCCTGTACCCATCCTGTATGCTGCATGAGTATTATCGGACTGCTGGAAAATTTCGGCTATTCGGGTGAGGTACTGAACGAACAAATGCCGGAAGAATTGACGGAAGACGAAATCACAGACCGACTTGCGTATAGCAATTAGCGGTAGAGCAAATACGGAAAAGGCAGTAGCCTATCGTGACAAAGGTTAATGGGAAGGCCTTCTCTGCCTGATCCGGTGAGCAAGGAAGAAAAATTTAACTTAATTAAATCAACCGATTATGAAAAGGACCAAGATCATCTACTGGGTTGTCACTGGCATTCTGGCCGCTATGCTGGGCATCGGCTCGGTCTATGACGCGATTTCCGCTCCCGAGGCCGTCGACCACGTCACACGTATCGGCTACCCGGCTTACATCGTGCCGTTTCTGGGCGTAGCCAAGCTCCTTGGCATCGTCGCCATCCTGGTACCAGGTTTTCCTCGACTGAAAGAATGGGCTTATGCCGGGTTGTTTTATGATCTTTTCGGCGCCTTCTATTCCCATATCGCATTTGGCGACGGTCCCGACATGTGGGCCGGCTTTATCATCGGATTCGCCCTGATCGCTGCTTCTTATGTTTACCACCACAAATTGCTGAAACTGCAAAACGAGGTTGCGTTTACCTCCTGACGAGGTAAAAAATTTGTCGCACTCGACCCGCTTACATGGCACGTCGGCACCCTTTCAGCCAGAGTGATTACTCCTAAGTTTGCATTGATATTAAAACGATAACTCATCAACAACTAAAATCAAATACAGCCATGTCCAAAATGAGACTTAACAAATCGGTCCTGATCGACGCCCCAAAAGCACAAATATGGCCAGTGCTCATCGAAGATGACCTTACACGGCAATGGTACGCAGCATTCAGCCCCGGAACGCACGCCATCACCGACTGGCAGCCCGGCAGTAAAGCCCTGTTCATGGACAATTCGCAGAGCGGAATGGCCGGCGTAATACTCGTCAACGAGCCGCTATCCGAAATTTCCTTGGAATACCGGGGTATCATCACCGATGGCAAAGAGGACTACGAAAGTGACGATGCTTTACAATTCAATGGTTATTACGAATCGTATAAACTTTCGGAGGAAGCTGGCAAAACCCGCCTCGAAATAGTCTGTGATATCAGCAGCGAATACCTCGACATTATTTCCGAAGCTTGGGACCACGCGTTGGAAATGATCCGCGTACTGTCAGAAACTCAAACCACAAAGATTATGGATACCCGTCAGCTTCTTTTAGAACTGGATCAGACCGAACATGATTTCCACGCAATCCTCGCGTCGTTTGAACCGGGTCAAATCAATGTAGTACCGTTTGCAGGCAGTTGGACCGCCGGACAAGTCGCGGAACATATTCTGATGGCAGAGTCGGGCATTCCCGAAACATTGCTGGGCTCGACTGCTCCGACAGAACGTCCGGTGGCACAGTTCGTGCCGGTGATCGAATCGATATTCCTGGATTTTACGGCTAAATACCAGTCGCCGGACTTCATTATTCCGTCGTCGGGGCCACACGACCAGCAGGAATTGCTCCATGCATTCAAAACAAACCGGGCCAGGATCCGGAATCTGGCGGACACGGCCGATCTTACGCTGACCTGCACCGACTTTGCATTTCCACAGGTCGCCGAGCTGACGCGCTGGGAATGGCTTCAATTTGTGCTTTGCCATTCCAAACGCCACACCCGCCAGTTACGGAACATTTTCGAAAAAGTTGCAGAGCAGGTGGAGGGCTAGTAGCTCAAAGATGATAACTTGCGGACTCGTACCATATCCTTTTAATTCCTATGTTCCGAAAGTTATTGCTCCTGTTTCTGTTGCTCGCGGCATCAAAGGGTTTCGCCCAATCCGCCGGGGGGACCAAAAAGATAGCTCCGTTCCAAATCAGGCTGGTTAATGGCCAGCAATACACATCAGCACAGCTGGCTGCAGGGCCCGTTGTGCTGATCTATTTTTCACCCGACTGTGACCATTGTCAGGACTTCACGAAAGACTTGCTCAAAAATTACAGTGTGGTTGCCAACAAGCAGGTTGTTATGGTTACCTTCCAGTCCATGGAAATGCTGAAACCGTTCGTAAGCCAGTACAGCCTGAGTACTTACCCTAATTTCAAAGTCGGTACGGAAGGTACTACTTACCAGGTGCAGCGCTATTACGGCATCCGCTCTTTTCCATACATCGCCATTTATGATAAAAAAGGAAATCTGGTGAGAACTTTTGAGGGTGAACAACCGCACGCGGAGATATTCAAGGCTTTAAAGCAGATTTAAGGATCCGGATAACTGCGGATTTGATTTAAACAAAAACACTGCAAACAGGTGATGCACCCCGTTTACAGTGTTTTTTTATCAATGAACAGATCTGCGCCCAGACAGACTAGCTGTTAAAAAGTGCCTCATAATGCGCCGACGGGGCCAAAATCCCACCGCTCTGCGCATAAAATGACTTATCGGTCAGGTAAACTCCCTTTCGCGTCTCCGTCCACGAACCACTCGCCATCGGATGGAACGTCATGAGTTTGTCCCAGTTTTTGTAATACTGATGACCGTTCGTTTCCTGTAACCCTACCGTCATCCCGGGAAATGGCTGCATGCGTGCCGCGACATTCTTGTTCCAGTCAACCAGGATCGGATTGACGGTCAGATCGGCACAGAAACAGGGCACCTTTTTTTCGTAAGCCAGCTGGACGATCTTCATGGTCATACTCAATGTCTTCGCAATCGCTTTCACAGCAATCGCCGAATAACCCAGTTCGATCCGGTGCGCTGCGTCTTCCGCGGTATGCGCACTCTCGTCTGCTGCCACGCGTACCCCTAGATCCCCGACAAATGCTTCATTGCTTTCCTCAAATGGTTCCTCTATCACCGCAATCTGGTCAAATGCACCTATTTTTTTGGCATGATCTAGAAAGCGCATCAATGTTTCCTTCTTTTCATACCGGCCATTCACATCGAAGTAGTAAGGGATTTTTCCACTTTGGGTGTAGGGCGTTTCATAATGGCCGATCGCTTTGTGTACGGCTGTCAGGAAAGCGATGTCCTTTTCGATCATCTCCTGCTGGGTGCCTGCCGCGCCCGTTTTGAGCTTCATGATGAAATAACCCTCGTCAGCCGCCTGTTTCACGCGTTCCGGTGTGGTACCAACGCTGAATGACGGAATGCTGGCTACTTTTTCGTGCCGGTAAGAAAGTCCGGGGCGGTAGGCCGCCGGGACCATTTCGTCGAACTGCTTCATGCCGTTTTCCTGCGCATACAGGAGCCAGGCTGCATTATCCACACATACGAGGGAGTTCAATGCAAATGTTTTGCGCAGATCCGGGTTACCGGTGATCTTTTTTCCATAAGCCAGTACTTCGGGTAAAATATCGTCGAGCAACTGCACCGGGTCGTTAAAGGAAGTGCCTTTGATCATCTGCAATGCGCGTTCGCTCATGGCGTACATCAATGCATTGCCCGCACTTTCGGAATGCGCGGCAAACACTTTGGAATCGGACCACAACACTCCCTGCGTTCCCAGCCCTATCTTTCGGGCGCCCGATTCCGACTCCATCATGGCGATCGCCTGCCAGCTGTCGGTAATGGCGCTGCCTTTGAAGCGGTAAGGATTTAATGGCTCCCTTTCAAAATTGGAGCTGACTTGTTTGATCGTAATCTTTTTCACGGGTTTAGCGGGCAATGGGTTCAGGTTATCGTGCCCGGACGCAAATATACCGGCTGCGGCCAGCATACCCGAGCGCTGGACAAATTCTCTGCGCGACAATTGATCAGGTTTTCCGAAGGTCATGGCAAAAGGGAATGATTTGATTAGTCAGACTTGATTATGAGGCATTACCCTGATTCAATAGCTGAATTTTATCCAATTTTCAAAAACCAAAATACCAATCAACAAAATCAGCCGGCTTCCCCCGAGGCCGGCTGATGTATACTACGCTATGAGAATTTACTAAAACCAACTGTCGTTCGTCATTGATAGCCAGGATTTTGGGTCAATGTAGGCTTGCCGTTCACAGTGCTGATGTCGATCTGCGTCTGAGGGATCGGGTAGTATTCGTTTTTGTTGGATATAAATTTCATCCCGGTTACTTCGCTCACCTTGGTTACTTCATATGCATAGTAGGCGTTCATAAAGCTGTCGGCCAGCCCCCATCGCACCAGGTCGAAAAAGCGGTGGCCCTGCATGGCCAGTTCCAGCTTCCTTTCGAAATAAATGGCTTTCAATGCGTGATCCTTGCCGCCTGCTTTGAAGCTGCCTTCCGGGTAAAGTTTGATGAGATAATTGGCCGCAGGTGTCGCGGAGAAACCGAGCTCCGGTTTCGAATCGTCCTTGTATTTGTACACAAAACCTTTCGGGTTCGCAGCGCGTGTCCGGACGCGGTTCACGTACGTCTGCGCGACGTCAAGGTTACCCAGCTGCGCCTCTGCCTCCGCTGCCAGCAAGAGCACATCCGCAAAACTGATCACATTATAGTTGATCGCCGAACCCGGCGCCCATGCAGTGCCATCATAGTAAAGGTTCTTCGTCGCATTCCAGTAGATATTTTTGAGGTTCACATAAGGGCCCGTCGCAACGGAATTACGGATCCAGTTGTTGCCGGGCATCAGTCCCCAATCTTTAAACGGAATGCCGCGACGACCCGCAGTCCAGTCCACACGCGGGTCTAGCGTGCCGGCATCCGGTGTAAAGGGCTGACTCGACAGAATGCCTATATCAGCCTTGACCTCGTGTTTGTTGTAGTCATCCAGATAAGGCAGGCCGGTCGCCGCGTTGGTGCGGAAGGAATTGACCAGATCAATGGAAGGCAGGAAGTTACCGCAGCAGCCGAACGGACTGTTGATCGGGAAGTTGAGCATGCTGCCCTGGTTGGCCGTCGCGATCGTCCCGTTACCGACATTAGCCGCCATATCGATCGAAAACAATGCTTCCGGGCTTTCCAATTCCTTCTCCGGACGGTGGTTGTCCTCGAATTCCGGGTTCAAATCCACCTTCCGGCCACGGCTGGTGATCCCATTGGTGATCACTTCATCAAACTCCTTTTTAGCGTTCGCGTAATCTTTTTGGTACAAATAAACCTTTCCCAGGTAAGCATGGGCCGTGGTTTTATTGATGCGCCCCGCCTCGGGCTGGGTCGCTGTGACATTTTCAACCGCATACTTGAAATCCTCCACGATTTGCGGCCAGATATCTTTATCGTTCGGCTGTTTGAAGTCGGTAGTGCCCTCGTCGATCCAGGGAACCATATTATACATACGTTTCAGTTCAAAATAGTAGTGCCCCCGCAGGAACCGGGCCTGGCCAATGATATTTTTCAGTTCGGCGTCCGTCAGTCCGGAAGTTTTGGCGGCTACCCGCAGCACCGCATTGCAACGGCTTACACCTGCATAGCTCGCCTTCCAGCGTTCGTTCAAAAACTCATTAATCGGCTCGACGCTCGTGGAAAGCGGCATTGCATGTGATTCACCACCGTAACCGCTACCATAAATCGCATTATCAGGACCCACCGCCCATGCCGTGCCGCCGTTGATATTCAAACCGTAATTGCCCTGCCCGTCGAGCGCTGCGTAAGCACCGATCAGCAGCGCGTTGACGCCCTCTTTGGTCGCCAGTAAATCTTCGCCCAAGGCACCCTGAGGCGTATAATCCAGAAATTCTTCCTTGCAGGATTGCAGCGACAGGCTGGCCGCCAAACCAATCAGAAATATTGTTTTAAATGCTTTCATATATTTTTTGAAAAAAATTAGAAACTAACCTGAACGCCGCCGAGAAATTGACGGTCATTGGGATAAATCCCTTTATCCACTCCAAAACTCGTCGCCGAACCCCCGATTTCGGGATCCAGTCCGATGTATTTGGTAAGCGTAAATACATTGGCCGCCTGCACGTAAATGCGGAAGCCCGACACGTTGATCTTCGAAAGCAGCGAAGCCGGCAGGTTGTAGCCCAGCTGGATGTTTTTGAGCCGCAGATACGAGCCGTCCTCGACGTAATAGGAAGTCGGCGAGCCGTTCGTAGCGGCCGTCATCTTGGTTTCCTGGATCGGCAGGGTCGCATTCGTATTTTGCGGTGTCCATGAATCGTACAGGGCACGCCTGCTTTTGGCCTGGACAAATGACGCATAGAAATCGGTTGTGTAGCGCAGCTGGTTCCAGATATCCGCACCCTGCACACCGTAGAAGAATGCGCTGAGGTCGAATTGTTTATACTTCAATCCAATGTTCAGACCGTAGTTGAAATCTGGGTTGGGGTTTCCGAGGAAGGTCCGGTCGTCGGCGGTGATCCTGCCGTCGGCATTGACGTCCCTGAAACGAAAACGGCCCAATGCCTGGTCGGTTTGATACACGGCCTTCGGATCGCCGCTGACTTGCCGCGCCTGCTCATTGGCCGCGTCCAGTTCCCCTGTGGTGTTCCAGAATCCGGAAATCTGATAGCCGTAAAACGACCCGATCGGGTGCCCCACTTCATTACGCACATAATTGATCCCGTTCAATGCACGGCCGGTAGAAAAGAAATAATTGGTATTGTCGGTCACGCGGGTCACTTTGTTTTGATAGGAAGTAAATGTGGCGCCAAGGTCCAATCGCAGGTCAGTTGTCAGGTTTTTGTGAAAATTGGCCGACAAATCAATCCCGCGGTTCGTAGTACCCGCGATATTCACAAATGGCACTGTACCAGGCCCCTGTGTTCCGGGAACTGCCGGATTGTAGAGCAGGTCCTTAATATCCTTCCTGAAATAATCGATCGAAATATCGATCATCCCGCTCAGGAAACTGGCGTCGATACCGATGTTCGCATTGATATTCCGCTCCCATTTCGCATCCGGATTGCCAATTTGACCCACCTGAAAACCCGGCTGGTTGGAATTGTTGGTCCTTCCGATATCGTAATAAGAAGCGGCCTTATCCATGATGAATGTGTAGTAGCCATTATTTGCATTGACATTCAACTGGTTACCCATTACACCCCAGCTTCCGCGCACTTTCAGGTCGGCCAGCCATTTGACCCCCTGCATAAAGCCTTCCTCCGAAAGCCGCCAGCCTGCACTCACCGACGGGAACCAGCCGTACTGGTATCGTACGAACTTCGAAGATCCGTCGCGCCGCATCGTGCCGCTGAGCAGGTATTTGCCTTTGAAAGCATAGTCGAGCCGCCCGAATTGTGAGTTCAGCGATTCGAAGCTCCTGCCGCTGTAATTGCTCTGAATGCCCGAACCCGTTGATAATGTGGTATAATTGGGATCGAATGTGTAATAATCGCGCGTAGTACCGCCCAGGTTTTCGAAATAGGACTTGTACGCCTCGTTACCCAATACCACGGTGATGTCGTGCAGGCTGCCTATCTGTTTTTTGTAGGTCAATGTGTTGGTCCAGGTCCACGCGTGCCCGCTCGAAGAACCCTGCGAGAATGCATTATACTTGGTATTCTCATTGTTCTCATAAGTCGGGTACACAAAAGAACGCGAAGTGCCCGAGTACATTTCACCCCCGAAATTCGTCCTGAACGTGAGATCTCGGAGCACATCTATTTCCGCAAACATATTTCCAAACAACCGGTTACCCAGGGTTCGGTTATCCTTCAGACGTTCCAGCGTTCCCACCGGATTATTGCCATTGTAGCCGGTTCCGAAGATACCCGCATAGTTGCCCATAATGTCCCGTACCGGAAAGATCGGTGCCATTTGGGAGGCCGTCTGAACAATGTTCAGGTCCGAGAGCTCGGTCTGCTGTGGGTTGCTGGTGATGGTGTAGGTCAGGTTTTCACCGATGCGAATGCGCTTGCTGACATTGAAAAGCGTGTTTGCCCGGAGGTTATAGCGTTTCAGATAGGTCGAAAGCATGGTGCCTTGCTGATTGAGATAGTTGAGCGAAATCATGAAGTTCCCTTTGTCCGTGCCGCCGCTGACCGAGAGATTATGACTCATGTTGACGGCCGGTTTGAAAACTTCGTGGTACCAGTCGGTCCCCGCCTTATTTGCCCGGATAATGCGGTAGAAGCGGTTGTAATCGTCGTCGCTTTTGTAGTTCGGATTGATGTAATATTTGGATGGGTCCACCGCCGCGTCGCCTTCCTTCGCGCCCAGCGGGTAAATGTAATCCGGCATCACCGGCTCGGGACCCGAACCGTAAATGGGGTCGTTGATGGGCAAACCCGAATTTTTGTTCGCAGTCCAGCGCAGCTGCGCTTCCTCAGTCGGGCTCAGCAGGTCCCAAACGTTGCCCGACTTAGGCACCTGCACGCCATAGTAGGCGTCATACTGCACCGATACCTTCCCTGTTCCCTTTTTCGTCGTGATGATGATCACCCCATTGGATGCCCGGGAACCGTAGATGGATGCCGCACCGGCGTCTTTCAGCACTTGAATAGACGCGATATCATTGGGATTCAAATTGGTACTGTTTTGCGTAGGCACACCGTCCACGACATACAGCGGCGTGTTGTTCCCAAACGTGTTGATGCCCCGGATACGTACCTGCGGCTCTGCGCCGGGCTGCCCCGACGAGATCACCGTCACACCCGAAGCCTGTCCCTGCAAGAGGCCGGAAACCAGCCCGTTGGGTTGCCTGGTAATGTTCTTCACATCCACCACGGCCACCGCGCCGGTAATATCCTTCTTCTTCTGGGTCGCGTAGGCCGTCACGACCACCTCGTTGAGGATTTTCGTGTCGGGTAGCAGCTCTACGTTGATCTCCGACCGGTTGCCGATCGCGGCCTCCTGGGAGAGGTAGCCGATGAAAGAAAAGGTCAGTGTACCATTTTCCGGTACAGTAAGCTGGAAATGGCCGTCGGGATCGGTTGTTGTGCCGGTGGAGGTGCCTTTCAGGATTACATTCACCCCGACCAGCGGCTCGTTTTTGTCCGATACCACCCTTCCTCGCACCACCGCGTCGGCCTTTACCCGGAGCGTATGCAGCACGCCCCGGTCCTTTTCTCTTGCTTCCGCCTCCGTCCAGCACATTAAAGCCGCGAACGCGAGGCAAAAGGAGCATTTTCCTGGTGAGTAGTTTTTCAACTTCATGAATAACAGAAGGTTAGGAATCTCCGTAAAATGGAGACCGGTTTATAAAAATTGAAAAATGATTGGACTGTGCCGATTGGACAATGCCGCGATGGAGAGGCTTTTTAAATTGTGTCAATCAAACACTTTGATGGTAAGATGAAAGAATATTTAACTATCTGTTGATAAAACAGTTAAAAAATTTCCGCAAACCTTTTCGCAATCCTTTGCAGAAATGGCAGTGCGTTATGTGGGGGCAAAAGCAGATTAGTCCGAATGAAAATATCCGGGAAGGGAAGACTGAATGAATATATAACTATTTCAATAAGCCGACGCAGGAGCCTGAGCTGCTAACAAAAATGCCAGGCTTAACAACCTGGCATTGAATGTTCTTACTGCTCAAAATTGGGCTTTGTATTGTACTGGTCGGATTGCAACCCTCGCAGTCTGACTTTAAGGATCACACCATCGGGCGTCAGCGTCGAATGGTACACCTCGTCGCCATTCCAGATCCTTCGCCGTTTCCATTGGCCATTCTCAAATGTGCCTTCCTCCACAGCAATGAGCTCCGAAGCCGAAAAGACGGAGCCCAGGCGCGGGCGGAACTGGAATTTGGTATCGAAACCCATCAGGTAAAATTCATCCGGTGCCGTTTCCGCTACCAGCACGCGGCCGGTCAGTTCATTGCCGGTTTTGTACGTGGGAAAGTCAAACGTCAGGAGCAGGTCATAATTGGAAAAATGCAACAGCTTCTCCCCCAGCCCGTCCTCTTCGACGGCGGCTTTGAGCTTACCGGTGCCCTGCAAGCCGGTGATCAGCGGAACAGCCGGGGTAAGGAGCTTGTAGTTTGCGGCAATGGCCGAGAATTTATCGTCCAGCTTGGTCTTGTCCCGCTTATCATGCGGATCGGCATGAAACGGATCGATGCCGTAAGGCGCTACCCCGATCGCATTGTAGTCGCCGATCGCGTAAAAGTGGAAACGTGCAAAGAGCGTCCCCTTGCCGGTTTCGGGGACGAACAGTGCATTATCGGGCCGGGCATACTTGTCGCACAAATCGCGGAACTGGACGTAATTCCGGTTGTAAATATCCACTGCCAGCAGGTCTATCGAAGGTGCGGCGGCCTTGTAAACGTCGATCATATTGGATGTCGGCCCTCCGCTCGGATGCTCTCCCGCGCGCTCGAAGCGGTTCTCCCGCAGCCATACATTCACGTACACGGGAAGCGGGTACTGCTTTTTGCCCTCCGCCGCCACATAGTCGATGTACTGCGCCATATGATAGGCCGAAAACGTTTCAGCCGCGTCTACCCCGAACACCTGCTGCCAGGTGCCCGGTTTCTTCTTCAATGCAGCAACCAGTTTCGCCGGCACCTGCCCATTGAATAGCTTCGTCGCCTCAGGGGAATAATCGCGGTCGGTGCCTAACGAGCCGGGTTCGTTTTCGGCCTGCATCATAATGACCGTCCGGTAGGATTCGTCTATCTGCCGGATGTGTGCCATGACCGCCGCGAAGGCTTTCCCATCTGCATTGCGGTTGGATTCAGAAATTGTGGATTGCACCTGGATCGGCTGACCGCCTGCATTCAGCATCCGCGGATATTCCTTGGTGTTCTCTTTCATCCAAACCGGAATGTACTGGGAGCTCCCGTTTTTGAAAGATGCAAACCAGAGCAGAACCAGGCGGATGTTCTCGCGACGCGCGTCGAGGATCAGTTTGTCCAGGTCGGCAAAATCGTACTTACCTTTCTCCTTTTCAATGTTTTCCCAATAAATGGGCACTTCCAGCGTGTTGCAATGCAGTTCTTTGAGTTGCGGCCAGGTTTTGTCCAGGATATCCGGCCACCCGCTCGAATTCCACATCTGTGCCCCGAGAATCAGGAAAGGCTTCCCATCGACCATGAAAGTATGACGGCCGTCTTTGGAAACCATGACAGGAATTGCCGGCGCTCTGCCGGGCGATTGCTGCGCAAGAGCCTGAACAGAAGAAAAAGCAAAGGAAATACCGGCAAGCAGGCCGGCAAAGTATCGAAGCATCATATCGGGTTTGGAAAGTGAAAACTGAATATGACGCATTAAATAACCCACTGCAAACAAATAACTTAAAAAATTTCCGCAATGGGTCCCGCAAAGGTTTGCAGGGAATTGGAATTTATTTGAAGCGACAAAAATTCGTAGAACCGCTCACAAAAGAGTATGTTTTTTCGGCCCCGTTCTCCCAAAAAAGCACATTGCTCCATACCGCATCGGATATGAAGCAATGTGCTTTGAATAAACCTGAAACAAAATGCTGTCAGTATCCGGCATTCTGTTTCAAACCACCCGACAGATCGATCTGCGCTTGCGGAATGGGATACACTTTCATAAAATCCTTTGGAGCGAGATCCACCACAACAGGCGATTTGGCGGCGTAGTTGTACAAACGTTCCTCCTGCTTCATAACAGTCAGGTACTTGCCGGTGCGCACAAGGTCGAACCAGCGCTCGTGTTCGTAGGCCAGTTCCAGCTGACGTTCGTTCAGGATCAGGTCCATGAAGTCGGTCGCTTCCGTTCCCTTGTAGTTGTGGGTCGCATTGCCGAATGCCCGCTCGCGGATTTTGTTCAGCTGGATCAATGCATTCGCTTTGTCGCCCAGTCTGAAGAGCGTTTCGGCGTACAACAAAATCACGTCGGCATACCGAAGCACCGGAATGTCCAGTCCGGAAGCGCCGTAAGAATGCTTCACCGCAAACTTGCTGACATAGGGGTACCAGATCGGCTCTGCTTTCGGGTTGGCGGGCGATGCCCACCATTCCTGCACGGTGGATGCTTTGCGCTTGTCACCGGTTTCATACTTTTTCATCAGGCTCCACGAAGGAAGGGACGTCTCAGCTCCCCGGTCGGCGATACCGACCAAACCGCCATTGGGCGTGTAGGACGTAGAAAGGCTCTGTCCATTGCTTCCGTCGACATACTTTACCGTGAAAAGGATCTCGTCATTATCTTCGGACTCTACTTTCCATAGTGAGGCAAAATCGCCGACGAGCTTGTAATCCAATTCATTGATCAGTTTTTCAAGCTGAATTTTGGCATTCGCCCAATCCTGGCGATACACATAAACTTTCCCGAGCAGGCCCAGGGCAGCGCCCTTGCTTGCACGCCCGGTCGCGATGGACTTGCGCACAGGCAATTTGGCAGCGGCGTCGGTGAGGTCTTCGATGATCAATGCATAGATCTCTTCTTCGGTGGCCTTCGGCAGTGAGGCTGCATCCGGGATCGAGATCTGGCTGATGACTTTGGGGACGCCGCCAAAGACACGCACCAGGTCGAAATAAAAGAGGGCACGCATGAACTTTGCTTCTCCAATGTACTGGTCTTTCACGCCGGCCGCATAGTTCGTCGGGTTATCGATGTTCAGAAGCACGGCATTGGCCCGAAAGATGCCGTTATAAGTGGTGTTCCAGAATGCAGTGGTCAATGCATTGTCCGAATTCACAGTCAGGAAATCGATATCGTTGGAGCCGGCGATGGTTGTATTCGACGACATGTACAGATTGTCGGCCGGCACCTCGGTCAGGAGGTAGTCGGTTTGCTTGCGGGATTGCAGGCTGTTATAAACCGCCAGCACAGCCTGGTTGATGTCGTTCGCACTTTTATAGAAATTGGTCGGCGTCAGTACCGACTCCGGTGTCAGGTTGAGGAGCTTGTCTTCGCAGCTGGTCATGCCCAAAGCCATCAGCATAAGGCCTGTTTTGATATGTTTTGTGATTTTCATGTCCCGATGGTTAAGCATTAGAAGTTGAAATTAATACCCAGTGTGTACACCCGGTTAATGGGCGCGGCACCGTTGTTGAAGCCGGGCTTGCTGCCTGTCCCGGCAATCTCTCCACCTGTGAAACCCTCCGGATTATAGCCGTGAAAGCTCTTTTTGGTAAACATGAACGGGTTTGCAAGCGACGCATACACACGCAGGCCCGACAAACGAAGCTTCTGTGTCACCGCGGACGGCAAGGTGTAACCGAGGTTGATGTTGCGGACGGCCAGGAAAGACGCATCTTCAATGTATGCATCGGACGACGATTGGTAGGTCAGTTTACTCAGTGAGCTCGCCGGAACCATACCATTGCCGGGTTCCGCCTCCGACCACCATTGGGTGTCCACCATCGAGCGGCGCATCGCGCCGAGCAAAGCGCCCTGGTAGTACTCGTTCTCGAAATTGTACATTTTCGCACCCACCGAAGCCTGCATCGCAATGCTCAGGTCGAAGCTTTTGTAGGCGAAATTGTTGATCATCCCGAAGTAGGCTTTGGGTTGGAAGTTACCGAGGATCACTTTGTCGGCAGAGGTGATCTGCCCATCGCCGTTCACGTCCTGGTATTTCGGATTACCCGGTACCGAACCTGCGAGCACCGGCGAGTTTTTCACGTCTTCGGCGTTTTGTAACACACCGGTGATCTTATAGCCGTAATAGGAGAACATCGGCTGACCGAGGCGAAGGATCCACCCCATTCCGTAAGTGTCGGTGGTGATGCGCTCCTGCACGCCGCCCAGATCCACGACTTTGTTGTTGTTCTTCGCCATGTTGAACGAGGTCTCCCATTTGAATGCACCGACGAGGTTTTTGGTGGTCAATTCGATTTCAAAACCTTTGTTGCTTACGCTGCCCACATTCGACAGTGCGCTGGTAAAGCCGGTAATCGACGGGATAGAGACATTGTAAAGCAGCCCGCTGGTCCGCTTATCGTAGTAATCCAGTACCACGTTCACGCGGTTACGGAACAGGCCGAGTTCCAGACCGAAGTCATAGCTCTTCGTTTTCTCCCAGCTCAGGCTGTTGTTGCCATAGGAAACCTGGGTTTGTCCTTTGGTCAATGTGTTATTGGGTGAATAATACACGTCGCCGACCTGGCCCAGGTACTCAAAATCACCGATGTTGAAATTACCCGTGGTACCATAGCTGGCACGCAGTTTCAATTCGCTTACCGCGCGGACTTCTTTCATGAAATCCTCCTGGGAAATGCGCCACGCCACAGAAGCCGACGGAAAATATCCCCATTTGTTGTCCGGTCCAAAACGGGAACTACCATCTGTCCGGATCGACGCCGAAAGCAGGTACTTCTCTTTAAAACCATAATTGACACGGCTGAAATACGAAATAAGTCCCCATTGCGACTTGGAAGAAGTGGTAGCAGAAGGATTAATAATGCCATTGTTCAAGGTATGGATAATGTCGTTGTTGAACGATCCGTTCACCGCCGCCATCGAGCTGTTGCTGGAATTGTATTTCTGGTACGAGGCCCCGGCAATGGCGCTTACCTGATGTACATCTTTAAATGTATTGGTGTAGCTCAAAACATTTTCGTTGGCAATGCTGGTCGTTGAGCTCAATCCCTGTGAGCCGGAGTTCAGACCGGTACTGGTTGCCCATGAAGCCTGGAAACGGTCGGTTTGGTTGGAAGCCAGGTTGGTACTCAATGAAGAGCGGAACGAAAGTCCCTTCGCAAGGTTCAGGTTTACAAAGGCCTCGCCCAGGTTGTTGATCGTGGTTCCGTAATAGTAGCTTCCATCGAGGGTAGCCATTGGGTTGGTCTGCCCGCTGACCACCGCTCCCCAGTAGGAACGCGCATTCGGATAGGTCCCATCCGGATTCCGGACCGCCACAAAGCTTGGAAATTTGACATAATTATTGATATCCGACGATGCAAACCGGCGTTTGGCGTAGGAAGGGTTCAACATGAAGCCCAGGCTTACGACCGAGTTTACAGTTACATCCACATTGGCGCGAACGCCGTAGTTCTTGTACCAGGTGTTTTTCAATGTGCCTTGTTCGTCTTTCAAAGTTCCCGACACATAGTAACGCACGTGATCATTGCCGCCGCCCACGGAAAGGTTATAGTTCTGAATGGTGGCCGCTTCCAATACCTCATCTTCCCAGATCACATTGTTCCCATTCTTCAAAACGTCGCTCACCTGATAGGCATTGGGGCGCCGGGCGTCGTTCCAGACAGGAATGCTGGTGTCCCCTCCGATCCATTTGTATTCGCGGTTCTGGTAACGGACGGCGTAGTCGTAGTATTCCTGACCTGTGATCCAGTCCTTATGCCCTTTCGCTTTGGCAACACCTGCATAGGCATTGAAATTGAATTTTGCTTTGCCCGATTTGCCCTTTTTGGTGGTCACGATGATCACACCTCCTGCACCACGGGAACCGTAGATCGCCGCCGCGGAAGCATCTTTCAGCACCTCGATCGATTCGATATCGTTGGTACTGATGCTTCCCAAACTGCCTCCGGGGAAACCGTCGATCACGACCAGCGGATCATTACCGGCATCGATGGAGCTGGCCCCGCGGATACGGAT
>CBFGMV010000100.1:0-29682 GCA_965649915.1 uncultured Dyadobacter sp.
CCGGAACGATGAGCCGCCGTGGAACGCGGAATTAGTGAATGAATTTCAAATGATAGTTCATCGCTCATTGAAAATTCAGTTACTCTATCCTTGAATACTCAGGCTTGGCCCGAGCGAATTATCAAGTCATTCAATAATTCTCCGTTCCAGGGCAGCTCATCGCTCCGGCGACCCGGTCACTCATTTAATCATTCGGCCATTCACTCATTCAGTCATCGCCCGGCGACCCGGCCAATCATTCAAACATTCACTCATTCAGTCATTCAGTCATTCAAAATTCTCTCACTCCCCACGCCTTATTCGGCAGCGGGCCCATTTCTAATTCCAGTGTCCCGCCGGCGGTTAGTTCTTTGTGCGTGAAAGTCGGGGTATTTAATGGCTGGCCGTTCATTTTGGCACTCTGGATGTATTTGTTGACTACCGAGCAATTTTTGGCGATGACTTTGAATTGCTTGCCATTGGGCAGGTCAATCGTGATTTTCTCAAACACAGGGCTGCCGATCGTATAGGTAGGCACTCCCGGTGTCAGGGGATAGAAGCCCATCGAAGAGAAGACCACGAAGGCGGTCATGCCGCCGCCATCCTCATCTCCGGGAATTCCAAAAATGTTGTCTTTGAACCATACATCCAGCAGGAAGCGAATTCTTTTTTGCGTTTTCCAGGGAGCGTCAGTGAAATTGTAAAGATAAGGAATGTGAAAACTGGGCTCATTGCCCATGGAATACTGCCCTACAAGCCCGGTTGCATCCGGAAATTTGCCCCAGAACTCGTACTTACTTCGTCCAAGGCCTTCGCGGAAGAGCTGGTCGAGGTCGTTTTCAAACTGCTTTTTGCCACCCATGAGACCAATGAGCCCTTTTACGTCGTGCTGCACCTGCCATTTGTATGTCCAGCCGTTGTTTTCGTCGTAAAAATCGCGTCCGCCCATACCACCATCGAATTTTGGGTCAATGGAGATCCAGTTGCCCTGGCTGTCCTTGGGCATAAACATATTTTGGTCCTTATTCCACAAGTTCTTGTAGTTGGAGGCCCTTGCATGGAACTTCTGGTAGTCGGCCTGGTGACCCAGGTCTTTGGCAAACTCACCCACAGCCCAGTCGTCGTAGCTGCCTCCCAGCGTGACGGCCACCGCCTGCCGTTTTTCAAATTTATCCACCAGTTTTACCATCTCTTTTTCACCTGGTTTGAGTGCAGGAAAGAAGCCTTTGGAGTGGTAAATGTCATCCAGCTCACATTTCGGGCCATTTCGCCACGGAAGCATCGTCGCCTGTTCCGCATTCTTTTTAATGCCCTCGTAGGCTTTGTTAATATCAAAATTTTTCAGGCCTTTTCGATAGCCATCCAGCAACGTTACCGAAGAATGGAATCCGTTCATACAGGCGTGATCGCCGAACAGAACGGGGAATGTGGGCATCCAGCCGCTTTGCTCATACATATCGACAAACGATTGCAGCATATCCTCCTCCTGAGCGGGATTCAGGATTACACGTAACGGGTGATGTGCGAGGTAAGTGTCCCAGGTCCAGTCATCCACGTAGAATGGCCGGTTGCTGGTATGGATTTTCTTGTCGAAACCGCTGTAATACTGATTGCCCTCGGTAATGTCGACCATACGTTCGTAGGTACGGTACAGCGACGAGTAAAAGCTCCGCATTTGTGCCTCGGTACCGCCTTCCACGGTGATTTGACCGACCGTTTTTGCCCAGACTTGTGCGCCGGCCTGCTTCAAATCTTCAAAACCGGAGGTCTTCACTTCCGCTTCGAAATTTTTCTTCGCCTGTTCCGGGCTGACGTATGAAATCGCATACCTGAACTCGACCGCCGAGGCATTTTCCGGGAAAGCGATCCAGGCCCTGGCTTTTTTTCCTTGAATCTCTTCTCCTGCTGTAACTTTGCCGCCATTCAGCGACCCGGTTTTACCTTTTTGGCTGAACGTGCCATACAGATATACGGGAATGTCGTCGTGGTAAACTTCACGTGCCACGAGTTCCTGGCCTCCTTTGAATTTCCAGGAGCCCTCGCCATTGTTGTAAAGGTCGAGGAGAATGTTTTTGTCGCCTTTTTCGGGAAATGTAAAGCGATAGATTCCCGTCTTTTTTCCCGGCACAAACTCCACTTTGACTTCATCGTCGATCAGATAGGTGGAATAGTAGTACGGTCTCAAAACTTCCAGGTCATGGTCGTAAGCCATCTTCTTTTCCCATGCCGAGGCCGTCATGGGCTGCACGGATGGACGCAATGCGAATGCCTGGCCGAGCCGGTGGGACACGACGATGGCGGGGAAACTGGTGATCTGGTCGTCGAGGTAGTCCTGCCTGACTGGGAACATCCGCATCATCTGATTGGGAAGCTGGATTGTCGGTCGGGTAGGTTCCAGGAGCTGGCCCACATTGCCGACACGCAGGTCGACGTGCCTCAGGTTATCTTTTTCAGGAATCTGCTGTGCGGGGGCATGGAGCGAGTGAAGACAAATGGCAAGGATGAACGAGGAGGTTGTCAGGTTTTTCAAAGATTGAATCATGCTTAATCAAATTTTAATTGCAGTTTCGGCGCTTATATTTCGGTTTGTTTTTGTTTTAAAGAGTATAGTTAACAGTTTGAGCCGGGCTTTCCTGTAAAAAACGGGATGTATTCGGCGGGTTATTAAAAACCCTGGTTATTGTTTAACTTTAAATCAGTATCGTCCAAGAGCAGATGGGAAAACGGCACTAAATAAGCCGGCGCTACTTAAGAAAAACTTAACAATCGATTAACGGAACCCTTAAATGCATTGCAGAAGGAAACTTTTCCCCGGTTTTCTTTCTGACCCGTTCTTATGAAATTCAGGTCTATTTTACTTTTTGTGTGTTTGTGTCTGCTTGCCGGCCTGTTCAATCATAGCTATGCGCAATCTTATGGGGTTGGCTTTGAGAGCTTTGAGGTGGTGCAGGATAAGCGCACCGGGCTTGACCTGAGTCCGGAAGGGCCCATTTGTATGGAGGGCGACTTCGAATTATCATTTGAATTGTCCTTTCTTCGCAACAAAAAGACGTATTTCGGATATATCGTCCGTGTTCTCGCCGATGATCAGCAGAATATAGACCTTATCTACGACAACAGCTCAGTAGGACAAAATCACTTCAAGCTGATCATCGGCGAGCAGTTTGCGCCGGTCGCATTCGATTTTCATGGTGACGACCTGTTTTCGAAATGGAACCGGATCATCCTGCGTTTTCAAAAGAAAAAACAACAGATCACCGTAGTGTACGGTGATCGCAGCTTCTCTCAGCCCGTTAAATATGCCTCCAAGGGCTGCTACAAAATCCTTTTTGGGGCCAATGAATACAAGGAGTTCCGCACTACGGATGTCCCGCCGATGAAAATCAGGCACGTGGCGCTCCGGGAGGACCAACGGGTGCTTTACAGCTGGCCGCTCAATGAAACCGACGGTGTGAAAGCGACCGAGGAGGTGAGGGGCAAAGCGGCGCTGGCAACGAACCCGGTGTGGATCAAGAAGTTGCATTACGAATGGAAACTGCTGGAAACCATCACGCTAAAGGGCTACGTCAGGGTAGGTTTCGATGAAAAGAACAGCCATGTATTTGTGGTAGGGCAGGACTCGCTGGTGCGTTTCAGTCTGGCTGGAAACCGCCGGGTGGCAATGCCTTACCAAAGTGGGACACAGCCTGTTTATGTGGATAACCAGGTGTTGTTCGACTCGCGAACGGACCGGCTTTACAATGTTTTCCTGAACGAAAGGCAGGTTTCAGCTTTCGACACCGTGACCAGAAGCTGGGACAAAAGCGATATCGTCCCTCAGGCAAAAACGTACTACCTGCATGCCAATAAATTTCTCTCCCCCGCCGACTCATCGATTTATGTGGTGGGCGGGTATGGACATCTGGCTTATAAAAGCGAGGTGCAACGCTATCATTTGCCTACCGGAACCTGGCAGCAGCTGGATATAAGGGACTCTGTTTTTACCCCCCGGTACCTGGCAGCTTTGGGTACTACGAGGCAGGGCGCGTACGTGATGGGCGGCTACGGAAGCTCTACAGGACAGCAAATGCTGAATCCCCGTAACTGGTACGATCTGCTTTACTTCGATCGCCAAAAGCGGACTTTCAAGAAGGTTTTCGAATTTCAGGCACCTAAGGAGGATTTTGTATTTGCCAATTCCATGATTGTCAATGAGCAGGACAGTTCCTATTATGCATTGATTTTTCCCAAAAATAAATTCAATTCTCAACTTCAGCTGATCAGGGGATCGCTCAACCGCCCGGAGTTCAAACACGTGGGCTCAAAAGTACCCTACCAATTTGTGGATATTGAATCCTTCGCGGACCTTTTCTATGACAAAGCAAACGGTCGTTTTGTGGCCGTGACCCTTTTTCGCGACGCTAACCAGCAAACCAAAGTCTCTATTTACTCCCTGTATGCGCCTCCGCTCGAAATTGTGGCGCCACAAACAGCCGCAACATCCGGTTCGGGGAGCCGGGCCTTGTGGATAGCAGGCATACTGTTGGTTGTATCGGCGACCGGCTATGCATTGTACAGATACTTTTCGGCAGCCAAGCGGATTACTCCCCTCCATGCGCCTTCCGTTCATCCTGTAACGGAAGATGCGTTCGTTCAGGGCGAGCAAGCACCAGAAAGTGAGGCAGAAATGCAGGTTGAAAATGAAAAGTCCGCGCCTTACAAAAGTTGTGTTTTGCTTTTTGGTAACCTGCAACTCTACGACGAGGAAGGGAATGAGATCACGAAGCAATTCAGTCCATTGGTGAAAGAGCTTTTTCTGGTGATACTGCTGTATTCGATCCGCTGGGATGGCATTAGTTCCGAGAAGTTGAAGGAATTGCTGTGGTTTGATAAACCTTCCGAAAGCGCGCGGAATAACCGCTCCGTGAACATTGCCAAGCTGAAAGCCATTCTGGATAAGATGAAGTACTGCCAGGTGTCGAAGGAAACCGGCTATTGGCGGATCAAGATCGATTATGAGCGCATACAGGTTGATTATACCCATTACCTCTCGCTGATTGGTAACCGGAAGCTGCTCGATAAGCAGAGTATTGTCGAACTGGCAGGCATTACCAAGCGCGGAAACTTTCTCTCCAATGTGGAATATGAATGGCTCGACACCTTTAAATCCGAGATTTCGAACGAGATTGTTGATGCCTACCTGCGCTACGCCGCTTCCGTTAAAATTCCCGACGACGCCGAATTTCTGGTGAAACTGGCAAACTACGTCTTCTATTTTGACCCGGTGAATGAGGAAGCGATGATCCTGAAATGCAAGGCGCTCGCGCATTTGGGCAAGCATTCAATGGCCAAAAGTACGTTTGAAAACTTCGCCCGGGAATACAACCGCATTTACGGAGAGGATTTCCGGAAAGATATGCCGGAAGTGCTGCATTCGTAAAACCAGTGGGGTTAGGGGTTTTGAAACTCTCTTCATCGCGTTGGATCAACTCAGGAAAGTACATTTCGGCTTCTTGTGTCACTATGGCCATTTGTAGGTTTGTCGCCTGATGTGCGTCGATCCCGTCGTAGTGATATACCTGCAACCGGCTGATGGCTTTTAGACTGCCCTGAAATGATGGTGCGACAGATTTGCATGCATCGTAAAACAAAACGAAGACCGCTAAAATAGCGGCCCCCGTCAAACCCCAGTTAACCCTTATTGATAAATCAGCCTGGTCGTTTTGCTGCCGACAGGCGTGTCGATTTGTAGCATAAATGAACCGGCAAACGGTAACGTGATGATCTTTTGTGTATCCGGAGCGTCGAACTGGCCGAGCTTCCGGCCGAGTTGATCGAATAGAAAGAGTCGTTGTGTTTTTTCGGGCATCCGTACCAACACGTTGTTCTCGCGCGAGGGGTTAGGATAAACATAAAACCGGTCGAGGCTTTCTTTTTCGGGAATGACACAGACGACCTTGCTATATGTATAAGAATCATCGTGGTCAACCTGGCGCAGACGGTAATAGCTGGTGGTGTTGAACTCCTCGTCGATAAATCGGTAGCTGTGCTCAACGGTAGCATTGGCAGCACCATCTACCCAACCCGTAAGCTCCCAGGTTTTGGCGTCCGTCGATTTCTGGATCTCGAAACCCAGGTTGTTGACTTCTTCTGCTGTTTTCCACCTGAGTTCTGCCAGCCCGTTTGCTGTCAGATGGCCCTCGAAACTAACCAACCGCACGGGCAATGCCGAAAGCTCAGAAAATGTATTGAGATTACCGAGCACCCAATGGACGCTAACACCATTGGACGAGTTGCTGCCGCTGGCGGCGAAGATGCCGCCGGGAGATATGCTTTGGGCAAATAAAGGAGAAGAGAAGATGCCCGTGAGGATGGTTAGATATAATTTTTTCATATGGCGGTTTTTAAATTTCGTTTAGACCTGCCTCAACACAGATTTTGACTTCGCTTCCGTGCATGAGTTTCTAATTCGCTGTAATCTATGTGAGAGGATCGGGAAAGAAGGGAATCACTAATCCTTCGGCAATCGCTGAAATATCCTTCGGTATTTCGGTCGTCCGGAGTGGCATTTGTTCATCAGGTTGACGAGTGGGATCGGTCATCAACACCGGCACCGCCAAAGTGTTAATTCAAACCCGATACTTCACCATTAATTCATTGATCGTGTTCCGTTGCACATCGATTTATGAAATCAGTTTGCCAGACCCCAAGTTGTCATTTCTTGACTCACCCGATGGCCAAGATGACTGGTATTTTATTCAAACAAACGTTTTATGAAGATGAAAAGAAGCAGCTGACTAAAAGTCATTTCGATGCTTTTCCTGTTGGTTGTGCTACCAGGGAGGGAATTAGTGAAAGAGATCCCATCGTCCGTGGGAAAGGTCAATCGGAACGGCATCGTCAAAAATAAGCCCCTTGCCACGATTCCGGAGGCTGTTCCGGACCGCAACGGGTTGATCATGGGAATGATTGCGGAAAGGGAGTACCACATTTCGCCGGATGCAAAGGGACGCCTGCAAAGCCCCAACCGGGAGCAGGATTTACGTGCTTATTATGAACCGGGTGTTCTGCAAGTTCAAAGTCGAAGAGCAGTAAGTGACAATTCTTTCAAACTAAAACTAATCAACAACGGAATTTATGCGGATGGCGAAAAACTCTACATTACCCGGAATGATGCAAGTGTCGATGGTTCAGCTAACAAGCTCGTTTTTGACCACCATGGCTTTAAGGAAGAGTTTGTTAACAGCAGCGAAGGAGTTCGTCAGAATTTCATAGTCGATCAAGTGCCGGGTGAAGTCAATCATCTGGCGGTTCACCTGAAGGCGGAAGGGTTGATCGTGGAAGATTTGAAAAATAATCAATTGCGGCTGTACTCTCAAAACGACGGAGTCAAACAGCAGCAGTTGACCTACGACGATATCCGCTGTTGGGACGCGAATGGTCAAGTCCTGGCATCTTCATTGTCGTATGTGGACAACGAGATCCTTCTGGATGTGGATGTTCGTCATGCCGCCTATCCGGTCACCATTGACCCTATCATCAAAAATGGAAACCCCGCGAATGCTGCGGCGACGGTAGAGGGTGCTCAGGATAATGCAGGGCTTGGATGCTCTGTGGCCAGTGCTGGCGACATCAATGGCGACGGATATAGTGATGTGGTGGCGGGTGCTTATGCCTATGATAACGGAGAATTGAATGAAGGTGCGGCGTTTATCTATTATGGATCTTCATCAGGTATAGCGACAACGGCCGCCGGAGTGCTGGAAATCAATCAGGCAGATGCGAAATTTGGATTTTCGGTGGCGGGAGCCGGAGATGTCAATCGGGATGGTTTCAGCGACGTCATTGTAGGTGCTCCCAATTATAGCAACGGGCAGGTGGGAGAAGGAGCTGCATTTGTTTACTATGGTTCGGGAGCCGGATTACTGCCATCGTCTGTGACAACAATTGAGCGAAACCAGGCTCAGGCAAATCTCGGGCACTCAGTTTCAACGGGTGGCGATGTTAATGGCGATGGATATAGCGATGTGTTGGTAGGCGCTCCATTTTACGATCAGGGAGACGCCAATGAAGGTTTGATCTTTGCTTACTACGGTTCATCCGCCGGAGCAGCAAACGGAACTTTCAGCTTTGTTCAAAGCAATCGGCAGGATGCGTTACTGGGTTTTTCAGTTGCTTGCGCGGGTGACGTCAACGGCGATGGGTTCAGCGATGTGATCGTCGGGGCCATCGGTTATCAGAATGCAATGGCCTCCAACACCACTGGCGCGGCGCTGGTGTTTCATGGCTCTGCGGCTGCCGGCTTGATTTACTCCGTCACACTCTGGGCTAATACCTCTGCTAATATGGGATTCTCGGTGGCAGGTGCGGGTGATGTCAACGGCGATGGTTATAGCGATGTTGTTGTTGGAGCTAACAAATTCCGGGAAGATGACGGCGCTGCATTTGTATTTCATGGCTCCTCTCTTGGTGTGAGTGCAAGTGCCGCTGCCACATTGACCCTTGTTGACGCCGATGCGGGAGTCGGGAATTCCGTCGCATGTGCAGGGGATGTGAATGGAGACAATTTCAGCGATGTGATCGTAGGTGCCTCCAACTATTCAAACGGGCAGAACAAGGAAGGGGCCGCACTGGTGTTTCATGGTTCCCTGCCTGGCGTGAAAACGGAAACTGCCGCTGTTATTGAAGGTGATCAGGCCAATGCTAATATGGGTTTCTCCGTGGCTAGCGCGGGTGACGTCAATGGAGATGGCTACAGTGATATTGTTACCGGTGCTTACACGTACGATAACGGAAACGCAGATGAGGGCGCTGCATTTGTATTCCATGGTTCGGCAAGCAGCAGCAGCACCACCTTCAAGATCACCAAAGAGATGAACCAGGCGGACGCCTCTTTCGGATATTCCGTATCGAGTGCAGGAGATGTGAATGGGGATGGTTTCAGTGACGTAATCGTCGGAGCGCCCTATTTTGATCAGGGGGAAGAAAACGAGGGAGCAGCTTTTGTTTTCCATGGCAGCATTTCCGGATTGTTGTTCCCGGGCGGAAGCATTGACGGTGGTCAGAAAGACGCGAATATGGGTTATTCGGTAAGCTGTGCCGGTGATATGAATGGCGATGGATACAGTGATGTGATTATCGGTGCGGTTGGTTACGACAATGGTAAAGCAAAAGAAGGAGCAGCATTCGTTCTTAAGGGATCTTCTAACGGGGTAAGTTTTGGTTGGTGGCAACTCATACTGGATGCCGATCAGGCCGACGCAGCTTATGGGAATTCAGTCGCCGGTGCGGGTGATGTGAACGGAGATGGTTATGGCGATGTGATTGTAGGTGCTTTACTTTATGATAATGATCAGGTGGATGAGGGAGCTGCATTTGTTTATCACGGATCCGAACAGGGCATTAGCTTAGTGCCCGAAAAGATGATCGAGGCAGATCAATCGCTCGGAGTGATGGGTTATGCGGTGAATGGTGCCGGCGACATCAATGGGGATGGCTTCAGTGATATCGTTGTGAGCGCAGTTCTTTATACGAAAACCCAGACAGAGGAAGGAATGGTAAGCATCTATTACGGCTCGAAAAACGGGCTGGTCTATGATTCACCACAAACATTTTTTGGGGAACAATTAGGGGCCGGCCTTGGATCGTCGGTGTCAAGTGCTGGCGACGTCAATGGGGATGGTTTCGGAGATGTAGTGATCGGTGCGTATCAATACTTTAACGGAGAGCTTCAAGAGGGGGCCGCGCTGGTATACCAGGGAACGTCAACAGGACTTGACCTTGGTTCAGCGAGAATATTGGATAGCAATCAAAGTGATTCCTGGATGGGAAGCGCATCGGCAAGTGCAGGTGATGTGAATGGGGATGGTTACAGCGATGTGATTGTTGGAGCGCGTAACTATAATATGGGTGCAGGGAACGAGGGCGCTGCTTTTATCTATCATGGCTCAGCTTCAGGAATCGGTTCCGTGGCGATAGGTACGATTAGTTTAGGGCAGGTTGGAGCGGATTTTGGGCTCTCAGTAGGTAGTGCCGGAGATATCAATGGTGACGGGTACAGTGATGTCATCATCGGTGCGGACCATTATACCAACGTTCAAAACAATGAGGGAGGTGCGTTTGTTTATCTGGGCAACCAGGGGAGTGCGACCGGAACAAGGAACAATCTCGTGCTATACAACTCCGACCTGAGTACACTGATAGAACATAGCAGTATTTCCAAGAACGATTTTGGCATTGGGTTGCAGGAAAAGTCCTTTCTGGGCCGCACGAAAGGAAAGCTGGTTTGGGAGTCCAGGAAAGAGGGGGAGGGCTTTTCTAACATGCCCATCACGAACAGCACGCAATCGACTGCCCAACAGAGTGCCTACACTGATCTGGGCGTATTTACCCTGGAGTTGAAAGACGTTGTCGCGAAGTTGGGGAAGGCAACGAAAGTGAGGGCCAGAACCAGATTCGACCCGGTAACGGCCATGACAGGCCAGATGTATAGTCCATGGCGTTATGTAAGTGCGTTCTCAGCAGGTTGGAGCTTGAATGAAAGCACGCCTTTACCGGTGACGCTCACCAGCTTTTCAGCAAAACGGGTAGAAGAGCACACATTCATCGAATGGTCAACATCTGAGGAAATCAATAGCAAGACTTTTGAGATCCACCGGAGCGCAGATGGTAGAAGCTGGCAGGTGTTGGGCGAGGTTGCGGCCCAGGGAACGGGGCAGGGAACACGTTATGATTTTAGCGATTTAAAGCCATTGGCCGGGGAAAACCTGTACAGATTGAAAATGATCGATCATGATGGCACATTTGCATATAGCCAAATCCAGGCGGTCGCATTTGATAACTCGCTACGAAGTCTGATGAGCATTTATCCTAACCCAGCCTCGAAGAAGATACTCCTGCACGGAGACACCGGTGGAATAGGCTCCCTGCGACTTTTGAATGCTTCGGGTCAGGTTGTAATGGCTATCCAAAATTTCGTGGAAGAGATCAATGTGGAAAAACTGCCAACAGGCATATATGTTCTTTTGACCGTGTATAAAGACGGTACTCAAGAGTCCCGGAAAGTAGCTGTTCGCCACGATCTGTAATAAAAAATTACGATTGGAAAGAAGGTCTGTGGTATCCTTGCAGACCTTCTTAATCCTTTAAATAACCGACACATTTCGATTAATCAATATTTGATTCAATGTTGCGCTGAGGAATGGAAATTAGGTTGTCATTCAAGCCAAGCTTCCAAATTAGCATCCAATGAAGTATGATGTCAAATCGCCGGTCTGGGCGATGATTTTGCTGGCCATTTGCGTTACCCTCAGGTTTTGCGATCCATGGCTTTTTGATGAAGAAGCAGTTCAGACGGTGGGTGGGGGAAGATCAGAGAAAAAGCGTGCATGGAACGTCCGCGTTTCGGACTTCCCTTCTTCCAAAATAAATGTGCCGGTCGATTCGGTTGCTCAATCACGTCATTTCTTCCGGTAGGAAGCAATCTTGGCATATAGTTCCGCAGGAGAGAATGGTTTACTGATATAATCATTCATTCCTACTGTAAATGCAATGTCCTTGATGTCCATCATGGCGGAAGCCGTCAGGGCGATAATCGGAAGCTGCCGGTATTTTTCTTCGGGAAGTTGCCGTATCCGGGACGTAGCTTCATAACCATCCATTTCGGGCATCTGAAGATCCATGAGCACAAGATCATAGTCATTGGCTTGCACCTTTTCCAAAGCAATAAGTCCGTTTTCGGCCAGGTCGTACTGTACTTCCCATTGTTTCATGAAGTTTTTCATCAACAGGACATTGATATGATTGTCCTCTACAATGAGCAGTTTCGTTCCCTTAAGATTGAAATGGTTGGTTGTAGTACCGTTCGTTTGTTCGGCCAGGTGCTTGTCGCTGACGCGCAGATTGAGGCTGAAATAGAAAACGGAGCCTTTCCCGGGTTCGCTTTCCACATGGATGCTGCTTTGTTGTAGTTCAAGGAGCCGCTTGGTAATCGTAAGACCGAGTCCGGAACCGCCGTACTTGCGCGTGGTGTCGGAAGTAGCCTGGGTAAAACTGTCGAAGATGTTCTCAAATTTATCAGCGGGGATGCCGATGCCGGTATCTTCCACGCGAAAGTCGATGGTCACGCGTTCGTTTCCACGGGAAGAAACTGTCGCAGCGAGGGTTACTTTACCGGTTTCCGTGAATTTAACGGCATTGCTGACCAGGTTGGTGAGAATCTGGCCCAATCGCACAGGGTCGCCTATTACCGTAATGTTGACGTCATTGCCAACGTTCAATTTCAGCATGATCCCTTTTTCATTGGCTTTTTGCAGGATGCCGGAGCGAATATTTTCCAGCAAGGAAAGTACATTGAAATCAACTTCCTCAAACTCGATCTTGCCGGCTTCTATTTTGCTAAAATCCAGAATGTCGTTGATCAGCACCAGCAGGTTCTCCGCAGAGAATTTCAGGATGTTCAGATACTCCATTTGCTCAGGCCTGGGGTTCTGTTGCAACAGCAAATGGGTGAAACCGATGACAGCGTTCATGGGAGTACGTATCTCATGGCTCATAGTCGAGAGGAACTGCGATTTGGCTATGGCGGCTGCTTCGGCCTGTTCTTTCGCTTTAATGAGTTCCTGCTCGGTTTTCTTCTGATCGTCAATGTCCATAATTGCGCCGTAGAGCTTGGTAACCCTGCCGCTGGCATCGACGAAAGGCTTGCCGATTGCATGTATGAATTTGACCCGGCCATCGGGCAATATGATACGCAAATGAAAACTGGCCGGTTTCAATTCGTTGATCGCCTCGCGGATATGGGATTTGTACGACGGTAGATCGTCGGGGTGGATCATGTGTGAGAACAGCTCGGTTTGGGGACCCGCTTGCCCGGGCTCGAGGCCGAATATGCGGAATGCCTCGTCGGACCAAAAGTTCTGTCCGGTCATCAGATCTGCCTCCCAACTGCCGCTATGGGTGAGTTGCTGGGATTCAGCCAACATCGCTTCGTTGCGGCGGATCACCTCCTCGGCACGTTTCCGGTGGGTAATGTCGTGCCACACCACCAGCAGTACTTTTTTGTTATTGATCAGAACGGGGTTCAGGGTTACTTCCACCGGAAATTCTTCCCCATCCATTCTTTTGTGGATCCATTCAAAGCGGTTGTAGCCTCTTTCGTAGGCCAGCCGGTCCATTTCCACGGATTTTTCGGATGATAACCGCCCGTCCGGCTGTAACTCGGGTGAAAAACGGGCCGGGTGGATCGAAAGCAGCTCACTTTTGTTTTTGCAACGGAGCATTTTGACGGCCGCTTCATTGCAATCCATGATCCCCGTGTGATCCAGCAACAGATGGGCGTCGGTGGAATATTGGAAGATAACGCTCAGCTTCTCTTCAACCAGCTTGCGCTGGGTCAGGTCCTGTAGAACACCGTCCAGCTTCCCGGGTTGCTCCTTTTGCATTACATTTTCATGGATGTCCGCAACCGAACCGACCATCCGCTCAGGCCGCCCGTCTTCGAACCGCACATTGCCCCGGCATTCAAAATAGCGATAACCGCTCCTTTTGGTTTTCAGCCGGACATGTACCAGATAAGGAATATTGTTTTCGAGCTGTTGCCGAATCGCGTCGGCAACGATCGACTTGTCTTCCGGATGCACGAGTACTTCCGTAAATGATTCATATCCAGGAGTTATTTCCCCTGGCTCGTATTCGAGCAGTTCAAAGAAGCGATCAGACCAAACCTGGTGGTTAGTTTCGAAAACCCAATCCCAGATTCCGGCATTGACGCCTGCGATCACCATAGCCAGGGATTCGATGGAGAACTTGGACTGCATAGCGGATGTGTAGAATTAATTTGTACAAAATTAAGACAATTTCCATTCCCCAAACCCGCGAACGACTATTGCCTACTCTCTATATATCGACTAAAATCTTTTAAGGATCAGCAAATGCCCCCGGGCAAATTTCCGGACAGCGGGTCGTATCCCTTTAATTTTACAAGATAACCTTTTGATTTTTCATTGTGACCAATTGGTAATTTGATTCTGGTTTTTTTGCCTGGAAAACAGATATTCAAAGCGATTCCAAATTCCACAAAGCAGTTGAAAAAACAAGTCATGCAAATGCCCAGGAATTCTTCCTACTCTGTTCAACAAACTAATTATGAAAAAAGCAAAGGAAATAAATGTGCTTTATGTAGATGATGAAACCAACAATCTGAATTCATTTAAAGCGACCTTTCGTAAGGAGTTTAATGTATTGATAGGCGGATCTGCTGCTGAGGGACTGGATCTTATGAAAAGCAACACCGTGCACATCGTTATTACCGATCACCGTATGCCCGGAATAGCTGGGGTTGATTTTTTGGTTGAAATTAAGGAACGATATCCTGACACAGTAAGGATTTTGCTTACCGGCTTCACAGAGCTCACTGCTATTGCCGAAGCGGTAAGCAAAGGGGAGGTTCATTATCGAATGGAGAAGCCCTGGGATGAGGAACAGGTCAGAGGGGTAATCAACGCTGCTTACGAGATTTATTTTTTAAGAAAGATGACATCTGGTCGCCAGTGAGTTGAGTTTGTCGAACGGCAGAACCTTTATCCTAAAGACGCATACCAAAAAGTGCCTGCACACATTCAAGTTTGCTACACAGTTACGATGTTACAGTAGCAGTTTTTTCTTCAAATCGCAGCGTGCACACCCGTTATTCAGTCTCCCGCTTTGCTATTTTGTCCTCGTCGGCGTAAATTGTAGGGAGTTGAACTGGCGAACCTCTATATGAATGCAGAAGTGGATGCCTTGCAAAAGCGCATTGAAGAACTTGAGGCGGAATTGGATGCCGTGCGGCTCACGCAAGCAGCCGGTGCCGATACGCTGGCGCGTATACAGGAAACCGAAGATCGTTTCCGGGCCATCGCCGACACGGCTCCTGTACTCATATGGCTCTCAGGGCCGGATAAGCTTTGCTATTTCTTTAACAAAGGATGGCTGGATTTTACAGGAAGGACTATCGAGCAGGAATTGGGGAACGGTTGGGCGGAAGGTGTGCATCCGGATGACTTCGACCGTTGCCTGGCTATTTATTCTGCTCATTTTGATGCGCGCAAGGAGTTCAGTATGGACTATCGTCTCAAAAGGCATGATGGCGAATACCGATGGATCTGGGATAAGGGCGTGCCCAGATATACCGCCAGCGGTTCTTTTGTAGGTTATGTGGGAGGCTGTATGGATATTCACGACCAGAAAACCTTCTCCGAACAACTGGAAAGGAGCGTAGAGGAGCGGACCCTGCAACTGAAAAGATCGGAACAATTTCTCCAGGCGATCCTGAACACCGCCGGTGACAGCATTGCGTCGTATGAAGCCGTCCGGAACGAGGCAGGGAAGATCATGGATTTCAGGATTGTCTATACCAACGAAGATACATTTTCGCAGGTCGGAAAGCGGGGGGCTGATATTGTGGGACGAACCTGCAGGGAAGTGTACCCCGGTATTTTCCGAAACGGAGTTTTTGAAAAACTGGTGCGATGCATTGAGACCGGGCAGCCGGATACGTACCAGATCGATCTTCGCCGCGACGGCCAGATTTTCTGGTTCGATGCTTCCATTGAGAAGCTGGGCGACAGTGTCACCGTGACAGCCAGGAATATCTCTGATGAGATGAAAGCAGATCTGAAACTGAAAGATCTGAACCGTCAGCTGAAAATCCAGAATTCTATTTTCAAACATTCTGAAGAAAATGCTGGCATGGGCAGCTACGCGTGGAATGTGGCTACCAACGAGCTGGAATGCTCGGATAACCTTTTCCGGCTCGTCGGTTACGGACCAAGGGAGTTTACACCATCCTTTGAACAGATCTTGTCTTTTTTGCACCCCGACGACCGCCATCAGGCTATTCGTGACGGAATACGGGCTTACGAAACAAAAGTGATCGTGCAGAACACCTACCGCGTCATTACCAAAGACGGGAGCGTCAGGCATTTCAGGTTGAGCGGCAATTTTATACGTGAGGATGATAATCAGTTGATGATCGGGGCATTGCAGGATGTGACCAAGGATATCGAGCTGAATGATACTCTGCATCAAAAAAACATGGAATTGCGCCGGAATAACGAAGAACTCGCCTCTTTCAGCTACGTGGCTTCTCATGACCTGCAGGAGCCGCTGCGCAAGATCCGGGCATTCAGCAGCCGGATCATGGAAAAGGAGTCCGAACATTTTTCGGAAAATACCAGGGATTACTTTTCCAGGATCATAGCGGCCTCGGCGCGCATGCAAAAGTTGATCGAGGCCTTGCTGAGCTACTCCGGCACGAGCGGCGTTAATTTTAAATTGGTTTATACAGACCTGAACGTGATTATGGACGAGGTCAGGAGCGACCTGGAAGAGCTGATCGATGAAAAGGCTGCGGTCGTTGAAATTGAGAAGCTTCCGTCGTTAAAAGTGATCCCTGTACAGTTCCATCAGCTCATGCAGAACCTCATCGGCAATGGTATCAAATACAGCAGCCCGGAACGCACGCCGGTCGTGCGGGTCACGTCCCAGATGACCGACGCTGCGGAGCAAGGCGTATTCTGCCAGATCAGCGTGGCCGATAATGGAATCGGCTTTGACCAGCGTTACGAAGACCGCATTTTCGACCTGTTCCAAAGATTGCATGGCAAAAACGAGTACGAGGGTACAGGGATTGGACTGGCGATTTGCAAGAAAATCGCGCAGAATCACCACGGGTACATCACCGCAGAGGGAACCCCGGGCATCGGATCCGTATTCCATGTATTTATTCCCGCCTGAGAACCACGTCCTGGTTGCCATGTGGTGAGGAAGTTGGATAAGTCGGTGTTGTGATTGTAAAAATCCGGTAATGTGATTGTAAAAGAGGACCTTTTGAAAAGTTCCGGTAAAAATCCTTGCGTTTTAATTTTTAAGAAGTTTACTTTGTCTATCATATTTATAGACTATATAAATATGGTTTGCCGGATTAACCACCAGTCGGGCAGCTATTCATCCAAAATTTCTTATCGTACCTATGAAAGCGAAAGATTTACTTCTTATCCAACGGCCTCACGCCGGGAGGATGGTGGTTTCTGATTGTCTCCGTTCCACAGCTCCGTGCTGTTCTTATTGTTGACCTCAAGGGGTTGATCCCGCCTGTCTGAATATTACTGCCTTAGCACCTTCAAATGCGACGGGCTTTGCTTTCGTGCATACCCATTCCCGGATCTTTTAAGGTCGATCGGCTTGACGTATATGCATGATGGTTTGCCTTTGCCCGTCCGGATTACTCATCTTTATTAACCACAAATAATGATTAAGAAACTTTACTGCCTGCTCGTTCTGACAGGTGCATTACTCACAGGCGCTTTTCACGCCCTGGCCCAGGATGCTATCACGGGTGTGGTCAAAGACGAATCGGGCCAGGGACTTCCCGGCGCCACGGTAGTCGAGAAGGGCTCCGCAAAATATGCGCTGACCGATATAGACGGGAAATTCAGCATCCCGCCTGCGAAAGAATTTCCATTTACTTTACAGATCAGCATCACCGGTTTTCAGCAGCAGGAAATAGAGATCTACGAACAGCCGACCGAGGCCGTTGAGATCGTTTTGAAAACTGCGAATCTACTCGACGAGGTTGTCGTGGTGGGTTATGGTGAGCAAAAAAGGAAGGATATCACCGGTTCCGTGGCTTCCGTACCCATTGAAATCAAAAGCCAGCCGGTAGCCTCGGTAGAGCGCCTTCTGCAGGGCTCGGTCGCGGGTGCGGTCGTGACACAAACATCCGGTCAGCCGGGTGGGGGTGTGAGCGTGCAGATCCGTGGAAACAACTCCATTACGGCGGGAAGCGATCCACTATATGTCATCGATGGCTTTCCGATCAACAACGACTACGGCCTCACCGATGCCGGCGTGACCGACGGATCGAAAATTAACCCGTTGTCATCCATCAATACCGCTGATATTGAGAACATTGATGTGTTGAAAGATGCCTCTGCCACAGCAATTTACGGTTCGCGCGGTGCCAATGGTGTGGTGATTATCACTACCAAAAGCGGCAGTAAAAATAAATCATCCATTAATTACGATGCCTATTACGGATCGCAGAAAGTACTGCGCACATTGCCTTTGCTGAATGCGGGACAATGGTGGCAACTGAGAAAAGATGCGGCCGCCAACTCGGGCAAAACCGTTTCTGTTCCTACTATTTCGGGTTACTCGCTGGATACTACCGGCGCGGGGACCGACTGGCAGGATGCCGCGTTTCGCAGTGCGTCCATTCAAAGCCATAATCTATCCATTCTGTCAGGATCGGATAAGACGAAGCTTGCGATCTCTGGTAACTATTTCAAACAGAACGGTATCCTGCAAAACACTGATTTCCGTCGTTTCTCTGCGCGGATTAACCTGGATCACCAGTACAACGACCGCTTCCGCATTTTCACCAGTCTGAATGCCAGTAATACCAAAGCCAATGTAGCGCCTACCGCCATTGTAGCGAACCTGCTGCTGACGCCTCCGGCGCTGCCGATTTATCAGGACAATGGCAATTTCGTAGTGAACAGCCCGTTCGAATCGGCGTTGCAGAACCCGATCAACTCCCTTTATAACCAGCTGAACGAGACCATTACCAACCGTTTCCTGGGTAGTGTTTCCGGAGAATATACGATTGCAGACGGTTTGAAAGCCAAAATCCTCGTCGGTGCCGACGTGGTGGGGAACAAGCAGAACCGCTACCTGCCGAGTACGACCGCCGAAGGCCAGGCATTGAGCGGTGACGCCATCGTAGGTTCCGTGTTCACTACCAACTGGCTGAATGAGAACACCGTAAGTTACGATAAGGAAATCAACGAGAAGAATAAGATCAATGCCGTAGCCGGTTTTACAGCCCAGGTGTCGCAAACCAAGGGCGCTATTGCCGAAGCCGCCGGTTTTGCAACCGACGCATTTGAATATAACAATCTAGCAACCGGTATAACCAATATTGCGCCGCGTTCGCTGGCCAGCAAATGGTCTCTGGCTTCCTACCTGGGGCGTATCAACTATATTTTCGACGAGCGCTATCTGTTCACGCTTACATTGCGCGCCGACGGGTCGTCGAAATTCGGTAGCGGCAACAAATGGGGCTATTTCCCATCCGCGGCGATCGGCTGGAATGTCAACGAAGAAAAATTCTTCCAGCGTTTCAAAAAGATCAGTCTGCTGAAAGTGAGGCTCAGCGCGGGCCAGACGGGTAATCAGAATATTCCGGCCTATCAGTCACTGTCCCAGCTAAGTTATTTCCGCTACAACTTCTCGAACACGACGGTATCCGGGTTCGCACCCAACACGGTACCCAACCCGAACCTCGGCTGGGAGAAGACATTCCAGGTGGATGCGGGTGTGGATATTGGTTTGTTCAAAAACCGCATTAACATTATCGCCGACTACTATTACAAGAAAACCACTGACCTGCTCCTGACCCGTACCGTTCCCGGTACCTCCGGTTTATCCGATTTCTATAACGGGCAGGCGTCGGTGGTGTACCAGAACATTGGTGCCGTATCCAACCAGGGAATTGAGTTGTTTGTCAATTCAAGGAACCTGGAAGGCCCGCTGAAATGGAACACGATCTTTATTTTTTCAAAAAACACCAACAAGATCCTGAGCCTTGGAGACGGTGTGAATCAGATTATTCCGGTGATTTCAGCGCCATCCATTGCGAAGGTGGGCTATCCGCTGGGTTCCTTCATCGTCTATAAAACAGACGGCATTATCCAGCAGGGAGAAACGCCTTTGACGCCGCAACAGAACAAAAGCCCCGGTGGACAGAAGTATAAGGACATCGACGGAGATGGTGTGATCACGCAGGCCGGTGACCGTGTGGTAGTGAAAAATCAGCCTGCTTTTACAGGAGGTATTACCAACACATTCAACTACAAGGGATTTGACCTGACCGTATTCTTCCAGGCATCGATCGGCGGCAAACTTTACAATGCCAACCGTGCGAACCTCGAACTCGGTACCGGTTATGTCAACGCCTCGGACGTTTTACTCAACCGCTGGACACCCGCTAACACCAATACCGACGTGAAAGCGGCATTCCAGGATCCTGCGATCACTATTTCGGACCGTTTTATCGAGGACGCGACCTACTATCGTTTGAAAAACCTTTCAATCGGCTACAACTTTCCGAAAGAATTGCTTTCGAGACTGCGCATCGAGAACCTCAGACTGTATGTCTCGGCTCAAAATCCGAAAACATGGACGAAATACACCGGTTTCGATCCGGAGGTCAGCTTGAACGGTCAGTCGCTGATCAACAAGGGTGTCGACCAGGGTGTGTATCCGAACAACAAATCTTACCAGGTAGGCCTATCCCTCACTTTCTGATAACCACCATTCCAAAAACGATTGAAATGAAAGCATTCAAATATATCCTGTTGGGTTTCACGGTATTTGCTTCGCTGTCCTGCGAGGAATTCCTGAAAGAAGAACCCGAGGCTTTTTTGTCCGAAGACCAGTATTACAAGACGCAGGCCGACGCTGTCAATGCTGTCAATGCGGTATACTTTTTCCTGAATTCGGGAGGGTCTTCCATTCAGACACCTTACAATACTTTGTTCAATACCGGGATGAACATGGCTGGTGACGACGAAGACCCGGGACCAGGAGCCACGAACCCGGACGTGCGATCGCTGTCGGTGCTGGCGCATTCATCCACCAACCTGCGGATCTACGAAATCTGGCAACAGCATTTTGCAGCGATCAAAAAGGCGAACGTGGTGCTGGAAAAGGTTCCAGCCATCAGTTTTGATGATGCATTGAAAACACGCTTGCTGGGTGAGACCAAGTTTTTACGTGCATTGTATTATTTCAATCTGGTGCGTTTGTACGGCGACGTTCCGCTGATTCTCGAATACCAGAAGTTTGTGAATGCCTCCGATTATGCCATTGCAAAATCTCCTGCTGCGGACATTTACAAGCAGATCGAGAAGGATCTCACCGAGGCCGCTGCGGTGCTCCCCGCCACATACGCGTCGCCTAATGTGGGCCGCGCAACCGCCGGTGCTGCCAAGGCATTGCTGGCCAAAGTGTACCTGGCTCAGGCTTCGTTTCCATCCAAAGTGAATGCACGCTATCAGGATGCGGTGAATAAGGCGGAAGAAGCACTCTCGTCGACCGATGGCGGAACGGGTACTTACGGATATGACCTGGTGAGCAACTATGCGGAAGTCTTTTTACCTGCCTTCAAAAACAATAAAGAGCATATCTTTTCTGCTCAGTTTAAATCGAATTCGCTGGCGCAGGGCAACAATGAATGGCCCCGTTCGATCTTGTCCGCCGTTCCTGGCCTGACGGGTAACTATGCGCACATGGTGCGGTTTTACACGCAGGGGAACGACAAGTTTTTCAGTATTTACAAATTGTATAAACCCGGCGATAAACGGCGCGATGTCACATTCGTCAGAAGCTTCACCAGCCCGTCGAATGGCCGTAAGTATGCGCTTCCTATCGCGAATGCGGCCGTGCCCGGCGATTCGACGCCGTTCTGGAATAAATGGGCCGACCCTGCGTCGACTGCCGTGACCAACCAATCGGCTGCGAATGTGCCCATTATCCGTTATGCGGAATTGCTGCTGATCCATGCAGAGGCTGAAAATGAGGCCAATGGGCCTACCCAGAAGGCTTATAAATCGTTGAACAGGGTTCGTAAACGCGCAGGATTGCCCGATCTGACAGCCGGCCTTACCAAAGACCAGTTCCGCGACTCGGTATACCTCGACCGCCGTTTGGAACTGACCTATGAATACCAGCGCTGGTTCGACCTGATCCGCCAGCGTGATGCGGCCTACAACAGCACATTTGTGGCAAACCAGCAGAAAGTAGGTAAGACCAATGCGGCACCCAAGCATGTGTACTATCCGATCCCGCAATCGGAGATCGACAACAATGCATTGCTGAAACAAAACCCGCTCTGGGAGTAGGGCGGGACCCGGTTTGTAATCTGTGGTTATTGAATATAGAATGAACAAAAAGACTTCCCTTTGGATGAGCATGGTGTGGGCACTGGCGGTCATGACGCCGGTGTCCGCCTTTGCGCAACGCCCGTCTGAAAAGCCCAACATCGTGCTGATACTGGCCGATGATCTGGGTTTTTCGGATCTGGGAAGTTTTGGTTCCGAAATCCGGACCCCGAATCTCGACCGGCTGGCACAGGAGGGCTTACGCATTACCCAGTTCTATAATAGTGGCCGCTGCTGCCCCTCGCGTGCGGCGCTGCTCACGGGCCTGTACCCGCATCAGGCGGGCGTGGGCGACATGGTTCAGGACAAGGGCACACCGGCTTATCAGGGGTATCTGAGCAAGCACAGTGCGACTATCGCTCAACTGCTGAAAACAGGAGGTTATAATACCATCGTGTCGGGAAAATGGCATGTGGGGCTGGTACAGTCGGCCTGGGCCGTGAACCGTGGCTTCGACCAGTCTTTTACGATGCAAAACAATGGAAGCAGCTATTTCAACTCGGAGCCGCTTTACAATGATGGCCGGACGGTTACTTTTCAGTTGAATGGCCGCCAGATACAGCGATACGACACTTCACGCTATCTCACACAAGCCATTACAGATTTTGCGATCCAGTCGATCGACCGCATTAAGGATCAAAGCAATCCATTCTTTCTATACCTGGCCTACAATGCGCCGCACTGGCCCATTCAGGCGCTCCCGGAAGACATCGCCCGGTACAAAGGCAGCTATATGCAAGGATGGGACGCTCTTCGGACTGCCCGTTACAAAAAGCTGGTTTCGCTGGGAATTATTCAAAAAGAATGGATACTCTCACCCCGCTATGAAAAGGCGCCGGAGTGGAAGGCACTATCGGCGATTGAAAAGGATCAATGGGATACCCGAATGGCCATTTATGCGGCCATGATAGACCGGATGGACCAATGCATCGGGCAAGTGCTCGATAAGCTCAGGGCCACAGGGCGCGACCGGAATACGCTGGTCCTTTTTGTTTCGGACAATGGAGGGAGCGGAGATACGGTCCGGGAGTGGAGCTATGTAACCCAAAAGACGGGTGATCCCGGCTCTGTCAATTCGATTGACAGCTATGATCCGCCCTGGGGCAATGCAAGTAACACACCGTTCAGGCTTTTCAAGAAGAATACCCATGAAGGCGGCATTGCATCCCCGTTCATTGCATGGTTTCCCGGAAAGATCAGGCCCAACAGATTAAGCAAGCAAATCGGCCACATTACCGACATCATGCCGACGCTGCTGGACGTAGCGGGCGTTCGGTATCCTGAAACATTTGGAAATGAGCAACTCACACCGCTCGCGGGCAGTTCGCTGATCCGGCTGTTCCAGCATCCTGAACAAGTTGAGAAGAAAACCATTTTCTGGGAGCATGAGGGCAGCCGGGCCGTTCGAAAGCAGGATTGGAAACTGGTCGCCGAAATCGGCCAGCCCTGGGAGCTCTACGACCTGAAAACCGACCGCACGGAAACTACCAATCTGGCTGGCCGCTATCCTGGAAAAGTGAGGGAGCTCGAAAGGGAATACCTCGAGTGGGCGGAAAAAGTAGGAGTAGTGGATTGGAATACAATTAAATTGAACTAAATCACCAAAGGGAAAGGTATGAAAAAAGTGTATCGCAAAGGGATCCGGTTGCCGATGGGTGCCCTCGTCGCGCTGGCATTATATAACGGAGCAAATGCCCAGTACGCACCCACGCCCGCTTACCAGGGGAAAATCGGTAAGACCGTCGCTGAAACGCAGCAGTCATGGCCGGAAAAGAAAAAGGCGGCTGCGGGCGCGCCCAATGTGGTCTGGATCCTGCTTGACGACATTGGTTACGGTGCCATCAGTACATTTGGAGGATTGATCCATACCCCCACGCTGGATAGTCTGGCGAATAATGGGCTTCGTTATACCAACTTCCATACAACGGCCATTTGTGCACCTACCCGCGCATCGCTGCTTACGGGCCGGAACCAGCATTCGGCGCACATGGGGCTTTTTCCCGAAACAGCCATTGGTACACCGGGCTATGATGCCATTATTCCTTTTGAAAAAGGGACCGTTGCTGAAATCCTGAAAGACAATGGTTACAACACTTTTGCATTGGGCAAGTGGCATATTACTCCGTTGGCGGACCTTACGCCGGCCGGGCCATTTAACCGCTGGCCTACTGGTCGTGGATTTGAGCAGTTTTACGGGTTTCCGTCCAGAGGAAGCATTGACCAGTGGCATCCTGAGTTGTGGGAAGGCACGCACCGCGAGCCGGACCGGCAGGACGGCAAGCATTTCAACGAGCTGATCGCCGACCGTGCGATCAGTTACCTGGCGAGCCAGAAATCGGGGAACCCCGAGAAGCCCTTTTTCCTGTATGTGGCCACGGGCGCGGGTCATGCGCCGCACCAGGTGGCGAAGCAATGGTCGGATAAGTACAAAGGTAAATTCGATGCGGGTTGGGATGCTTACCGCGAGCAGGTGCTGGCGAATCAGATCAAACTGGGGGTAGTACCCAAGAATGCCAAACTCGGGCCGCGTAACCCCGGTGTGAAGGATTGGAATACGCTTGGGGCCGACGAGAAGAAATTATACGCCCGTTTTATGGAAACTTATGCGGGCTTCCTCGAATACACCGATTATGAGATCGGCCGGGTCATTAACCATATCCGTGAATCGGGAGAGTTGGACAATACCATTGTGATCGTATCAGTGGGGGACAATGGAGCTAGCAAGGAAGGCACTTTTGTAGGAACCGTCAATAATTTCGGCACTGGTATCACGGAAGAAGAGCGTTTGAAAAAGAATATAGAACAGATCGATCTGATCGGAACCGAGTTCTCCAAAGTGAATTACCCGCTCGGCTGGGCAGCAGCCACGAATGTACCATTCAGGCATTGGAAGCAGGATGCGAATGCGGAGGGCGGCACGCATAATCCACTGATCGTTTTTTATCCAAAAGGCATTAAGGAAAAAGGCGGGCTGCGTAATCAGTACGGCCATGTTTCGGATATTTTGCCCACGACATTGGAATTGCTGAACATCAAAGCACCGGCAACGCTGAACGGCATCAAGCAGGATCCGATCGAAGGGACCAGCCTTGCTTACAGCCTGAACGACGCCGGGGCGAAAAGCCGCCATACCATTCAGTACTACGAAATCCGCGGCTCGCGCTCGATCTACAAAGACGGCTGGAAAGCGGGATCCCTACATGTTAAAGGTCAGGATTTTGAAAAAGATAAATGGGAGCTGTACAATCTCAATGAAGATTTTAACGAAACGAACGACCTGGCAGCGGCTCAACCAGCCCGGTTGAAGGAACTCAAAGCATTGTTCGACAGTGAGGCATTGAAATACAATGTGTATCCATTGAAAGACGGGACGGAGCCATTTACGTTGCCGACCGCCTACAATCATGTGGATCGGGTGGTGCTGTATCCCGGGCAATCGACAATCATCGATGTGGCGAGCCCGTTTGCGTTGAAGCGCTCCTTTTCCATTGTTGCGGATGCGGAATTGTCGGGCGTGGAGACGGAAGGCGTGTTGCTTTCACGCGGTGGAGCAGCCGGCGGTCTGAGCTTTTTTATCCAAAACCAAAGACTCCAGTTGGTGTACGCGGTTGGAGACGGGAGTAAATATGTGGTCACTTCGGCCAACGCGACCTTGCCAAGCGGAAGGGTAGAGTTGAAGGCCAGCGTGCAGTACGACCAGAATGGCGGCGGAGTGGTGACTTTGTATGCGAACAATGCAAAAATAGGCGAAGGGACGCTGGCCAAAACCTCGGAAGCATTGTACCTGCACGAGGGCGTCAACGTTGGTTTTGACGATCTGACGCCGGTAGGGGATACCTATAAAGTTCCTTTTGCATTTACTGGTAAAATCAATAAGGTAACCATCGATCTCGCGCCGACGCAACAGGCGGCATTGGGTGCGAAATAGGAATTTTTGATATGTTGTTACATGCCTGACGGCATTTTATGCGGCCAAGTCGCGTAGCGACGCAACATTGGTAGCATGCATGAAGGAAGCTATTTTAGGTAAATCGCGTAGCGATGTAACAACAATGCGAACAACAGAACGGAGCCTAAGAACAACAAGAATGCAAATGAACAAATTGATCCGCAAAATCCTTCTGGCGATACTCGCGATCGCATTACACCCGGCCATTGCGCAGGATCGGCCTAACATACTCTGGATCGTGAGTGAGGACAATACTACGTTGCTCGGCAGCTACGGTGATCAATTCGCGACGACACCTAATCTGGACAAGTTTGCGACGGAAAGCATCCGGTATACCAACGCATTTTCCACCGCTCCCGTGTGCGCACCTTCGCGTAACACGCTCATCACAGGCATGTATCCGCCCTCGCTCGGGACCGAGCATATGCGGAGCGTCTACCCGTCGCCTGCATTCGTGAAGTTTTTTCCGAAATACCTGCGGGAAGTAGGTTACTACACGACCAACAATGCAAAAAAGGACTATAACACAACGGACCAGCTCGATGCGTGGGATGAATCGAGTAACAAAGCGACTTACAAAAACCGGAAGTCCGGCCAGCCTTTTTTCGCAGTATTTAATTTGAATGTATCGCACGAAAGCTCGCTGCACGAGTCACTGCCTGCATTGAAGCACCATCCGGAAAAAGTGCCTTTGCCGCCATATCACCCGGCGACGCCCGAGCTGAAACACGATTGGGCGCAGTATTACGACAAGCTGGAAGAGATGGACCGGCAGTTTGGCAAGCTTTTGCAAGAGTTGAAAGACGAAGGACTGGCCGAAAATACCATCGTCTTTTACTATGCCGATAATGGTGGCGTACTGGCGCGCAGCAAGCGGTTTATGTACGAATCAGGTCTCCATGTGCCTTTGATTGTGCATTTGCCACCGAAATACGCGCATTTGGCTACTCAGAAACAGGGTAGCGTGTCGGACAGACTCGTGACCTTCCTGGATTTTGCGCCGACGATTTTGAGTCTGGCCGACATCCGGGTGCCCGATTATATGCAGGGCGGTGCATTTCTGGGTAAACAACAAAAGCCGGAGCCTGCATATGCCTACGGTTTCAGGGGACGAATGGACGAGCGGATCGATATGTCGCGATCGGTGCGGGACAAGAAATTCCGGTACATACGCAACTATCTGCCCAATAAAATTTACGGCCAGTACCTGGAATATCTCTGGCGGGCTCCGTCGGTGAAATCCTGGGAAGATCTTTACAAAGCAGGTAAACTGAATGCGGTCCAGTCGAAATTCTGGGAGCCGAAGCCGGCAGAAGAGCTATTCGATGTGACCGCCGATCCGCATAACATCCGGAACCTGGCCGATGATCCGAAGTACAAAAAGGAGCTGGAAAGACTTCGCGGGGCCAACGAACAATGGATTCGGGGCTACAAGGATGTTGGTTTTATTCCCGAAGCCATTATCTATGAACTTGCAAAGACCACGCCATTGTACGATTATGCCCGCAGCGGAGCATATGATATCGAAAAGGTGCTCGCGACAGCAGACGCAGCTTCATCACGGAATGCGGTGCACACGAAGACGTTGATCAAGGCATTATCCGATGCTGATCCGGTCGTGCGCTACTGGGCAGCTACCGGGTTGACGGTACTGAAAGCGCCGGCCGGTAAAACCGAATTGCAGAAGGCGCTTCAGGACCGGGAACCGGCAGTTCGCATTGCCGCCGCCGAAGCGCTTTATGTATCGGGAGCAGATAGGCAAGGTGCCGTCACGGCGCTTGTTGAAGCATTGAAAAGTGACAATCCTTATGCACGCCTGCAAGCGCTGAACGTGCTCGATCTGACCGGTAAGGACGCCGCACCAGCCGCTGCCGAGGCTGGGAAAATCGCCGACCAGAAAGCAGCCATGTTTGATTACGATATCCGGGCAGCAAAGGTTTTGCTCGAACATCTCAGGAATACGAAATAACCATAAAGTAGATAGCCAACGCCAACCGCCGAAAGCAAACCATCACTTTAAAACCCAGTTACAATGAAAACTTTAAAACCAATGCTCACATTGGTATGGGTACTTTTTGCCTGTACCACATTATTCGCACAGACAGCCCCTAAGCGGGACCTCGTTTCTTTTGAGGAGTTTGAGGCCCGGTTGGCCAAAGCCGGACAGCATGCGCAGATCCTGGATGCGCGCCTGCCGGAAGAGTACGCGCAAAATCATCTGGAAAGGGCGGTCAGTTTCAGTGTTGCCAATGAGGCCGATTTTACGAAAAGCATTGCGAAACTGGACAAAACCAAACCAACCTTCATCTACTCAATCGGAAACGGCCGGAGTGGTAAATTGGCCAAAGACCTGCGGGACAATGGTTTTCGGGAAGTTACCGAACTGCCGGGCGGTTTGAGCAAATGGATTGGTTTGGGCAAACCCGTCGTTTCGACCGTTGGTGCAGGTCTGTCACTCGGCGATTACCAGGCGTCACTGAAATCGGACAAACTCGTGCTGGTGGATTTCGGCTCACGTTACTGCGGATCGTGCAAGCGGCTGGCCCCGATCGTCGACTCTCTGAAACACGAGCAGGCCGGGAATCTGAAAGTGATCAACATCGAAGCTTACGAAAATAAAGCCCTCACCAAAGAACTGGGCGTAACTGCATTACCGACACTGATCCTTTACCGGGGTAACCAGGTGGTGTGGAAAAAGACCGGCGTAACGCCGAAAGCGGAGATTGAAAGAGTGCTGGCAGAGGCGAATTTGTAGGATTGTTATGAAAACCAGTCGCTTGCTAAATTAGAAAGCGACTGGTTTTTGTTTTAATTTTTTGATAATCAATTATTTATTTTTCGATTTTAGTTTGACCCTCTTGTTGGAAGGTCTCCCAATTTTTTACTGAGCTCAGATCCTTAATAGCCTGAGCCATCTTTTGCTGATAAAATGGAGATGAGTCAAAAATAGCGTTTAATTCATCTTCCGACATTGACAAAATTTGTTGCAACAGCTTCTCATTTCTAGGGTCCTGCGCTGGTCCTATGGTTCTTTTGATATTCATGGCATTCGTTTTTGAATGATTTACAATTTGAATTGCACCCAAATCTGACAATACGGTTTAGCAGGTACATACGCTTCCCTGTAACCGTTCACAATCCCCCCAAACTGAAACCTCGGGCGCAGGCTATCCATGTTGGAGTCAATAATTTTTTGATAGAGACGCATACGCTGATTAGCGTATGCCGGAATATATTGGCCATTCTGATATCCTGAAAATGACAAGATTGTGTTTCTGTTTCTGGCCATGAATGCTTCCATAATGCGGACTATCGTCGCCAATACTTTTCGCATGTCCCCGTTGTTGCTTCTTGCGCTGTCGTCGAGTATTACCTTTTCATTTACTTCTTTCAGATCTCCAAAAGCGATGTTGTAGAGCGTAGTTTCAGCAATGTTGTGCTCAGAATCAGGAATTTGGGAGATTCGGACCAATTTTGTTATCTCACCCCTGGGACCGCAACTTAAAGATGTATAGAAATATTCGCTTCCAGTTTTTTGATAAGAATAAGTAGGGTAGTTAATGACATGTGTGTGGCTAGTCCTATGTAAAGCTTGGCTTCGACAAAAAACTATCAGGTAATTGAACACTAATTACCAAAAGGCAAACCGCCCATCCAGTTTCCTGAATGGGCGGTTGGTATTAAACTTCAAACAAATTCTAAAATATAAACTTCGTACTTAAAAAGTTCGAAGAATCCTCATGTACGATCTCGTTGATAAGCTGCTTGTTGGCGTCGTTCATTTTGAAGGCC
>CBFGMV010000101.1:0-29516 GCA_965649915.1 uncultured Dyadobacter sp.
CAGCAAGACGCTGATCGACGTGGCGCTGAAAGTGGATGAGAAGAGTCTTGAGGAAGTGGTAGTGGTAGGCTATGGCACTCAGAAAAAAGTGAATGTGATCGGCTCGGTGGCCACCATCAGCGCACAGGCTGTTGAAAACAGATCGGCTTCGACTTTGTCCTCATCGCTGGCCGGATTAGCCGCCGGCGTCAATGTGCAGGCTACGACAGGCCGGCCCGGCGCGGATGGATCCAGCATACGGATCAGAGGGACGGGTACATTGAACAGTACATCGCCGTTGGTAGTGATCGATGGGGTGGTGGGTTCCATGGACGCGGTAAATCCCAACGATGTGGAGAGTATTTCCGTGCTTAAGGATGCGGCCACGGCGGCTATCTATGGTTCGCTGGCGTCAAACGGCGTGATCCTGATCACCACAAAAAAGGGCACGAAAGGCAAAACCACGGTGAATTACACGGTGATGACCTCGCTGCTCCGCCCGAACAACATGCCGGAATTTGTAACCGACTACGCGCGACATATGCGGCTGGTCAATGAAGGCTTTAATAATCTCAGGCAGGCCGCCGTATATTCCAATGCAACCATTGACAAATGGGAGGCGGCGAAGGCTAATCCGAATGGCGTTACCGACCACGGCTTTCCCAACAAAGTGGCCTACCCGAATACCGATTGGGGAAAGGTATTGTTTGGCGAACGCAGGTTGTTGCAGAATCACAACCTGACCCTCAATGGTGGTTCGGAGAATACCCAATACCTCTTTTCGGTGGGGTACTTTAATAATCCGGGCACAATGCCCAAGACCGGTGCCGACAATGTCCGGATGCGGATCAACCTGCAATCGAAGGTCGCTAAATTCCTGACCGTGGGGACGCAGACGTTCGGCGATCTTCAGAATACTAGTGTCGCCGATGTAGCGACTGCCTATTCCTACCTGACCCAGACCGTCCCGGGCGTTTATCCGGTTTACAATGGCAGGTATGGCTTTCCGGCAGCGGCAGAGGAATCTGCTACGGCCAATAATGCGATAGCCTGGTTGTATGGACAGGGGGGAAGCAATCAGGTAAGCCGTATCAACACGACGGTATTTGCCAGACTTGACCTGTTTAAAGGACTGGAATTTGAATCAAAGATACACTACAACCAGGGCTATACGGAGAATAACACGCATCCTGTTCCCTACGAAAAGTGGAACTTCGCAACCAACACATTGAGCACTGCGGCTCAGCCTGCCGCGCAAATGACTACGCGCTACTCGTTGTACAAAAACCGTAATTTGATCCTGGACAACGTGCTGCGGTACAGCGGGGAATTTGCAGGGCACGATATAGGCGGACTGATCGGATACAATCAGCAGTATTTCAACCAGTATAACTTTGATGCTTCCAAACAAGGGCTGGCCCATCCCGACCTTACTACGTTAAATTCGGGCACGGCTATGACCGGGATCAACGGGGACGAAACAGATTACGGACTGAAATCGGTTTTCGGGCGGGTCAATTACGCATTTAAGAAACGGTATCTGGCTGAGGCGGTGTTCCGGTATGATGGTTCGTCCCGTTTCGGAGCGTCGAGCCGCTGGGGCTTTTTCCCGGCTTTTTCGGCGGGTTGGCGGATCTCCGAGGAAAGCTTCATGCAGCCGGTGAACGAAGTATTTGATGACATCCGGATCCGTGCCTCATGGGGCCGCACCGGAAACAATGCTGCGGGAAATTACGACCATTTGCCTGCCTATGGGACCGTCAATTACTCCTTCAACAATGCGGCGGTGAAGGGGCTGGCCCAGACCAAGACCGGCAACCGCAATCTGAGATGGGAAACGACGACCACAACCAATATAGGCCTGAGCGGTTTGGCGCTCAAACGCAGGTTGAGTTTCGAGATAGATGCCTATCGGGGCTTCACCGATGGTATCCTGTTTGCTCCGAACGTCCCGCTGACCGTGGGAACGGCCAGTCCGGCAACGATGAATATCGCCGAAGTCACCAAGCGTGGGATCGAGCTCAGCATCGGCTACCAGGATCGTATCAGGGATTTTCAGTATTCGGTCTCGGCCAACTTCGCTTACAATACCAACCGGGTCAACACTTACAAAGGCCCGTTGAGAGAAGGGTTCGTCACTGATGCTGCGGGAGGCAGCCTTTACCAATCCAATATCGGTACGGTATCCACCGGATCGACTGAGCGGATTCTGGAAGGTCATATGATCAATGAACTCTATTTGTACCCTGTGTACGAAGGCTCAGGCAGTTATTCGCTGAGCGATGGCTCCGTGAATGTGAATGGGGGGCCACGCGATGGGATGATCAGGACGCCGCAGGATCTGGAATGGTTGCGGCGCATGGTCGATGCCGGCTACCGGTTTCAGCCAGCCGATGGAGTCGATCCGACCAAGATATGGTATGGTGATCTGATCTATGCCGATGCCAATGGCGACGGTATTTATGGCAACGTATATGATCAGCAGTTCACCGGCAAGCGGGCTACGCCTGCCATCAACTACGGATTGACACTCAACATGTCGTACCGTGGTTTCGACGTTTCGATGATTTGGTCGGGTGCGGCCGGTGTGCATTATTACTGGAATACGCTGTACCTTAATCAATCGATTGTTGCACAGGGAAAGTCCGTGCCGACTTTGGTAGCCGACAATCACTATTACTACAATGAATCGAATCCCGGCGACCCGGCTAATAATTTGAGCGCGCATTATCCCCGGTTAAAAGCGATAACTGATGCGCAGAATGGCCGCACCAGCAACTATTACCTGTACAACGCTTCATTCGCGAAACTTCGCAACCTTCAGCTGGGCTATACCCTCCCGGGCCGGTTGACGAACAAACTAGCGATGAGCAGGCTACGACTATACTTAGCCGGTGAGAATCTGCTGACGCTCACCAGGTTTCCGGGACTCGATCCTGAGCTCGGGCCCAATCCGAATTATCCAACCATGCGCCAGTTTTCGCTGGGATTGAATGTTACATTTTAAAGACGAAAGATCATGAAGAAGATCCTGGCCATAGTCGCGGCGCTAAGCGCTTTTGCTTGTCAAGACAATTTATTAGATACAGCTCCTTACTCGTCGGTTTCGGATGCAACGATGTGGACGACCGACAATCTGACCGATCTGGGGGTCGCCGGCGTGTACAACACACTACGCCTTGAAATGGGCCACAGCGGACTTACGACCGTGCATGAACTTTATCAAACCGACCGTTTTGGATTTACGGGGCAGGGCCGCTGGGACGAGCCGCTGCTGCGGGGGACGATCACGGCGGGAGACGGTATGTTTGCAAAGGTTTGGCAACATATGTATGAGGGAATCCAGCGGGCCAATGACGCACTTGCCAGTATTCCCGGGAAGTCCCCATCAAGCGAGGTAAAAAAGGCACGTTACCTGGCCGAATGCAAATTTCTGCGAGCGTATTTTTATTTCCGGCTCAATCAGCTCTACAAAGGCGTCCCCATTTATCTGGAACCTTTCACGCCGGTGGAGGCGACTAAACCCAGGTCGTCCGAGGCTGAGGTTTGGAATCAGGTGATTGCTGATCTGGGCGACTGCATTAACGAACCGAATTTCCCGGACCGTTATGCTGCCGGAAATGCCGATTATGGTCATGCCACCAAAAGTGCCGCCTATGCATTGCGCGGGAAAGTGTACATGTATCTGAAACAATGGGAGAAGGCAGCGGCCGATTTCGGAAAAGTGAAGGGCGCAGGGCATACTTTGTTTGCAGATTACAAGGCGTTGTTTACAGAAGCCAATGAGCAGTGCCCGGAAATGATCTTCTCGCTGCAGCACCGGGGAGAGCAGGGTTATGGAAACAACTTTCAACTGTTTGTAGGCTGGCCTTCGGCATTTCGCCGTGGCTGGAATTACTATATGCCATCGCCCAATCTGGTGGACCTTCACGAGAATATGGATGGTTCCAAATTTAAGTGGGACAATGTAATACCGGGCTACACCGCTCTGACGGAAGCGGAACGGGAGGTGTTTTTCTTGAGAAACAACCTGACGACCGAAGAATACGCCGCTGCGAATGCGCGGGGAGCTAAGATGAGCCTTTACCTGCCGCAGGGCAACGAAGAGCGGATCAGAAAGGCCTATGTAAACCGGGACCCGCGTTTGCAGGCCAATGTACTCACCCCATACGCGACATTCCGGGGAGCGTTCAACTTCACCGATGTCGAAAGTGAACAAACGATGAGGTGGCCATTCCGGGGCCAGGCAGCCAAAGGGGGCGATATTCAAAGTGACACTCAGATTAATTTTTACTATTTCTACCGGAAGTTCGTCATCGAAGGGGTTTCGGGGCTGCTGGATCGCAACTACGGGCCTACCGATTTCCCGATCCTGCGTTATGCCGATGTGCTGCTGATGTGGGCTGAGGCCTTAAACGAATCGGGCGCAATGGCCGAGTCGGTAGAGAAAGTAAATGAAGTCCGCAAAAGAGCCGGGGTTGCTTTGCTGAATTCGAACGGGGCGACCGCCGTGAACGGGCAACAGGACCTGCGTGAGCGAATCCGCAATGAGCGGAGGGTCGAATTCCCAGGCGAAGGCATCAACTATTTTGATGAGCTGCGCTGGAAAACCTGGGGTGATAAAGTCTTCTATCCCGGTAACGGCAGAAAGCAAGCCTGGGGCGGTAATGTAAGTGACTACTCCTACAAAGGCGATTTTCTGAATACCTGGCCCATACCCACCGGAGAGATCCAGATGAATCCGAAACTGGTCCAGAACCCGGGATGGATCGATTGACCTGAAAAAGATCCCCGCACGCAGGTACGCGAGGCGGGGATCTTTTTTGCACAGGCAAGTCTGATTTGAACAAGTCACTCCGCTTCAATATCCATGCGGCGCAGCAGACCATCCTGCAAAGTGTAAATGTGCTTTACGATTCCGTCAAAAATCGTATTCCCTTCCAGGTCCTTCACTTTTTGGGCGACCCTGATCTCCACAGTGCCGTCAGCCCGTTCTGTAAATCCGGCAGGTTCCACAATGGGATTGATTTCTGTCCATTGTCTTGTCCAATAGTCCCTGATTTCCGTGTGTCCGGCCACATAACCTCCCTCGAACGCCTTCGGCCATTGTATATCCGGATGCATTGTAGAGAGCGCCGTGTCGATGTCCCTTGCATTGAAGGCGGTATAGGCTTTCCGGATCAATGCTTCATATCCGGATGTGATAGTGACCGTTTCGATGTGCGAATGCTCTACGGTGATATTGACCGAACGTTCGCCCTTCGGCCGGGTGCGGTGGATGGTATTTTTAGGAATTGTGAAGAGTTGCCCGGGTAGCAGCTCGACCGTTTTATTTTCAAGGTCGATGATCAGAATCCCCTCGATGGTCATGAAAGTCTCGTCGGAATTGGGATGATAATGCCAAAAATAACTTTCGGTCATCACACTGAGTCTGACCACATGGTCATTCGGCTCGGCTACGGTAAAATTCGCATATTGCCCGGCAACCGACCGGGCTATTTCGCCCAGATCAACCGGGATAAGGGAAGCTGCTTTCATAGGTTATGTAGTACAACAAAGGCTCAGTTGACGAAAATTTAAGTTTCCGTGGACGAAGTTACATTCACTTATGCTACCTTTTCGTCAAAAAGAGTGATTTCGCGGGCCAGCACGCGGATTGCGTGTAAACGAAACAAGCGCATGAGTTTAGCATTAAGGCGACATATCGAAAAAGTTACACCGATGGCCGATGCCGAATTTGACTACATACTTTCTCACTTTAAGGTCAAAAAACTCAAAAAACACCAGTTTCTGATTCAGGAGGACGATAGGGTGATTTATGATTATTGGGTGGTCAAAGGGTTGCTGAAAGCCTATTATACCGATCAGGATGGGAAAATGCACATTCTCCAGTTCGCGATGGAAGACTGGTGGGTATCTGATTATCAGGCTATTATCCATAGTGCTCCGGCGAATATTACCATAGATTGCATTGAAGACAGCGAATTATTGGCTATATCATTGGAGGACAAAGAAAAGCTATGTTCCGAACTGCATACTGTTGCTAATTTCTTTCGGAAAAAATCCAATGCGGGTTATGTGGCACTTCAGCAGCGTATTTTACTTCTGCTCAACAAGAACCCCCAGGAAAGATATAACAGGCTGAATGAATTGAGTCCCCGTTTGCTGCAACGCATACCTAAGACGCTTCTGGCTTCATACTTAGGTGTTTCAAGAGAAACATTGAGTCGTATAAGCCATCCGTAGTGTGATTGTAATCACACCAATTTTGTGATTTGCTCCCTTTTTGCCGGTTCTGTTTTGCCGCAACTTTGTAAGGTCAAACGACACTGCTGAAATGCCTTTGGCCATCTCAAAGCCGAAAGCCAGGAAGTGTCCCAATTTAACTTTATCAAATGAAGATGATCAGAACCGGAATAATGGCTTTTACCTGCTGCGCCATTTTTTTGTCAGTAACTGTTGCAGCAGGTCAATCCAAAAAGGAAAATACGATGAAAAAAAAGATTTTGTTTGTGGTAACCAGCCATGATAAAAAAGGGAGTACCGGTTTGCCGACCGGTTATTATTTAAGCGAGGTAAGCCACCCCTGGAAGGTGCTGAGCGACGCGGGTTATGAGATAGATTTTGTGAGTCCCAAGGGAGGAGAACCACCCGTGGATGGATTTGATTTGACGGATCCGGACAATAAGGCCTTTTGGGAAAATGAATACTACCATCAGAAAATAGCCAATAGCTACAAACCTTCCCAGGTGAGCCCAGAGGAGTATGTCGCTATCTACTATGCCGGCGGACATGGCGCTGTCTGGGACCTGCCCGACAATGCGGAGATCGCCGCAATCGCTGCCCGGATATATGAACATAACGGTATTGTCAGCGCGGTTTGCCACGGTCCTGCAGGGATTGTCAATATTAAGTTGAGTAATGGAAAATATTTGATTGAAGGCAAAAAGGTAAACGGGTTTTCAAATGAAGAAGAAGAGGCGGTAAAGTTGGATCAGGTCGTTCCTTTCCTGCTGGAAGACAAACTCAGAGCGCGTGGCGGCATTTACGAGAAGTCGGGCGTGTGGCAGCAGCACGTCACCATCGACGAGCGGCTGATTACCGGGCAGAACCCGCAATCGGCGCATGCAGTAGGTTTGGCACTATTGAACATGCTCGCAAAATAGCGTGGTTAAATGCAATTGGCTGGGGCCTAAAATGAAATGCAGATCGAATGGTGATTTGTGGGAAAAGTCGTTACTATCCGCAAAAATTACGGCAACAGAGAGTTATTTTTTTATTGAAAAAGTATAATTTATTATAAATAATATTTAAAATATAAAGATAGGGTATTCTGACAGTTACTTATATTTATGTTGTTTTTGTTCAAACACTAAATGTAACTATCTATGCTGCCGACTTCTACCCGATTTTTCACAACGCTGATTAATCTTTTGTTTTCGGCCACACTCATCTCCACATTGTTTGCGCAATCCCCTTCTCCATCAACAGTACTCACCGGTCCGTCGATTGGAAGTAAATTTGGGTCCACTATCGCCACAGCCGGCGACATCAATGGAGATGGATACAGTGACGTTCTGATAGGAGCACCCTCATACGATTCCAGAGGGGCTGTTTTTGTCTACATGGGATCACCAAACGGATTGGCGACGACTCCCGCTTTCACACTTTCAGGTCCGGCGGAGAATAGTCAGTTTGGAACAAGTGTGGGCACGGCCGGCGATGTTAATGGTGATGGATTTTCGGATGTCATCATTGGAACAGTGGTGAGCCCGGAAGCTGGTGCACCGTCCATTAGTTCTGCTTACGTATATCTGGGCAGTGTTGTTGGTTTATCTTCCGTACCCGCCAACATGCTTGCCGGCACCGAAGCTGGCTATTTTGGCACCTCATCTGTTTCGGGCGTCGGGGATGTCAACGGGGACGGGTTTTCAGATGTGATGATCGGTCGAAAGCAGGTTGTCTCTGACCCAAAGGTTATGCTCTACCTGGGAAGTAGCGATGGACTGCCTAGCCTGCCGTCTCAGACGTTGTCCCTCTCTTTAACAAACTATTCATTTGGAGGAGCAATAACTGGAATGGGTGATATGACCGGTGACGGGATCTCAGAAGTATTAGTCAATGCGTTCCGTCATCAGGATGGCCAAGGCGCTGTCTATCTCTATGAGGGGAGCTCACTGGGTTTGAAAGACACCCCTTTGTCGATAACTTACGGAACCGCCAACGGAGCCTTCGGTAGTAGTATAAGCAGTACTGGCGCTATGGATTTTGTTGGTGGAGCTCCTGGCGTAATTATCGGCGACCATACGGGAAAAGGCAAAGCCCATATTTATTTAGGCGGCGTGATCGGTTTAAGCGAAACTCCCGGTATCACACTCCCAGGGGTAATGCCGGAAGATAATTTTGGATTTAGTGTTTCTACCGCGGGAGATTTTGACGGGGATGGTTATCCAGATGTTTTGATAGGTGCTGCCAGCTACGATAGCGACGGTAATAGCCATGTGTATTTTCACAAGGGTGTTTTGGGAGAGTTGCATTCATGGCGATCTCAGGATCTCATATCGCCGCAAGCTAACAGTGCTTTTGGCAAAAGTCTGGCTTGTGCCGGCGATGTAAATGGTGATGGTTACAGCGATATTATTATTGGTGCTTTTGAAGCTGATTTAGAAACCGGCGCAGTCTACGTGTATGAGGGAGGGGCGGCTGGCCTTTCCGAAGCTGACACAAGAGGTTTTAAAGTGAGTTTTTTTGATCATGAGGCTGGACGTAGCGTAGCAGGTGCCGGAGATGTGAATGGGGACGGATTTGCTGACATCATCGCTGGCCTCGGTTCCCCGAAAGGAGCTGGTGTTTACCTCGGAAGCACGGAGGGTGTTTCATATCTTGCCGATTTTAGCTTAGTAGAACAGGAGGAAGGAAGCGGGTTTGCTAAGAAGGTCGCTGGTGCAGGTGATGTAAATGGGGATGGCTTCGGCGATGTTATCGTCGGCGCACCTGAGGCCGGCTCAGGATCAGGTGCAGCGTATCTGTATCTAGGGGGCGCGGGTGGCCTATCAACCACGCCCGTAAATACTTTGAAAGTTGCCTCTGCAAAACAGCTCGGTTTCAGCGCGGCAAGTGCGGGAGATTTGAATGGAGATGGATTTGGTGATGTCGTCGTCGGTGCACCTGACCTTGCTTCTGGAACCGGTTCCGCCTATATCTATCTTGGGAAGTCGTCGGGGTTAGATATTGCGAATCCGATTCTGCTTAGCAATTCCGACTTTCGCTATTTTGGCCATAGTGTCGCCGGCGCCGGCGATGTAAATGGTGATGGATTTAGTGACTTGATCATCGGGGCGCCCACATTCTCCGGCATTCCCGGTGCTGCGGTGCTGTATTACGGCAACGCAAGCGCTTCGTTTACCAATCCTGCGGTCATTCTAACCTCGAACGGCTTTTCCGATTTTTACGGGTTTGGCGTCGCTGGTATAGGCGACGCCAATGGGGATGGTTTTAGTGACATCGCGGTCACTGACCCGACGTACTCGTCAAAGGATGGTCGCGTTTACATTTACTACGGCAGTTCATCAGGGATTCAACCGACCGGTTCCCAGGCTATCGAAAGTCCTGATAGCGCAGGTATGTTAGGATGGAGTGTTTCCGGTGCCGGTGATGTAAATGGGGATGGATATAGTGATTTGGTAGCAGGAGCATTGACTGCCTTCAATGCAAAAGGCGCGCTCTACGTTTTTTTTGGGTCTGAGAATGGCATTCATGTTATCCCGGACCAATTTTTTACAGGATTCTTTGAGCGCGATTTTGTAGGACGCAGTGTCGGTGCTGCCGGAGATGTTGATGGAGATGGATTCAGCGACGTGATTTCCGGTAGGACCAACCTTGGCATCAATGGCGACGGCCACGGTGTTGTAGTTGATAATACTTCCAGTGGGCGAGCTTCCGGCAGTGTAGCGATCTGGTTTGCCAATAAGATGGGTAGTCAACATAAATCCCTTCGGCTCTACAATACTGATCTGAAAAGTCGAATTTCGGTTGAAAATATTGGCAATAATCAATTTGGAATCGGGGTATTCCTAAGGCCGCTTATTGGGGGGGCGAAGGCCCGGTTAGTATGGGAAACTCAACCAAATGGGCATGGTTTCCAGCATAGTAGTCCAATCGGCAATTCCAACTATTTTTCTGGAAGCCAGTCATTCTGGACCACTTGTGAGGGTGTAACGGAGTTTAAGACATTAATTGACAAATCTTCGGGAAAAAATACAAAATTCAGGGTTCGTATGCAGTATAAACCCAGCAATTTGCCCTTTGGGCAGACCTTTGGCCCGTGGATTTACCCACAAGATTATCTCAATGGCAATCTGGGACAGACCGGCGCTCCGCTGCCTGTTAGTTTGATGTCATTCTCGGCAAGAAAGGAAGGCGGAGCAGCGCTGCTCAGGTGGGAAACCTCCTCCGAGGTAAATAGCGACCGATTTGAGATCGAGCACAGTACCAGCGGCAGGACGTGGCATGTTATAGGGACGAGTTCGGCAAAAGGCGATGCACAGACGGAAAGGTCATATACGTTTGTTCATCCCAATCCCGTTCCCGGACTAAATTTCTACAGATTGAAAATGGTAGACAAAGACGAGACTTTTACTTACAGCCAAATACGAACCTTATCAATACTTCCAAGATCGCGCTTTACAATTCACCCTAACCCTGTTAGTAACCGATTGGAAATTACGCTCGGGGACGAAAGGGAATGGACTGTGGTGAAAACTATCACCATAATCAATGCCAAAGGTCAACTGGTTTATTCCCCTGGCAAGCCAATCGACAGAGCTGTTAACATCGAAAGCCTCCCCGCCGGGGATTACATAATTTCAATCGAGTTTGAGTCAAATATCAGCTATCACACGAGGTTTTTTGTCACGAAGTAATTTTGTGAGCAGCTTCGTAGTACCATGTTTTTCAAAGTTTCACATATCTAAAATTCCAGGAGCAGTGACCCCAGGTAATATCCACTCTCATGGCCTACCTCAGCCGGTGAGCGGGAGGGATATTTTTTAGATATCGGAAGTGAACGTATGAATCTGAAAACGCGAAGGTATTCCGGGTATGTCAAAAAAGGAAAAGGGTCCGAGAATCTCCGGCCCTTTCCTTGAATTCATTTTTTTGCAACTTCTAGAAGACCTGATTGGTCAGATCCAAAGTTGATCATTGCACATGATTTGTCTATCCATTAGGCCCGCACTTCAATATCCATCGTTCTGTTTCAGATTGGAGTTTTTATTCAGCTCCGGGCGCGGAATGGGCAGCAGGCTCCGGTAGGCGCCATTGGGTTTATGCGAAAGCCATGATTTGGTCGTGAAAATACCGAACCGGATCATATCCTGGCGGCGACGGCCTTCCTGGGCAAATTCCCAGCCCAGTTCGTCCAGAAAACGGCCGTATCTGATATCGGCACCACCTTCCTGCGTGGATGCAGTGCTGTTGCGAAGGCCGTAATCATAGCTGCTTCCCTTCATCAGATCAGCGCCTGTAACAGTGGCTTTGGAAGGGGATGCTTTGAAGTTCCGCGCCCGCACGTTTGTCACGATAGCTGCCGCCTCGTCGGCTTTCCCGGTTCTCAACAGTGATTCCGCCTTCATCATCAGCACATCGGCGTAGCGTAGCAGCGGCCAGTCATTACTTAAATTCACAGTCGTGCCTTTCTCGATCTCAAATTTCCCGAGTCTGAAACCGTGTATTTCTTCGGATTGATCCACACCGGGCAGTTCATTGATGTAATGAAGCGGCTTGCCCGCAAAAGCGCCCAACGTGCAGTTGAGAGGTGTGCCGCCAGAAGAATATTGAGCTCCCTGTATCCAGTTGCTGGTCAGGCGCTCGTCATTTTTATCAAAAGAATTGATAAACTGAGGAATAGCACAAATCCCGCCCCAGGGCGTATTCAACAGGCCGTATGTCGCCTGATTGGCAGGCTGAAGTGTTTCCATGTGGATCGAGAAGCCGTTCCAGTCGGTCACATATTTGATGTCGAAAGGAATGGCGAAAATGATTTCTTTCGATGATTCGTTGTTGGTTTTAAAAACCTCCTTCTGCGTCGCTTCGAGCGCATAACCCGCCCCGGAATTGATGACCGCATTGCAATGCGCTATGCACTTGTCCCAGGCCGCAGTACCGGTGAAGACTTCCGCGTTCAGATACATTTTGGCCAGCAAGGTATGGGCAGCCCATTTATTGAACCTTCCGTAAGTGGTAGGGTCATTCTTGTCCGATAGTAGAGGCAGGTTTTCGGTGATGTCCTTTACGATGAATTCGAATACCTGTTTGCGGGTGCTTTGCTCAGGCAGGAAACCGGCCGGAACATCGAACTGGGTAATGATGGGGACATTTCCGAAAATGTCGCAAAGGACATAGTAATAGGAGGCCCGCAGCACTTTCAGCTCGGCTATCACTGCCTCCTTGCCGTCTGTGAATGGAATGCTGCCGGATTCGATCTGGTAAATGATCCGGTTACAGTTGGCGATGCCGGCATAGGTACGGTTCCAGTTGTTGACTGCAATCTCGTCGTCGGCCGTCCACTTGTGATCGTGAATGCGCCGGTACACGCCCCCGTCTACCCAGCCATTGGGGCGGGCGGGCATTACCAGCTGGTCGCCGGACACCTCCTGTGTTCGGAATAGCCCGTTCCACTGCTGCAACACGTCCCGCCAGTTGGTATAGGCGGCGCCCACCAGCGAGGCTACATCTCCGGATGCAGGGGTGAACTGGCTTGCAATGATCCTGTCGAAGCTTTCATCCTTCAACTCCGTGCAGGAAGTGATCCAGAGCAAAGGAAGTAATGCAATCTTGCTTTTTATGATGTACTGAATGTTTTTCATGATCGGGAATGGTTAGAGAGTTTACAAAACAAGGTTCAGGCCCAGTGTGAATGTGCGCGTTGTAGGATATTTGTCGCGGTTATCATTCCCGGGTGCTAATCCAAGCCGGTCTACCTCCGGATCTATACCTTTGTACTTTGTGAAAGTGAAAGTGTTCAATGTGGAGCCGTAAATCCGTATGGATTTGATAAACTTGTTCTTGAAGCCGTTGATGTCATAGCCCAGCGTGATGTTGTCAATTTTCCAGAAATCGCCGTTTTCGACATAGTAGCTGTTAAATTCCTGCGGCATCGAGGGGCTCAGTACAGCTTTGCCAAACACTTTATCGTAAGCCGACTTGATGTTGTTGTACTGCTGCAATCCGGTGCTTTCGAAAAACATGCGCTGGTAATTCAGGATCTGATATTTGAATGCGCCACGCATGGTCACCCCCAGATCGAACTTCTTGTAACGAATGTTGTTGTTGAAGTTTAAATAAAATTTCGGAAGGCCATTTCCCAGCACCCGCTTGTCTTCGAACGCATGTTGGAAGTCGGCATAAGCCTGTGGCTTCCCGTCCCTGCCTTCGTAGATCCACTTGCCGTCTTCTGAAATATCGACGACCTTGAAGCCATAAAAATCACCGACCTGCTCACCGATTTTTACAATATGGGTGAAGGTCTGCACCGGGTCGCCGGTCGCACCGGTCACAAAATAGTCATTGGTCGATTTATAAATTTCGTTCGACAGACTTACCAGCTTGTTGGTATTCCTGGAATAATTGATACTTGCATTCCAGACCAAGTCTTGGGTCTGAACCGGAACAAAATTGACCAGGACTTCAAGGCCCTTGTTTTCCATGATCCCGACATTCGCTCTCGTAGAAGTGTACAGGTTTGGCGGGCTTGGTACCTGGAAATCGTAAAGCAGTCCGTTGATCCGGCGGTTGTAATAGTCAATGCTACCGCTGATCCTCGATTTCAGGATCGAGAAATCAAGCCCGATGTTAGACTCGTGTTTTTCTTCCCATCGCAGGTCCGGATTCGGGTTTTGTGCAGGCACCAGGGTTTGAATCCACTTCCCGTTTGAATAAAAATATTTTTGGTAGTTCAGGATCGCCACACCCAAAAACAGGTTGCTGGGTTGAGTACCTGTCACGCCATAACCAGCCCTCAGTTTCAGGTCGTCAAACAGCTGCTGGCCTTTCATAAAAGCCTCATTGCTGATGCGCCAACCTAACGACACCGCCGGGAATGTACCCCAGGGGTGCTTGCTGCCCACCAGCTGGCTCGCACCTTCATGCCGCACACTGGCCAGCAACAGGTACCGGTCATCGTAATTGTAGGTAGCCCTCGCAAAAAAGCCGATCAGGTTGGTTTCTGCCTTTCCGCTTCCCATCGGTGCAAGACCCGTTTTAATGGCATTCCCGATCCCGATGTTGTTGTAGGTGAATTTGTCGGTCGGAAAATCCCAGTTCTGCATCCAGAAGTTTCGGTTGGAGTTATCCTGATAGCTGTAACCGCCCAAAATAGACGCCTTGTGCCGGCCCAGATTTTTGGAGAACTGCGCGGTGAGCTCCATCAGTTTGTCGACCGACGAGGTAGACCCATTGGAAGCATACCCATTACGTCCGTCGCGCAGCGTGGAAATGTGATTTTTAGTTTCGGAATATCCCCTGGTTTGATTATACCGGTTGTAGGACATCAATGCCGAAAGTTTCAGGCTGCTGATCGGATTGTAGGTCAGATTGGCTGTGATACGTGTGTTTTGGGAATCGTTTTTGCCATCGCTTTCCCGCAGCCGTGCCAGCGGATTGTCATAATTGAAAATGCCCGTCTGTTGGAACCAGGTACCGTCGGCGTTTTGAGTGGGGGCCGTCGGGTTTTGTATCAGCGCCTGGCGGTAGGCGTATCCGTTGAAGCTCACACCGTCGCCTGTGGTTGGATAGGTATTATAGGAGTTGAGGAACCCGATGTTGATGTTCAGCTTGTCGTTGAGCATGGAATGGTTTACATCCGCGCGTCCGTTGAAAGTCGTATTTTCAGATTTGATAAAAATACCGTCCAGGAACCGGTAATTAAGGTTGACCAGATAGTTGGTTTTATGGTTACCACCCCGAAACGTGAGATTATGTATCTGGCTCAGGGTCTTTTTGGTTACCGCTTTGAGCCAATCCGTATCTCCGCCCAGATCCCAGGATTTGTCTCTGATACCCTGTGCGATGTGCTCCCGATAATCACTTGCGGTCAGCAGGTCCAGTTTTCGGGCGATCGTCTGAGTGCTGAATGAAGTGTTGTATTCCACTGCGCTGTCATAGCTGCCTCTGGCCCTTTTGGTGGTGATGATAATGACGCCGTTAGTGCCCCGTGTTCCATAAATAGCGGCCGCAGAACCGTCTTTGAGCACGTCGATGGCCTCAATGTCCTCGGGAGCTACCGTCTTCAGATCACCCGGTACACCGTCGATCAGCACCAGCGGATTGGAATTGGCACCTAAAAGCGTCGTGTTTCCGCGCAGTAAAACCTGTGAACCCTGCGTTGGATCTCCACTCGGCGCGGAAATGGTGAGACCTGCTACTTTTCCTTGCAGGAGCTGTCCCGCATCCAGGGTAGGGGCCTTGACAAAATTCTCGGGGGTTACCCGCACCACGGCGCTGGTGATATCCGCTTTTCGCTGACTTCCGTAACCCACCACGACCACCTCCTCCAACGACTTGTCGTCCACGGCAAGTTTGATATCGATCTGACTTTGGTTTCCGATTTCCTTTTGCTGGGTCACATAGCCCAGAAAGCTGTAAACAAGAATGCCTTTTTCATCAGGAATGTTCAGGCTGTATTTGCCGTTCTCATCGGTGGCTGTCCCGATTTGTGTTCCTTTTAAAACGACGTTCACACCAGGTAATCCATCTCCCTTTTCATCGGTGACTTTTCCTGTTACCAAAAACTGGCTGGATTCGGCCGGTTTCAGCGCAGGGAGAGATTCCTGGATGCTGCCTGACTTAAGAGCTTCATTTTCGCTGAGGATAATGGTCTTTTTATTGACCTGGAAAGATATGTCGAGCGGTTTCAGCAGCTGGATCAGCACCTGCGACAACCTTTCATTTTTTACTTCAAAAGTCACTTTCCGGCGCGATTGGATCAGCTCCGGACTATACATAAATTTGACATTGGAGATATCCTCAATCCTTGATAAAACGGTTTTAATGTCCCGGTTTTCTATCTTGAATGTAATTCTTTGCTCAAGAATCTCCTGCGCATGTCCCGGGCGTGCAGCCACCATCGTCGCAAACAGCGCAATGGTGCAAAATTGTATCAGAGTCACCTTCATAGAAAGCAGCAGTAAGCGTTGGATGACTGGGTTAACTTTCATACATTTGAGTTGTTTTGTGTCAATTTTTTGAGAACTATTGGACAAAGCGATCCCCCAAGGTTTTTTGCAAGAAAACCTTCTTTATGAAGTGAAAAGGGGAGTAATTAGAAGACCTGTGGTGCCGCAAACACTGCGGGTCTTTTTCAGGGTAGAGGTTATGTTTGCATATTGCTTCGATCGTAAGGTTAGAAATGATTGACTTTATCTTTTGCAGCTTCTGACATTCATGACGATTTGGCCATCAATCATTTCATAGCTTGCATGAATGGCCTTGCACATCATGGTTAATTTCTCCGTCAAGGGTTCGTCTGCCATGAACGCGGTAAGTGTGCAGTTGCGGATCTGATTCTCGTCCACAATGATGGGTATTCCGTAAGCCCTTTCAAATTTTTTGAAGACTTCGCTCAGCGGCGTTTCTTCAAACACGAAGTCCTCCTCCTTCATGGAATGATCTACAATGACCGGATTCGCGATCAGGCTTTTTTCAAATTGCTTTTCATCCTTTTTATAGTAGATCTCCTGATTGGCAGTCAGAACAATGCCCTTGAGTGACGGGTTGGACTCTTTTCTGGTCTTAGTCAGTTCTTCATGGTCGAATACCGACACTTTCCCAGTTTTGACGGTTACCAGCAGCTTTTCTTCGCTGTCGAAGGACCTGATCGTAAAGCTTGTTCCGAGTACCTTCACCACCAGTTTATTGAAATGGACCAGAAAAGGCTTGTCCGGATTTTTCACCACATCAAAAAAAGCTTCACCGTCAAGTGTTACCACACGGATATTTCCATCGAAGGCCGCCGGATAAGTGAGCGAGCTATTCGGTTGAAGCGTGACCTTACTACCGTCGCTGAGCCGGACTGTTTCGGCTTCCGGCGACTCGTTGAACCTCTTAATCATCCCGCTTTGGGTGTCCGCGACTGTACCGGACAAACCAGGCGTGCGTTGATGGCTGGTGAAATAGAACCAGAAAGAGCCTAAAACGAACAGGACCGAAGCCGCGGCGGATAGGGTGGCGACCGGGTAGGTTTGCCAGAAGCGGGCAGGTTTGACCGCGTTGCCGGACCGTTTCTGATGTTTTCGTAAAATTCTCTCCGCAAACTGATCGACATAATCGTCGGCCACCACGGGCTGTTCGTCGGCAATGTTCAGAAGAAATGATTTTGCCAAATCCATCTCCGGTGTGAGAGCGGGATAGGTTTCAGACAGCATATTCCAAAATGAAGCAGACTCCGGTTTCCTGTTAAAGACCCAGTCGCGGAAGAACGGATCGTTGACGAAGTCTATCGTCTTGAAATCTTTATACTTATTCATGAAATTGAGTCATTATTTGTTGCCTGAAACGATTAGTAGAAATCGTCTCGTTTATACCCAATTTCAATGAAGTTTTTTACATTGTTTTAGCCAACTGTTTGCAGGTATTTGAAAAAGAGGGGCTTATGTTGAAGTGCGATAAGGAGAAACACCCAGTTTTCACGCAGGATGTTGATGCTTTTGAGAAGCAGGTTTGACACCGACTGCTTACTGATACCCATCACCTCGGCAATCTCATCGTTGTCCAGGTTCTCATAGTAGCGAAGGAAAAGAACTTCCTTTTGACGCTTGGTCAGGAAGGTGAAGAAGCGGGAAATTTTTGTGGTGAGTTCAGTGGACTCGTCCAGGGTTATCAGAAATCTTTCAATGTTTTCGAAATCAATAAACAGGTCTTCCTGTATTTCAATGTTCGCCGAAGTCTCCTTCATGGCCCTGATCAGGTTATTTCTCAGGCATTTGAAGAGATAGTTTTTTACTGAGGCCGGATTTCCCAAATGTGTTCTTTTTTCAAGAAAATCCAGGAACAGGTCTTGTATGACATCCTCAACCAGGGACCGGTCTTTGCTGAACTTACTTCCATAATGAAGCAAAGGCCGAAAGTAACGCGACAGCAGCACATTCAACGATTGATCGTCCCCACTCTTGAAAAGAGCCCAGGTCATTGCGTCTGAGGTATCTTCCTGCTGGGTTTCAATCAATTTGTCCATCTGTTTCCCGGGTTGATTACGGCTTCTGATTACACTGTCATCGCTGGCTGGCCTGGTAAACGGCAGGATAAACCGCACAGCATGAGCCGTCATTTAAGATTAATACCGCAAATATTGTAAATATTTTAACAATAATTGTAATATATACAATTATTGCTCAGACGGAGGAATTTCGATGCAGTTTGGTGCGCTGGATTTGTTCGGCGCTGATTGCCTGCAACACGCCCCGTTTTATCAGTGATGGTCGCCGGCTGTGCCAGGGCACCGCATTCCGATGCGGTGGTAAGGTTATATGGGAGATTTATGGCAGCTTTTTTCAGTCGGAGTCAGAAACACCTTGCCTTTGATGATGTTTACTTTTCCATCATGCTGCAAGGCTTTGGTGGCACGGATCACGGTTTCTACACGCATTCCGGTCAGGTTCGCCACCTGCTGCCTGGTCAGGAGCAGCTTGTTGCAAATGCCGCATACCTTGTTGCTGTGCTCATGCAGATATTTAAAGAGCTTTTCGACGATCTTTTCGGGGGAATGCCCGGCCAGCTCACGATGTAAAAACAATTTAAATCGCATTTTTTGAGCCAGCATCCTGTTGAAGTCCAGGCTGATTTGCGGTTGCTGTTGAATCAGTTGGTTAAATGCGGTCGCGGTGAGCCGGAGAAAGAGGCAATCCGTGACCGCCACCGCAGTGCATGCATAGCCCTGCTGATCGAACAGAGGGAGCTCACCGAAGCATTCACCCGGCCAGACCAGCTCCTGAAGGACTTCTTTCCCATCATCATTGAAATTAGACCAGGCCACTTTGCCCTCCACGAGCTGATGATAATAAAGCCCGCTATCTCCTTCCAGAAAGATCACCTCTCCGGCAGAAGCCTTTTTGTAAACGGCACCATACTGAATGAGCAAATCGATATGGATCATCATGGCTATACCTGGTTGAACAACCAAACCTAGCCAGGTTCGGCTCCAATGCTACTGACAAAGACGCTGTTCGGATATGATTTAAGTCACTATTTGTAAAGTGCTTATTGTGAATGGTTTATATGTTATTCTGATCGCGACTTCTAAAAAGGACCTCCATATGCGCTACCATCAGGGCCATTATGCGTGTACGCATAAAATGGCGGCAAATGCGGTACATACATTTGCCCACAGGCAGTGACATAAAGCCGCCTGTAACCGCAATTTTCACCAAAATGCTACGAAAATGAAAAGGAATTTGATACTCGTGCTCTCCGCTGTGATGCTCTATGCGTGCGGTCAGAAAACTGAAAGTACCGGTGAAAGTGCACCGGCAGAGCAAAAGCCTGCTGTATCCGAGTATGACCCGCAGCGTGGAGAAGGCAAATTCGGCGATGTCGAAATCTCCGAAAAACTGGACGCGAAAATGGCAGCAAGCGGTAAGCAGATTTACGATCTCAAATGTTCAAGCTGCCACAAGCTCACCGACGAAAAGCTGGTGGGGCCCGGCTGGAAGGGTGTTAGCACCAAGCATAAGCCGGGCTGGATCATGAATTTCATTACCAACCCCGACGCCATGATCGACAAGGATCCCCAGTTGCAGGCGCAGCTTGAACTTTGTCTGGTGCGGATGCCCAATCAGAACCTGTCCGACGACGACGCCCGGCATATTCTCGAATTGATGCGCCAGAACGATGGCGTACAGTAAATACTTCCTTGTTTTTCCCAATCAGCAATTTGTATGAAGACTATCCAGTACATGATAAGTGCCGCCTCGGTGGCTGTGGCCCTGAGCGCGGTCCAATCGTGCAAACCTAAAAGTGCCGACACGGCAATCAGCGGCGACGCAGCTGCCAAAACCTATGTCGCGCCCGGTAAGTACGACGAGTTTTACAACTTCGTTTCCGGTGGTTTCAGCGGTCAGCTTTCGGTATACGGCATTCCTTCCGGCCGCTTGCTCCGTGTGATACCGGTGTTCTCCATGGACCCGGAGAAGGGGTGGGGGTTCAGCGAGGAAACGAAGCCTATGCTCAACACATCGCATGGCAATGTGCCCTGGGACGATCTGCATCACGTACAGCTGTCCAAGACCGGCGGTGAAAACGACGGCCGCTGGGTTTTTGTAAATGGCAATAATACGCCGCGCCTGGCCCGAATTGATTTGAAAACCTTCCGGACCGCGGAAATCCTGGAACTGCCCAACAGCGGCGGCAACCATTCATCGCCTTTCATTACTGAAAATACCGAATACGTTGTCGCCGGAACGCGTTTCAGCGTACCCATGGACGAGGCCGACGGTGATGTGCCTATCAATACTTACAAAAAGAATTTTAAAGGAACACTCAGCTTCGTGAGTGTGGACCCGAAAGACGGTAACATGGATATCGCCTTCCAGATCGAGACGCCCGGGGTGAATTTCGACCTGAGCCGGTCGGGAAAGGGGCCTTCTCACGGGTGGTTTTTCTTCTCCTGCTACAACACCGAACAGGCCAACACGCTGCTGGAAGTCAATGCTTCCAAAAACGACAAGGACTTTATCATGGCAGTGAACTGGAAAAAGGCGGAAGAGTACCTGAAAGCCGGAAAGGGCAGAAAAGTGAAGGTCAGCTATGCCCACAACAAATACAGCGAGGAAAGCCATACTTCGACTTCCGAGCTAAAAAACGAGGTGATAGTGCTTAATTCCAAAGAGCTCAAAGACCTGTGCTATTTCATCCCTTGCCCCAAGTCGCCGCACGGGATCGATATTGATCCTACGGGCGAATACATGGTCAGCAGCGGTAAGCTGGCCGCATTGATCCCGGTATTCTCCTTTTCCAAAATGATCAAGGCGATCGAGAGCAAGTCTTTTGAAGGCAATTACAACGGCATTCCGGTTATCAAATATGAATCTGCGCTTTACGGCGAAGTACAAAAGCCGGGACTAGGGCCCTTGCACACCGAGTTCGATGACCGCGGGAATGCGATCACAACCATGTTTGTGTCATCCGAAATTGTGAAGTGGAATATCAAAGACCTGAAAGTTATTGACCGCCAGCCTACATTCTACTCCCCCGGCCACCTGATGATCCCCGGAGGTGATTCGAAAAAGCCGGACGGCAAGTATGTGATTTCCTATAATAAAATTACGAAAGACCGCTTTTTGCCGACCGGGCCGGAGCTTGCCCAGAGCGCACAGCTCTTTGACATATCGGGCGATAAAATGCAGCTCATTCTCGACTTCCCAACCATCGGCGAGCCGCATTACGCACAGGCGATCAGGGCCGATAAAGTGAAAGAGCAATCATTGAAGACTTTCAAGCTGGAAGCAAACAAGCACCCGTATGTTTCGAAGGGAGAGGCCCAGACCAAGGTCGTACGGCAGGGAAGCAACGTGCACGTATATATGACAGCGATACGCTCGCACCTCACGCCGGATAACATCGAGGGTGTGAAAATCGGCGACCAGGTATATTTCCATGTTACCAACCTGGAACAGGACTGGGACGTGCCGCATGGCTTTGCCGTAAAAGGAGCGAACAACGGCGAACTGCTGGTAATGCCCGGTGAAACACAAACCTTGAAATGGGTCCCCGACCGGGTGGGTATCTTCCCGATCTACTGCACGGACTTTTGCAGCGCTTTGCACCAGGAAATGTCCGGTTATGTCCGCGTTTCTTCCGCCAGCAGCAAAGTTGCACTTGTAGGAAATACCGGTACCAACCTGCCCGCCGAATAGCATACACATCCCATGAAAAAATCTCAGATGCTTGCGACCCACAGAATTTTACTGATCGTTTCAGGAATTGCGCTGCTGCTGGTCAATTACCTTCCGATATGGCGCATTGAACTTAATGCGCCCCAGTACCCCGAAGGACTTGAACTGTTGATTTACAGCGATAGGCTGGCAGGAAACGTCGACATCATCAACGGGCTGAATCATTATATTGGCATGAAAACCCTGCATACGGATGATTTTATTGAATTCTCAATATTGCCGTCGCTGGTCATCTTTTTCGCGCTGATCTTCGTCGGGGCCGCTGTGTGGGGTAAACGGGCAGGAGGCTATGTCGCCATAGCATTATTCGCACTCTTTGGCATTGCCGCGATGATCGACTTCTGGAAATGGGAATACGATTACGGGCATAATTTAAGCCCGGATGCGGCGATTATCGTTCCCGGAATGTCCTACCAGCCCCCATTGATCGGGTTTAAGCAGCTACTCAATTTCGGTGCATTCAGCATGCCGGCTGCCGGCGGGTGGGTATTTATCCTCACTGGACTCCTGGCCGCCTGCTGTATGCTGCGGGAATGGCTTGCGGGTCGGAAAACGCAGGAGTTGTTTATGAAAAGGCGGTCAATGCATTTCCTGGTGATACTCTGCGCGGGCCTGACGACTGCACAATCCTGCGGTCCGACGGGCGCGCAGCCCATTCAGCAGGGCACCGACGCCTGTGCCCATTGCAAAATGACGATCAGCGACCTGCGGTTTAGTTGTGAAATGATCTCTCAGAAGGGCAGGGCTTACAAGTTTGATGATGTCAAATGCCTGATTTCCTTCGTCACGGAAGGCGATTTCGACAAGGCCGATGCGGCGGCTTTCTATCTGGCCGATTTCAAAACCGGGGAGCTCGGGGCTGTCGAAGAGATGTCGCTCATGCATAGTGAGGAGCTCAGAAGTCCAATGGGCGGAAACTGTGCGGCATTTAAAGATGCTGCGGCACTGAGCGAAGCGCAAAAGCGGTTTGCAGGCGGGACGATAGCATGGGACACGCTGCTGAAATGAAGCCCGAAACCTATGATTGATTTCAAATGCATCCTTTTGCTGGCCATGCTGCTAGGGAATGAAGTAGCGCCGGAGGCACAGGCAAAAACGATCCGGGTGGGCCGGCAGTGCGATGTGAAGAGCATTAGACAGGCGGTGCGCATGGCTGCCGGGGGCGATACGATAATGGTTTTCAAAGGACTTTACCGGGAGGGCAACATTGTGATCGACAAGCCACTGGTGCTGCGAGGAACCGGCGATCCTGTGCTGGACGGAGGAAGGCAATGCGAAATCCTTTCCATTAAATCCCCGTATGTTGTCGTGGACGGATTTTATGTAAAAGCCTCAGGGCAGTCGTCCATGCAGGACATGGCAGGGATCCGGGTTTACAATACGCACCATGTCACGGTGAGAAACAATGTCCTGGACGACAATTTCTTCGGGATCTATTTGCAGCAATCCAAAAACTGTTTGATAACCAACAACCGGCTGACTGCCTCGGGCAAAGCTGAGCACCTGATCGGCAACGGTATACACAGCTGGAAAAGCGACAGCCTTGTCATTGCCGGCAACCGGATACAGGGACACCGCGATGGCATCTATCTTGAATTTACCACCAACACCCGGGTTAAACAAAATGTAAGCCATGCCAACCTGCGCTACGGATTGCACTTTATGTTCGCCCACCACAATACCTACACTTCCAACACTTTCAGCAGCAACGGGGCGGGAGTGGCGGTCATGTACACGCATCACGTGCATATGAGAGACAATACTTTTAAGGACAACTGGGGTGATTCCGCCTACGGCTTGCTGCTTAAAGAGATTTCGGACAGCGATATCGAGCACAACAGGTTTTCGGGCAACACTACGGGTATCTTCATGGAGGGCGCTTCCCGTATCCGGATCGAAAAGAATGCATTCCAGGCAAACGGATGGGCTTTGAAAATTCAGGCGAGCTGTATGGACAACCGGGTCGGGCACAACAACTTTCAGGGGAATACCTTCGATGTGGCCACCAACAGCTCTCTGGTACTCAACTCGTTTGATCAGAATTACTGGGACAAGTATGAAGGCTATGACCTGGATAAAGACGGGACCGGGGATGTTCCTTACAGACCGGTGAGCCTGTATTCGATGATTGTGGAGCGCTTTCCCGCGGCAATGATCCTTTTCCGGAGTTTTATGGTCACCCTGCTGGACCGGACCGAGAAAATGATCCCCGGCGTGACGCCGGAGCAACTTAAAGACCCGCAGCCGGTCATGAAACCCGTAGCCCTATGATATCCGCACAAAATATATCCAAGCAGTTTGGCAAGTTTAAAGCACTCGATGATGTGTCCTTCGATTGCGGGTACGGTGAATGCATCGCATTGATCGGGCCTAATGGCAGTGGTAAAACCACCATGATCAAGTCCATACTCGGAATGGTGATCCCGGACAGCGGCACCATCCGCTTCGAGGGCGAAAGCATCGCCAACGACTGGCTATACCGGAACCATATCGGTTACATGCCGCAAATTGGCCGTTACCCCGAAAACATGAGCATCGGACAGGTGCTGGACATGATGAAGGACATACGGAAGTTGCCGGAAAACCAGATCGACCATGAGCTCCCGGAAGCATTTAAAATAAAGAACCTGCTCGATAAACGCATGGGAACGCTCTCGGGAGGGACAAGGCAAAAAGTGAGCGCATGCCTTGCATTTATGTTCGGTTCGAAAGCATTGATCCTCGACGAGCCTTCTGCCGGCCTGGACCCGTTATCAACCGAGATCCTGCGGGAAAAGATCCTTGCGGAAAGAGCAAAAAGTAAGCTGGTCATCATCACCTCGCACATGCTCAGCGAGCTCGACGAACTGATCACGCATGTTATTTACATGCAGGACGGGCGGTTACGGTTTCACAAAAGTTTGCAGGACCTGCAAATCCTGACCGGTGAAGCGAAGCTGACGCGGTCTATCGCTGCGCTCATCCGGCAGGAAGACCGGAATGCTGTCAACACCACACAAGCCACAATGCAATAAGCGGGTTATGAAAAAAATGATCAAACACATCGTTACGGATATCGTGCGCAGCCGGATCATGGTCGCCTACACGGTCGTGCTGCTTTTGATTTCCCTTTCGGTATTTGCTATCGAGGATAATCCGGTCAAAGGCATTCTGAGTCTGCTGAATATCATACTGTTCATCGTGCCGTTGGTGAGCATCATCTTCTCGACCATCTACATTTACAACAGCAGCGAATTTATCGAGTTGCTGGTTAGTCAGCCATTACCACGCAAAAACATCTGGCTAAGCATGTTTGCGGGTTTAGCGATTTCCCTGAGCCTTTCATTTTTAGCGGGCGCAGGAATTGTCATCCTGCTTTATGCCGGCTCGGTTACCGCTCTGATTCTGGTCGCTTCCGGCATCCTGCTCTCAATCATTTTTGTAGCCATATCGCTTTTGGCATCGGTCAGAATTCGTGATAAGGCGAAAGGGATCGGTGCCGCTATCATGCTGTGGCTGTATTTCGCGATGCTCTTTGACACCATGGTGCTGTTTTTACTGCTCCAATTTTCGGATTACCCGATCGAAAAAGGAATGGTTGCGCTCACGGCACTAAATCCCATAGACCTGAGCCGCGTGTTGATTCTGCTGCACATCGACGTCTCGGCGATGATGGGCTACACCGGGGCCGTGTTCAGGCAGTTTTTCGGCAGTCGAAGCGGCATGTTTATGGCCTTGTTCGTCATGCTCGTATGGACCGCAGTTCCGTTAGCTGTTTCCACGGCCCGCTTTAAAAGGAAAGATATGTGAATGTAATAATTTAAAAATCAATGCATTAATAAATTTTCCAGCTTAATATCCACACTCAAAACGACCACCTTATGGAAACCATACCCACCCTCAATGTTACCGTCATCGAGCCCCGGTTCAAACATGCCACCATTTTCGAGCATTTCGACGCGCTGTTACCCGGTCAGGCTTTTGTCATCTTCAACGACCACGATCCGGGACCTTTGTATGATCAGTTATTGGGTGAAAGAGGAGATGTGTTCACCTGGAATTACTTGCAGCAAGGCCCTGAATACTGGCAGGTGAAGATCACGAAGCAGGCCGCTGAGGGCCCGGAAGAAACCGTTGGGCAGATCGCTTCGAAGGACATTCGCAAGGCGGATGCATTCAGAAAGCTGGGGATCGATTTCTGTTGCGGAGGCAAAAAGAAACTCCGCGATGCCCTGCGCGATGCCGGTGTGACGCCGCAGCAGTTCGAAGAAACCCTGGCAGCGGCGGCTGCTTTGCCCGCTTCACAACAACCTTTGAATTTCGCGAGCTGGCAACCCGGGTTTCTGGCCGATTATATTGTTAATGTGCATCATCAGTATGTCCGTGAAAGCGGGCCTGTTATTACGGGCCTGGCTGCCAAAGTTGCTGCCCGCCACGGCGACCATCATCCCGAGCTGTTCGCGTTGTCGGAGCAGGTTCAGGTGTTGGTTTCGGATTTGTACAGCCATCTGGAAAAAGAAGAAAGAGTGCTGTTTCCAGCCATTAAAGCGCTTGCCCAGGGTACAGATATAGGGAACACACCCGACCTGAATCTGGTGATCGGGCTGATGGAAGCCGAACACGAGTCGGCCGGGGATGATCTCAAAAACCTGCGCAGGATCACCAGCGATTACCAGCTCCCGCAGGGTGCATGCAATTCTTACACCTACCTGTTCGAAAAGCTCAAAGAGTTTGAAAACGATCTTTTCAACCACATTCACCTGGAAAACAACATCCTGTTTCCCAAAGCGCTCCACGGAATTTCGTCAAATTAATGTGTGAACTGCGGTCCGGGGCAACGCTGTCGTTCATCTTTATTTACTGCCGGTAGCCATGGCTCTGGGCCCCATGCAGAAGCGATTTTTGTCATAAAGAAAGTTGCGATTTCAAGTACGCCGTAAGAAATAATTCGCTAGATAGCGGGAGAAAAACTGTGTAAGACGGTAAATCAGCACTTTTTATATGATAATTAACACAAAAGCCATAATACTTTGCGCAATGCTGGCGCCGGCTTCGCTACATGCCCAGCAGTTGATCACAATGTCCAATAAATGTTTCAGGCAGGTTCAGGCCGGGAACAAGCAGAATGACCAGGGGCAATACCGGGAGGCGCTGGCTACTTTCACAAACGTTCTCAAAGACTGTTCTGCAAAGGATGCTAAGGAAGAGGGAAATGTCGGTTTGGCGGTGGCATCCAATGGTTTGAAACAATACGAATCGGCGGTAGCGGCAGCCAACAACGCTATTAAGGTAAGCAAGAAAACCAACGTGACGGCCTATTATGCAAGAAGCTATGCATACGACAATCTGGGCCGTACGGAGGATGCCAAGGCGGATCTGGTGAAGATTACCGACCTGACTAAAAAGAACAAAAATGTAAAAGGCCGGGCAGCGATGTTTGCCCGACTGGCGCATCTGGATTTTCAGCTCAATATGCTCGCCGAAGCGGATTCTAATCTGCTGAAAGCCATGGAGCTGGATCCCGGTAATGCGGCTTTCTACATTCAGAAGGGAGATATGATGGTGAAGGCAGGGAACTACGAGGCGGCTTTTACCGCTTATGACAAAGCATTGGACCTGGGTAAGAACGACCTGGAAATCTATCAGATCAGAACCGAAGCCCGATTAAAACAGATCCAGCAAAAACACGCGACGACCGATATCAAGGAATTATCGGATAAAATGACAAAACAGGAAAAGCGGGTGCTTTGCGTGGATATGAAGAAGGCTTTGGAACTGGGGTTGAAGAATTTACAGCTTGACCTGTTGTCCAGCACGATTTGTGAGTAGTGTAAGTGAAATATTAACCGACTGAATGGTGAGAAATAGTATCGTAATCGTAGCACTAGTGTTTTTGTTTGGTTGTAAGAGCTTGAATAACACCCAGAAAGGGACGGGTGTTGGCGTGGTGGGCGGCGCGGCAGCCGGCGCGGCCATTGGCAAGCTCGCGGGGAATAATACAGCAATCGGTGCCTTAATTGGGGCAGCTGTCGGAGGCTCGGCCGGTTATTTTATCGGACGGCATATGGACAAGCAGGCTCAGGAGTTGAAACAGGCCATTCCCGATGCAACCGTGGAAAGGGTAGGTGAGGGTATCAACCTGACCTTTAATTCGGGATTGCTTTTCAAGCTTAATTCTTCCGAACTCAGTAATGAAGCAAAGCAGGAGCTGACCAAGGTGGCCGGTATTTTGGCTAAATACGACGATACGCAGATCCTGCTGGAAGGGCACACGGACGATACCGGCTCGGATGCCTATAATATGAAGCTTTCCGAACGTCGCGCCAATGCGGTTTCCGCCTATCTGGAATCACAAAACCTCCCTGCATCCAGGCTCAACACCAAATGGTATGGAGAGTCCCAGCCCAAGTTTCCCAATGACAGCGAAGCGAACCGGGAGAAAAATCGCCGGGTCGAGCTGGCGATCTATGCCAATGAGGACATGAAAAAAGATGCCGAGAAAGGAGATCTGAAATAGCGACGTATTTGTGTAAAACCCATTGGCTGGCCATTCTGAGTGACCAGCCAATGGGCTATCAGGGCCCTGTCAGTATATTTCCGGCGGGAATTTGCCCTGCCTCGGATGATGGAAGGGAAGTCCGGGCTTTGCGTCCCACCAGATTCTGCTCATATAGGTATCCCCGGCAGAGAGCCTTTTGACGGCTTCCTTGATATTCGCTTCGTTCTTGGAATACTCGTCGAGCGGGTAGGTTAGCCGCCTTGGTATTTCGCCATTGGTGCTGCCCTTATCACTGCCGGTCCAGATTTTCGGATAGCCCGTTCTCCTGAATTCGGCATAACCCTCATTCACCTGAAAGTAGTTGGCCAGGAACTTCTGAAGAATGATCTGTTCCAATTTCTCCTCCTGGCTGCCTTTCAGCATCGCGCTGGGGGAGGCGAGGTAGGCGGTAATGGCGGCCTGCGGCGCCTTAAATTGCGTCAGTGATTGGGTAATGCCTTTTGCAAAAAGTGTCTGGGCATTTTCGCTGGTGTAGCCTGTGAGGGCCGCTTCGGCGCGTAAAAGCGATACTTCGGCCGCATTCATCACAATGATCGGGTAAACCGCCTCGCGGAAATACTGCTGCTGGCTCGCGCTGTTTTCGATGGTGTAATCCTTTTCGTCGGGCAACACGGCAATGGGGCGGCCGCGGTAACCTGAAACCGAATCCGTCGCAGGGACTATGAATATCGGGAGGCGCGGATCTTTCAGCATTTTGAGCGTTTCAGTAATGGTGAACGACACCGACTGCGGGTAACTGTTGATCGGGTCATTCCAGAGCGGGTTCCGGTTGCGCGTGTCCGATCCGTTGATCGTCGTGAGCAGTACATTCAATGCATTATCGTCGATCAACGGCGCGGTAGCTACTTCTGCGATATGCTGTTTGGCCAATGATTCATCCGCATACCGCACACGCATGGCGAGTCTGAGCCTGAGCGAATTGGCAAAACGCCTCCATTTATCGACATTACCCTGCATGAGGATATCGGCCGCACCGAAAGAGGGGAGCGTCGGATCGGGGTTCAGTGCCGCGGCCGACTCTTTCAATTCTTTCAGCAGGTCCTTGTAAATCTCCT
>CBFGMV010000102.1:0-28847 GCA_965649915.1 uncultured Dyadobacter sp.
TCCCGGCATCAGGACCCGAAATAATGGCGATACCTACTCCGCGACCTTTGAATTCAAGGTCAAAAGAGGCATTCGCAGATGCTCCGACCAGCATTGGGACATTCACGAAACCGGGGCGGGTCTGAAACTTCTGTGCTGGCTTCCAGTCCGGGTCGGGGGCAAATCCTTTCAGATTTTTCGCTTCGGTTAATGCGTGGTAACTGCCTTTTTCATAAGAAAAGCGGTCCATCGCAACAGGCAGTTTTATATCGCCTGTCGCCGGGGATTCCATTTTCAGCATTTCCTTAATCGTCTGCGCGTACACCTCCTGACCGTAGGGCGACGGGTGAAGGTCCTTGAAATCGTATTTCCAGGTGAATTCCCCGGCTTTAATGCGGTCGTATACTTCCCTGGCCAGATTAATATAAACCGCACCATAATGCTTTGCCACGCGCCCGTGCACACCTACCTCCACCGGCTCCTTGCCGGCATCGTAATCTCCATTCTTCTTAGGCTCCGCGAAGGCCATCATGACTACATCCGCCTTCGGATTAGCAGCATACATCTGCCTCAAAATCCCGTCCAATGCGCGAATCTGCGCTTTTTCACTAAACCCATTGCCACGGTCGTTCACGGCTGCTTCCACAAAAAGCAGATCAGGCGTGCCTTTTGCTAGCACATCGCGACCGAAACGCATCGAATGCGGCGTACTGCCCAGCGAAGGTATGCCCGCTGCGATGAATGTAAAATCCGTATCGGGGAAACGCTCGCGCAAATACTGCGATGTTTTGTCGCGCCAGCCGGGGTTGTGGGTAATGGAGCCCCCGAGAAATGCCACCGTGCCCTTCCGGCTCGTGCGAAACTTCTCAAATGCGTTACCCAAACCTTTATTCAGAGTAATGTAAGGCGTGTGAAGCAACGGATTTTGAACGGGTACGCTGTTCTCCTCGATAAAATTGGCGAAAAATTCAGGATGTTCTATCGGGAAATGATGCCCTTCGAGCGTCTGCTCGCCGCGCGTCATCGGGTACACGCTCACAGGACCGCCCAGTGCGAGGTAATTTTTAACCAGCAAATCAGTGTTTTCAGCGACAGGCGCATGCTCGTCTTTTAACCCGACGACATGGATAATGGGCACCTTGAATGAAGCCAGTCCGGCCAGATCGTTCAATGGGATGTCGGTGAAGCCGGTGGCCTGCTCTTCGGCCATGCCGAAGATTTTCAGCCATGCTTCCCAATCCTTCGGAGAACCTTTGCCTTTGCCCCTGCCGCCGGGCCAGCTTTTGGGATCGCATACCGGCGCTTCGGCATAAATGCAGCTTACCTTATCGGGATTCCGCTTCGCCCATCCATACACATACAGGCCTCCGCGGCTGACACCTTCGAGTGCGACCTTCGGTGCGAAATGCTTTTCCCGAACCAGGTGATCATAAAATCCGTCCCACACCTGCATGGCTTTCGGGTGCGCAAACATGTCATTAGTATTAATATAAGCGATGTGAAAACCGCGCGAAAGCAGGATACTGTCCATATCCGTGTGCCACGCAGGGAAATGTGCCCGCCACACCCAGGGATTACCTTCGATCGCCTTTTTGGGTTTGACGTACCACGCATTCCGGTCCTGAAAAGTGAATTCCACTTTTTCAAATCCTTTCCATAAAGTGGTTTTTTCGGTCGTTTGAGCTGAAATACAGGTGGCTGACAAGAGGAACAGCACCAGCCAGTGCCATGCGAAGCTTTTCTTTTTCATAGGCATCAAAGAAAAAAAACGGCTGGTTTTACCGCAGGCACATCCCGCTTTGGTACGATATTTTAATTACACACTTTGAAAACAATTTTATAAAGACTTATGGATAAGATCGAAAAGTTTAAGACGATGGAGAAAATTCTCCGCGAGATCGAGGATTTGAAAAACAGCGAAACTGCTGTGATCAAGAAGATTGGACAGATCGAAACCGAAAATATGAATGTCAATGTCCAGAATCTCGACAAATCGCTGAACGAGATTTACGATGGTGTCTATAAAAATCTCCAGAATGTAGAAACCCTGCATTCCACTTTCACTGAAACCCTTGCCGAATTCAGGGAAAAGAATAAGATCACCGAAGAAATGTTACTTGAGCTGAATAGTTAAATACCTTCAACAGACTAAAAACCATTTTTAAAGAAGAAGGGGAGAATGGAGGAAGGGAAGGATGAAAATCCTTCCGGTCCCCATCCTCCCCTTCTTCCATTCTCCCCTTCCTGCCTTTCAGCGTAGCTTCAATGTAGCGAGCGTCAGAATGGCGAGAATGATGCCTACGATCCAGAAACGGGTCACGATTTTGGCCTCATGAATGCCTTTCTTCTGGTAATGGTGGTGCAGGGGCGACATGAGGAATATCCTTCGCCCTTCCCCGTATTTTCGCTTGGTATATTTGAAATAGCTGACCTGCAAGATAACCGACGCATTCTCGACAATAAAAATACCGCACATGACCGGAATGAGCCATTCTTTGCGGATCGCAAGTGCCACTACCGCAATAACTCCTCCGAGCATCAAACTTCCCGTGTCGCCCATAAAAACCTGGGCCGGGTACGCATTATACCATAAAAACCCGACGCAGGCCCCTATAAATGCTGCACAGAATATTACCAGCTCTCCCGAGTTGGGGATATACATGATGTTGAGATACTGCGAAAACTTGGTGTTACCCGACAGATATGCCAGTACACCGAGCGTAAGAGCCACAATGCCCGAAACACCCGCAGCCAGCCCGTCGATCCCGTCGGTAATGTTGGCGCCATTGGAAATGGCAGTGATGATGAAAATCGCTATAATGGTGTAGATCACCCAGGTATACTCTTCCGGTAACCAGCCGAAAAGCAACGCCTTGTAATCAAACTCATTGTTTTTGATAAAAGGGATCGTCGTGATGGTGGGGTGAATAATGTCATGATAGCGCTGTACTTCACCCAGGTTCGAACTCAGCAGCGGCTGGTCGTAAACGCGAATTTTGACATTATCATTGAACGAAAGCGTAATGCCGACAATCAATCCCAAACCTACCTGGCCTACGATTTTGAAGCGTCCGGCGAGCCCGTCTTTATTGTTTTTGAATTTTTTAAGATAATCATCCAAAAAGCCGATCCCACCCGTCCAAATGGCCGTTATGATCAGCAGCACTATGTAAACGTTACTCAGTTTTGCAAACAGCAGCACGGGAATCAGAAGTGATGCGAGGATAATGAAACCGCCCATTGTAGGGGTTCCCGCCTTCTCTAATTGCCCCGCCAGCCCGAGGTCCCGGATCGACTCCCCCATTTGCTTTCTCCTGAGCAGATTAATGATAGACTTTCCGTAGGTCGCGGCGATAAAAAGGGACAGCACCGTCGCTCCGAGCGCGCGGAACGAAATGTACTGAAATACCCCGGCCCCGGGAATGTTGAAGTGTTTGTCTAAATAATCAAAGAGGTAATAGAGCATGTAGTAGCTTATTGGGATGACGGCTGCAAAATTGGTTTTTTTAATAGACTACGCCAAAAGCAAGGTCATTTTTAATTCCCCGTTCTGTTTGCAAACACTTCCAGCAACACCTCCTTGTCGTCAAAATGATGTTTAACGCCCTTGATCTCCTGATAATTTTCATGCCCTTTCCCAGCGATCAGAATGATATCGCCGGGCTGTGCCTCCTGCCCTGCCTTTAAAATAGCCTCGCGGCGGTCGGCAATGACGGTTGTCTTTTTATAATCCAGCGGGGGAACGCCCTTCTGCATTTGATCGAGGATATCCATTGGTTCTTCATAGCGGGGGTTATCCGAGGTCAGGATCACCCGGTTGCTGTAGCGGCAGGCGATGGCGGCCATTTTGGGCCGTTTTTCCGCATCACGGTTCCCGCCGCATCCTACAATGGTGATAACCTGCTCATTGCCGTGCCGCAAATGGGTAATGGTTTCGAGGACATTTTCCAGCGCGTCGGGCGTGTGCGCATAATCCACGATCCCCACGATCTGATCCGCAGAGTGAAATTGCTCAAATCTTCCCGGCGGACTTTTCAGGTTGGAAAGTTCGGTCAATACCGCTTCGTCGTTTTCACCTAAAAGTACGGCAGCCCCATACACCGACAGCAGATTATATGCATTAAACCGGCCAATGACCCGGAACCAAACCTCTTGCTGGTTGATTTCCATGTGCATACCCGCCAGCGTATCTGAAATGATTTTGCCTTTGAATGTCGCCAGCGTCTGCAGCGAATAGGTTTCAATGCGCGCCTTGGTGTTCTGGACCATCACCGAGCCCCGGCGGTCGTCTACATTGACCAGCGCGAACGCGCTTTTCGGCAAAGCGTCGAAAAAGCCCTTTTTGGCTTTGATATAATTGTCAAAAGTTTTGTGAAAATCCAGGTGATCGTGGGTAATGTTGGTAAAAATCCCCCCTGCGAAGTGTAACCCTGTAATGCGATGCTGGGCAACCGAATGGGAGCTGACCTCCATAAAAACGTGGCTGCAGTTGCCGGCCGCCATTTGGGCAAGCAGGCCATTCAATGCGACAGAATCCGGGGTGGTGTGCGTGGAAGGGACGATCTCGTCCTCGATCTGGTTCTGAACCGTCGACAGCAGCCCGCAGCGGTAGCCCAGCGCTCTGAAAAGCTGGAAAAGAAAGGTAGCCACGGACGTCTTTCCATTGGTACCTGTCACGCCCACCAGCCTGACCTTCCGCGAAGGATGACCATAAAACGCCGAGGCTATCAAACCCATCGCCGCCGCCGAATCCGCCACCTGGACGTAAACCACTCCTTCTTCGACTTGTTCCGGCAATGCCTCGCACAGGATCGCGCTTGCGCCCAGCGCCGTAGCGGTGCCTATAAACTGGTGCCCGTCGGTTTGTGTTCCACGCAACGCCACAAAAAGGCTTCCCGGCAAAACTCTTCTTGAATCCAGGATGATGTTTTTGACGATCACATCCGCATTACCGTGCAGCACGGCTCTCTTTACTTCTTCGAGCAAGCTGCCCAGACTTTTTTCCTGATTGTTTTCCATGAAAGGAACTACTGTAACGTTAATAGGATTGTTTTAGCTCCGCTTTTGTTAACGCCGGGCGGCAGCGATTGCTCCACCACTTTTCCGGCTCCCTTGAAAGTCACCCGGAACCCTTTGTTTTCCATAATGTAAAGGGCGTCCCGCATAGACATACCCTGAAGATCCGGCACGTCACGGGAATCTATTTCACGCGAAGCCCATTTGGTTTTCCCTTTTTTGTAAAGAGAAGCCGCCGCATATTCCCCATCGTCGGTAACGGGGGTCATGTTCAGTGTCTTGCTGATGACGCTGAGGTCTTCTACCGGACCCGCCCATTTCACATCTTCAGATTTCTCGGGCAACGAGTCTTTTACGGGCTTCTGAATGGCAACGTCATAGGCATAGATCCTGTCGGCTACTTCCTTGAAAACCGGGGCGGCCACACTGCCTGCATAACGGGTATAATCCGCGCCGCTGCTCTTGGGATTGTCGATGATGACAATGCAGCTGTATTTGGGTTTGTCGGCAGGAAAATAGCCTGCGAACGAAGTATAATTCTTTCCTTCGGTATAAACGCCGTCGATCAGCTTACGGGCTGTTCCTGTTTTTCCAGCAATCTCATACAAATCGCTTTTGATATGCTTCGCAAGGCCGCTGTTCACGACACCTTCCAGCATTTTTTTCAGCTTCCGGATCGTTTCGGGTGAACATATAGGCTTTTCGTCGACATAAGGTGGGATTTTGTCCTCAATTTCCTCGGCATTCCTAATCTCCCTTACGATCATGGGCCTTACCCAGTAGCCGTTGTTCGCCACTGCATTATAAAAAGCCAATGTCTGCAGCGGGGTCATCTGCATTTCATAGCCATGTGCCATAAAATACAGGGAGTAATTACTCCAGTGTTTTGATTTCCGGTCGCGGATCAGAGGAGGTTTTTCTCCTTTCATGTGAATACCGGTCGGCTGTGTGAGGTGGAATTGCTTGAGGTATTGCAGGTATTTATCAGGCTTGGAAGCGAAATACCGTTGCATTAGCAGGACAATGCCGATGTTGGACGATTTTTCCAGCACCTGCGATGCAGTAATCGTCCCGAATCCACCGCGGTGTGCATCCCGGATCGTGTGGTTCCGGAACTTCATAGCTCCTGTTCCGGTATTCACCGTTACCTGATCGGGGTTCATGTTGGTCTCTTCCAGCAAAGCCATCATGGTCGCCAGCTTGAAAGTGGAGCCAGGGTCGTTGCTCCCTGCCAGGGCATAGTTGAACACCTCCTCGTATTTACCCGGCCCCCGCTTGGTCAGGTTGGCCATTGCCTTGATCTCCCCTGTCGCCACCTCCATGATCACAACGGAGCCGAAGTCCGCATCCATTTCCATCAGTTTCCTGCGCAATGCGATCTCGGTCCTCTCCTGATAGTTCATATCAAGGGTCGTGTATATGTCGCGCCCTGCCTCCGGCTGTACATTGAATGCGTCACCCACCGGAATTTTCAACCCTCCTTCAACCTTCTCTATCCAGCCAATGCCGGGCCTGCCTTCCAGCTGTTTATCAAAGCTGGCTTCGAGGCCAATGTACCCTCGTCCGCTTTTCGGATCAGTACCTCCGATGGTCCGGTCCGCCATGGGGCTGAACGGTTTGTAACGTTTGTAGATTGTCTCGAATTTGCCTCCACCGCCCTTCCGGTCTTTTGCGAAAAACGGCCATTGCTTGATCCGTTCCCGCTCCAAGTGGGTAATTTCCTTGGCTTTCAGGCGCAGGTACCGTTTGCTTTTGCTCACGCGATAGCGCATGATCTTGCTTCTGTAACCCTCTGCCGTATTCTCACCGAAATTTTTAGCCAGCAAGCCGGCGAGCTCATCGATATGATTGTAGAAGTAGGCCGAGTCAGCTACTTTGGTATCAAACCCCACGAAGTAGTAAGGCAGGGAAGTAGCGAGCAGGCTGTTATCGCTGGCATATACATTGCCGCGCATGGCCGGAATGGTATCCAGTTTCAAATCGTTCTTTTCGGAGTATTCGGCCCAGGTTTTACCTTTGAAGGTATCATAGTACTGTACCCGTATCAGCTTGACGAAAACCATGATCGCCAGCAGAAACAGCAACCAGCCCACAGTACGGGCACGGTTGATCAGTGCTTTCTTATTATTCTGACCGCTTTCGATTTCGTTTTTCATAAGGCGTTAAGAGCGAACTGGCCTATTCTTCGTCTTCTTTTAAAATAATCTTCTTCGGGGGAATCAGGTTTTCAACGAGCCCCTCGGCCTGCACTTTTTCCACCACTACCGACTGTTTGCCGGCTCGCTCGTATTCGGCGTGGATGGAAGTATATTCGGCTTTCAGGTCATCGACCTCCTTTTTCAGCTTGATGCTCTTACGGACATAGTCCTCGGATTGAAAACCAATCCGCTCATAGGCCACCAGCAGCACGATGACCCAACCGAAATAGTAAAAATATTTGACAGGCAGACGTTCTTCCTGACCGGGCAATTTCTCTCCAAAAACCTTATCCAGCGGCAAAAACTTGTTCAGCCAGTTGAACAGATGGTATTCCCGCTTGCGTTTCGGAGGTTTTGGCGGAATGGGTTTCGGTTTCTTTCTATTTTCAGCCATGTTTCGGGGTGCATTTCTGGATTTTCTACGCCTTTTCCGCGATCCTCAATTTGGCACTTCTGGCCCTCGGGTTCACGGCGACTTCTTCTGCGGTAGCTTCAATGGGTTTACGCGTCACGCTTTTCAGCGGCTTGATCTCGTTCCCATAAAAGTCTTTTTCAACTTCTCCGTAAAACTTTCCCTTCTGAATGTAGTTCTTCACCAAACGATCTTCCAGCGAGTGGTACGACATCACCACGAGCCTCCCGCCTGGCGCGAGCACTTCCGGCGTCTGCGCCAGAAATTCTTCCAGGACACTCAATTCGTCATTGACCTCGATCCGCAATGCCTGGAACACCTGTGCGAAATACTTATTCTCGCGGTGCTTGGGCGCATACCGCATGAGGATGCTCTTCAGGTCATTAACGGTTTCAATGGACGAATTGTATCGGGCCGTAATGATCGCCTCTGCCGCGGTGCGCGCATTGGTCACCTCCCCGTACATGCCGAGGATCCTTTGTAATTCCGCTGCCGACCGCGTTTTCAACACTTCTCCGGCCGTCTTTTCGATGCCTGGGTTCATGCGCATGTCCAGGTCAGCATCAAACCGCGTCGAGAAACCACGCTCCGGTGTGTTGATCTGATGAGATGAGACGCCCAGATCCGCGAGGATCCCATTGACCTTCTCGACCTTATGTAATTTGAGATATCGTTTTAAATGTCTGAAATTGGCCGCTATGAATGTAAAACGACTATCGTCTTTCCATTCTGCCGCATTGGCGACTGCATCGGGGTCCTGGTCAAACACTAGCAATCTGCCTGTTGTAAGCCTTTCCAGGATCGCCCGCGAATGGCCTCCCCCCCCAAAAGTGACATCCACGTACACTCCATCAGGTTGAATTTGAAGGCCTTCGAGGCATTCGTGTAACATGACCGGAACGTGATAGGTACTTTCTGAATCCATTTGTTAAAAGCAATGTGCTGAGGAACTATTTTCCGCCGACAGGCAGTTACAAACTTAGCGATTTTCAGGCGTAGGAATTGCGCACTGGAAGGGAATTAATTTTGACACCACACTCCTGTTTAAGCACTAATCCACTGTGTATGAAACTCCTGTTTTCGATTGGCTTATATTCATTTTTAAATATAATCACCGGCTTTTCAGTCCTCTCAGCGAATCCAGATCAGCCTCCTGTTAAGACCGGCATATGGCGTGCGACATTAAGCCGGGGCGCGCATAAACTGCCATTGATCCTGGATATCGCGCAAAATGCGGATGGCAAAACCTACAAAGTCCATATCATCAACGGGTCTGAAAAGCTGAGCATGGACAGCACCTATTTTCAGAACGATTCGCTGGTGATCCCCATGCAGCTTTTTGATTCCAAGATAGTCGCTAAACCCGACGGCGACAAACTGAAAGGAACTTACTACCGCCTAGCCAATGGCGTGGTGGCAGGCTCACTTCCCTTCGAAGCGGATCAGGGCGAGCATTATAAATTCTTTGAAAAGGGGGAGGCCAGGACAACCAGAAATGTGACTGGCAAATGGGCAACGACCTTTAAAAACGAGACCACAGGCGACGTGACGATCTCAGTCGGCAGCTTTACGCAGCAGGGAACCGATGTTCAGGGCTCTTTTCTGACGCCTACCGGCGATTACCGGTTTCTAACGGGCAGCGTGAACGGGGATAGCCTCTTTCTGTCCACATTCGACGGCTCCAATGCTATGCTCTTTAAGGCAGCCATTCAGGTCGACGGATCTTTGAATGGTGGTATGTGGTCGGGCGTCAAGGTGTATAAAACCTGGACTGCCAAACCCGATCCCCAAGCCAAACTACCGGACGCCACCAAGCTTACATTCCTGAAACCAGGATTCGAAAGCGTAGATTTCGAGTTCCCTGACGCCAAGGGCAAAACCTGGTCTTTAAAAGATCCCCGTTTTGCCGGAAAACCGGTCATCATCCAGATTCTGGGATCGTGGTGCCCCAATTGCATGGACGAAACCAACTACCTGGCCCCATGGTACAAAAAGAACAAAAATCGGGGCGTGGAAGTGATCGGCCTCGCCTTCGAACGCTCCGACAAACCTGAAATTTCGAATCCGAAGATCGCCCGCATGATAACCCGCCTGGGGATCGAATACCCGATAGTCCTGGCAGGAACCAATAGCGATGCAGCAACGGCAAGGGCATTGCCTATGCTCAACAAGGTAATGTCCTATCCCACCACCATTTTCATCGACAAGCACGGGAAAGTCCGGGAAATCCACACGGGTTTCTCCGGCCCCGGCACCGGCAAGTACTACGACGAATTCGTGGCCGATTTCAACAGCTTAATGGACAAGCTCATCAGCGAAAAGTAGAGGCAACACACCGCCAGGAGACCAGGCGGTGTGTTTTTTATTGGTGTCAAATTAGTATGCTTGCATAATAATGATCACATTGCTTACATTTGTGAAGAGGGCATAACTGATACCAATAGCTTTTTGAAACGATGCGTAAGGAAAAAACAATTGATTTCCAGATCAAATGGGCCTGGCATTCCATATCCCGAATGTACAATGCCTATGCTGCCCGTTTTGACACCACCATGGCTATGGGGTATGTCCTGCTCAACATCGATATCGAAACTGGTACACCAGCTACGAAAATAGCGCCTCTCCTGGGAATGGAGCCGCGAAGCCTGGTGAGAATGCTTAAAACCCTGGAAGAGAAAGGGCTGATCAGGCGGGAAGTGAGCAAAAACGATAAACGCTTTGTCCGGATCGTCCTTACTGAGCTCGGAAAAGAAAAAAGGGAGCTGGCCCGCGAAGGTGTGATTTCTTTCAACACGATGATCAGGGACAAGATACCACTGGACAAGCTGGTCGTGTTTTTCGATGTGATCAAAGATATAAATAAGCTGGTTGAAGAGGAGAACCAGAAGCTGAAAGCAGGAGAAGTCGCCGACGATCTGGCATAATCTCATCAACCCAAATCCTGAAAACCAACCTTAGTAACATGAATCGATCCATTCGTAAAGTAGCCGTTCTTGGTTCCGGCATTATGGGCTCCCGCATTGCGTGCCACTTTGCTAATATAGGTGTGGAGGTATTGCTGCTCGACATCGTTCCGAAAGACCTTTCGGATCCGGAAAAGGCAAAAGGCCTGACTACCGAACATCCGGCATTCCGCAACCGGATCGTCTCCGAATCGTTTCAACAAACACTGAAAGCCACACCTGCGCCGCTTTACAGCGCGGCATTTGCGTCCCGGATCAAACTCGGCAATTTCGAGGATAACCTGGCCGATATCAAACATTACGACTGGGTTATCGAGGTGGTGGTGGAGCGGCTCGACATCAAACGAGGCCTTCACGAAAAAGTGGATGCACTCCGCAAGCCTGGGACGCTGATTACTTCCAACACCTCCGGCATCCCCATTCACCTGATGGCGGAAGGCCGGAGCGAGGACTTCAGGAAAAACTTTTGCGGTACGCACTTTTTTAACCCGCCACGGTATCTGCGCCTGCTGGAAATCATCCCGACCGCCGAAACAGACCAGAGCATCATTGACTTCCTGATGCATTACGGCGAGCTGTTTTTGGGAAAAACCACCGTACTATGCAAAGACACTCCGGGGTTCATTGCTAACCGCCTCGGTATTTACGCATTGATCCAGACCATCCGCGTCGCAGAGGAAATGGGGCTTTCGGTGGACGAAGTAGATAAGCTGACCGGCCCTGTCGCCGGCAGGCCCAAGTCGGGAACATACCGGCTGTCGGACGTCGTTTGACTCGACACCACAGTTCACGTTGCGAACAACTTGTATGCTTCCGGCGAAGGAAAGGACGAATCGCGCGACGCATTCCGTCTTCCGGAAATCATGCAAAAGCTTTTTGACAACAAATGGCTGGGTGACAAAACGGGCCAAGGTTTTTATAAAAAAATCAAAGATGAAAAGGGCAAATCCGTCATCCTGGCACTCGATTTCAAATCACTTGAATACGCTCCCTCCGGCAAAGTAAAATTCGAAACGCTGGAAAGCACCAAAGCCATTGCCGACGTGTACAAACGCTTTGCCGTGCTGGTTGCAGGCAAAGACAAGGCAGGCGAGTTTTACAGAAAGACATTCGCGGACATTTTCAGATACGCCACATTCCGCATTCCCGAGATCTCAGACGAGATATTTCGGGTGGATCAGGCCATTTCCGCCGGTTTTGGCTGGCAATACGGGCTTTTTGAAACCTGGGACGCTATCGGCGTCCGCAGTATGCTGGCGATCATGGAATCGCTTGACCTCCGACCCGCCGCATGGGTTTATGAAATGCTTTCCGCAGGTTGCGAGTCATTTTACAAGGTTGAAAAAGGCAAGCGGTTCTACTACGACATTACTTCCAAATCTTATGAGAAGATACCAGGCCAGGACAGCTTTATCCTGCTGAGCAATTTGTCGGACAATATCGTCTGGAAAAATGCCGGGGCTAATCTGTACGACATGGGCGACGGTATCCTGAATCTTGAATTCAGATCCAAGATGAACACCATGGGCGCGGAGGTGATCGAAGGTATTCAGAAAGGGATAAGCATTGCCGAGAAAGATTTCCGCGGGCTGGTGATCGGCAATGAGGCCAATGAGGCGTTTTCGGCAGGGGCCAATCTGGCCATGCTGTTTATGTACGCCATTGAACAGGAGTTCGACGAGATCAATATGGTCATTGCGCAATTCCAGCAAACGATGATGCGTGCCCGGTATTCTTCCATTCCTGTCGTGGTTGCGCCGCATACGCTCGCCCTCGGAGGCGGTTGTGAGCTTACCCTCCACGCCGACAAGGTCGTGGCACATGCCGAAACCTACATCGGGCTCGTTGAGTTTGGAGTGGGCCTGATCCCCGCCGGGGGTGGAACCAAGGAAATGGCGCTGCGCTGCTCCGATATGTATCAGGCAGGTGATCCGGAGCTGAATATTCTTCAGAATGCATTTATGAACATCGCCCAGGCCAAGGTCTCGACCTCCGCTCAGGAAGCCCGGGAAATGAACTACCTTCAGGAGAAAGATCAGATCGTGCTGAACCGTTTCAGGCTTATCGCTGAGGCCAAACAGGCGGCCATTGACCTTGCTGAAAACGGTTATACCCAACCGAAACACCGTAACGATATCAAGGTACAGGGTAAAACCGGCATTGCGCTTTTCATGGCAGGCATTACCCAAATGCGCCTGGCCAACTACATTAGCGACCACGACGCAAAAATCGCGGGCAAGCTTGCGTATGTGATTAACGGAGGCGACCTCAGTTATCCCCAACAAGTGACGGAGCAATACCTGATCGATCTGGAACGTGAGGCATTCCTCTCATTGTGCGGGGAGAAGAAAACACTGGAAAGAATGCAGGGGTTGCTCAACGGCGGAAAAGCGCCCCGAAACTGATCAGGGAATTATTGTTTCCCCAATTTATGTTCTGATGGATAGGATATTTGTTGGAAAATTCGAAATTTAGAACTTTTCAACGCAAATATTTGCCGAAACCGGTACATCTTTACGCTTGCTGACCCCAAAAGTCCATTTGATCAACAATGATTTCAAAAAAAGCTAAATACGCGCTGAAAGCTCTGAAAGTTTTGGCGGAACAATACGGAAAAGGCCCGGTATTGATCTCTTACATCGCTGAAAAAGAGAAAATTCCGAAAAAATTCCTGGAAGCAATTCTGCTTGACCTCCGGAACAACGGCGTACTGCAGAGCCAAAAGGGAAAGGGTGGCGGCTATCTGTTACGCGTGCCCCCTGCGGAAGTTAATTTTTCCAAAGTATTGAGAATCATCGACGGCCCTATCGCACCTGCACTCTGCGTTTCCATGTTTTTTTATGGCAAATGCGACGACTGCAAGGACGAAGAAACATGCAGCCTGCGCACGGTACTCGAAAGATGGCGTGACGCTAACCTGGCAGTACTCGACAAAACGACGCTGAACGACCTGTTGCAGGCAGAAAATGCCGCCTCGACAGATATTCTGTCATAAACCTGCACGTTCTTTCCGGATAAAGAGGCTAACATCGTCGAAGTTACCGGCCAGGACATAATGATTACGGATATATTGATTCAACTCAGGGTAACTTTCGATGCCCTGAGTTTTTTTGTCCTGCACCCAATGACTGTTCTTGCCGACAGCATCCAGGAAAAATGCAGGCCGGGTCCGTTCCAGATCCGACATATAGCGTTTACGATAGGTGTCGCGCATGGGATGCTCGAAAATAGAGCGCTCCGAATGATTTTCCGCGGTCCCTTCGGCGAGTTGGGCTTCTACATAATAACTGCAATTCCAACCCCAAACGACCATATAATCCCCTTCCTTCCGCAGTTTCAGCATTTCCGTCACAACCGGGCTTTCCTGTAACTGGGTCTTCCCTACCGAATCGAAGGCATTCAGTCGACGCTCTTTCACGTAATGCAGCGCATCATATCCTCCAAACCACACCGCAATAATGGCAGGAAATGCCAGCGACCACCTTTCAACAGCCGAAAAGCCGTAGGCGGCCAGCAAAGTCCAGGGAATAATGCAGAAATTGAGGTAGTGAATAAAATCATTGCCCGACTTTGTAATCGCATAAATACTGGCCAGAACAAGGAAAAGGATTGTAAACGGGACATAAAGCTCTAATTTGCCCGGCACATAAAGCTTCGCTATCCGAGCCAGCCCGATCAGCATTGGAATGATCAGGGCAAGGCTGAAAAACTGAAAATCGGTTGAGAGCGCAATGATTTTGTAGAACTGCGAAGGAATGTCAGCCAAGGTACTTCCATTCGCGTAAATCGCATTTCCAAGTATATAAAAGTCTATCAGATCGTCGAAAACATCGAACGACAATGTGAACACCAGGAAAAAAAGCGGCACCGTAAGTCCGCCCGATAGCAATGCGATTGCAGGTTTGAACCCGCCGTGCCGCTGAAACAGCCGGAACAGCACCCAGCATGCCGACAAGACGATCACAGCGACAATGGGCACGGCTTGCAACTTTCCAAAAGGAACCGCTCCGGCCGCAAATCCCAGAAAATATAGCCCGGTAACGGAGGGTACCTGGTTTTGATCAAGCTTGGAGAGTTGCCAAATGCAAAAGGCCAGCAGCAGTACGGGAAGTTGCTCGCTAGAATAATGGACAAAATCGACTTCTTGGGTAAAAGTCACAAAAAGCAGCGGCACAACGGAAATCCGCCGCGCAATAGTGGTGCCGAACCAGTTCCTGATGGCGGAGAATAGCAACAGCCATGCACCTGCGACGCATAGCAGCCCCATGAAGCGGGCAGCGCTGTAATCGAGCTGAAAACCAAGCAGTTTGGGAAAAACAAGCAGATAGTTATCGAGCGGCCCAATAGTCGTGCCGTCGACAGACCGCCAATAAACCGGGTCTTGCAAGAGCGTCAATGCGTGACTGAGCATCTGACTCTCGTCCTGATTAAGCTCACGGTTGAAAACGATCACAGGCAAACGCATCCACGCAAGCAGCATGACGCCCAAGATCAGATACGCCTTCGTTGACACCGGTTTGTATTGTGAAGCAAAAATGACAATCCCTGCCAGCAGGTAGCCGATAAGCCAATAGACAGTCGGTGAATTGTCAAAACTGATCATACTCCGATTAGCTAAACGAGTCTACCTTTTCCACAAAGTCGCGGTAATGAACAGCCGGAATAAAATGCTGCTGAGACCGGTATTGCAATACCATAAACACCAGAAAAAGCGAAATCAGAAATGATTGCAGCATAAGGATCATCAGCGTACTACCCAATGTAGAAGCCCAGCCCGGTGTAGCATTGCCGATCAGTTTCAGGAAGAGAATAAAGAAAATAAATGCAATCGCAACCCCCGACATGAATAATGAAAAAATCAGGATACGCACTGCCGTAGTGTCCACCATGACCGAAATAGCGCTCAGCCCATGCAAGACAAGAGACACAAAGTTCATCTTGCTTTCACCCGCGAGTCTTTTGGCGCGGTTGGTAAGCACCGAATCGTAAGGGATCCGCGATTTGATAATGCCACCCGGATAATTATTCCAGATCTCAGAAACACGTACCAGATTCTGCAAACGGCTTTTTGGAACCAGGCTGAAATTCCCGAACGTGATTACCTTGCCGGTCAACAGCTTGAATACATACTTATAGATCACATAAAAAGATCTGAACAGCAATCCCTCCGTACGTTTGTTCCTTTCGGCAAAGATAATCTTGTCCGGCTCTTCGATGGAACGTGCGGCAAGTTTATTGATATCACCCGGCGCATCTTCGCCATCTGCATCCATCACGATCACCTTATCGGCATTCATGTTTTCAGCTGCGTACGAGAGTCCAATGGCAATGGCTTTCTGATGACCGAGGTTCCGGTACAACCGAAGCACTTTCAGTTCTTTTCCCCCGAAAGAGGCAAATGGCTGAGTCCTCGCGCGGGAGGAGCAGTCATCAACAATGAGCAGTGTGGTATTTTGAAGGATCGGAGTATTTAAATCCGCATTTATCTTCTGTATCAGCAGATTCAGCGCCTCCCAGTCATTGAATTGGGGAATAATAATGACGAAATTTTCAGGCATGGGAGAGAGTTAAGATGCCTCCGGAAGCTTTTCCGGAGGCTCTGAATGACTTAAACCGTTTTTACTCCCAGTCGGGAAGAGATTCCGTCGTGGATCTGGGTCAATGTCTCAACCAATCCGTATTCCCAATTCCAGTCGGGATAATGCGACTTGAATTTAGAAAGGTCGCTCACATACCAGATATGGTCGCCGATCCGGTTGGTTTCTGAGTAAGAATAAGAAAGTTTATTTCCGGTGATCTGCTCACACAATGTGATCGCTTCCAGCATAGAACAGTTTGCAAAACGGCCGCCGCCCGCATTGTACACCTCACCCGGACGAGGGTTTTGGTAAAAATGCCAGAACATGTTCACCAGGTCATGGCTGTGAATGTTGTCACGAACCTGCTTGCCTTTATAACCGAAAATCGTGTAATGCGTGCCGGTAATCGCGCACTTCATGAGATAAGCCAGGAAGCCGTGAAGTTGTGCACCGGAGTGATTAGGGCCTGTCAGACAGCCTCCGCGGAAAACAGCAGTTTTCATGCCGAAATACCGGCCATACTCCTGCACCATAATGTCCGCAGCTACTTTCGAAGCCCCGAAAATAGAGTGTTTGGTATGGTCAATGCTGTGGTTCTCGTCGATCCCATTTGCAAAATAAGGATGGCTCTCGTCGACCTCCCAGCGCGTTTCCAATTCTACCAATGGAAGGTAGTTTGGATTGTCTCCGTAGACTTTATTAGTTGATGTAAAAATAAAAACAGCCTCAGGTGCATGCAGGCGGGTCATTTCCAGCATATTCAATGTCCCTGTGGCATTCACGCTGAAATCGGTGAAAGGCTCGCGGGCAGCCCAGTCGTGGCTTGGTTGCGCAGCGGCGTGAACGATCATTTTAATGTCCGTTCCATACTCCTTGAAAATTGGTTCAAGCTGGCTTACTTCCCGTATATCCGCTGAGTAGTGCTTGTAGTTGCCGTATGCGTCCTCGATCCTGTTACGGTTCCATTCCGTATTTCCATCCGCACCGAAGAAGTACTGCCGAAGGTTATTATCAACACCAATGACCAAATCAAACTTATCAGCCAAAAAAGCAACCGATTCACTTCCAATCAGTCCGGCGGAGCCGGTTACCAAAGCTATGTTCATGTTTACAATACTTTTTAATTGCGTGTTCTTTTCTAAAAATTTGGATTCAACCTTGCCTCGAATACGTAAAGTAAATTAAAAATGTTCAATTGTCACAACTTCACTTACTCAATGGAAGCTGGCCAAAGGGATAATACGCAGAAGGCTGTATTGAAATTGTTCAATCGGCAAAACAGGCCTCAAAAAAAAGATATCCCCATTTTGTGGGGATATCTCGTATATTTTCTCAATGAACGGTTACTATTCTTTAACCAGTGAGCTTGGAATTTTACCACCGTACAGCTTCGCACGGATATCGTTCACGCGGGAATCCAGCTCAGGTTTTGCGTCATACTTGAAAGACATCTGGCGTGGCAGGGAATCAGGGCTCACTCCGTAAACCCATTCGTTACCAACATTCAGGTCTTTCTGATCCTTCTGATTGAACTTTTGGTATTCGCAGGAAGAAAGAAGGCCCAGACACGCAACAAAAGCAACTATTTTATTGAATTTCATTTCTTTGATCGTTCATAGTATTGTGCGCAAAAATAACCGCCAATTTCATAACCACCAAATTGTGGGTTACCGAAATATCATTTTTTTAACTCGGCCAGTTCGTCCCGGACAAACTGCATCAGTTCGGCGATATGCTGCTCCGAAAAATCGAATGGAATATCGGCTGCCTGGTAAATTTCACCAATGGTAGCGGTGTAGCCCAGTTTCAACGCATCCAGATAGCCTTTCAATCCGTTGGCGGGATCCTGACGATAGTTTTTCCACACCCCGATCGCCCCCAGTTGGGCAATACCATATTCGATGTAATAAAACGGAACCTCGTAGATGTGCAACTGGCGCTGCCATAGGTATTTTTTGAAATTTTCCAATCCGGACCAGTCCATTACCGTATCCGTGAATTCCTCGTAAATGCGCGTCCACGCCTCTGTGCGCTGCTCCGTCGTATGTTGCGGATTTTCATACATCCAATGCTGAAACTTATCGACGGTAGCTACCCAGGGAAGCGTTTCTATGATCGACTCGAGGTGCGTGATCTTCGCACGTTTCAGGTCCTGCTCATTTTCAAAGAACTCATCCCAGAAATCCATGGTGATCAGCTCCATGGACATCGAGGCCAATTCCGCCACCTCCGACGGCGTATGTTTGAACGAATTCAATGCCAGGTCCCGCGTTACGAGCGAATGCACCGCGTGCCCGCCTTCGTGCAGGAGGGTAACCATATCGCGCAGGTTTGAAGTCGCATTCATGAAGATGAACGGAACACCGATCTCATCCAACGGATAGTTATAACCACCCGGCGCTTTTCCCTTCCTCGATTCAAGGTCCAGGTGTTTCATGGTTTTCATGATGCGAAGGCAATCTCCCAGAAAAGGATCGAGACGCGAAAAGCAGCGGATCGTTTTGTCCAGCAACTCTTCACCGGTTTCAAACGGCTTCAGCGGCGGCAAACCTTTGGGGTCCACCTTGGTATCCCAGGGCCGAAGCGCGTCGACCTGCAATGCAGCTTTCCGTTCCGCCGCCATTTCATTCAGAATGGGCACGACCGCCTTTTTCACCGATCCATGGAAATTGAAACAATCCTGGGGCGTGTAGTCGAACCGGCCCATGGCTGCGAACATATAGTCGCGGTAGTTGGCGAAATCTGCATTGCGGCCTACTTTATCGCGAAGGGCAACCAACTGATTCAGAAGACCATCCAGTTTGCCGTGATCGTCAAAACGCCTTCCGCTAATGGCCCGCCATGCTTCTTCGCGAATATTCCGGTCGGTGGACTGCAAACGATCCGCCGCGCGCTGCAAGGTGATTTCCTCGCCGTCGAGTGTCACGGTCATCGCTCCGGCGATGGCGCCATATTTGCGCTCCTCCGTCTGCATTTCGGTAATTACCGGGATATTTTCGTCGCGGAAAATCTCGATCGCTTTTTTCATGCCCCGCAATGTAATGGCAAAGCCTGGCTCCGTCAGTTCGGCCAGGAACGGGCTATCAACCACTTTTTTGTCCAACGCATTACCGTATTCTGCCAGTTTGGGCTGGATTTCTGTGATAAAGAACTGCAATGCATTGATCAGGCCGGTATTGGCCGTGTCGCAAGTCTGACGGATGTAACGCCAGGCAAAATTCTCTGACAGATAAGATTCTATTTCGCTGCGGTCGAAAAACCACTGCCGAAGGTCCTCGGCGGATTTAATTTCCCTGTTTTTAAGGTTTTCGAAAAATGGCTGCACATCATCCCATTTCTTCAGGTCAAACTCTTCTCCGATAAATGGTCTCCGGGACCGGCTAGGTATATGAAGTGTTTCGTGATTAGTCATATAAATAAAACTGCAATGTTGAAATTCAAATTTAAGCGGGAAATATATTTTTAACTGATGGTTTGCATCAAAGAAATGGTCTTGAACGGATTTTATTCATAGTAATCGTAGTAAAGTGTCCAAATAATCCCTCCTGCCGTTCTTTCAAAAGCTTGACAACAATCTGCGAAATTGCAATTGTCTCGCCGAAAGAATAGCGTAAAAAAATTACACTAATACCCGTAATTTTGTGAGCGTACACCCACTCGCCGAAATCCTTATCTTCTGTAAGGATGATCCTGGGAGGAACTCGGGATAACTCAATAATTGATTCATCGGAAATACCACGAGTCATTTCGTAAATTGAGTAAACCTCAAATCCGGCATTTCTAATTTCCGCTATTAGCCCGTGATCGATGTTTTCATCAGCCAGAATCATGAAGCAGGTTCCAGATCTTCCTGATTAGCGACTACCTCGGCGGCGTATTGCAGGACAGCCTGGACAGCCTCCGGCTGCAGGCCGGGATACATCCTGATAAGATCACCCACCGCAGCTCCTTCACCCAACTTACGAAGGATGAGTTCTACCGTTAGGCGGGTGCCCTTGATGACAGGCTTCCCGAGCATTATCCGATAGTCGGATGTTATGAAATCCTGATACTTCATAATTCAAGTCTTTTCAAGGTAATTTTCTAAAACTACTAAAAATTCAATCGTTATAACTTCGCCTGCCCCGGCTGGGTTGCATCCGTGAGGTTATCGGTAACCACGTTCTCCGTCTCCTGAATGTTACTGAAAGCATATTCCATTTTGCTGCGGTCAAACTCCTTCTCATTATTGGCAAGCCAGATCGTCGCCACGCCATTACCGATAAAATTAGTGATGGCGCGTGCCTCGGACATAAACCGGTCTACACCCAGCAACAAGGCAAGTCCTTCAACGGGGATCACTTTGATGGCCGTAAGCGTGGACGCCAGCACCACAAACCCGCTCCCGGTCACACCGGCGGCGCCCTTGGAAGTCACCATCAATATCCCGATCAGCGAGAATATCTGCCCGATATTCAAATGCACGTTAAACACCTGCGCCAGGAAGATGGTGGCCATGGAAAGATAGATCGTCGTCCCGTCCAGGTTGAATGAGTAGCCCGCCGGCACCACCAGCCCCACCACGGGTTTGGAACACCCCATTCGTTCCAGCTTCGCCATCAGTGACGGCAGGCCTGCCTCCGACGAAGAGGTTCCCAACACGATCAGCAATTCCTCCCGAATGTATTTCAGGTATCTCCACAGACTGATCTTGTAGGTCCGCATGATCAACCCGAGTATTCCGAAGATAAAAACGGCCATGGTTGCGTACACCGTCCCCATCAATTTCGCGAGGGGTAACAACGTATCGATACCATACTTCCCGATCGTGAAAGCCATTCCCCCAAAAGCGCCGATCGGTGCAAAAATCATGACCAGATGCAAGGCACGGAATACATATTTGGAGCAGAAATTCAATCCGTCGATAATGCGTTGCTTTCCGTTGTACTTGCTCAAAACAGAGCCCAGAACCAGCGAAAACAGCAACACCTGCAATGTAATGTTATCCAGGAAAAACTGCATCCAGCTGAAATCGTGGCTTTTGCCGGCAAACTTGGATATATCGCCCTTTTCAAGTGAATCGGTCACCACACCAACTCCCGGACGAATGATATTCGCCACAATAATCCCTACCACCAATGCCAGTGTAGTCACCACCTCGAAGTACAGCAGGGCCTTCGCGCCCACCTTCCCAACCTTTTTCAGGTCGCCCATGCCCACAATGCCCAGCGTGATCGTCAGAAAGATAATCGGGTTGATAAACACTTTGACAACCGAAATAAACCCGTCGCCCAGCAATTTCATCTTCACCGCCTCATCAGGGAAGTAATGACCAAGCAATGCTCCACCGGTAATGGCGGTAAGGACCCAGAAGGTCAGATTGGTAAAGAGCTTTTTCAACGAAAACGGAGGTAAAGGAATAGAGATAGTTAATAGGAGTTCTCCCACAGTCAGTTGGGCAACCTTTCAATATACAATAATAGAAAGTCTGCCAGAGGTTTCCAGATCGGCTCAAGTAAATTTTTATCATCTATTTATACTTGGTCTAAATTAATCTCTATATTTGCCTCCCAGGAATGAACTACGGCGAAATTCAGGAAGGCATTTTTTATTTGATCACTGGCAGACTATGCAGAACGATTCGCATTCATACAATTCACTACGGATTTTAAGCCACACCCCGAAAGGCTATATCGGGCAATGCAACTGCTGTACCCATTTCAATTTCGCCTATGGCAATGTGCTATTCATTTTTACCGAAGACGGACTGAGGGGATTCCAGTCGGTGCTTTACGACCAGTACCACCTGCAAAGCCTGGGAGATGAGCTCCCCCATGGCAAGACCCATTTGCTGCCTTCGCCCATCCCGAACTTCATGCTCTCATTTGACGACGAAGAGCTGGAAGAGATCAGGACCCTGTTTCAGGAAGCACTGATTGTACTGGAAGTAGACAAGATATTCGCTGATAAAAAATAGGCTATTTCATGCAGTTATTAAGATTTGCCCTTTTCCTTTTCTTCTTTATTTCAGTTGGTTTTGATAACTGCCAGGCTACCTATGCCGGTGTCGCAGGGCCTCGGATCGTGTCCGCAAACGGAACTTTGAGCGAAATCCTGGTTGGCCTTGGACTCGAAAAGCAGATCGTCGGCGTGGACATTACCAGCACTTTCCCTGCCTCGCTGGAAAAGCTTCCCAAGATCGGCCACAACCGCAGCATTGCAGCCGAAGGCATTCTCACATTGAATCCGGATGTAATCGTTTACACCGATCAAAGTATGCTCTCTCCGGCCGTTGTGAAGCAACTCAACAGCAGCGGAAAAAAGGTGGTCGCATTCAAACATGAATATTCAAAGGAAGGAGCTATCAAGCTGATCCGGGAAGTGGGTGCCTACTTTAATGCCCATGCACAGGCCGAAAAAATGGTCAAATCCTTACAAGCCGACCTGGCCAAAATACCCGCACCGGCATCCTCCAAAAAGATACTTTTCATATATGCACGCGGCACGGGGACACTGATGGTTTCGGGCACCGGCACGTCCCTGGACAAAATGTTTGCGCTGGCAGGACACAAAAACGCCGTAACGGATTTCAGCGATTTTAAACCGCTGACCGCAGAATCCCTCATCATGGCTAACCCCGATGTGCTGGTACTGTTTGCCAGCGGACTCGAAAGTCTGGAAGGAATGGACGGGTTGCTCCGTGTGCCGGGCATTGCAAACACCAACGCGGGAAGGAATAAAAAGATCGTATCGATGGACGGTCAGCTACTGACAGGCTTCGGCCCCAGGCTGGGCAAGGCCGCTCTTGAACTCTCTCAAAAAATAAAATAAAGAACAATGCTGGCGGAAACGGCCCACGAACAGGAAATCAGAAAAGAAAGAGATTCCCAACGCCACTTTTTACCTTCCTCCACAGGTAAAATGACGGGAATACTGGGGGCGGCTCTTCTGGCCTGTGTTGTTTTTTCTGCCTGCACCGGGGCGCTAGCCATTTCTCTCGGAGAACTGGTGGACATCGTTGCTTACAAATTGGGACTGATTACCGAAACCCGGGTGGATGAACAAAAATCGATCGTTTTCTGGATCATCCGCCTGCCCCGGGTCTGCCTGGCCGTGTTGATCGGTGCCGGCCTGGGCATTGCGGGCGCATCGCTGCAGGGGCTTTTCCGTAACCCCATCGCCGATTCCACCCTGATCGGCGTAACCTCCGGCGCGTCGCTGTTTGCTGTTTTTGTAATTATGCTCAACGTTAAATATTTCGGAATGCTGCACGAGTTGGTCGGCGCGTACGGCATTTCTTTTGTCGCATTTCTTGGTGCCGCCCTCACCACACTCCTGGTTTACCAGCTTTCCAAAGTCACTGGGGAGGGCGGCGTTACCACATTGCTTCTTTGCGGGATCGCCATCAATGCATTCGTTGGGGCTATGACCGGCCTGATGACCTACCTCGCCGACGACGCGCAGCTCCGCAGCATCACGTTCTGGAACCTGGGAAGCCTTGGCGGTGCCAATTGGACATCCGTCATGGCCGTCGCTCCTTTTGTGGCAGTTTCCGTTCTCTTCATGCCTTACCTGTCAAAAGCATTGAATCTCCTGGTACTGGGCGAGAGCCAGGCAGCCGGGCTCGGTGTAAACATGAAGGCATTAAAACAAAAAGTCATCATTCTGGCTACCATGGGCGTAGGTGCGTCTGTGGCAGTTGCAGGAACGATTGGTTTTGTCGGACTCGTAGTCCCTCACATTATACGCACAACGTTCGGTCCCAATCACCGGACATTACTGATCGGCTCTGCACTGGCCGGAGCGATCGTACTTACCCTCGCAGATACCATTTCAAGAACCATTGTTGCGCCTTCCGAGCTTCCGATCGGCATCCTTACCGCATTGCTGGGCACACCGTTCTTCATTTACATACTCTGGGAGCAAAAACGCCGGCGGCTATGATACAGGTACAAAATGCAGTATTTGAGGTACGGGGACGCAAGCTGCTCAATGACGTGAGCTTTTCTGTTAATGCCGGAGAATTCTGGGCCATTGTCGGTGCAAACGGCGCGGGGAAGTCCACCCTGGTTAAACTACTTTCCTCGGAGCTGGCAGCTACATCCGGTTCGATACTGTTTCATGGGAAAGAGCTGAGGAAATATAAACTGAAAGAACTGGCCAAAAAGCGGGTTGTACTATCTCAGCAGAACGTCATTTCTCTTTCATTCACAGTGCAGGAGATCGTTCTCATGGGCCGTTATCCGTTTTACGACAACAACCCAACCCAACGCGACCTGGCCATTGTGGATCTTTGTCTGAAAAAGGTCGGCATAGGGCATTTTAAAAACCGCATTTATCCCACATTATCCGGTGGCGAGCAGCAACGGGTCCAACTGGCCCGCGCATTGGCGCAGGTTTGGGAGATTGAAAACGGACTCCTGCTCCTGGACGAACCTACTACCGGAATGGATCTGCTGCATCAATACGAAACGTTTCAGCTGGCAAGAGAACTCAGCGGCAAAGGCTTCGCGGTTGTCGCTGTCATCCACGATCTGAATCAGGCGCTCCAATATGCGGATTCCGTCCTGATGCTGAAAGCCGGCCGGGTGCTATCAACAGGCTCTCCGGAAGCGGTACTGACCGAACAATCGATTTGCGAAGCTTTTGGCCTGCCGGTACAGATCATCCAGCCCGGGCTTACACCCTACCCGGTGATTGTACCGAACATGCCCGCTGTTCCGTACCATACTCCCTGATTTATAAACAAATAAATAAAGCAAGACATGAAGTCAACCCTTTCACCAGACAGAACTGAATTGAAAGAACGCTGGGCAGCGTTTAATCTGGCCAACCCCAAAACCCGCATTCGCGACGCCGCGAAAGCGCTCAACACCTCGGAAGCCGACCTGCTGGCTACCGGACTGGGAGAGAGTGTCCGGCTGCTAAGCGGCGATTTCAGGGATCTTATCAAAGAAATGGGCTCTCTCGGTCACGTGATGGCACTCACACGCAACGACCACGTCGTACATGAGCGCAAGGGCGTTTATGAAAAAATATCTTTTAATAACCACGTCGGGCTCGTACTCGGCGAAGACATCGATCTCCGGTTATTTCTGGGCGACTGGAAATTTGGCTTCGCGGTGTCAGAAAATGACCGTTTCAGCCTGCAATTCTTCAACAGTTTCGGAGAAGCGGCTCACAAAATTTACCTGACCGAGAAAAGCGATAAAGAAGCGTACGACGCATTGGTAGCCAAATACCTGGCTGCTGAACAGGATGTCAATCTGTTTGTCAGCGACAAACCGGACAAAGCTGCCGAATCCGACGAAGCCCTGGACATCGATAGGGCTGCATTTCAGGCGGAATGGCTCGCATTGAAAGACACGCATGATTTTTTCACTTTGCTCCGTAAATACAAACTGTCCCGGAAACAGGCTTTGCGCAATGCACCCGAAGGCTATGCCTACCGCATCAAACCGGAAAGTATGAAACTGATCTTTGATGCGGTATCCGAAACAGAGCTGCCGGTTATGGTATTCGTTTCAAACCCCAACTGCATTCAGATACATACCGGCCCGATCAAAAAGATTTTTGTAATGGGGCCTTGGCTGAATGTGATGGACCCTGAATTTAACCTGCATTTGCGTGAGGACGCCATCGATGAAGCCTGGGTTGTCAGAAAACCAACCGAGGACGGCATTGTGACAGGCATCGAGCTCATCGACAAGGATGGGGTGATGTTCAACCAGTTTTTTGGAAAACGCAAACCAGGCATTCCGGAGTTGGCTGCCTGGCCAGCCCTCATTGATCAGTACGCCATTAAGACTACTCAGGACTGATTTCGAAGAAATAAAAGATAAAATTTCGCCATAGTAATTAAAAATTGCCGGCTTCATCATGAGCCGGTTTTTTTTGTAGATAATTATTCCAAACAAAGAAAATATTAAGAAATAAATTTGTCAACATTTTCCAGTATACGAAATTGTAAATATTTGATAAACAGCAATTTTACACATTTTGTCTGTAAACTTTTTTCAATTTTAATTTCCAAAAACCATCCGAAATTTTTACATTTGGTTATACAAATCGAATAAAATTTCACTGACGCCAGCTAATGGAATCCATAAAATCTTCACAATCAGAACGTACCTATACTACTGACGAAGCCTTTCAAGCCTCACTCGAATATTTCAAAGGTGACGATCTCGCCGCACGCGTCTGGGTCAATAAATATGCGCTGAAGGATTCCTTCGGAGCTATCTATGAAGCGACGCCCGACGACATGCACAGGCGTATCGCTTCCGAGATCGCACGCATTGAACAACGCTACCCTAATCCGATGAGCGAGGATGAGATCTTCGACCTGATCAAGGACTTCAGATACATTATCCCGCAAGGCAGTCCTATGACGGGTATCGGCAATCCGTACCAGATCGCGTCACTCTCCAATTGCTTTGTTATCGGCAACAAGGGAGAATCCGACTCTTACGGAGGCATCATGAAAATCGACCAGGAGCAGGTACAGCTTATGAAACGCCGCGGGGGCGTCGGCCACGACCTTTCCCATATCCGTCCGAAAGGCTCACCGGTGAAGAATTCGGCATTGACCTCTACGGGCATCGTTCCGTTCATGGAGCGCTTCTCCAATTCGACCCGTGAGGTAGCTCAAGACGGACGCAGGGGAGCATTGATGCTTTCCGTGGCGATCAGGCATCCCGATTCCGAGGATTTTATCGATGCCAAAATGGAGCAGGGCAAAGTAACCGGCGCCAATGTGTCGGTACGGATCGATGATGAATTCATGAAGGCCGTCAGTTCCGGTAGCACTTATCGCCAGCAATATCCCATCAGAAGTACCGATCCGACGCATATCAAAGATATTGATGCCACTGCACTCTGGAAGAAAATCGTGCACAATGCGTGGAGATCAGCCGAACCGGGAATTTTATTCTGGGATACCATTATCCGCGAATCCGTACCTGATTGCTACGCCGACCTGGGTTATCAGACCATTTCAACGAATCCGTGTGGCGAGATTCCACTCTGCGCATACGATTCATGCCGTTTGCTTGCTATCAACCTGTTTTCGTACGTAGAAAGCCCGTTCACACCTCAGGCTAAATTTAGCTGGGAGCTTTTCAAAAAACACATTGCAGCGGCACAGCGCATGATGGATGATATCATCGATCTCGAACTGGAAAAAGTGGACGCTATCCTGCAAAAAATCGATGAAGACCCGGAGGAGGACGAAGTAAAAGCCGTAGAACGCAATTTGTGGCTCAATATTCAGACAAAAGCCAAAGAAGGTCGCAGAACAGGCATCGGCATTACCGCAGAAGGCGATATGCTGGCCGCGTTGGGACTGCGGTATGGCAGCGACGAGGGTAATGACTTTGCCGTGCAAATCCACAAAACCGTGGCGCTGGAAGCGTACCGTGGCTCGGTGCATACTGCCAAAGAGAGGGGACCATTCACGATTTTCGATTCCGAAAGGGAGCAAAATAACCCCTTCATTCTCCGCTTGAAGGAGGCGGACGCCCAGCTTTACTACGAAATGCTGGAATATGGCCGCCGGAACATCGCCTTGTTGACCATTGCGCCTACCGGCACCACCAGTTTGATGTCACAAACGACTTCCGGCATAGAGCCGGTCTTCCTGCCTGTTTACAAAAGAAGAAGAAAAGTTAACCCCAACGACAAAGACGTTCGCGTGGACTTTGTGGATGAAGTAGGGGATTCGTGGGAAGAATATGTGGTTTTTCACCATCGGTTTAAAGAATGGATGGAGGTAAATGGCATAGATACGAGCAAAAACTATTCGCAAAAAGACCTGGATGAGCTGGTTAAGAAATCGCCTTATTACAAAGCGACTTCCAATGACGTAGACTATCTCAAAAAGGTAAAAATGCAGGGAGCGATCCAGCAATGGGTCGATCACTCGATCAGTGTGACCATCAACATGCCCAACGACGTGACCGAAGAGCTCGTCGGCGAATGCTACATGGAGGCCTGGAAGGCAGGCTGCAAGGGTGTAACGGTTTACCGTGATGGTTCGCGTTCAGGGGTGTTGATCGCCAATACCGAGAAAGAAGAAGAATCTGCCGTTACCGCGCCCACCCCCTTCCCGACCGAAAGGCCTCACACGCTGGAAGCCGATGTGGTGCGTTTTCAGAATAAAAAAGACAAATGGATTGCATTCATCGGCATCATCGACGGCCAGCCGTACGAGATCTTCACCGGTTTTGCGGATGACGAAGATGGAATTTTGCTGCCTCGGTGGGTAAATGAAGGTTTTATTATCAAAAACCGCGAAGCCGACGGCAGTTCCCGTTACGACTTCCAATACAAGAATACCCGGGGTTACAAGACTACCATCGAAGGATTGTCGTACAAGTTCAACCCCGAGTACTGGAACTATGCTAAACTGATTTCCAGTACATTACGACACGGCATGCCTATCGAAAAAGTAGTGGACCTCATCAGCAGCCTGCAACTCGACGAGGCCATCAATACCTGGAAAGCTGGCGTAGCCCGCGCCTTGAAGCGTTACATCCCGGACGGTACCGAAGCCGCCAAGCAGAAATGCCAGAACTGCGGCTCGACCAACCTCCTATACCAGGAAGGCTGCCTCACCTGCAAAGACTGCGGCTCTTCCAAATGCGGGTGAGTTGTAATTTTGAATGAGTGAATGAGTGAATGACCGAATAAAGGCCTATTCACTCATTCACTCACTCACTCA
>CBFGMV010000103.1:0-28784 GCA_965649915.1 uncultured Dyadobacter sp.
TTCGGCCATGGCTGCCCAGGCCCCTGGACGGTATCATTCCCGCTGCTGGAAGTGGTCGTTATTAATTCCCAGTGGTGGAATCATCCTTTTGAAAAGCCCACTCCTTCATCCGATGCCTGTTCCATTGCCGATACCGACAACTTCGTCGAAGAGCTGGAAGGTATCCTGGACGACACCAATAATAAAAATGTGCTGCTGCTCTCCCATTTCCCGATCGAATCTTCCGGCAATTATGGCGGTCGCTTTTCCGCAGGTTCTTACCTGGCACCGCCACTGGTCGGCAGCGCAAGGGTCGCGTTCAGACAAAACATCGGCACCCCGAAAGACATTTCCAATGCGCGCTTCGGTGTGCTCCGATACAAACTGAGCGGCATTTTAAGGGATTATTCTTCCGTAATCCTCGCAACAGGCCACGAAAGGAGCCAGTCGGTTATCCGAAAAGACAATAACTTTTATATCAACAGCGGCGGCATCGCAGGCGGAAGCTATCTTGCGCGCTCCAAAAGAGCTTCGCTTGCCTCTTCCGGCCGTGGCCTTATCGAGCTTACCTACCGGGAAAATGGCGCGGTGACTTACCAGCATTGGGAACTGAACGATCGGCAGATCGTGAAGAAAGAAAGGGGCAATCTATTTGCATCGGCCTGCGAGGCCGATTCCGACGGCATTAAAAACACACTATTTCAGCCTTGCAATCCCGTGATCAGGCCTTCGGATAAAATGGAAAGCGACCATTCCGGCACCGCTAGCGTTGCAGCAGGAAGTGAGTACGCCAGCAAACGTTTCAAGGAAAAATGGTTGGGTAAACATTACCGTGATTCCTGGACAGTGCCCGTAAAAGTCCCCTACCTCAACATGGACACGACATTCGGCGGACTCATCATTGCCGGAAAAGGCGGCGGCCGGCAAACCACCTCCTTAAAACTGGTTGCCGGGAATGGAAAAGAATACGTTTTCCGCTCGGTAGACAAGGATCCTTTCCGTGCGCTCGCCTACGAGCTGCGTGGAACGGTGGTTTCGCAGGTCCTCAAAGACCAAACCTCCACCCAGCAACCATACGGGGCCATGGCCGTAGCCCCCTTGCTCGATAAAATCAACATTCTGCACGCCTCCCCGACATTGTATGTGCTCCCGAAAGACAGTAAACTTGGTGCGTTCAGGGAAAACTACGGGAACCTATTTGGAATGCTGGAAGAGCGCCCAACCGACAAAATTGACAAGTCAGGCATCTTCGGAGGTGCCAGGGACATTGAAAAAAGCTTCAAACTCTTTAACAAACTCTATCACGACCATGACAACCGGGTCGATCAGCACGAATTTGCCCGCGCACGGATCTTCGATCTCTGGATCGGAGATTGGAGCAAGCATGAAGACAACTGGAAATGGGCAGGTTACAAAACCAAATCCGGTGAAACTTACCGCCCCATCCCACGCGACCGTGACCATGCATTCTCCCGCTGGGACGGCATTATCCCCTGGCTCGCCGACCGCGAATGGGGAATGCCCAATGGCGAAAACTTTGGCGACCGCATTAAAGGCCTCCGCAGCCTGATGTGGCAGGCCCGACACCTCGATAGGTTTGCAGGCAGTGAACTCACCAAAACCGACTGGATACAGGCTGCGAAAGAAATCCAGGCGGCCATTACCGATCAGGACATTACTGCCGCAGTGCACAATATGCCTTCCGAGATCTATGTGAAGGATGGTCGCGAAATTGAACGGAAGCTTAAAATACGCATGAAGGATTTGCAACAATACGCCGCCGCATACTACCTTCTGCTGGCAAAGGAAGTGGATGTGGTAGGCTCCAATAAAGCTGAATATTTTAGAGTAAACCGCCTGTCTGATGGAAAAGTCAAAGTCGGGATGTACGATGTAAAAAAGGAAAGCCGGCAGCCGGATACGACTAAAATTTACTACGAAAGGCTTTTCGATCCGTCGGAAACAAAGGAAATCCGGCTCTACGGTCTTTCAGGCGACGACGTGTTTGACCTGGAAGGTGAATCTAAAAAATCCATCCTGGTACGGGTCATCAGCGGCGATGGCAACGACTACTTCTCCGACAAATCCAACGTCCGAAGCGGAGGCAGGCAAACCCTTGTATATGAAAAAGGCGACAAATCACATAATGAGCTGGGTGTGGAAGCCAGACAGATGAAACGCGTCGATGCACGCTACTACGATTATGATCGCAATGCATTCAAGTACAACACCTATCTGCCCATCGCATTGCTCACCTACAATCCGTTTGTAGGTTTTGCCGTGCACGGGGGCGTTACTTTTACGCGTCAGCATTTCGGCAAACCCGATTTCAGCGCCAGGCACTCGCTAAGCGCATCGGTAAGTGTGAAAGGCAATTATGATTTCAGTTACAGCAACCAGTTCCGGCAGTTGATCGGCAAATGGGATGGCATTTCGCAGGTCTCCGTATCGAGGCCGCTGAACTACAACTTCTTCTTCGGTGTCGGGAACGATACGCCCAAAAACAACGACCTTCCCTCCAACTATTACAGGACACAATACAACTCCTTTGCGGTTTCGGCAGGTCTGCTCAAACAGTTCTGGAATCAGAGTAAAATTGAAATCAGCGCCAATTATGAACTGGACGAGGGTATCAAGCGAAACAACAGCTACCTCGCCGATCATCCCGATATATTCGGCGTCGGGCAATTGCATCTCGTTTTCGCGAAAGGAATTCTGAACCTCGATTTCAGAGACCGGATAGCGCTGCCGGAGCGGGGTTTCCGTGTCCAGCTTACACAGCAGGCGGGCCACGTCTCCCAATCCAAAAACGATCTCGCGTCGATCTCCGAACTGGAACTGGAACAATACTTTTCAACGCATCAGAAAAACCCGCTCACCCTGGGGTTGCGGTTAGGGGGAGGCATTGCCAAAGGTCAATTGCCTTTCTACAAGCTCTTCTCCCTCGGCCAGCTCAACGACCTGCGCGGATTTAAACGAAACCGCTTTACGGGCGAATCCAAAGGCTTCCTGAACACTGAACTGAGATGGCAGCTCACTGAAACGCAGAACACTTTCATTCCACTTAAAATGGGTGTCAGAGCATTTTACGACTTGGGTCGGGTATGGGCCAAAGAGGATAAAGACAATGCAAATTACTGGCACCAGGGCTACGGCGGCGGTTTCTACATTACCCCTTTCCGTGAGCAGTTCGCGTTCAACATCAGCGCAGGCTCTTCCAGAGAGGAATCGCTGCTGGTCATGATATCAGTAGGAAGCTTTTTCAGATAGCGCGCGGAGCCGGGCAAACCGCCGGTCAGGAGCGTTTACGCTTCCTTCCCTGTACATATTCCCGGACCGCCTCACGCGTGGTATACCATACATTGCCCTCTTTATAGGCATCGATCTTACCCTGCCGCGCCAGCAGGCTCACGTACTCCTGCCCGTAAGGCACTTCGGGTTCCTCCACGACGCGGACAATCGGTTCATACTCATAATCATATCCCGGCAACGCATTTAAGTAAATATTCAGACTGCGCTCCAGCGCCTGCGTCATCAGGAGACAAAGCTTCTGGTAAGAACCTTTATTAGCCTGGCTCAAAGCCTCATAGTACTTTTTCCGGTCGTTTTTAAGAATGATCGCAGGCGGAAAACCCGCTCGCATCAGCAGCAGGTTCATAGCCAAACGAACCGTACGCCCGTTACCGTCGAAAAAAGGGTGTATCCATACCAGCTGGTGATGAAATACGGTCGAAAGCAGGATATCGTTCAGCCCGAGCGGATTGGAGTTAACAAAATCGACGAGTTGATCCAACAGATCAGGGACCTTTCTCGCATTGGGTGGTGTAAAATTCGCGCCCACGATCCGCACACCGGCATCCCGGATCCTGCCCGCAAAGTCATCCTCTATGCTCCGCAGCACCAGCCCATGCAGCTTCAGGATATCGATGCTTTCCAGCACATACCCAGGCCTTACGAGCGTGTAAAGAAGCTGAATAGCTTTCTCGTGGTTATGCGCTTCAAAATGCTCCCTGAGCGACTTCCCTTTAATGGTTATCCCTTCCTGCAATACCAGTTGCGTCTCACGCAGGCTCAGCGTGTTCCCCTCAATGCTGTTGCTGTTGTAGGTCCATTCCAATGCAAGCCCCTCCCGTATTTTGGCTAGCGCAGACGCCGGTATCGGCCGGCTGCTTTTAATGCGGTCGCGTTTTTCGTACAGCCTGTCGAAAACGGGCTGCATTTCCTGTAAGTCGGTGAGGTCGATTTCTAACACGCTACAAATATCGGATTTCCCGTTTTGTAATCCTATCCGATATTACGAATATCCACAAAAAAAGGGGAGAAACCTCTCCCCTTTTTAAAACCATCAATCAATCTTAACTGAACCGCTGGGATTCAATTACTTACTTCGTAGTTACACTCTTAAATTGAAGACCTACGATAGCTGCCTTTTGAGCTGCATTGTGGGTGTTGGTGTCAGTCGTATTTTTTTCTTTTTGTGGTGCAGGGCTATCCAGTGCGGGAGCCGATGCAGGCAACGTGTTGCTTACCACTGCAACTTTAACTTTTTCTTCAACTGTATATGTAGAATTATCGTTGGCATAAGCTGCGCTAGTCAGGGCCACCAAGGCTGCAACTAACATGTTTTTTGTATTTTTCATTGTTAATAGTGTTTACTGTTTCTCTTTGTGTTCTTGAATGTATTTCCAGTACAAATATACTACAATATTCTGAAAACAAACGTTCAACGAACATATTCACCATGTACAACAGGTGCCACTTTACCTGTAAAAGCGGCTTTTAGCCGTATCAATCATGAAAATATTATAGGATTATTTAAAGATATGAATTTAAAAAACAATCGTTTTGGCCCCGACAGCCCGGCAAAAGATTTTGCCTCTGATTTTCACATCGTTACCTTATTGTTAACTAACCTTGAAGACTTCCTTTTTCTGTGGCATTCTACCACCTAATCCAAATTTTATTCGGAGTGTATTATATCAATAGCCAAAATCACGAAAGAATTTCGGGTGCGAAGTGCGTTTGTGCGAAATTTTCTCAAAAAAATTTTTAATTTTTTTTCGCTTAAATGATTAACCGGCTTGTTTTTCCGTTCTGGCCAGGCTCTGCCTCGCTTTTTACCTTCCGCAAGGCTCCCGTTTTGCCGGGAAATTCTCGATAAAAATCGCCACCTTTGTCCCCTTTTAAAAACCGGCGGAACCCGACACACCCGGAGCCTGCTGACGCTTTAAAGCATCGATATGAAAGTTTGTATTGCCGAAAAACCCAGTGTAGCCAAAGACATTGCCCATGTAATCGGAGCCAGCCAGCGCAAAGACGGTTATTATGAAGGCAATGGATACCAGGTGACGTGGACCTTCGGCCATTTCTGTACGCTGAAAGAACCGCACGACTACACTGAGCGATGGAAGTCCTGGCGACTGGAAGAGCTGCCTATGATCCCATCCAGTTTCGGGATCAAGCTCATTGACAATGCCGGTGCCCTCAAACAGTTCGGCATTATCGAGTCGCTTGTGAAGGATTGTGAAGAAGTGATCAATTGCGGGGATGCCGGCCAGGAGGGGGAGCTCATCCAGCGGTGGGTGCTGCTAAAAGCTAAATGCAGCGTACCGGTGAAGCGACTATGGATATCGTCGCTGACGGAACAAGCTATCCGCGACGGCTTCGCCAAACTTCGTGACAGCGCCCAGTACAACAACCTGTATGCCGCCGGAAGCGCTCGGGCGATCGGAGACTGGCTGCTGGGCATGAATGCTACCCGTCTTTTTACCAAGAAATTCGGACAGGGGAAAATCGTCCTTTCGATCGGACGCGTGCAAACACCCACATTGGCACTTATCGTACAGCGGCAAAAGGAAATCGATGCGTTTGTTTCGGAAGAATATTGGGAATTGAAAACCATTTACCGCGAAACGGAATTTACGGCTACGATCGAACGCATTAAAAACGTAGAAAAGGCCAACAAGGGCCTCGCGTACTTACAACAGCATGATTTTGAAATTACTGCTTTTGAAAAAAAAGAGGGAAAGGAGGGCAACCCACGACTTTTCGACCTGACTTCCTTGCAGGTGGAGGCTAATAAAAAATACGGATACTCGGCAGAGGATACATTGAAGCACATTCAAAACCTCTATGAAAAGAAATTTGTCACTTATCCCCGGGTCGACACCACCTACCTTTCAGAAGACCTGCATCCCAAAGTAGAAGGCATTCTGCGCGAACTGACCTATTACAGCCAGTACACAGCCCCGCTGCTCTCCAATTTGCCCATACCGAAATCCAAAAATGTATTTGACGACAAAAAAGTAACCGATCACCACGCCATTATCCCCACAGGCGTGTTGCCGGTGCACGTAAGCCAGGAGGAAAAGCGCATTTACGATCTCATAGCCCGTCGTTTCATTGCTGTTTTTTATCCCGAATGTAGGGTATCCAACACCACAGTGCTGGGGATGGTCGGACAGGTGGAATTCAAAGCGACCGGGAAACAAATTCTTGAACTCGGCTGGCGGGAGCTCTACGTCAATGATACCGCATCGAAAAAAGAGACCGAGGAGGAAAAAGTGATGCCCATATTCGAGGTAGGCGAAAGAGGCCCTCACGAACCCCGCGTGCACCAGGGAAAGACCACCCCACCCAAAGCCTATACCGAGGCAACCCTGCTGAGGGCGATGGAAACAGCCGGAAAGCAGGTCGAGGACGAAGAAGTGAGGGAATTAATGAAGGACAATGGCATCGGCCGGCCATCGACCCGTGCAAACATCATCGAAACCCTGTTCAAACGCAGGTATATTGAAAAAAAGAAAAAGAATGTTGTAGCCACTCAGACCGGGATGGACCTGATCGACACCATTCAGAACGAGCTTTTGAAAAGTGCCGAACTGACCGGCCATTGGGAACGTAAGCTCCGGCTGATAGAAAAAGGCGAATATGCGATGGACACTTTCAAGCAGGAGCTGATCGAAATGGTGGTTAAGCTCACGCACGAGGTCAAAAACGAGCGTATGCGGTCGATTACCATCATAGAAGACGCCCCACCGCCGGAACCGGAAGAAAAGACCCGAAAAGAGCGCAAACCGCGCGAGCCAAAGGAAGAGATCTCCATCGAGAGCCTTCATTGTCCCAAATGCAAGGAACAGCTTTTAAAGAAAGGCAAAACCGCTTACGGATGCAGCAATTTCCAGGCTTGCGGCTTTAAGATCCCCTTCGAGTTTTTAGGTAAAAAGCTCACGGATAAACACATTTTTGAGCTTCTCAGTAAAGGCAAGACAGCCAAAATAAAAGGTTTGCAGATCCCCGGCAGCCCCGACCCCATCGACGCACGTCTGGTCATGAACGGCGACTTTAACTTCGAAGTCGGGTAGCCGTTACATCGGACTGTTGGTCGTTTCTACATAGGGCAGGTGAAATGTGATACCCGAGATCTGGCACAATGCCAGAAATTGGGAGAGTGTCGGCATTTCGCCCCGGTTCAGGATTTTATCGGATGACATGCGGGAAACACCTGCCTCTTCCAAAGCATTTTCCAGGTCGATCCCCTTTACTTTGACAATCTCCTTGATATCAGCGACCAGTTCCCTGGCTCTTGCTTCAAATACGGTGGTTTCCATTTATTGATGAAGTTTGGTTTCATGTGGTTTGATTCTAAAACCATGCCAAAACCTGTGAAAAGGGCAAAAATGCTCCGCGACTGGATGGCCTGACATTTGCTACGCGAAAAGTGAGTAGCTGAATGGCTTTTTTCGTGAATGAAAACCGGGATTCCGCAGTTGTGCTGTCATAGCCTTTAACAACATATATATAATGGATACAAACCAAACGACCGCCACTTTCAGGGTTGGCGGGGATATCGAGATCAACAGGCTGGGATATGGCGGCATGCAGCTTACCGGCAAAGGTGTGTGGGGTGACGCTCCGGACCGCCCGAATGCCATAAAGGTCCTGCGGGAAGCCGTGACCTCGGGTGTGAATTTCATCGACACCGCCGATTCATATGGCCCGCATACCAACGAAGTACTCATCGCCGACGCCTTGCATCCCTACCCTCAAAACCTGTTGATAGCCACCAAAGGCGGTTTCGACCGCACCGGGCCAAATCAATGGCGCATGAATGGGAATCCGGATCACATCAGGGAGGCCATAGACGGCAGCCTGAAACGGCTGAGAACAGATGTGATCGACCTGTGGCAACTGCACCGCATCGACCCAAGGTTCCCTGTGGAAGAAACGCTCGGGCCTGTCGCCGACGCGGTAAAAGCCGGAAAAATCAGGCATGTGGGGTTGTCGGAAGTGAACGTGGAACAGATCAGGCGCGCGCAGCAAACATTGCCTGTGGTGTCGGTACAAAACCTTTATAACCTGGGTAACAGGCAATGGGAAGACGTTCTGGACTTTACAGCCGCGCAGGGGATGGCGTTCATTCCCTGGTATCCGCTCGCATCGGGCCCTGAAAAGCTTCAAAGCAAAATTTCCGGCATCGCTGCAAAACACAATGCCACCACCGCGCAGATCGCATTGGCCTGGCTGCTGAAACGCGCTTCCAATATCCTGCTCATTCCAGGTACGAGCTCACTGAAGCACCTGGAAGAGAACATGCAGGCTGGCAGCATTACATTGTCCGATGAAGATTTCAAAGCGTTATCCTGATCACTTGGAAATATGCTGAGCTATCACAACAAAACTGTCATCGTAACCGGTGCCGCCAACGGCATCGGTAGCGTTGTGGCTGCGCATTATGCACGCCAGGGCGCCAGACTCGCACTATGGGACCGAGATTTACAAGGATTGCAAAATGTCCGGGCAACGCTTGAACAGGAAGGTTTCAAAGTCTACACAAGGATAATAGACCTTTCCAATCCCGATGAAATCGTGGTCGGCATGGAGGAAGAAAAAGAGCTGCTGGGCAGCATCGATATCCTCATCAACAATGCGGGTTTGGGAAAAACAATGTCGCCCTACGAACTTCCCGTCGATGAATGGGATTACGTGCTCAATACCAACCTGCGGGGCACGTTCCTGTGTGCCCGTGAAGCAGCCAAAGTGATGAAGCAAAACGGCAGAGGTGCGATCATCAACATCGCCTCTACCCGTGCGCTCATGTCCGAACCCAACACCGAGGCTTATGCAGCTTCCAAAGGAGGCATTCTCGCATTGACGCACGCATTAGCAATCTCACTCGGCCCCGACCATATCACCGTTAACGCGATCAGCCCCGGATGGATCGAAACCGGCGATTACAGTCAATTAAGAGCCTCTGACCATGCGCAGCACCCGGCCGGGCGCGTAGGCAAACCCGATGATATCGCACGCGCCTGCCTGTACCTGACCAACCCCGACAATGATTTTATCACGGGCGCCAATCTGATCATCGACGGCGGCATGACCCGCAAGATGATTTATGAAGAATAATTACTGTTTTTCGAGCCTTTTCAGCTCGGCGTCCAGAAAAGATTTCGGAAGCCATTTGGTGCCGATCATCACACCTTCAATCCGTTTGGTATGATTGATATCTTCCAGCGGATTGGACGAAAGCAGCACCAGATCGGAAACATTGCCCGTTTTGATTGTACCTGAATCGCTCTTTTTAAGGTAGCTCGCCACATTCACCGTTCCCGTTTTCAATGCCTCGTAGGGTGTCAGTCCGGCATCCACGAGGTATTTCATTTCGTGATGTGTGGCAAAGCCCGGCACATTCAGGACCTGCGGGGCATCACAGCCCAGCAGCAGTTGAACGCCTCCTTTCTGGCAAGCCAGGATGAGTTTGCGCCGGATGTCCACAAATGCTTCGGCATGGGCCTTTGTAAATTTGGGATTGTTGACATAGCTCGTCTTGGCATTGAGCCAGTTCTTCTTTTCATCCGCCGTCATGTATTTCAAATCCGGGTCGTTTTCGTAGGCAGAGACCGGCAACGGAGAAAGCCAACGCTCGGCAATGGCTTGCGTCGGTACCACGCGGATGTTTTTCTCTTTCAGGCCTTTGATTAGTTTTGGAATGCGGCTGGTGTCGGCAGCGTAGGCGATCCAGGTACCAAAAAGGCCGGTTTCCTGTTCCGCAAGCGTGTCGGTGCCGGGTGTGATCGCTTCCACAAACCCATCGAGATGGTCGATTGACGAGTAACCGGCGTCGATGGCCGCCCATACGCCTACTGCAAAAGAAACGTGACCGACCATGCCGATGCCCAGTTCCCTGGAAGTCCGCGCAATGCCCGGGAAAGTTTCTTTGGTAAGACCCGGCAGGAGTTTGAGATAATCATAACCAGCCGCCTTTTCCTCTTTGACCATTTCAATACCACGCGCGGCTGTCTTGATCGTCTGGCCACTGAATGCGGGCCCGGTTGTATAGAAATGCGGTCCAAGCACTTCCCCGCTCCTGACTTTTTCGCGGAGTTCCAGATGTTTGGCATTCCCCAGCATCCCGCGGATGGTGGTAATGCCATTGGCCAGATACAGCATCAGCACATCCTTCATGGGTCCCAAATCTTCGATCGCCGGTACGTGCGCGTGCATTTCCGACCAACCGGGTGTGAGATACTTCCCTTTGGCATCCACCACGAGCGCGTCCTTACCTATTTTCGGGTTAGCCCCCACGGCAATAATCTTTCCGTTCCTGACCACCACGGTCTGATCCCGCAGCACAGTTTCCCTGTCCATCGGAACTACATTCACCGATTTGAAAACAATATCACGGTCGGCGTTACTGACCTGCCCCTGGGCTGCGGCCGAATGGACAGCGAATACCCCGAAAATGAAAATCAATCTGCGTATCATGTTGCGAAGTGTTTGGTGATCAGGAACGATGAAACGATATCAGCTTACCATGGAGACGTTCTGCGCATTCTTCTGCGCTTTCAGGCACAGTTCGGTAGCCAGGAAGCAATGCTCCTGCGACATAGCTGTTTCGGTGCGGTTAAGCACGTCGTCGACCAGCTGACGGCCATAGGGCAAGTCTACCTTGCTGCAATCCACGTAAACCGTCTCCTTGTTGTTCACGACAAAAAGGTGGTTGCCGCCTTCCCGTCCGCCGATATCGATATTTTTACGTATTTCAATAAATCCTTCCGTACCCAACACAGTCAGCCGACCGTCGCCCCAGGTTTTCAGGCCATCCGGCGTAAACCAGTCGACACGAATGTAGCCCGAGCCTCCGTTACCGCGAAGCATTGCATCTCCGAAATCCTCAAATTTGGGATACTGCGGATGGTTCACATTGCCGGCCTGAGAAGCGACAACTTGTGCTTTGGTGGAATTGGTAAAGAAAAGGTATTGGTCGAACTGATGCGAGGCGATGTCACAGATAATGCCTCCGAAACGCTTCTTGTCAAAAAACCACTCCGGACGGGTCGGCGCATTCATCCGGTGCGGACCAAGGCCGATGGTCTGAACCACCTTTCCGATCGCGCCTTCCTTGATCATCTCTCCTGCTTTGATCGTCGCCCGGTTTTCAAGGCGCTCGCTGTACATGATGGAGTAGATCCGTTTGGTCTCTTTCTGCACTTTCCGCACTTCCGCAAGCTGTTCGAGTGTCGTGAGGCCTGGTTTATCCACCATATAATCCTTCCCTGCCTTCATGACGCGAACGCCCAACGGGCCACGCTCGTCGGGTATGCCCGAGCTTAGCACGAGCTGAATGGATTTATCTTCTAGGATTTCTGCTTCCGTTTTGGCTTGCTTGGCCTGTGGATAGCGTTTGGCAAATGCAGCAGACAGATCCGCCTCCTTGGCATAGAACGACACCAACTCTCCTCCACCCCGGGTCACCGCCTCTACCTGCCCATAAATGTGGCTGTGGTTCATACCGATTACCGCAAACTTGATCCGCGGCGGCATTACCGGCACAAACGCTTGTTCTGCTACGACGGTTTTCACAGAGCCGTAGGCATTAGGGGTAAGTTGCGGGAACATGGCCAGGCCGGCCGCTGTATAAATGGAATTACGTAGAAAGTCGCGGCGATTGTCCTGTGGATCTTTCATTGCTCGATTGGAATGTAGTGAATACTTAGTAAAGCACGTTTTTGGCAGATATAATGTGCCGACAATATTGACAACATTCCGTGCTGCTTTCCCTGACAATCCGAACCGCGGAATTTTCTATTTATTTCCCACCGAAATCCCAAAAGTAATGCGGGAATCGTTGCGCTTGCGCGTCGACTCGACCACGCTTTCGTAGGAGTTTTCAAAACTGGTGCGGAGCGTCACCCATTTGTTCAGCGGCAATTCCAGCGACATGATGGTATTCCAGCGGACATTCGAAAAGTCGTTCAATGCTGGCTGGATGAAGGTGAGGTGATTGAACCTGAATTTATCCTGCAAAAACGAATGCTTGCCCTTAATTCGAAAGGAATTACGAATGGTGGTGACGGTCTTGATCTCCACAAAATTCGTCGATTCGTAAAGGATCGCATTGGTGAGGCTCAGGTCGTTCTTCTTGTTCCGCGCCACCCTGTAACCGATCCCCGCCCCTGCCATCTGCCGTAGTTCGATACGCCGCAGGTTGCTGGTTTCCAATGCCGCCAGGCCGAAAACATAGGTTTTCCGCTTTTTAAAAACATCCACAAAAAGATCGACGTAACTATCGCGCTCCGCCAGAACACCATTTTGCTTGCCATAGGTAAACCGGGGGTTTGTAGCGACGTTGATCACCGGACCGCTGAAAATTAGTTCGGCGCGAAGTACCATCAGACTTCGGTTCACATTCCCCCGCGTGAAGTTACCATCGCCGATAAAGCGGTAGCGAACCGTATCGATCAGCACGGATGGCTTTGGGAGTGTGGTATCAGGTTTTGCCGCGACGGCCGAATCGGCCGGTAAAACTTTCAATGTATCGGTCCTGGCTTCCTGCGCCATCAATGCCGGTGTGGAAATAAAAATCAGTAAAGCGGTAAGCTGTAAGAAACGGTAGCAGGTCAGATTTTTCATTACGGCGTTTTTGCAAAATAATAATGCCAAAACCTGCTTCAGGTAACCGGCGAGCGGTCCGATGTCCATGGTAAATTTGAAATGGTTAGGAAATTAACAGGCAGGTCGCGAACGGCCTTCCGGCGGCAATTTCGCCATTTTTGTCTATTTATTGCGATCGCACCGGCCGCGCTTCGGGAGGTTTCGCCAATAGTTGATTAATTTGCCTTATGAACAAGAATGATCCGGCCAAGCCCTCGACACCGAGCACGCACAACTTTATTTTCCTGGATTTCAGCATCTCCGAACTATCCGTCACGCACATTCTCAACAATAGTTCCGAGCTCCCGTCCACAGAAAGAAGGGGGTTTTTCGATATCCAACCAGAGGAAATTGACCTCGATTACGGATCTTTCCGGGTACCGGGCACCCCTTCGGAATCTTTCAAGGTGGTGGTAAGGCAAACGGACCGGGCCGTGAACCTGTACTGCGAATGCACCCGCCCCAAAAGGAAATTGTGTGAACACCAGAGCCAGGTCCTGTACAACCTGATGAACCGGAAAGACCTCCGCGCATTCTTCGACCGAAAAGTCCGGTTTGATAAGATCCGGGAGGTGGCAGCCGACTACGGAATGCAGGACGAACCAGATCCCGACCAGTACTTCCAGCTCGAATTTACCGGCCGCGAGCTGCATATCCGACCCAAAATGAAGGAACTGATCCCTGTCAATGCATTGTCGGTAGAGGCCATGCAGGAGCAGCTGGTGACCAAACCCGCCATGATCCCGCTGGGGCCGGAACCGCAGGCTTTGAATGCCAGGACGATCATCGCCATCGGGCTCAACAAGTACTATGACCATTTTTATATGGAAATGTACGAAGCTCCCGTGACCCGTGAAGGAAAGCTGAAAAATCCGTTCAAACCGCTGAACCCGCTTGAACAGATCTGGCAGACACAGGATTCGCAGACGATCAAGTTCTATACCGCCATTGCCACTTTTCCCAACAGTTTCAGGAAAAAGAATGTGGACACCGACATTCCGGCGCTGCAATCGATCGTCCGGAACCCAGCAAACATTGATTTTTACTACCATAAACCTACCGTTTCGGAAAATTTTAATGCAGCATCGCTCCTGCCCGTCAAACTCTCGGTGACGCCAGCGGACCTGCAACTGACAATCCACAAGAAAGATCCGTTTTTACAGATAACAGGCGAGCTTATCCTCGACAACGTGCACCTGGACCTCGAAAAGGTCGAGTTCCGCTACGACTACTTCGTGCTATACAAGGACTCCCTGCATTTGATCGAAAGTCAGGACATTCTCCGGACGCTTCAATTTTTCAGGCAGCATAACCAGCGCATTTACATCCACGAGTCCAAATTCGAGGAATTCCGGGTTAACCTGCTTGCCAAACTCGGCAGTCAGATCCGGATCAATTACACGTTCGTCAAACCGGCCACGCCCGCGCAGCGTGAAGAGCAGGGTTTTGACCTGGACATCGAAAAGATTATCTACCTGGAAGATTTCGGGAATTATGTGATCATGACGCCTGTGCTGAAGTATGGTAAAGTGGAGGTGCCATTGTTCTCTAAGAACGATATTTATGCGGTAGACAGCCACGGTAACCCATTTATGGTCAAGCGCGACGAAGAGTCCGAGCTCCGCTTTGGAAGTGCCCTCATGCGTCAGCACCCCGATTTCGAGTATCAGCTTGAAACAATGGCCGCCGCGATAAAGAAAGACTATTTCTACCTGCATCGTACTAGGTTCCTGAGCGAAGATTGGTTCCCGGATGCATTCGAAGAGTGGCAAAATCAGGGCATTACCATTCTCGGTTTCAACAAATTATCACAAAACCGCTTTAACCCGAACAAAGCAAAGATATCCGTCCACCTGGTGAGCGGCATCAATTGGTTTAATACAACGGCCAATGTGCAATTCGGCAGACAGAAAGTCACACTCAAACATTTGCACAAAGCGGCCAAGAATCGAAGCAAATATGTGGAACTTGGCGACGGGACATTGGGCATCCTGCCCGACCAATGGGTGGAAAAATTCGCACGTTTCTTCGAAGCCGGTGACATTGCGGGTGAAGAGATCCACACACCCAAGATCCGTTTTGCATCTGTCGCGGAATTGTACGAGGCCGAAATGCTGGACCGGGAGGTACAGGAGCAGATTGCATTTTACCAGTCGCATTTCAGCAATTTCGAATCCATTACGACGGTCCCGGTGCCCAAAGCACTGAAAGCCAAATTAAGACATTATCAAAAAGAAGGGCTCAACTGGCTGAACTTCCTCGACGATTACAGTTTCGGCGGATGCCTGGCCGATGATATGGGGCTGGGAAAAACACTTCAGGTCATCGCATTCATATTATTACAAAAAAAGAAACAGGTCAGAAACACCAACCTCATCATCGCACCCACGACGCTGATTTTCAACTGGGAGGCCGAAATCGCCAAATTTGCCCCCAGCCTGAAGGTACTCACGATCTACGGGTCCGGGAGGGCGAAAGACATCGCCGACTTCGACCGGTACGAGATCGTCCTGACCTCCTATGGCACCCTGCTCACGGATGTGAATTTTTTGAAAAAATACCATTTTAATTACATTATACTCGACGAATCACAAGCGATCAAAAACCCTGAATCACAACGGTATAAAGCGGCTCGCCTGCTTCAATCGCGCAATAAGCTCGTGCTGACGGGCACGCCGGTAGAAAACAACACTTTCGATCTGTACGGCCAGCTTTCCTTCGCCTGCCCCGGATTGCTGGGCAACAAAACCCAGTTCCGCAACCATTTCTCGATACCCATCGACCGTTTTAAGGATAGCGAAAGGGCAGCTGAACTGCAAAAGCGCATTAATCCGTTCATTTTAAGACGAACCAAACAGCAGGTGGCTTCGGAGCTGCCCGAAAAAACCGAAATGGTGATCTACTGCGAAATGGGCGAAGAGCAGCGCAAAGTTTACAATGCCTACGAACTGGAATTTTACACCTATCTGAATACCCGCAACCAGGGCGATATCGAGCGAAGCCGGTTGCACGTACTTCAGGGCCTTACCAAATTGCGCCAGATCTGCAATTCGCCCGCATTGCTTCGCGACGAGCTGTATTATGGCAATGCATCGTCCAAGATCGAGGTCCTGATGGAGCAGATCGAAACCAATGCGCCCTGGCATAAAATACTCGTGTTTTCGCAATTCACCTCGATGCTGGATCTCATCAAACCTGAGCTCGAAGAAAGAGGGATTGGCTACGAATACCTCAGCGGGCAAACACCCGACCGCGGCAGCCGCGTAGATAATTTCCAGAATAATGAAAACGTACGGGTATTCCTGATCAGCCTCAAAGCCGGCGGCACCGGTCTTAACCTGACCGAAGCGGATTATGTGTACCTGATCGATCCGTGGTGGAACCCGGCCGTGGAGAACCAGGCCATCGACCGGAGCTACCGCATTGGTCAGCAGAAAAATGTGATCGCAGTGCGGCTGATATGCCCGGGAACGATTGAGGAAAAGGTAATGGAATTGCAGGAGTCCAAAAAGGACCTGGCCAATGACCTCGTCAAAACGGATACCGATGTGTTGAAGTCACTGACCAGGGACGATCTGATGGCGCTGGTTTCGCGTTAATCGATGTTTTTGTGGATCTCGTTGATCAGGTATTCCTTGGGGTCGTTGAAATACTCCCAGAAGAAAATACCGGCCAGCTTATTCTTTTTCACATACTTGCACTTGGCCTTGATCGACTTTTCGTCGTCGTAAGTAATGAGCACTTTGGTGGAATCGTTGAACAGGTAAGGCGCTTTCGCCTTCTTGTCGTAGTACTTTTTATAGCCGTTCTGATTGATCATGGTGTCTTTCAGTTTGGTATAACCACCTCCCTGGGCTGTCTTCATGCGCTTTTCGCCAAGACCATTGTTTTTAGCCGTTTCCGCTTCAAAACCTTTTCCATAGAATGCGGCGCCCAGGCCGATCTTGCTGGCTGGCACGCCTGCGGCGATGAAATTTTTCACTGAACGGTCCGCGGAAGACCCTTCCCCGGACGGATCGTAATCATGCAGGTTGGTGTGGTGCCCTACCGTGCCGTTCCGGCCGCCGTAATCGTAGGTCATGATCAGAATGTAGTCCAGGTAAGCCTGCGCAAGGCCCATTTCCGTGTGTTCTATGAAAGATTTTGAACCACCGACCGCCGTGGTAAGAAGGTATTTCTTTCCTTTCTCTCTTTCGAGGATATTCAGCTCATCGCGTATCGCCTTGAACATCAGTGTAAAATTCTGCTTGTCTTCCGGACGGAAAATGTTGCCTTCCTCGCCACGCATACCGGGGTATTCCCAGTCGATATCCACACCGTCGAGATCATACTGACGAACAATGTCAACACTGGACTTCGCGAATTTCAGGCGGGACGATTCGGTCAGCACGGCATCGGAGAAGTTTTCACTCCATGCCCAGCCTCCGATCGAGATCACGATCTTAAGATCCGGGTTCTTCTTTTTAAGTAAGTTGAGCTTTCTGAAATTGGTGGAATCGGTGGCCAGGTTGGTGAGCACGGCCATGCTGTCCTGCACGTTCACAAACGCGTAATTGATGTGCGTAAGTTTTTCAGCATCGATCTCTTCCACATTGGCCAGGCCGCGGAAACCACCCACATAGCCGTTGACGATATACTTTTTCTTCTTTTGTGCCGAAGCGGCACCAGGCCATGTCAGGCACCACGCGAGCGCCAGCAGCAGCAGGCTGGGAAAGGTTTTCATAGGATCAGGAAATTGAGGTTTAGGATTTACTTAGTAAAGCAGTATCCGCCTGGATATTACTTCCTTACCGGTATCGATCGCCACAATGTACACACCCGCAGGCAGCGAACCCACTTCGGTGCGCAAATACTGCCCGACCGATTGCTCTTTGCGAACGATACCATTCAGGTCATATAGCCGGAAACGCGCATCGGCGGGCCTGGCCAGTTCTATCACAAGCACGCTTCCGGCCATATAAACCTGATGCTGATGCTGTAGAGATTCTACCGCCGTGATCACAGAGGAAGCCGGGACGATCGCGATCAGACTGTAAGCTGATGCGCCGCCTGCATTTACGGCTTTGATCCGGTAATAATAGTCGGCAGGTTCCAGTTGCTCCCTGTCCTCATATTGCAACACCGACGCAGGCTGTCTTCGGATCTCTTTAAACTGCTCGTCACTGTTTTTTGCCCGCTCGATGATGACCTCGGTTGCGTTGCCCGTGACAGCCGCCCACCTGAGCTGGATCAGGTCCAGCGCGAGGGGCACAGCTGTGAAGTTCACCGGAGCATCCGGCACCGGAATATTCAGGGTTTTGGCTGCACCTACATTACTATATGCCGAGGCACCGGCTGCATTTACCGCTCTCACCCGGTAGTAATACTGCGTGGCCGCGGTAAGACCTGTATTCTGATAGGAAGTTACATTAGCAGCAAGGTCGGCTATTTTGGTAAATGCGGTGCCATTCAACGACCGTTCTACCTGAAAACCGGTTTCATTGCCGGCATTATCCGCCCATTTCAGATCGATCTGCGCGGTTGAAACGGGTGTCGCCGTCAGATTTCCCGGGGCAATGGGAACGGCTTGGAGCGTAGTGGCATTGGCTATATTCGAATAAACCGATTTACCAGCCGCATTTTTGGCCAGCACGCGGTACCAGTATCGCGTCGCCGGGCTCAAACCGGTGTGCTGGTAGCTTGCGATATTGACGCCCAGGTCGGCTATTTTGGTAAATGTCACGGCATCGACAGATACTTCGAGCTCGAAGCCTGTTTCGTCGGTTGCATTATCTGTCCATGTAAGGTTGATCTGCGCGACCGAAACCGGTACCGCCGCCAATGCCGAGGGCGCTTTCGGAATGGTCGGGAGCGGCAGCGTCGTGGTGGTGGCAATGTTGGAATAAGCGGAAACCCCTGACGCATTCCTGGAACGGATGCGGTACCAGTACTTGGTGGCAGGTGTTAATAGTGTATTGGGATACGTAACCGCATTAGCCGGCAGGTCAGCAAGCTTCGTAAATTTGGTACCGTCGGTGGATTGTTCCAGTTCGAAACCGGTTTCATCGGTAGAGGCATCCGCCCAGGTTAATGTGATCTGGGTGGGTGAAACAGCGACGGCATCCAGAGTCGCAGGTGCTTTGGGAATCGCCGCGATGCCTTTACAGGGAAAAAACGGGAAGAGGAAAATCAGTACAAAAACAAAGGGGAAGGTTTGACGGGTACAAATGCTATTCATAAATCTGAGATTACGGGAAGGCAAAAATAGAGGTTATACTGAATCATCCCACCCCTCAAAGCCATCCGCGGCGTTTAAACCAAACATAAATCCCGAAAGTGATCAGGCCCATCAGGATGATCACCCCGGGATAACCCCATTTCAACCGCAACTCCGGCATGAAGTCGAAGTTCATACCGTAAATGCCGACTATGAATGTGAGTGGCATAAAGAAAACGGAAAACACCGTGAGCACGCGCACGATTTCGTTGGTGCGCTGCGAGGAAAGTGAAAAATAGACCATCACCAGGTGGTTCATATTTTCGAACAGCGTATCATAGATGTTGTGGAGCTTCACATAAAGATCCCGGGTGTCGCGCGTGTAGGTGTTTGAATGCTCGGGTGCGTCCATTTTATCGATGATATCGTGCGACAGCAGCAGAATGCGCCGGGTAACTTCCACTTTCCTGCGGAGGTAGTAAAGTCCCTTCAGCAGCGACGCCTTCCTGTTTTTGAGAAACATATTCTCCTCGTAGTATTCGATGTCCCTGGTGAGCTTCACCGAAGGTTTCTCGTAGGTGGCAATGCAGTTTTTAATGATCTCATTCACCAGGTGATGGGTGTTTTCACAGGAATGTTGGTCGATCTGGTTTTCACGGATATGAGCCGGCGCATCCCATTTCTTGCGGTGCATGGTGATCACCCGGTCCTTCGTCGTAAAAATGGCGACCTTGTCGGTCAGTTCGGGAACGGTATCCGCTTCGGATCCTACCTCGTCGCTGTGCATTCTGAAAATAATGAAAGTATAGCTGCCTACATTTTCGTACTTGGGAAGGTGGTCCGGTTGCAGCCAATCCTTAATGGACGACTCGTGCAATGCATATTTCTCCGTAATGGTCCTGAGCTCGTCCTGGTCCGGATCTGTCACGTCAAGCCATTCGAATGGATACTTACCTTGATCCACAATCGTTTCAATCATAGGTATTTATGAATAATTTTACAGTGTTAGATCATTTAATGGTCACCAACGATCACTTTTCGGGCCTGGATTCCATAATGAAACGCAATGACTGATCCCGGGTAAAAAAGGCGACCATCCAGTTGTAAAAGGTCTTGACCTGATTCCGATACCGTATCAATGAAAAAAGGTGAACGACCAGCCACAGGAAATAAGCGATAAAGCCTTTGAAATGCAAACCCGGCAGGTCGGCGACAGCTTTATTCACCCCGATAATGGCCATCGTTCCTTTGTCTTTGTAATGAAACGGGTTCAGATTTCGGCTTTCCGCATGTAGCGGGAGGTTTTTGGCCAGGTTGCGCCCCTGCTGGATGGCCACCTGCGCCAACTGCGGATGTCCGTTGGGATAATGCTCGTCCGAATCCATCAAACAGATATCTCCGATCGCGAAAATATGATCAAAGCCTTTCACCCTGTTGAAAGCATCCACCAGCACCCGCTTGCCCTTGCCCAGCACTTCCGCCGGCAAACCCGGTAATGTAGTCGCTGTCACGCCCGAAGTCCAGATCAGCGTCTCGGTTTCAATGGTCTTGCCGTTCGCGAATGTCACCACGCCATTCTGATAATCTTTCACGGCATGGTCCAGCAGCACTTCTATGCCCAGCCCGCGCAGCTCGTCGAGCGTTTCTTGCTGCGATTCCTTGCTCATCGGGTTCAGTACCACAGGCAGCGCGTCGACCAGGTAGATCTGTATTTCTTCCCGCTTCAATTCCGGATAGTCCTTTTTAAAAATACCTCTGTGCATTTCGGCCAGCATTCCCGACACCTCTACGCCCGTCGGCCCCGCGCCCGCAACGACGATGGACAGGATCTTACGGCGTTCGGCCGGGTTGAACGACTTGGTGGCTTTTTCCTTCTGAAGGAGAATGTGGTTGCGCAATGCGAGGGCATCCTGAACGGTTTTCATCGGCACGGCATGTTTGCGCACGTTCTCCATTCCAAAATAGTTGCTTTCTGTCCCGGTCGCGAACACCAGGTAATCGTAGGAAAGCTCGCCCGCCTCCGTCAAAATCTTCTTTTCATTAGGAAAAACTTCCTGAAATGCGCCGAGGCTGAACCGCATGTTCTTTTTGTCCTGGAAAAATTTCCGGAATGGATAACTGATATTGGATGCTTCCAGAAAGCCGGTAGCGACCTGGTAAAGCAATGGCGGGAAAAAGTTATAGTTGTTTTTGTCGACGAGCGTAATGTGGAAATCGGGATTTCGGGAAAGCTCCTGCGCCAGGTTGATCCCCCCGAAACCTCCTCCTATGATGACTACTTTTTTCTGTTCCATGTTTTTGGCTTTCAGCTGTCGGTGATCCGAATACCGGATCCGAGCCGTTTGTGCTTTTAATTTCGTGCCGTGCCTGAAAACATGGCTGTCCGGATGCATTTGTTGTGAAAAACCTTACACATATCCCGAATGAGGATTATGTTTTGGGGTTTTGTGTAGTCGAAAAAAGCAGATCCCTCCCTGGCATACGGTTTTTGCCAGGTGGCCGCATCAACGCTTTAAATGCAGATCAATATGAACTTTGAAATAGACACCCGCGGACAAACGCAAGACGTGCAGCCGGGAATAGAACAACAGATGGATCCCGCACCGGTGGTCATTCGTGAGAATTACCGGGGTAGCGGCAAACTTCAGGGTAAAACCGCATTGATTACTGGCGGCGACAGCGGGATAGGCCGCTCTGTGGCCGTGCATTTTGCCCGGGAAGGTGCCAATGTCGCCATCGTGTATCTGGATGAAACCGAGGATGCCCGGGAAACGAAGACCTTGGTGGAAGCCGAGGGGAAATCGTGCCTGCTGCTCCGGGGAGATATCCGCAGCGAGGCATTTTGCAGGGAAGCCGTGAGCAGGACGATCGATGAGTTCGGTAAACTGAACATTCTGGTCAACAATGCCGCGGAACAACATCCGAAAGACAGTATCACCGAAATTTCGGCGGAGCAGCTCAGCGACACTTTCTCGACCAACATTTTCTCATTCTTTTATTTCACGCAAGCTGCTTTGCCACACCTTGCGGAACACGATTCGATCATCAACACGACATCCATTACGGCCTACCACGGGAGTCCTTCCCTGCTGGATTACTCCGCTACCAAAGGGGCTATCGTAGCATATACCCGCTCGCTGGCGGATAATCTGGCCGGTAAGGGTATCAGGGTTAATGCAGTCGCGCCCGGACCCATCTGGACGCCATTGATCCCATCGACATTCGATTCGGAACGGGTGGAAAAGTTCGGAAAGGACACTCCTTTCAAAAGACCGGGGCAGCCTTGCGAGGTGGCTACATGCTATGTGTTCCTGGCCAGTGAAGATGCTTCCTACATGAGCGGGCAGGTGCTGCACCCGAATGGCGGGCAGGTCGTCAATGGATAGTTATTTACGAGACCGGCCGGCAGCTTCTTCGACGCATTTCAGCAGATGCGGCTGCCGGTAAGGTTTCGTGATGTAGGCGGCTGGCCCGGTCTCTTCCGCCCTCCTGATGGTTTCGGGATCCACGTAGGCGGTGAGGTAAATGATGGGCGCGGGACTGAATTCGCGGATTTTCCATGCCGTTGCTATGCCGTCCATGTCCCCTTTGATATGGATATCGAGCAGTACAAGGTCCGGGGCTTCGTTCCGGACTTTTTCCAATGCTTCCAGCCCGTTGTCGGCGATGCCTATCACCTCATACCCTGCCCGTTCCAGGGTTTCTTCCAGTCCCATGGCCTGAATGCCTTCATCTTCAACGATCAATATCCGCTTTTTATCCATTTCAAGACCTGTTCAACGCCTTAGGCCGTAGCCGACGGTTGCCTGACGGGAATTTTGAGTGTCAATGTGGTCCCGGGCTGTGTCGTAACAGTTACCCGGGCATCCAGCTGTTTGGCCAACACTTTCACCAACTTTAAACCAAACGAATTCCCCGGCTTTTCCCATTGCGCAATGCGGAAACCCGGCCCATTATCGTGAATTTCCAGGTATAATGCATCCGACCTGCTTATTTTCACGCTCAATTCCGGCGACGAAACATCCTGATAGGCATGCTTAAAAGAGTTGGTGATCCATTCATTGACGATCAATCCGAGCGGCATCGCCATGTCGATATCCAGTTCTGTGACCGTTACATCCACCACCAGTTGCAGCCCGTCGCGGTCCCATCCGAAACTTTGCATCACGCTCTCCGTCAATTGCGTCATATATTCTTTCATATCGACCATATTGACGCGGTCGTGGCTGTACAAGCTTTTGTGAATGAGCGACATCGCTTCGATCCGCTGCTGACCGGTCCGGATACTTTCCCTGGCGTCTTCGTCTGCCAGCCTGTTGGATTGCAGGCTCAGCAGGTTCGAAACCGTCTGGAGGTTGTTCTTGACCCGGTGATGCAATTCCTTCATCAGCACCTGCATCTGATCCGATTGCTCCCTGATCTGTACATTGCTTTCTTCCAGCGTACGGTTCGTCCGGGCAATCGTGCGGTACTGAAAGATCATGAACAGAGACAAGCCCAGAAATACGATCAATCCGCCAACGGCCACCCACATTTCCCGCGCCCGGATCTCATTCACAGCTGCCAGCGCGCTGATCCGCTGGTCCTTCTTTTCAGCTTCGTAGCGGACCTGCAATTCGCTTACCTGTCTCACATTCTCCAGCACCCGCAATGAATCACGGATGTGGCTATACCGCCGGGACGCTTCCAGAGCACGCCGGTAGTCACCCGACGATTCCAGGCTCTCCGACAGGTAATCCGACAGCTCCATTTCACGGAAAGGGTTTCGTAAGCTCCTGGCTATTTTCAAAGCCTCTTCCAGATAAGCCGTGCTTTGCGCATAGTCGCGCTGGTGCAGGTAAATCTGTGACAACCAGGTATACGAGTACGTGAGAGAAAGCGACTGCCGGTGCTTTTTGGCCAGATAGATTCCTTTCGTAACGTAATGCAATGCTTTGTCCAGTTCCCTGCGTTTGACATACACCTGGGCGATGTTGTTGTAATACCCAATGCGGTATTTCTCAAACCGGGGTGAGCTTTCAGCCAGCCTCAAAGCATCCAGATGCATATTCAAGGATTTGTGTATCAATGCGGTATCACCTTTTACAGATCCCAATCCCTGGGTAAACATTGCCTTCACGCGGTTTAGATAGATGATAGATACGGTGTCGCGTATCTGCTTTGCCATCTGCAACCCCTTGTCCGCAGCTGCCAAAGCCATATCATAGTTGGCTTTCTCCTTATGTAAATTCCCGATCACCGCATAAATATCAGGCAGTTCGGCATAAATCTTCGATCGCTCTCCCAATTCCAGGGCATGCACCGCCGCTTGCATGGAATCCTCATGTCTGCCCAACCGCCACAATGCCTGGGCCCGGAACTTCTCGGCTTTCACCAGAGCGGCAGCGTTGTTTAAGCGCACTCCTTCCTGTTTGACCAGCACAGCAACAGCCAACAGGGAATCGGGGGAGGATCCTGCAAACTCCTCCGCTCTGGCGTACAGGGCGTTCAGGTCATGTGGAAGCTGCGCAGGCCTTGCCTTAGTTTCCGCCCAAGCTGCGATCAGCAGTATCGGCAGAAACCACCTGAGAAGGGATAATGGCAGCTGATCTCTTTGCATCCTTCCTACCACTACAATTTAAATAACCATTTTCGAATCGCGGTCTCTAATGTATCTTTCAAAACCGGTTTTGTCAGATAATCGTCCATTCCCGCCTCAATACACTTCTCACGCTCGCCCACCACGGTACCGGCCGTCAGAGCGATCACCGGAACGTGGGTATCACTTTCTGTCAGGCGGATTTCCCTTGTCGCCTCATATCCATTCATTTCGGGCATTTGAATGTCCATAAAAACAAGATCGGGGCGTACCCGGAAGAATTCCGATACAGCCTCTTTCCCATTTGCAGCCTCGACCAGGTCGCTTTGAGGCAGAATCTTGCCCAGCATCGATTTCACCAGCAGCATATTGATCTTGTGATCCTCTGCGATCAGGATCGTTGCCGGACGGTTGTCATAGCCATTGCTGTCAACCTGTTGGTATGCTTCTTCCCGGCTTGCGGGTATCTTCTTTTTCAGCCCAAGGTGGGACAGGGCGTAAAAAAGCTGCTGAATCTTTACTGGTTTGACCAAAAAATGCCTGATATCCAACTCGTTGACGAAAACCTTAAGCGCGTCTTCGTCAAAAGAATCATTGAGCAGAATCACCGGCTGGTTTTCGCGACCGCTTTCAAGCTTCCGGATCCTGCGGATCGTTTCGATCCCGTCCCAACCCAGCATCTTGCAGTCCATTAAAATCACATCATACTGTCGGCCGGATGCGAGCAAATCATAAGCCTCCTCCCCACTCCGGACGAAATGCGACCCAATGCGCTTATTACCCAGCATATCCCTGAGAATGTGGCCATTATTGACATTGTCGTCCACGATAAGTACCTGCTCGATTTGCTCGACATTATCCCAGTCGAACCGGTCTTCACCTTCGATGGCCCGGAAAGTGACATCGAAAAAGAATGTACTGCCCCTTTCAAGCGTGCTGTTCAATTGCAGCCGGCTGTCCATCAGGCCCAGCAGACTGTTCGAAATCGTGAGTCCCAGCCCGGTGCCTCCGAAACGCTTCGTGGTGGAGGAATCTTCCTGCGAGAAAGCCTCAAAGACCCGGCGCTGGTTGTGAGGCTCAATGCCGATCCCGGTATCACGTACCGAAAACCTGAAAGTATAATCCAGGTCGCTCAACTTGTTCAGCAGCTCGATTTTCAGCTCGATCTCACCCTGAATCGTGAACTTGACCGCATTGCTGAGCAAGTTGACCAGGATCTGACGCAGCCGGACCGAATCGCACCACACGAATTGCGGAATGTCAGCCGGAATGTTCAGCAGCATTTCCAGGTGTTTCTGCTGGGCCTGATAGGTCACCATGTCTGCAACCTGCCCGCATATTTTCAGCAGATCTGTCTTCTCCGGTGTCAATTCAAGCTTACCTGCCTCTATTTTGGAAAAATCCAGTATGTCGTTGATGATGTCCATCAAAGAATTGGCCGACTGGAATACCATCGACATATACTGTTGCTGGGTTTCGTCGAGCTGGGTCTTCATCAACAGGTCCGTGAAACCGACGACCCCGTTCAGCGGCGTGCGGATTTCGTGACTCATATTCGCCAGAAATTCCGATTTCAGTTTGCTGGCTGCTTCCGCTTGCTCCCGCGCTTCCAGTAGTTCCAGCTCCGCACGCTTGCGGATGGTAATGTCGCGGATAACCGACTGGATAATTTCCTGGTCATTGATTCTGATCAGGTTCAGCAGTACTTCGGCTATAAAGGTTTCCTTCTGCTCACCAAATCTCCTGTATTTCCATTCAAAACTATGTGTTCCCTTCAGATAGACCTCGTCAATGTGCCTGTTTCCCTCCCCTTGCATTGTTTCCGTTTTCGCCTCGTTCAATCCGGACAGGTCTCCGAATGGCATATTGATCAGCGCTTCCGTCGATTCGAGTCCAAACATTCTCAATGCTGCCCCATTGCAATCGAGGTAGCCGTCGCGATCGAAAAGTATGACCGCATCGCTCGTCGAGTCGTACAGGCTGCGGAATTTTGCTTCGGAGTTCATGATATCCACTTCCGACTGCTTTCTGAAAGTAATATCCTGAAAGGCCCCGTAAATCCTTGTACAGACTCCGTCGGCCATTTCGGCCTTACCGATGGTCCTCACCCACAAGTCATTACCTTTCCCTGTAACGAGTTGCAGTTCGATATCGAAGGGTGTACCGTTGGCCAGGCATTGTGATACGGCCTCCCGGATCGTATCCCTGTTCGCGCCCTCCTTATAAAACTCGATCGCACTTTCGGTTTGGGGAACATAGCCGGGTGGTACCTGATGGATCTCCTTGGTGGTCGGCGACCAGTACAATTCGCCCGTAAACGCATGCAATTCCCATCCGCCCACCCGCGCGATGCGGTTGGTCTGCTCCTGAATGTCCTTGATCCGCCTCAGCTCCGCCTCGGACTCCTTCCGCGCTGTAATGTCCCGCTCTATGGCAATGAAATTCGTACAATTTCCATAATCGTCGAATACGGGGGTGATCCTGAGGTCGACCCAGTACTTCTCTCCCGTTTTGGTATAACAAAGCACTTCTTCGTGCACCACCTTCTTTTCCTTGCAATCCTGATATATTCTGTCTATCGTATCGGGGTCGGTCTCTGGTCCGCGGAGCAAGAGGGTCGGGTTCATCCCTTTCACTTCCCGCCTGTCGTATCCCGTACGCCTTTCGTAGGCCTTATTTACCCAGGTAATTAACCCTTTGCTATTAGTGATAACGATATAGTCATTGGTATTGGAAGCAACGATCGCCAGCTCCTTCAGCCGCTCGCGCGAATTCCGGAGCTCTGTAATATCGTGGCTCGTCAGAATGATTTCCTTGCTTACGGGATCGACATTTGCACTCGTATTGTTCCACGACCACGAACCGTCGCGATGCAGGATCCGGTGCTCGACACCGCCCGGCACAGGTACTCCCGTTTCAGCAGTTTCTCTCAACGCCGCAAAACATGCCTCTATATCTTCCGGATGTATAAATTCCGTAAATGGGCGTCCTACCGTCTCCTCGATACTGTACCCATACATCGCCGTCCAGCTCGGCGAGACGTACGTAAACACGCCCCCCGGAGATATTGTGAACAGAACGTCCTGCATGTTTGAGACCAGTACGGACAGGTCCTCTTCCACTTTGAGGTGCTGGGTAATGTCGTGACCAATGCAAAAAATCTCGGTTAAAACCCCGTTTTCGTCCGCGATACCGGTGAATTCCCACAAGGTTGTCTTCACCCCGTCGAGTTTGGAATATTTTCTTAGTATGACCGGGTGAGGCGTGCCCGGATGCGTGAAGCATTGCTCGCCAGTCCGGAGACACTTCTCAATATCCTCCGGTACAATCCCGCTCAGCGACGATAACCCAATGATTTCGCTCCGGTCCAATCCGTAAAATTCGCAGAAGTGGTCGTTGACATACATGTAGTTGCCATGCAGATCAATTCCCGTGACGTAGATCGAGTTGCTGTTCAGGACGGATTCGTAGATCCGGGTGCCGGTCACCAGGCCAGGTGACTCGGCTATAAGCCCGTCACGTTGGAAGCCCGATAAAATAAGCTGCCCATATGCTTCGGAGTCAATACAAATAGAGGTAATGCCCAAACGAAGTGCCCGCAGATCACCGCGGGGTATTCTGACGATCCCATTGCACTCGCCGGGCTGCCCCGGAAAATATGCCCTGGCCTTTTCGAGGTGAAAGGCGAATGCCTGGTTTTCAAAAAGCGAGTCGACGGGATCGACTACCTCGCCCGGGTTTACTACTGCCGCGAGTGTTTGCGTCAGCTTCTTGTCCGCCCAGCGCTTTTCAGGATTTGAATGCCCCCAGATCAGTAATCCGTCAGTTGCTGAGTCCTGGATAAAGTCAAAAATACGCTCATCCCCTTGCAGCAGCTTCAACAGCTCCTTCCTTAGATCATTCATGATTGACAGCCTTCCAAATTTAGAACGTCAGCAGTTGATGCCTTTTAATCCGTACAATATAATATTTAGTTATTGATTTCAACATTACCGGGAAGGACTATTGTAATAGTTTTACATTTCATTACAAATTAATACTATATAAATAATATGACCCCTGTTGGCGGCTAGCGAACCTTTTACCTGCCGGACA
>CBFGMV010000104.1:0-28603 GCA_965649915.1 uncultured Dyadobacter sp.
TGGGCAGCCCGTTGGTATGATATCCCTGCAGCCAGAACTGTGCCTGCTCCGTAATGGAATCCTTTCCCATATTGTGTGTCCCCATTGCCTTATGCAGGATTTGCTGCCCCCATGGGCCTGTAACCAGCTTCATAGCAGGGTTGGCGATGGCCATGCAGGGTGAATAGAGCACCAGCCCCTTGATTTCAGGATGCGTGGCGGCAAGATATACCGACAACAGGCCGCCTGCCGACGTCCCGATCACGATCACGCTGTCACCCAGCACTTTTCCAATGGCTAATGCCCTTTTCGCACCCGTCAGGAAATTAGCCGGCGTCAGATCGTCGAATGCATTCGTATCGGCTATACCGGCATCGTGCATACGCGCGAGGTACAGGTTGGCTCCGTACTTCCGTGCAAGGTCTTTATGGATCGGATCACCCTCGGCCCAGCTGGCACCAAAGCCATGGATGTATACAATGCTGTAAGTTGTCTTTTGCTTTAAGCTGTCGTTGGCCCAGACAATGCGTGCCTCATTATCGGGTTTCAGCAGCGGCGTGGCCCTTTCGGTCCTGTTGACCTCTTCTTCCAGCCTCGTCAGATCGCTGGTAACGGTAGGCAGAACCGGTGTGAGGCGGGCCTCCGGTACTTTGGGGCCAGATATAAAGACGATACCTAGGATCACAAGGATCGCGGCAACCCAGAGAATGAATTTTAACATTTTTTATGAGTTATGAAGGTTTCAGAGATACGAAAGATCGCTAGTTTTATCGGGTTAATTTACGCATGATGTCACCATTCAGCAATTTTTCTGAGTTTCTGTTATTCCTGCATCCATTCACTGCGGTTGCATATTGAGTATCTTGCAAACCTAACCGATTCATTCTTTTCCAATGCCCAACCTCTTACTCGTTGAAGATGACGCTAATCTTGGAATGCTTCTTCAGGAATATCTGACAGATAAAGGCTTTCCTACCGACCTTGCTACTGATGGACAGAAGGGATGGCAGCATTTTGTGGACAAAGAATATGATCTGTGCATCTTCGATGTGATGATGCCTAAAAAGGATGGCTTCTCCCTCGCAAAGGAAGTCCGGATGAGCGGCAGGGATGTACCTATCATTTTCCTTACGGCCAAATCCATGAAAGAGGACACCATGCAGGGCTTCCGGGTGGGTGCCGATGACTATGTGACGAAGCCATTTGACCGCGAAGAGCTTCTAATGCGGATCGAGGCCATTCTGAGGCGTTACAAACGGCAAACCGATCAGCCCGAGGAGACAAATGTTTTCAAGATCGGCCAGTATACTTTCGATTACAGCCACCAGCAGCTCGCCACCAATGATAAATCCGCCCGCCTGACCAGCAAGGAATCGGAGCTGCTGAAACTTTTCTGCCAGAACCTCAACCAACCCATCAGCCGAAGTTTCGCCCTCAAAACCATCTGGGGAGATGATTCTTATTTCAATGCCAGAAGTATGGATGTTTACATTACCAAACTACGCAAATACCTCCGGGACGACCCATCCATTCAGATCATGAATCTGCATGGAGAAGGATTCAAGCTGATGGTAGGATAACCAGACAAGGAGGTAAGGAAGAAGGACGAGGTATAAAAGGCGTGTTTGGGAAACTCTCTTTTTCTTTGTGTGGTTTTTAGTTTTGATGTTTCTTTAAGCTTCCCATAAAAAGCCGACGGCCGAATGCCGATCGCCGATTGCCAAAATGATCCCATTATCCCGTCGTCCCAGACGCAATAGAAAATCCGCCGGTGTCAGAGAGCTGGTCCAGGAAACCGTATTGCAGGTTTCCGATTTCATTTACCCCATGTTTGTTGTCGAAGGTACCCGGCAGCAAACGGAGATCAAGTCGATGCCGGGCATTTACCGCTATTCCCTGGACAATCTTCTGGAAGAGCTCAAAGAGGTTACCGAGCTGGGTATCCGCGCCATTGACCTGTTCCCCAATTATCCTGAAAGCAAAAAAGACCGCGTCGCTTCGGAAAGCTATCGCGAGGATACCTTCTATCTGAAAGCCATTACAGCCATAAAAGAAAGATATCCGGAGCTCGTGATCATGACCGACGTGGCTATGGATCCGTACAGTTCCGACGGACACGACGGCCTGGTTGAGAACGGCAGGATCCTGAACGACGCGACGCTGGAAATCCTGGCAAACATGTCCCTGGCCCAGGCCAGAGCGGGTGCCGATATCCTCGGCCCGAGCGATATGATGGACGGCCGTGTAGGGTATATAAGGAAACACCTCGATGCGCACGGGTTTACCGATGTGAGCATTATGTCGTATTCTGCCAAATATGCCAGCGCATTCTACGGCCCATTCCGCGACGCACTGGAGTCGGCACCGAAATTCGGCGATAAAAAAACCTACCAGATGAACCCTGCCAACAAACGCGAAGCACTTCTGGAAGCGCAGCTTGATTTTGACGAAGGCGCGGATATGCTGATGGTCAAACCGGCATTGTCGTACCTTGACATCATCCGTTTGCTGGATGAAAATTTTGATATTCCAGTCGCCGCCTACAACGTCTCAGGCGAATATGCGATGATCAAAGCCGCCGCATTGAATGGCTGGCTCGATGGTGACCGGGCGATGATGGAAGTGCTTACAAGCATCCGTCGCGCAGGAGCTAAATGTATCCTGACCTATTTCGCGAAAGAAGCAGCAGTGATACTTAACAAGCGGTAACGAATTCCGATTTCTGTAACATACGAATGTGAAGATGTCTGATTATCTTACGTCTTCACATTTTGTTTTTAAAATCATCACAAAACAGTCATGAAACTACCTTTCCTCCTGTTGCCGCTCGGCCTGGCTTTTGCGCTGCCGGCCGATGCGCAGAAAAAAACTTCTTCATTGCCTGAGTTTCAAGTCAAAAAATCGGAAACCGAGGCTCATATACGCTTTCTGGCTGGCGACGAGCTCATGGGCAGACGCACAGGCGAGCAGGGGAATTTTGTAGCGGCCCGCTACGTGGCAGAACAGTTCCGCAAAATGGGCGTCGTGCCGGTACCGGGCAATACGGAAACCGGTACATCCAGCTATTTCCAGCGTGTACCGTTTGAAAAAATGGGTGCTAATGGCACCGGCGAAATTGCCGCAGATGCCGAAATCATGAAAAGCGGAACCGATTGGCTGCTCATGAGCGGAGAAGCCGTCGACCTGAAAGCGCCGATCGTGTATGCAAGCTTTGGTCTGGAAAATGCAGCCAAGAGTTGGGACGATTACAAAGGTTTGGATGTGAAGGGTAAAATTGTATTGGTAGAAAGCGGCACGCCGGAAACGCAAACCCCTTCGGAAATTTTCGCTACTTCTGCCGATAAGCGTAAAATAGCGATGGACAAAGGCGCCATCGCGGTCATCGAGCTTTTCAATGCGCCTGTGCCCTGGAATGTGGTAAGCAAGTTTTTTGGAGGAGAGAAAATAGCACTTGCAGAGGGTTCTGCCGCCAAAACGATTCCGCATGCCTGGGTAAATGGTAAAGAAGCCAGGTTTGCGCGTGCATTGCGTGGTGTGAAAGAGGTTACTTTTAAAACCTCGGGAAGGGTTGCCAAACCGATTTACAGCTACAATGTGGCCGGCTACATTTCCGGCACCGATCCTAAGCTGAAAGAAGAGTACATCCTGCTCTCCGCGCATTATGACCACGTGGGCGTAGGCAAGCAAGGGGGGCAGACGTACACACCCGAGGACAGCATTTTTAACGGCGCGCGCGACAATGCATTTGGGGTAACCGCATTGCTCACCGCGGCGGAAGCTTTGGCTAAAAACCCACCAAAACGTTCGATTGTTCTCGTGGCGCTTACAGGCGAGGAAGTAGGCTTATTAGGCAGCAAATACTACGCTTCACACCCGATTATGCCTTTGAACAAATGCATTTTTAATATGAATTCCGACGGCGCGGGCTATAACGATACGACGATCGTATCGGTTATGGGTCTCGACCGTACCGGCGCACGCGCCGAAATTGAAACCGCTTGCAAAGCATTTGGCCTGGGCATCTTCGCCGATCCGTCACCGGAGCAGGGACTTTTCGACCGGTCGGATAATGTGAGTTTTGCCAAAGAAGGGGTTCCCGCACCGACATTCACTCCCGGTTTCAAGGAATTCAATGGCGATATCATGAAAAACTATCACCAGGTAACCGACAATCCCGAGACGATCGACTTTAATTACCTCTTGAAATTCAGTCAGGCGTACACCTATGCCACGCGACTGATCGCCGATCGTAAAACGGCACCGCAATGGAGCGCGGGTGACAAGTACGAGCCTGCGGCGAAGAAGTTATACGGAAAGTAATATGGCTGTAAAAAGTAGCAAAAAGGCCTCCGGAGTGCTCCCGGAGGCCTTTTTGCTATTTGCCGTTGTAGAACCGGATGAGTTCGGCCACCTGTGTTTCGTCCTTGAAATCCGGGTCATGCTCTTTCACATACTGATCTATCTGCGCCTTTTTATCGGTCATCAGCGGCAGCAGCGCCTTTTTGCTTAAACTGACCTTTTGCGCACCCGATGCAGAAAGAAGGTAATAGTCCGTCACAAGACGGACGACCGTGTTCTTTTCCCCTGTCGCAAACCCTGGGTTGTAATTCGGCTTGGTAATCCGTGGTTTATAAGCTCTTACCAATGTGAGCTTCCCCGGAGCTACTACCGCACCAAAACCTTTCAATTCTCCCTTGGGATCGTGACTCGCAAGATTAACGTATTCTACCGGGGCAGAGCCATTGTTGGTCTTAAAAGTTTTCAACTGGCTGCCACGAATTACCCTGATGTCCCTTTTTGTCGCACCTGCCAACACTTCCAGCTCGTCGTTGAGTACATTATAACGCATCTGGATTCCCGCAATGGTATCCGATTCCTCGCCGCCGATCTGCGCGACCGGCTTCAGCAGCTTCACACCGCCCTCACGCCAGAGTGAATCGATGTAAAAATCTCCCACTACGCCCGAAGCGTCCGTCGGAGAAGACCAGAAAACACCTGATCTCGGGACATTGAGGCCTTTTCCTGTGGCAATGCTCTGTTTCGTTCCTTCGCTGATCTGCGCGGGGCAGCCGAGCGGGATCAACCCCGCTAGGCCCATTGTACATAATAGCTTTCCTAACATTATCTGGCTCCCGGAGGGCAGTTTTTCTTCAAATAATCGGTAAACAATGATTGCAAATGCCGCGACGTGCCTTCGCCTTCGGAAATGCTATGCGATCGGTTCGGGTAAGGCATAAACTGAAACACCTTATTAGCCCTGATCAACTCATTGACCAGCATTTCGGCATTCTGGTAATGCACATTATCATCACCTGTGCCATGGATATAAAGCAGGTTACCACGCAGGTTTTTAGCATAAGTAATCGGTGAACCCTTCACAAAATCCTCGCGGTTCTCCTGCGGAATGCCCATATAGCGCTCCTGGTAAATGTTGTCGTAAGTGAGCTGGTTGGCCACAGCGGCTACGGCAATGCCGGTTTTGAAATGCTGCGGATACTGGAACAGCAGGTTTAACGTCGATGAACCTCCGCCGCTCCAACCATGCACCGCCACGCGACTGGTGTCGATGAATGCGAATTGTTTGAACATGGCAGTTGCAGCGCCGTCCATATCTTTGATATTAATGCGGCCGATGTTGCGGTAAATCGCCTTCCGCCATTTCGATCCTTTCGGTGAAGGCGTTCCGCGGTTGTCCATAGAAGCATAAATGTAGCCGTCGTCGGCCATGCTGCCAGCATACAAACGGTTCCTTCCGGTTCCCCAAACGTCTTTCACGGTGCTCCCGGCCGCTTCGCCATAAACCATATAAACGATCGGGTACTTTTTGGTCGCATCGAAATTGGTAGGTTTCACCATCCACGCGTCGATTTCCACGCCTTCGTCGGTTTTTACCTTGAAGAACTCGATGTTCGCTTTGGACGAATTGATCTTGTCTTTCGACTGTGCGATAGAATTATTCGGATCAATGGATGCGTGTTTAGGCAGCGAAATCCATTCTACCAACGGGGATGTCTTGGCATTCGAAAACTGATGACGTCCGAATTTGGCCAGCGGCGAAATGTCGTAAGCGTGCGTGCCAGCCTGATCCGCCGGGGTAATGCGTACCGGCGTACCTTTGCCGTCGAGCGACGTTTTGTACAAATAACTTTGCGTCGCATTGTCCGGCGAGGCCATGAAATAATAGGCATTGTTCTTCTCGTCGATGCGGACGGGATTGATCATGTCGAAATTGCCCGCCGTGATGAGCGTTTCCTTTTTGCCATCGCGGCTAATGCGATAGGTATGGCGCCATCCGTCTTTTTCACTAACCCACAAAAATTCCTTACCTCCGTTGATCCAGTCCCAGCCCATCGGATCATTTTCCCAGCGGCTCTTGATGTCGATCCAGGCTTCGTCCTTTTCGGTGTAAAACGGCTTTGTGCTTCCGTCGGCGGTATTAATGTAAAACAAGGTGCTCTCGTTCTGCTTGCGGTTCAGCTGCTGGATCACCAGCTCGTTGGCCATTCCCGACCATTCCATGCGCGGCACGTAGGTATTCTGCGGATCACCCGGAATATTCATCCATTTCGTCTGCGCCGAAGCAATGTCGACCACGCCGATTTTGTAAGGTGACGGCGTCTCGCCCACTTTGGGATATTCGACCGGCACATTAAATGAATAAATGGAATCCGTGGTATTGATCATCAGGAAGTTGCGGATCTTGCGGGCGTCGAGCTGCCAATAGGCGATCGATTTGCTGTCGTCACTCCAACGAAAGCCGTCGCGGCAGTCGAATTCCTCCTCGTAAACCCAATCGAAAGTGCCATTGATCACCCTGTCGGTGCCATCGGGTGTCAGTTGCTTGACAGCATTGCTGGCGAGATCTTCCACATACACATTATGCTTGCTCACATACGCGACTTTTTTTCCGTCGGGTGAAAATTTGGCAAACATCAGCGACGATTCCGGCAAACCTTTCCCGAGTTGTTTCAGCGTTTTGGCGGTCAGGTCATACACCCAGTAATCGCCGCGGGTATCGTACCGCCACACGCGTTTGGTATTGGTATAAACCAAAACTTTGTTCCCGGCTTTGCTGACGGAGTAGCTCCGGATGGTCAGCGGTGAGCCTCCCTGAGGCGTAAGCTGCGCAGACGAAACGATAATTTTCTCCTGATTGGCCGGCAATGTCACCTCTACGATCTGGCCATCGCCGGCATCGCGGTAGCCACTGCCATCGGGCAGCCATTGAAATGTGTCGGGAATCTGCGCAAAAAGCTGAAAGGAAAGGATTGTTAATGAAAGTGTCCTGATTATTTGCTTCATATGAGCTGTAAAAAATTAGTACGACAACTATATAAATGCAATTTTAACATTTTAATTAATCTTTTGCACCGTCCTCATCGTTTCCCTTTGATTTTGAGCGCCTTTGTTTTTTCAATGCCTCACTCAGTAAAAACTCTATCTGCCCGTTCAAACTGCGGAAATCCTGTTGTGCCCAGGTTTCGAGTTCCCGCAGCATATCAGGATTGATCCGCAAAACAAATGCTTTTTTCTCCGCCATATCAAGGATACAAGGTACCGGCGTTCAGGATTGGGGTCGCCGCTTTTTCACCACACAAAACTACCAGCAAGTTGCTCACCATCGCTGCCTTCCGTTCTTCGTCCAACTGCACGATTCCTTTCTCCGAAAGCATGGCCAAAGCCATATCCACCATTCCAACAGCTCCGTTCACGATCTGCCGACGTGCAGCCACTACCGCCGATGCTTGCTGACGTTGCAGCATGGCCCCGGCAATCTCAGGCGCATAAGCGAGGTGACTGATCCGCGATTCGAGCACGTCGATACCCGCGCGGCTCAGACGTTCCGTCAGCTCGGCTTCCAGCATTTCATTGATTTTGCCGCTACCGTCCCGCAAAGTTACTTCCTGGGTGCTGGCTTCCTCATCTTCCATGGAATCGTAAGCATAGATGCCCGCCAAATGCCGGACAGCCGCTTCCGACTGTATTTCCACATATTTGACATAATCATCTACTTCGAACGACGATTTGGCCGTGTCGCCCACCCGCCAGACAACCACCGCCGCGATTTCGATGGGGTTACCCAGTTTATCGTTTACTTTCAGTTTCTGCCCATTGAGGTTACGAGCGCGAAGGCTGATTTTTTTGCGGCGAAACAATGGGTTTACCCACCGCAAACCGTTCTGCTTCATCGTCCCCATATAATCGCCGAAAAAAGTCGTCACAACTGCCTCATTGGGGTTGATCACCGTGAGGCCGATCAATATGACAAACCCTACGGCGCTGATGACACCGCCGGTAAGCGGGCTACCTCCCGACACGATACTGACGAAGCCTCCAAAAAGCAGCGACAGGCCAATCACAAATAGCAGATAGCCAGAAATAGAGCGTAATTCTTTTTCAATCATAGCTTTCAGATTTTGATATTAAAGTGATATCACAATATTATCAAATCAGAATCAACAATTCACCTTAATTCGGATAAAAAAGTCCCGGGGCCGACTGACGGCCCCGGGACTGGATGAATGGTTTGAATGCACAATGCTACCTTGAATAGCTACTGCAACTGGAAATTGACGGGAACATTGTATTTGACCCTCACCTTCTGGCCCCGCATCACACCGGGCTCCCATTTCCCGTTCATCAATTTCACCACCCGCAGCGCCTCGTCGTCCAGGCCGAAGCCGACACTGTTCTCGACTTTGTAGTCACACATCGAACCGTCCTCACATACCACAAACGAAAGCATAACCCTGCCCGACGCTCCCCGTCTGGCGGCCTCAATCGGATACCTGATATTCATTGCCAGGAATTTGTAAAGTTCATTGATCCCACCCTTAAAGACCGGATTGATCGTAGCCTTCGTGTAAGATACTTTCTCTCCAAATGGAAAGGAAAATCCGCTGGTCATAAGCCCTCCATCATACACCTCCTCATAAAAAAGTGTGCTGTCTGCGAGCTTGCCCGTCCATTTGCCATCTTTCAGACCCTCAACCACCTTGCCCTGCTCAAAAAGCGAGTGACCATCGGGTGTTTCTCCTACTGCCCGCCAGAAACCGTTTCCATCTTTCACCCACTGCGTGCCGTCGGCCCCCCATGAATTCATCAAAAAAGGCTCTGCCCGCTCCCCAGCCTTTACAATAGGAATTTCCATATGGGTTCTGATCTGGCCATTTCCGTCCCAAAGTGCATCCGTAATGAGCGAATCTGTGAAAATCTGCTGCCTTCTCACCATTCCATTAAGGTCATAGTCCCTTGTAAGAGAAGCTTTTCCGTGCAACTCATATTCCGTGTAGGAGAGCAGCCTTCCGTCCTGATGAAAAGTGGCTTCCGTCGCGTGGCTTGCCTCATTGAAATCGCGCGCCGCAATGTGATAGGCAAGGAGCGAATCTCCCTTCGGATTCACATATCTTGATTTAAACCTGACCTCTTTCCTCTTGAAAGTTGCCTCGCCCAGTTTTTTCCACTTTTTGTTTTTAGACTCGTCATATCCCACATTACCAGATACAAATCCCTGATCATCAACCGGCATTATACGACGGTACTGAGCCGCGGCCGGGTCCGGGGCCGGATTGAAATACTGATCGAAATAATCCACAAACAGACTCCGGGTACTGTCGTAACCAGTGCGTGCGTCAGCCTTAAACGTCACCGGAAAAAAAACGATCTGCCGCACTTTCTCGCCTTTCAAAAGCGCAGGTTTCCACGCCTTATACATACCCAATACCCGCATTGCCTCCGCATTAGAGAGCGTGTCCAGCCCCCTGGTGACTTCGATCCGGCTCATGTGACCATCCGGTTCCACGACTCCCTTCAAATAAACGCGCCCATTCACCCCTTTCACGGCTGCCCGGAAGGGAATCCTTAGATTGGAACTGATGAATTGATTGAGGGTTGCCAGGCCACCTGCCGGCTCGGCGGCCTTTTCGACCTCGTGCGGCAAATAGTCCTTTTGAGCCAAAACCGGCGTACCACAAAGCAACAGCAGGGCAAGGAGTCTTTTCATAGTTGATGAGTTAGTAGTAACAAAAAGTAAATATTGCGTTTTTCGCGCATATCTACCTTCGGTTACCTATGAAATAATTCGTAGTATTAGTTTACAACCAAAACTTAACCTACTGATAACCTGAGAATAATATCCAGTTAATACGAAATGAGAAAATTTGTATCATGGGAGATACAACTCACTTTCGAACAATTATCATTTCGGACATTCACCTGGGAGCAGGCGGATCGAAGGCAGAAGAAGTCACCAATTTCCTGAAAAGCTACACCTGCAAAAAGCTGATCCTGAATGGTGACATCATTGATGCGTGGCAATTGAAAAAATACGGCGTTTGGAAACGAAAGCATACGCTTTTTTTCAAGCGCGTCCTGAAAATGATAGAGGATAACAAAACGAAAGTTATTTACATCCGCGGAAACCATGACGATTTCCTTGATCAGATCATCCCCCTTCGCCTTGGAAAGCACTTTCAGATCCGGAAAGACTACATTCTCACATCAGGCGCACAAAAGTTTTATGTGACCCATGGCGATGTCTTCGACTCCATTACTACACACCTCAAATGGCTGGCCTATCTGGGCGACATTGGCTATACATTCCTGCTCTGGGTTAATAAATTTTACAACAGATATCGTGAATGGCGGGGATTGTCCTACTATTCGCTCTCCCAGCGGGTGAAGCAGTCCGTTAAGATGGCTGTCAATTACATGACGGACTTCGAAGAAAAGCTAACGGAGCTTGCGCGCTCCCGCAATTGTGACGGGGTGATCTGTGGGCACATCCACCACCCTGCTATCCGCAACATCGACGGTATTGTTTACATGAATTCGGGGGACTGGGTAGAGACCCTGAGCGCATTGGTGGAAGACTTCGACGGCCAATGGAGCCTGTTGTATTACGATCAGCAGACGATCGTTCAAAAGCCGGTTAAGAAAACAAGCACTAAAACAGTCGTGGATAACTTCCCCGGCATGGAAAAGCAGGTGGCTTTCACCGGCTTCCTAACCGGTCGGAATCAACGCTATCTATAATGATGAGAATCCTTTTTCTGGTTCAGGGAGAAGGCCGGGGGCACCTGACACAGGCCATTTCACTCGGTCAGGTTCTGCGCGGTGCGGGACATAAAGTCGTAGGGGCGATGGTAGGAACATCTCCGGGCCGGAATATTCCTTCTTTTTTCCAGGAGCAGATCTTTGCACCTGTCCATCATTTTAAAGCTCCCAATATTATTTACAAGGCGCAGGGAGGCGGAATGAACGTTGGCCGTACGATCGCCACTCATATCGCGCATTTACCGAAATATCTAAAAAGCCTGCACAGCATTCATCAAACCGTCTGCCAGATCAATCCTGATCTGATCATCAGCTTTTATGATACCTATGGTGGTTTATACAACCTTATTTACCGATCCGGTATTCCGATGATCTGCATTGCGCACCAGTATCTTTTGTTACATCCCAAATTCATCTTCCCGGAAAACAGCCGGCTTAATCAGTTTCTGATCAATCTTAATTCGAAATCTACGTCCTGGCTGGCGACCAAACGGCTGGCTTTGTCATTCCGGGAAATTGCTTCCGCTCCCGATCTGAAACTGACCGTGGTTCCGCCGCTACTGAGAAAAGAAGTTACACGGCTGATTCCTCAAAAGGGCGAGTTTATTCTCGTTTACATGACGCATCACAGCCTGAGCAAGCAAGTCATCGCATGGCACCTTAATCACAGAGATGTTCAGCTGCATTGCTTCTGGGATAATCCGGACGCTTCGGAGGAATTTGCGTTTGACAGTACGCTGACTTTCCATCAGATCAATAGCGAAAAATACCTGAGAATGCTTGCCACTTGTCGTGCATTGGTGACCACTGCGGGTTTTGAATCGGTGTGCGAGGCGATGTATCTTGGAAAACCCGTGATGATGGTCCCCGTTCCCAATCACTTTGAGCAGGAATGCAATGCCATTGACGGTGTTATTTCAGGAGCCGGTGTCATGTCCCGGACGTTTGACCTCTCGGTGATCTTCGATTATCTGCCAAAGCATATCGATCAGTCAGAGAAATTCCGCGCCTGGTACCACTGCGGGCAGGCCATGTTTGTCGATGAGATCAATGAATTTGAAAAATCGGTACAGATCCGCAGGAAAGTACAGCCAGAAGCTTAGTACTCGCATTCGTCTGACTCAGAAGGCTATTTTTCCTTTTTGAAAACAAGCTGTTCAGGGCTATTGCTAAACCGGACAATCAGCTTGTCGCTTGAAACCGAATACACACCCGACGCCAGAGAGTCGGACGGAAACCATGCCTTTCTGCTCCATTCAGGCTCGCCCACTTTGCTTCCACCAAAACTACTGACTTTCAGCGCGCATTCAGGCCCCAGCGTGTAACTACCGCTGATGGTATTCACAAAAGTATGCCCGGTGATCATGCCGTCCTTCTGGTTATCCTGGAAAGTGTACACAACATTTTTTCCCTCAATTCCGGGGTCGGCGTCAATGACGCCCGTTGATATATTCTGAAAATGTTGAAGACGCCAGGTACCTGTCAAAGACGAAATCTCTGAGCAAGGCGGCAAATCGCAACAGTTCACGTCATCTCCGCATTGAAATGCGGTAGATGTCAGCAACACCAATAATGCGATGGAAGAAGCTATTTTTTTCATGGCAAATCTGTTATTTAAAAACTAATTCCTAATCTCAAAGCCAGCCTGTTATAGACCCGGTCCTCATACCGCTCTTTCTGATCGGGCAGCGGTGTTTTCCTGACGTGCGCATCTTGTCTTTTATAGGTAACGGTGATCGTAAATGCAGCCGCCCCCGCCTTTCCCACTTTCATTCCCAGGCCCGGATTTAACATCAGGCCTCCCTCCGTATCAAAGCCCTCCGAATCGTCGTGAAACCAGGCAAATGCATATCCGGCATCGGCGGTTCCAAATAGCTGCACGTTTTTCCTGCCCAGAAAATCATATCTTACTCCGGCCGCAACGGGGTTCAAGAGCGCCGACTTATACCAATCCATTCCTAGTGTTACACCTGTGGAAAGTCTCTTGCTCCATTGCACTCCATTGAACGTCTGAATGGTGAGGCTGGTTTTGCTATCGACCTGTTCATCATTTCCTGAGTAGGGATTTGCATACTTCACCCTTCCGAACAATCCCCCGAATTCGGTGTGATTGACAAACTTCACGTTCCTGGTTTGCTGTGCGTGCGAAATGGCAGCACTCAGCAGGAAAAAAAGCCATAATGTGTTCTTCATATCAAATCGCTTTTCCAACCGGGATTCTGCTCAGCAGTTTCAAGTCTTTCGAGTCAGAGCAGTCATACTGATAGAAACCATCCTTGCCGATCAGCAACAATGTCTTCCCGAGCGAAATAACGTCGTAGGCATCCATATCTTTGAAATGGGCCAACTGATGCTTGTCAACTGAAAACTTATCGGCCACATCGAATACCTTCAATCCATGCTCTCCCTCGCAGAGATACAGTGTCGGGAAGTCGATACTTAGTCCGTGCGGGTTTTCCATCTGATAGCTCTTAATCAGCTGCGGAGATTCAGGAGAACTGACATCGACGAGGTCGAGTTGATTTTGCGTTCCGGCGCATGCAGTACCTGTACGGAGGGTAACATACGCAATATCTCCCTGCACAACCACCGGGTCGCACGCGCGACCGTGCTGGAATGTTGAAAGTTGTTTTGGCGCGGCAGGATTGGTGTTATCATAGATGAACATTCCGGTAGACGAACCAATAAAGAGCTTGTTTTCGTAAGGGAAAATCGTTTCTATCCCCCAACCGAGGTTCACAGTGGCGAAGTCGACGGGCTGAGAAGGCTTGGCGATGTTGAAAAGGTGAAGCTGATTTTGTCCGACCGTGTAAAGGTAATTCCTGTCCAGCGCAAATCGGGCCATCGACCCTGCCTGGCCATTTGTTCCCCCGGCCGACTGTGGTGCAGCCGACGAGGAACTACTTAAAAATGCCCTGTCGGCTATTGCCCAGATGCCACCGCCCCACCACCAGTTTGGCGTAACATTGTCCTCGCAATTTACAGTCACGGTTTCTGTGACCCACTCCACATTGGTGTCATTAATCGCTCCGACCGATTCGTTAAGGGACCACGAGCCTCCATCGAAAAAACCTGTTTTAAACACATTCTTTACCCTACCGACCTCCCTGGCCGCCGCCGGATCGGCGATGTCCATCGCAACAAGGTCCGAAAAGCTGTCAGCGTAAAGAATGTTGTCGCGAACTGCTATATCCCCGTTACCCGGGATGTTAATGAACGCAACAAACCTGGGACTCGCGGGATTGCTGTTGTCAATGATGTGAATCCCCCTCTTGATCTCATTGACATATAAATACTTACCCTTTACATACATTTTCCCGGGCTGCTCCATGGCCTTCGGCGACTCTGCCCTTACCATTGTTCTAAGCTCCATCAGCGAGTGTGTCACGTTGCTGAACCGGCGAACGACGCGTGTTTCCTTACATTGGTCGTTACATGACCAACATGTCCACGCCAGAAAGGTTAACAGTAGAAGTTTAGTTTTCATAAAGTCAGGTTTTAGAGGCTCGTAAAAATCATATTTTTACTTTGGTAAATGCAGGACACTGACTTTTCATAATTAGTTGGAATACAAAACAAAATCGTCCGAAAGCAAAGCCATCGGACGATAACGCACCCCGAAAATACCGGCGAACCGGTATTTTTTATCTTTGATATTTTCCTGGCCAAAAGGCCTGTTTTTATTTTGTATCCGGATTCTTGATCCTTCCCATAAAGAGAATGGTATTCGAAGTATTTTCACTAATGACGAGCGCAAACGGCCTGTCACAGACGTACCGGGGCGGATCTTGCGGGCCTGCGGATGTAAGGACGATTCCTATTGTTGTTACCGCAGCTGCCTCTGTTCCTTGTTCGTCGATTCCCAGGAACGCATCCTGCTTCACAAAATCCACGTGTATAGCCGCATTTCTGTTTATCTTACCCAACTGTGCGTCTTCCTGAAAAGCCTTTTGAATTCCCATTCCTTCCAGGGTCTTATTCAATTTACCCGAATAGTCGAGGGTAAACCTGGGAAGGCCCACTGTTGCACCCTGCACCTTCATTCCTCCGATCAACTCCGACCATCCGGATCCGGAAAGAGACGTCAATACTTCATCCACTGTGCTTTGCCCTTTCGGAATCAGCAATGTCATATTGAATTGCCCGTTGGCGTAAGGAAGTTGGATGGCATTATAATTTCCGCCTGAACCAATTTTGAAATCTGCGGATGTGAACATCATTTTCACATTCTTACTTTGCCCGCTTTCCAGGTTAAACGGCGTGTCCAGTGTCTTCTTTGAATCAAACCGATACTTCCAGTCACCCTTAAAGTATAGCGCATTCATCAGGAACATTACCTGATCGCTGCTAATCTGGTCGATCACTTTTTTGATCTTTCCGTTGGTCTTATCGCTCGCCCATTTGTTAATACGATCCTTGGCTGCATTGTCAAATGGCAATCCGGTAATGTCCGACTCAAATGAATTTTTCAGGACAGATTGAAAATCGTTCTCTACTGCAAAGTCGTTGCGGTGCCAAAGTGAATTGGCCAGACCTAGGCTCACTTTTGAATCCGCCACAGGCAAATCTTTAATTAATGTTTGATAGGCAGCATTCAATTCAGCTAATGCAACCTCATCTATTTTGAGAGTCTTCCGGATTTCTTCTGCCGTTTCCTTTTCCGCTCCGTTCAAAAGCATCCCCAGTGCCATGTGCAAACTCAATGGAGAAACAAATAAATTGTCTCCCGCGGGCTGTGTTTTCTGCAATCCATGAATAAAATCAAAAGCAAAGGAAGTCGTTCCATTTGAAACCGCTGCGGGTATTTCTACCGGATTGACTTCGTTGCCCGGATCAATATTACCGTCGCTGTTACACCCCAGCGTAGCAGCGGCCAGCATAAAAGGGATGATTGATCTTTTGAAAATTTTCATGGCTAATAGATGCAAGAGTACTTTTATTTCCGGCATTTTGTTAAGCAACCGGAACCCCACATTCAACCCACAATAAGAAGATTCAAATACACCGTCATTGGTTGGAAACCTTTTTGAATTAAATCAAAAAGAATATCGAACGGCCCACGAAACTCCATATAAATAAGGGAGCGATTCGAGGCTTTGATTCGATTTAAAACCGGAAGATACCGCACGCTGGTAAGAGCCTGTCAGATTAGCTGCCCATTTCGATGAAAGCCTGTAATTGAATCTTAAACCCGTTGTCGCTGCCCAGTTCATGCTGCGGTAGATCTCGTCGTTTGCCGTCGTTTTGATGATTTCACCAGATGCCGATTCCAGCTCATTCGTCAGAAAGAAATTGGCCATCATGCCGCCCAGCAACGAATAGCTCAATCGCTTGTCGGGATTTAAAGTAAAACCAGCCTGAACAGGCAATTGCAGGTACTGATAGTTATTGCTTACTTTTTTCGCGACATCAATATATAATGCGCCGTTATCAAAATTAGACGTCTTGTCTGCAAAAGAAGGACTGGCGTTCGGCGACGACAAGCCCGCCAGGGCATTTTCCAAAACATTGGCGGCGGCGCTGTTATATGCATTCAAAACATAGCCGCCTCCCTGATAATCCGAATTCCCCCGGAGATAGCTTAAACCGGCCTCCACAGACCAATGCTTTGACAGTCTCATCCCTCCCTGTGTCTGCAGAGCGTAAGAAATTCCCGACTCGCTATTTCCGGAAACCGAGCGTTTGTTGGCTACACTTTGACTTGAAAACACCATCGGCGCTTCTTTCAACTTCACATCGGGGTTAAAAGACGCCGGCATGATACCTACGCCCGCCCAATATTCTTTCTTTTTGGATGTCTTAACCGGCTCCTCGATTTGCATTTGGGGACGGAAGAATACATAGCGTTTCTGAACATGTACATCCAGATCGTTATAAGGCAGCGCGTTGAGCAGCCCAACCGAATTACTTTCACTGTTGGCCGCAATCAATTCCGGACCTGACGTGATTTCTTTTACTACCGCATTTCCGGGTAAAGTATGTGCGCTCTCTATGTTTGGTAATGCCGGATTGCCATCGGGTGTACGTGGCTTTTGATAAACATCCGCGACAGTCCCTCCCGCAGGTTCAGCAAAAGATTTGGTGATCTGTGCTCCATTCGGCTTCTGCTTGTTCACTGAGGCAATCTCTACCTCAGACGTTTCGGGCGACACATTCTTAGCATCGTTCCCGGCCGGCTCATTCTGCTTCGGCAATCCATTCTGGCGCAAATCCGACTTTGCTACTTTCGCCTCTCCTTTTTCAGCAGGCTTACCCTCAATTTCATCCTCCTGTTTGCGTCCATTCTCCTGTTTGCGCCCTTCCTTCATCGGACTATTTGTAAGAGCAGTTCTCTCTGAGCCTGCATCCCGGCCCGAATACCAGATACCTCCTCCCACCAGGAGCAGGGCAGCTATCGATGCGGCCGCATACCATATTTTGGTAGACTGCCACCAAAGTGGAACGACCTTTCCCTGCTCCGTGTCGAGACGTGCTTCTATATTCTCCCACACAGATGGCGGGGGAGCTTCAGAAGCCTCCTGAAAGGCCTTTTTCCATTGATTTTCAAAACTGTTTATGTCGGACGGATCCATCATCAAATCTTTTTTCCTTTTCTAATTTTTGTTGAAGCAAACTCCTCGCCCGCGAATACTGCGACTTGGAAGTCCCTTCGGAGATACCCAACATCTGGGCAATCTCATTATGCTGATAACCTTCAATAGCATACAGATTGAAGATCGTCTGACAGCCCGGCGGCAGCTCGTGGATCAGCTCCATCAACTGTTGCATCTGGAAATTGCCGAGCGTAAACTCCTTGTCCGCAATGCCATTGTGATGCACATCTATATCATCCAGTTCCTTCAGATACTTCTGTTGCCGCAAATGATTCAGAGCAGTATTGACAACCACCGAACGCATCCAGTATTCGAGCGGGCTGTCAGCTCTGAAAGAATCAATGTTTTCATAAATTTTGATGAAAGCGTCCTGCAATACATCCTCCGCATCTGCGCGGTTTTTGGTGTACCTGAGGCAAATAGCGAACAACTTCCCCCCAAAAACATCATACAGCTGTTTCTGGGCGATCCGGTTGCGCTGCTTGCAGCCTTTCACCAATTCCTGTTCGTTAAACGTCATCCGAAGTTTAGGGGTGCTTCGTTCGGTTTGTGAGTAAATTCAGCACCTCTATCCATAAGATAGTCGATTACTGTTGCGTTATGATCCGACGCTTGCTTCACAGCTCGTCGTATTAGGCCTGACACGCTCATTGTCAAAATGGTTGGAATGTCTTAGAAACTATTGCCAAATGTTCGGTACGTTAGGTTAAGGAACTAATCCGTTAGTCATATCCTTTAATGAGTACATTTTATATGTGAAGGTATTTTTGTAACCCAAACTTCTATCGCCCATGAGCCAATATATGGTTGAAATCCAGCTTCCTGCTGTCATGTCGGAAGATTTCACAGCAAAAATACCTGCTCAGAGAAAAAAGATTAATGAACTGATGGAGCAGGGAAGACTCATGTCTTACGCTTTGTCCGATGATTACTCCAGACTCTGGTGCGTGGTAAGAGCAGAAAGTGAATTTGAAGTAATGTCACTCGTTTCAGAATTTCCGCTGATCGATTATATGGATCCCAAAATATCGAAATTGATGTTTAATAACGTGGTAGCACTCAGGTTACCTATGTTTTCATTAAACTGATATCATTTCAAGACACTTCGCGACCCCGCCTGTTTACCGGCGGGGTTTATTTTTGCAAGATTTAGAGCTTCCTGGAAATCAAGCTGACCATTTTTTCAAGTCCTTCCAGATCTGCTTCACTGAAATCGTCGGGTTGGTCGCTGTCCACATCCAGGACCATCGCTACCGTGCCATTTCGGTGAAATACCGGTACCACGATCTCCGATTTCGATGCCGAACTGCATGCAATATGTCCGGGAAACTGGTCTACATCGGGCACGATGATGGTTTCAGCACGCGTGTAGCTGGCCCCGCATACACCCTTGTGAAACGGGATGCGCGTGCAGGCAATGGGCCCCTGAAATGGCCCCAGTACAAGCTGACCTTCCTTCACGATGTAAAATCCCACCCAGAAAAACCCGAATGCTTCCTTTAATGCGGCCGCCATGTTGGCCAGGTTCGCCGTCAGGTCACTTTCATCGGCAATCAAAGCTTCAATTTGCGGCAAAAGCGCACGGTACACAGCAGACCTGTCTGCATCTGTCGGTATCAATAGTGTTTCTGACATAAATCGGGAATAATGGTCGGTAACCCACTTAACACAGTTGCTCTTCGAATTGTTACAGCTCAAATCCAAAACAAGTTAGCTTTAGTAAAAGCTCTTGCATGAACTCATTATATTTGACCCGCATTAAGAAACACATTTTCTTAAACCGATCATTTAAGCTTTCATGAGTCAAAGACATATTTTGTTGATGGATGGACCGGATCATAAGGGTTTGATCTACCATGTTACCCGCATCCTGTTTGCACACAATCAGAATATCATCAGCAACGACGAATACGTTAGCCCTTCCCGGTACTTTTTTATGAGAACCGAATTTGAAGGGGACACCGATATTCCCGAACTGCTGAACGCATTGCAATCCGAATTGCCCGCCGGGCTGAACCTCCGCATTAATCCCAAAAAGAGCAAGGACATTGTTCTTCTGGTGACCCGGGAACACCACTGCCTGGGAGAATTATTGATCAGATATGCATTCAACGAACTGGATGCAACGATAATGGCCGTTATCAGTAACTACAATACCTTACAGCCGCTGGTTGGGAAATTCGGAATTCCTTTTCATTTCATTTCCCATGAAAATAAAACGCGTGAAGAGCATGAAGATGCGATTTTGAGAACGCTCGAAATCTACCGTCCCGACTATCTGGTCCTGGCCAAATACATGCGCGTGATCACGCCGCAGTTTGTCGATCGCTTTCCAAACAGGATCGTCAACATTCACCACTCCTTTCTTCCGGCTTTTATTGGGGCAAACCCTTACCGGCAAGCATATGAGCGCGGAGTCAAGATTATTGGCGCTACCGCGCATTTTGTCAATAACGATCTGGACGAGGGGCCAATTATCGCGCAAGATGTGAAAGGCGTGGACCACACCCTCACTGCGTCGGATATGGCAACATTGGGAAGAGATACTGAAAAGGCTGTGCTTTCGAAGGCGTTAAAACTGGTCTTTAACGACCGCGTTTTCATCCACCACAACCGTACGATTATCCTGTAAAACAAAGAAAAAGCCCTTAGTCAGAATCACCGAGGGCTTTTTGCAATCTGATGGATGTTATTGAATATGTAATCTTACAAAAAATTCTTTAAAACATCAAATTCAGATTCAAGCTGTTAACTAATTCTAATAATATTCTAATTAAACCGTTTCCGCTGTACGCACCAGTTCAACCAGATCTCCGTCGTTTACTTCTTTCTTCACATCGGCCACTTCCAGGAACCTCGTGTACAGCTCATCCAGTGTCGCCTTCTCGAAGCTGAATCCCAATAATTCCAGGCGGTGCTTCAATGCGTGACGGCCGCTGCGTGCCGTCAGTACGATATCCGACTTGTCGACACCCACATCCTGCGGATTCATAATCTCGTAATTGAGGTTGTTTTTCAGAAAGCCGTCCTGGTGAATACCCGATGAATGCGCGAACGCGTTACGCCCGACAATCGCCTTGTTCGCCTGTACCGGCATGCGCATCATTTTAGAAACCAGCTGGCTGGTCGGATAAATGTGCTGCGTATTGATGCCTGTTTCGAGACCAAGCTCCTGATGCACTTTCAATGCCATGACCACCTCCTCCAAAGAAGTATTGCCCGCTCGTTCACCGATCCCGTTGATCGTCACCTCTACCTGGCGTGCGCCCTGGTTGATACCTGCGATTGAATTAGCAGTGGCCAAACCCAGGTCATTGTGGCAATGGATCGAGATCGTGGCTTTATGAATATTCGAAACGTGTTCGAAAATGTATTTGATTTTATTTCCGTACTCGTCCGGCAGACAATAACCGGTCGTGTCCGGAATATTGACCACCGTTGCGCCCGCACCGATTACGGCTTCAACAAGCTGAGAAAGAAATACCAGGTCTGCACGGCCCGCGTCTTCACAATAAAACTCGACGTCTTCTACCTTCGATTTAGCATATTTCGTAGCCGCAATCGCCCTTTCGATGATTTTTTCGCGGGTAGTATTGAATTTATGCTGGATATGAATGTCAGAAGAACCGATGCCGGTGTGGATCCGTGCCCGCTGGGCATACTGTAATGCATTGGCAGCCGCATCGATGTCGCCTTGCACGGCACGCGAAAGCGCGCAAATAATCGGTTCGCGTACCGCTTTTGAGATCTCGACCACGGACCGGAAGTCGCCGGGGCTGGAAACCGGAAAGCCAGCTTCGATAATATCTACCCCTAGTTTTTCGAGTTGCGTTGCTACTACAATCTTTTCTTCTGTGGTCAATTGGCTGCCAGGGACCTGCTCGCCGTCTCGTAAAGTAGTGTCGAAGATCTGAACTCGATTACTCATTGGTGGGTATTATTTTTTTAATGGGACACGAATTTAACAATATTTCAGGCAATATAAAACCCTTTCCTTGTCACGGGAAAGGGTCTGTAACTTATTAAAACATAACCTTTCCCGCCTCACGGTAGCTGTTGGAGATTGAGAATGAGGTTATCTTGTTGGCTCATATTCATGTGGCGAAATTTCGCTAACCGCGATTTTCTTCTGCAAAGAAAGCACAAGTTTTGAATCCAACAAATATTGTTTGGCAAAACTTTAAATTTTTTTAGATTCTTTTCAAAAGCTCTGCGCCAGCTGCCTGGGTGTCCAGAATCTTGTCCGCTGGTGTCGACGCATCGGCTATATCCTTTGTTCTGAAACCATCTTTCAGCAATTGGTCAACCGCCGAAATAATCGCATCCGATTCTTCTTTTAAACCAAATGAAATATCGAGGAGCAATGCCGCCGAAAGTACTGATGCCAAGGGATTTGCGATACCTTTACCCGTAATGTCGTGTGCTGAGCCGTGAATCGGTTCATAAACACCCGTACTGTCTCCGACCGAAGCGGAAGCGAGCATTCCCATTGATCCTGCAATTTGGCTTGCTTCGTCCGTCAGAATATCTCCGAAAAGGTTGGCGGTTACCACCACGTCGAAACGGCGCGGGTCTTTGATCAGCATCATGGCAGCCGAATCCACAAACTGGTGTTCAACCGTTACATCAGGATACTCGGGAGCAAGCGCCTGGATAACCTCACGCCATAGACGGCTCGTCTCGAGAACGTTTGCCTTATCCACCGAACACAGCTTTTTCCCGCGTGTACGTGCGGCCTCAAATGCTTTGCGGCCGATGCGCTCAACCTCGTAACGGCTGTACTCAGCGATATCGTAAGCAGTATTGTTATCGTTTTTACGGCCTTTTTCACCGAAATAAATATCGCCTGTCAGCTCGCGGAAGAAAAGAATGTCCGAACCTTTCAGAATTTCCGGTCGGATGGACGATGCGCCCAGCAATTCATCAAAAAGCTTGATCGGACGAAGGTTCGCATACAATCCAAGTTCTTTCCGCATCCTCAGCAGGCCCTGCTCGGGGCGAACTTTGGCAGTAGGGTCATTGTCATATTTCGGATGCCCCACCGCACCAAACAAAATGGCGTCGGAAGCACGCATCTTTTCAAGGGTTTCGTCGGGAAGCGGGTTCCCTGTTGCTTCGATCGCAACGTGGCCCATCAGCGCTTCGTCGTAAGTGAATTCATGACCGAATTTTTCGGCGATCTTTACCAGCACTGCTTTTCCTACCTCTGTAACTTCTTGTCCGATTCCGTCTCCCGGAACGATAAGGATATGCTTTTTCATTAATTTATTTAATTGATAATCAGTAAAATATGAATGACAAATGCATTGCGCTAGGACAATGCATCAGCTAATGGTTCGGGTGTGATCTTATTTTCAGGGACGCCGATCAGGTTCAGCATCTTTTGTGTAGCCATGATCGCCGAAAACGTCTGGTCCGAGTCCAGTCCGCGCGTTTTCACGTCCTTCCCATTGATTTCCCAGGTAATGATCGTTTCGCATAATGCATCCGTCCTGCCACCCGGAGGGATCCGAACGGCATAGTCAGTCAGCATGGGCAAACTAATGCCTTTTTTGATATAAATCTTTTTCAATGCATTCATAAACGCATCGTACTGCCCGTCTCCCTGCGCATTCTCCTCAAATACTTCTTCACCGAAACGGATCTGCAATGTGGCGGAAGGTTTCAGGTTTTTTGAATGAGTGAGTACATAATTGGTAATCACAACCTTCTCCTCGATCGCGTCGCTGTCGAGAATGTCGGAAATGATGTAGGGGAGGTCTTCCGGCGTCACAGCTTCTTTGCGGTCGCCGAGTTCGATGATCCGTTGCGTTACCTTTTTGAGATCCGCGTCGGATAGCGTAATGCCCAGGTCCCGCAGGTTATTCTCGATATTGGCTTTCCCGGAAGTTTTACCCAATGCATACAAGCGTTGCCGACCGAAACGTTCGGGCATCAACTTGCTGAAATACAGATTATTCTTCTTGTCCCCATCCGCATGAATACCGGCAGTTTGGGTAAAAACGCTTTCCCCGACAATGGGTTTGTTCGCCGGGATGCGAATACCTGAGAATGTCTCCACCAGCTTACTGATCGAGTACAGCGACTTTTCGTTCACCGAAGTGGTACAATCAGGCACCAGGTCGTTCAGGGCGGCGATCGTACTCGCAAGCGGTGCATTACCCGTGCGCTCGCCCATGCCATTCACGGTCAGGTGCAAACCATGCGCTCCCGCGCGAAGCGCTTCCATTACATTCGCTACACTCAGGTCGTAGTCATTGTGTGCGTGAAACTCAAAATGATGGTTGGGGTAACGATCCACGATCTCCTTTACGAAGGTGTAGGACTCAGATGGTGTCAGAATACCCAATGTATCCGGCAGCAAAATGCGCTTGACAGACAACGTGGTCAGAAAATCCAGCGATTGAAATACATAATCGCGAGAGCTGCGCATTCCATTGCTCCAATCTTCAAGATACACATTGCACTCAATGCCCTTCGTCTCGGCCAGCTCGATCACATTGCGGATATCCTGGAAGTGCTCCTCAGGTGATTTTTTGAGTTGGTGGGTCAAATGGTTCAGGGACCCTTTGGTCAGCAGGTTCATCACTTTCGCTCCGGCCTGTACCATCCAATTAATGGAGGCATCCCCATCGACAAAGGTGAGGACTTCAATTTTGTCCAGAAAACCATTAGCCTTCGCCCAGTCGGTGATCTTCCTGACCGCCTGAAATTCCCCCTCCGACACACGTGCCGAGGCTACTTCAATGCGATCCACTTTCACTTCCTGCAACAGGATCTGGGCAATGGTCAGCTTTTCGGACGCGGAAAACGACACCCCGCTGGTTTGCTCACCATCGCGGAGTGTCGTATCCATTATTTCAATATAGCGGCTGTTCATAAGTGGCTGTCGGCTGTCGGCTGTCAGACCTCGGCTGTCGGCAACTGGCTGCTCAAAAAGTTTGATAGCCGATTGCCGACAGCCGATAGCCATTACCGACTGCCATTAAAATATTCTCTCTGCTTCGAACTCCTTGATCTCTCCCTTCATGGCCTGCAGATAATCGATATCGTCGAAACCGTTTGTCAGGTTATGCTTTTTGTAACCGTTGATGTCAAAAGACTCTTTCTCACCCGTTGCCAGGATCGTAATGGTCTGCTCCGGCAGATTTACTTCCAATTCAGCATTTGGATCAGCTTCAATGGCCTGGAAGATCTTGTCCAGGAATTCGGGGCTCACCTGTACCGGCAAAATTCCGATATTCAGCGAGTTACCCTTAAAGATATCGGCAAAGAAGCTGGAAACCACACAACGGAAACCGTAATCGTAGATCGCCCAGGCAGCGTGCTCACGGCTGGATCCGCTACCGAAATTGCGGCCCCCTACCAGTATTTTTCCCGAGTAAATAGGGTTGTTCAACACAAAATCCTGCTTCGGCGTATCGTCGCCATTATAGCGCCAGTCGCGGAACAAGTTGTCGCCAAAGCCTTCCCGCTTGGTTGCTTTCAGGAAGCGCGCAGGGATAATCTGGTCGGTATCGACGTTTTCAATCGGCAAAGGCACTGCCGAGCTTTTCAGTATGGTGAATTTATCGTAAGCCATTGTTTTGCTGCTTTATGCCGTAAGCTTTAAGCTTTTGGCTTTTGTGTAATGCTTTTTTCCAAATTGTACAGCATTCTCTTAACCAGGTTAATTTTTTCGTCCAGTAATAAATAATCCGTTTCTGGAAGATATTCCAAATCCTTTGAGAGCTGTAAGAGATATTCAACCTCATGAGCAGAGCCCGATGAGATATGTATGAATCTTGCAAATTCTGAGTCTGTTGCCCTACCACATCCCTCGCAGAAATTCGTCGGAATTGAAACGGAAGCCCTTCTTATGTGTGAAGTAATTCCATACGTTTCATTCGACGGGAACTGTCGCGTAAGAGTGTAAACCTCAAGAACAAACTCATGACTAATTCGCCATACGTCATACCTTCGAAAATCTCTCATAATAAGTGTGTGTATTGAAGTAGCTTAGAGCTTAGAGCCTATCGCTTAAAGCTCTTTCAAAGCAACGTCCTCGGGTCCGTAACCACGCCCGTTACCGCTGCTGCGGCTGCTACGAGCGGGCTTGCGAGTAAGGTGCGCGCGCCTGGGCCCTGGCGACCTTCGAAGTTGCGGTTGGAGGTACTCACCGCATATTTGCCTGCCGGGATCTTGTCGTCGTTCATTGCCAGACAAGCCGAGCAACCCGGCTGACGCAATTCAAAACCAGCGTCGGTAAGGATGTCAAGAATTCCTTCTTCCTTGATCTGCGCCTCCACAATGTGCGAGCCCGGAACAATCCACGCCGTTACATTATCAGCTTTTTTACGGCCTTTCACGATCGACGCAAATGCACGGAAGTCCTCGATGCGACCATTGGTACAGCTACCGATGAACACGTAGTCGATTTGCTTGCCCAGCATATTCTCGTTCTCATGGAAGCCCATGTAATTCAGAGACTTATCATAGGTTGCTTTACCGCCTTCTACCTGATCCGAAGTAGGGATCGCTTTCGTGATACCCTGCCCCATTCCCGGGTTGGTACCATAAGTGATCATCGGTTCGATATCGGCCGCATCGAAGTTGTATTCTTTGTCGAAAACAGCGCCTTCGTCGGTCTTCAAAGTTTTCCAGTAAGTCAATGCCTTGTCCCACTTCTCGCCTTTCGGAGCTTGCTCGCGGCCATTGATGTAGGCAAAAGTCGTTTCGTCGGGAGCGATCATACCGCCACGGGCACCCATTTCGATGCTCATATTGCAGACGGTCATACGGCCTTCCATTGACATATTTTCGAAAACATCACCGGCATATTCAACGAAGTAGCCCGTTGCGCCGGCAGTTGTCAGTTTCGAAATGATATAAAGCGTTACATCTTTTGGCGTTACACCTTTGCCCAATTGGCCATTCACGTTTACACGCATTTTCTTAGGCTTAGGCTGCATAATGCATTGCGAAGAAAGCACCATTTCCACCTCCGAAGTACCGATACCGAACGCAATCGCGCCGAAAGCACCATGGGTAGAAGTGTGCGAGTCACCGCAAACAATGGTCATACCGGGCAGCGTGATACCGTTTTCAGGCCCAACCACGTGTACAATACCGTTGCGTGCATGGCCAAGTCCCCAGTGTGAAATACCGTATTTCAGAGAGTTGGTTTCCAATGCCTTTAACTGATTGGCCGAAAGCGGGTCCGCCACCGGAAGGTGCTGATTGATCGTCGGGGTGTTGTGGTCCGCCGTCGCAAAAGTGCGCTCGGGGTACATGACACCGATATTACGGCTTTCGAGTCCAAGGAAAGCAACGGGGCTTGTTACTTCGTGGATAAAGTGGCGGTCGATGAAGAACACATCCGGACCGTCCTCGATTTTACGGACAACGTGGGCATCCCACACTTTGTCGAAAAGGGTACTCGCTTGATTACTCATTTTGATTAAAATTAGAATTTCGCCTCGTCGTTCAGGCTTCAAAGAAAGAGCTGAGAATCAACGCCTTTCTTAAAAGGAGAACCGACATTACAAATTACCGCATAATAAAAGGAATATGTATAACGGTAACGGTTCAAAAAGTAGTGATTTTGGTTTTCGGGGGCGGTTTGAGCGGAAATCTTTATTTGGAGCGATTCAAAATATCCTCCAACACTTCTTTAAGAGGCGGCAAATGCACCTCGATAATTCGCCAAACTATCTCAAAATCAATTCCCGCATAGTCATGTACCAGGATGTGCCTTGACCGGATGATTCGCATCCATTCGATTTCAGGATAGCCATCACGGATTGTTTTAGGAATTCGGTTACCGGCTTCTCCAAGAACCTGCAAGTTTCTGATAACGGCATCACGTGTTTTGCGGTCATTCAGAAATGTCTCGAAGTTCATTCCTGCAGTGTAATCAAGAACAGCCTCAACGGCTTCAAGCATGTCTAAAAACAAGACGCTGGATTGTCTCTCAGACATATAGAAGGTCTTTTTCGATATAAGGCAGCATATTGGGTTTAATGCCCTTTTTGCTAACCAGATCAACTTTGTGATTCAATATTTCTTCCAATTCGATAGCGAGATCGACAAATTCAAAACCGACAGGGGAAGCAAACTCAACTAGAATATCAATGTCACTTTCTTTACCGGCCTCATTGCGCGCATACGACCCAAAAAGACCCATTGATTTCAATGGATACTTCTCAAAAAGTCGCTGTTTCGATCTCTGCAACGTCAATAAAATACCTCTCGCTTCCATGACTATTGATATTTATACTTATAAAAATACCTGTTTTTGAACATTATCGCAATTACCCCTGCCGCTTCGGCGTCGTCCCGTACTTCTCCTTATAAGTCTTGATAAAATGCGAAACACTCTCGTAGCCAATCTCGGTACTGATTTCTGAAACGTTTTTGGTACTATTCCTCAGTAAGAAGTCCGCATAATCCAGCCGCTTATTTTTCAGCCACAATGCCGGCGAGGTATTAAATTCATCCTGAAAATCGCGTTTGAATGCCGAAAGGCTCCGACCGGAGAGCCGCGCCAGCTCATTCAATGTTAACGGTTTCAGATAGTAGCTGTTCATTAAAAACGAAAGATCAACCTTTTCGCCTTTGTATAAGCTGTACAAAATACCCCGCAGCTGGCTTGAATTGTCCAGCTCCATTAAATGCAACAGTAATTCCTGAAATTTCAACCGCAGGAAATGATTCTTCAACTCCGTCCGCGAGCGGAAGTAAGGGAACACGGATTGGATGAATTTCTCAAAATTATCGTCTGATTTCAAAAGCAGAATCGGGTATTCGACCAGCCCGACATCCTGTTGTGCATCAAACAATTCCGGGTGCAGACCAACGAATTCTTTCAGCAGCTTTTCGTCGAAAAAGAAAACCAGACTCTTGTAAGCTTCATGAATGGATTCCGACATCAAGTAAAAACCCCTCTGAATGAACAAAATATCTCCTTTTTCAACGTGCACTTCCTGCGTCGGGCT
>CBFGMV010000105.1:0-28303 GCA_965649915.1 uncultured Dyadobacter sp.
TCGTACACCGGAAGTATCGGCGCCATGCGGAATGCCGAGAGGATATCGTTCTCGTCGGACGAAATGCTGGAATTGTTATTGGTACTATTGCCCAATGCGCTGCCCGAATTGCCTTGCAGGCCGGTTGCACCGACGTAAGCGAGCTGGATGTTTTCACCGATCCTCAGCTTTTTACTCAAATCAAATTCCGTATTCGTACGAAGCGTGTAGCGCGAAAACTTGTTGTTGATCACAATCCCGTCCTGCTGCTGCATACCGAAGCTCACATAGTACCGGCTGAAATCCGAGCCGCCCGAAAACCCGAGCGTGTGCCGGGTCATGGGGGCATTGCGGGTAATGGCTTTGTACCAGTCGGTGCCCTGCTTATTGGCCTCCATGACGAGGTAGTGGGCCCCATTAGCCGGGTTGGTGTTGTATTTTGCACGTTCGGCGTCCAGGTTCACGGCCGAGGCTGGCTGCCCCACCTTGCTGCCCACCAGCAGGTAATCGGGCAAAACGGGGCTTGCGCCGGAACCGTACTGCCCGTTGGCAATGCCGGAGAAGCTGTTAGGGCCAATGGTGCCGCCATTCTGAAAAATGTCGTTTTTGCGCGCCTGCCAGGTCCAGTCGGCCTGCTCCTGCGGGTTTAATATTTCCTGACCTTTGCCCGGATTGGTAAAACCATACAAGCCGTCGTAGGTCACTTGCAGTTTCTGCGCTTTCTTTTGTCCTTTTTTGGTGGTTAGCACGATCACCCCCGCCGCAGCCCGCGCACCGTAAATGGATGCCGAAGCAGCGTCTTTCAACACCGTCGTCGATTCGATGTCGTTGGGATTGATAAACTGGATGCTCTGCGTGGGCACCCCATCGACCACATACAGCGGCTGATTACCCCCAAAGGACCCGAACCCACGGATACGCACCTGGCTGGATGTCCCCGGCTGGCCATTGGAAATGACCGTCAGGCCGGATACCCGTCCCTGCAACTGCTGCTCCACGTTGGACGATGGGACAACCTGCAATTGCTGCGGTTTTACGGTCGAAACCGCCCCGGTGACCTGGCTGCGGTTTTCGGTGGTATAGCCCGTCACCACTACTTCCGTCAGCACGGCGATATCATCTTCGAGCGTGATGGTGATGCTGGAACTGTTGCCCACCCGCACTTCCTGCGATTTGTAGCCGATCGAAGAAGCGACGAGCACGGGGTCGGCGCCCTGGACCGTGATACTGAAATTGCCGTCGACATCCGTGGATGTTCCGGTCTGGCTGCCTTTGAGCAGGATATTGACGCCGGGAACGGGCCCCGCGACGCTGCTGACCTTGCCGGTCACGACGCGGCCCTGCCCGAAGGCATTCATTGCAAAACAGAGCATTATGCCTAAAAGCGTAATGGCCCTCGATGCCTGGTAAACGATTTTTCTCATGAAGAAAAAGGCTTTTGGAATAAGCGAAACTTCATCGCGCAGTTTCGCATTGTGCGCAAAGCCTTCCCATTTCCGCGGTTGTCTAGAATGCCTGCGGAGCATTGGAAGCAGCTTCAAAGCCTTAGTGCAATACTTACCCAGGATTATCCTCTTTTATCAAAAATTTTTTTTCAGTAGCAGCGTCCGAGAGATTGAATGTTCGGCAAAGTGTCCACTTTTGATCTAAAAACTAACATATGGACGAAGATGACTGTTGTCCAAAACCAGAATTGCACAGATACTTTTTCATATTGTCAGTCAACTAAGGCGCAAGGCTAGCCGGTGATGGGAAGCTTACAGAACCCAAAATTATCGCGGTTTCCACATATGAAGAATGCTCTTCCGCGCACCTGCTGACATACTGTTGTCAAACCTTCTTGTTTAATTGCGTCTGCATCGGAGCATAACAAACGCCTTACCCCAAGTTAAGCCGTTGCATTACACCGAATTTTCCATTGTCAAAAAATTAGCAATCCATGGAAGCAACGCAAAAGAAAAAACCGACCGGACTCACAAAAGACGCAGGCTGGCAATTTGGTGTGCGCAAAACCTTTCATCGCTCACGCGAGGATGTTTGGGATTTTCTTTTTTCAGAGATAGGGCTCAGGATATGGTTGGGAAAGCTCGATACAGATTTTGATACAAACAAGGTGTATAGCACTGCTGAGGGAATTGAGGGGCGCATCAATGTCTTACATCCTTACTCACATATCAGATTGACCTGGCAGCCAAAGAATCGCGAACAGGCCACCCATCTGCAGGTACGTGTCATGGGCGACAAGCAAAAAGCGATCGTCAGTTTTCATCATGACCACCTGGAAAGCGAAAAGGAACGTGATGCGGTCAAAGTGTATTGGAACGACAAAATGAAGAAAATCGCCGAAGCATTATTATAGGACGTGGCGCGAAGTTCGGCCAGTTGCAGACAAAAAGCCTATCGAAGATTTGCGTAGCAGACCGGACAAATTCCGCCTTTCGAAAGTGCCTTTGGATCGATTTAGTAAATATTAGTTAGCTCGTCGTTGTTACGGTTTGACTTCACCCGACAGAGGCAGTCGGCAAAATAAATTCTGTGTCTGAGTAGTTTTTAAAATCAATGCCCTTATAGTGTTGTAGATATCTACAACACTAAATCGCAAGATATGATAGACTTCGACCAAGTTGGCTTTGGGTATGGAAAGCAAAAGGCATTATTTGAAAATTTAGACCTGCATTTGTGCCCTGGACGGATATATGGGCTTTTGGGTAAAAATGGGGAAGGAAAATCCAGTTTGCTTCGAAATATGGCCGGGCTGCTTTTTCCGAATCGGGGAGAAATCAGTGTAATGGGTTTCAAGCCGAGCAACAGGCAGGCTGAATTCTTGCAGGATGTATTTTTTATTCCGGAGGAGCCCTATCTACCAACGCTTACAGTAAAAAAGTTCTCGGAGTCGTTTGGTAAGCTTTATCCGAAATATGACCAAACCAAATTCCTTGAAGGCATTTCAAATTTTAGTGTTTCTCATACTGATAGACTGGATCAAATGTCCTACGGACAAAGAAAGAAAGTGTTCATCTCTTTCGGACTGGCTTGCAATACAAAAGTGCTTCTAATGGATGAACCTACTAATGGTTTGGACATCCCATCAAAGATCCAATTCAGAAAATTGGTACTCTCCGCTCTGACGGATGAAAAGATTATAGTGATTGCCACACACCAGGTTCGTGATCTTGATAATATTATTGATAGCGTCATTATTCTAAACGAAAACAAGGTAGCCATCCATGTTGAGCTGGAAACGGTTGCCCAGCATTTGTCTTTTGATACGTATGCTGGCACTGATGAGGAAAGCGACAGTGTCCTTTATGCACAACCTGGCCCGGATGGATGCAAAGTAGTCAGCAGAAATATCTTTGGTAATGAGACGAGAATGGACCTTGAACAATTTTTTAATGCGGTCGTCAAAAATCCAACAGAAATGCAGAAAATCTTCCATCAGAGGCCCCCACACTGGAATTAACATTAACAGCTATATATGAAAACGTCATCTACCTTTTACCGGATCCGTATTTTGTTCGGTCTTTACTTTGCCCAAAATGGCAAAAATTATATGTGGGTTAGCTGCTTGCTGATTATAGGTGTATTAGCTATGACATTGCCCACATTGTATTTTGATACCTACAACCACCAATGCCAGCTACTCCAATATGCTGCAATTCCGCTGGTCCTTATCTTCGGAAGCAGTTTTTACACAAGTACTGCATTATCCGACTACGCGGCGGGCAACAAAGGAATGTTTGCATTAATGACACCTGCCTCAATAAGTGAAAAGACGCTTGCTGCCCTATTGGTTAACCTGGTTTTTTTAATCTCCTTTCTGACCTTCTTTTGGATAATGCATTTTTATACAATGCTTTTTGCAAATGCAAGAATTCCAGTAGCACATGCCAAGTATAGCCCTGTCACACGTGAAGTGGCGATATATCTCACCTACTGTTATTTCTTATTTAACAGCATGGTGTTTGCCGGATCAATCTATTTCACTAAGTCCTCATTTGTGAAGACACTGGTCTGCGCCATCCTGGGAGTGTTTGCGCTTAGCTGGGCTAACACGTCTTTTGCCAAATATTTAGCCTCGTACCCAATGATGTTAGGCGCAGTTCCATTTGGGGGCTGGAACGTGGTTCAGGATAGTAGCCTTAAAGTTTATAAAATTCAGTTTCCGGACATGGCTTACGCATGGCTTTATAGTTTGCCTGCCCTCATGGTATTGGGCTTGTGGCTTGTGGCTTACAAGCGATTGCAGGAAAAGCAGCTTTAACCAAATTGCGGTGGAATTCAGAGATAAACAATCAATTTATTTACAGATCGCAGATCACATTTGCGAGGGCATCCTGCAAGGAAAATGGCAAGAGGGCGAACGAATACCGTCAGTGCGCGAGCTTGCAGTTATCATGGAGGTAAATCCTCATACGATTTTGCGCAGCTATGATTTTCTTTTAAATAAAGACATCATTTTCAATAAACGCGGACTGGGATACTCCGCGTCTCATTCTGCCAAAGCCTTAATCATTGTTTATCGCAAGCAAAGATTCATGGATAAAGAACTACCTGTTTTCTTTTCCAACCTTGTATTGCTGGACATCAGCATTGAAGAAATCAAAGTACTCTACAATGAATTTATTTCAACAAATAATCCAGTCAACCTTCAAAATCAAGCCGATGAAAACCAGTGATAAATTATTACTTTTCTTAATACTCGCCTTCCTGGTTGCTACACTGGGAAGCAACCTTATACTTAGAAATGAGTATAAAAAAGTCGAAACATCTACAAAAAAGCACTAAATGCCGATGGCAATGTAAAAGTACTGGCCGCATTGTTCGATCGTCATCCATTTGAACCGTCTACTGACGTTCTGTAGCCTCCCGAGTAACAGGGGTAAAGAAATTAACCAGGTTACCATCAGGATCGCGGAAAAGCAGCGACCGGTTGCCCCATGGCATTGTGGTCGGTTCCTGCACGAGCGCTTGCCCAAGGTAGTCTGCAAGTCGTTTGAAATGCGAATCCACATCATCGACGCGGAATTCAAGAATGAGCGAACGGTTTGTGGCAGGTGAAGCGACGCTGTCGCCGCCAAACAACTGCAGAGTTCGCGTACTTCCTATCGCAAGTACGGCCAACGGCGTGCGGACCTCTGCAAAATCGTCCGTGTAGCGGACAGCAGAGTGGCCGGTAATCTGCTCGTAAAAATCGACAAGGGCACCGACGTTGGCGGTGATGATACGGGTCGAAACAAATGTCATAAAGGGAATCGTTCAGTTTTTGAATTCCCAAAGAAATACCCACCGATTGACAGCCGTATGTCAGTAGCTGCAAAAAAACACAGCATATGATTTGCATTATTACGTCTGATCTGTCCATGCATCCAACTCATTTGATCGAAGCCCCGTCCAAACCGCTTCTATCAATCCAGAAGCACCATTCCGCCCCGGCAAATCTTGATGGCAAGTTCGCCGGGGCGTGCATATACTTTTCGAGTGAAGACAGGGGGAATATTGAAATACCGAAAAATCCCGGCAGGACCATCATCAGCATCATGGCCAGTGTGCAAACATCTCGTCCGGTTTTCTCGGAAAGACTATTTAAGCCGCATTATAATAACACTCCACTTGGGCAAGTTAACATAAATCTTATTATCGGGTTGAGTCCACGGCTCATGAAAAGCGTTTCCTGATCCATCCCACCCTCCAAATGAACTATCTTGGGTACACAAGATTTGTGACCATTGCCCTTGCCGAGCACCTGTGGCAACACCATAACTGTGGTTGGAAAAGTCGTGCTCACTAAGGTTGACAATCGTCAGGACGATATTGTTAAAGTCTTCTCTGACAAAACCAAGGACCTGATTAAATTCATCTGAATGGACAATATCGAGCGAATCAACGCGCAAAGCTTTATTTGTCAAACGAATTTGATTGCATTCACTTACCAGGCGCCGCATTTGAATGCCGAGTGGATCGCCTGCTATCGCCCAGTTAAAGCGGTGATCACCATAATTGTCCGAGCCGTCATGCCAGTACCCAAACGGCACATGTGGCGATGCCATGTGGCACTCGGATCCCATAAAAAGCATCGGCGTACCGGGCATGGCAATGTTAAGTGCCCAAGCCAGCCGACATTTGGCTCGCGCCGTCCAATCCTCACGTCCCCCCAAAAGGTCGATCAGATAACGATGTCTGGTATCCCAGTTACTGAGCCCGTGTTCTGCATCTCCATTTTCCATATCGCCGATATCGTCGTGGGAACCCAGCGTATATTTTACAAGGTTCCATGCGTGATCGTAGCCATCCCAGCCTAAAATGCTCTTGATCCTTTGCAAGGGCTGCTGTCCTGCCAGCGCACGCTGGCATTCATGGTGTGATTCGGCAAACCAGGTAGCGGAAAATCCGCCAGTTTTGATGATCCATGGATGTGCGGGCAGGTGTTCGGCGATAAAGTATTTTTCCGGAAAATCTTCCCGGAGCCTGTCGATTACCAATTTTAAAGCATTACCGTCAATTTGAGTGGTCACATCAAAGCGTAACCCGTCTGCATGGTATTCTTCAATGAACATGCGGGCGTTTTGATAAAAATAGTCCTGTACCTCCCTTTTCCACCATGCCGGTCCACGCCCCCACCAAGTGTTTTGCCCACCCTCGAAGTACATTCCGTCGGGATGAACGGCATCAGGTGCAAGCTCATCGTGCTCGATGCAGCCAAAATGATGCAGGGCGTTATCACCAGGTCCGGCGTGATTGTAAACGACGTCAATAATGACTGCCAATCCGGTTTCATGCGCAGCGTTGATCAGGTGCGCCAAATTGTAGGGTGAGCCGTAGGATGATTCTGGCGCGAAAAATGAAGCTGGATTATATCCCCAGGAGCGGTCGAACTGCCATTCGTGGACAGGCATAAGCTCTATACAGGTAAAACCCATTTCCCTGATATAACCAAGTTTACTTTCAATGTCCAGAAATGTCGACCAGGATTTGTGGAGATGATCTCCCCGACCGGCAAAGCTACCCACATGTAATTCATAAATAATGAATGCATCAAATTTCGGAGTTTGGAACGGGAGCCAAGACGTCAGCGTAATGCCAGGAATCACCGAAGCATTCCGGCTGCTTGGATCGTTTCTTGTAAGTTCGGAACTGATTACATCACGTGCCGCCGGATCTAACCGTTCAACAACCTTGCCGCTGGCAAATGTCAGGCGGTACCTATAAAGCTGCCAGGCCTGAGCCTCCCTTACCGTGGCACTCCAATAGTCGCCGTCTTGAATCAGCTCCATCTCCACCAGGGTGTCATCACCGACGTTCTCCCAATAAGGACCCTGCTGAATCAGAAGGGATACTATTTGAGCATCTGGTGCCCAAACCCGGAAGAAGTAACCATGGTCTGTATTAGTTACGCCAATTCGATCGAATGCTTCCATTTTCCTAGCTATTGTTACATTAATATTTCCAGTAATATAAATAAAAGCATTGGCCTTTACGGCTGAAACAATCAATAGGCTAAATTTTTGGCAGAACGTATCGAGACACCTCGTTGAATAGCCGGTAAATAAGTTTCCTGCGGCAAAGCTGGCGCTCTCTGGAAATACTGGTTAATGAGAAGGTCCCAAACCACCGGTAGCCAAGAAAACAAAATCGAGAGCCACCGGTCGACCTGAGACTTTTAGTCTGGTCGGGGGGCACGGTTACGGTGATTTAAACAGGGCCCTCCCGGGATGACATGCGCTTTGTCAAAACTGTGGTAAAACACAGGGATCGAAGAGGTGGCGCGCAGATCTTGCAAGTAAAGCACAGTTGCATCATCGGCCGGTTCGGGCCCGACAATAATATTACTCACTGGCAGATTATAGACACCAAGCTGCAAAACGTCGCGGTCTTCCCGGCGGATGTTTCGGCATTTGAAACTGTGATGCCAGCCCCATCACTTAATAATGCAAAATTACGCGCTTGGCTATCTGGCATATGACAATATGCTACGAATGCTGACTTCGAACGCGCTCACATTGGTAGAACAGCAACTTCCGGCCGAACGATTTGAGAAACTTCCCGGGCAATTGGTTCCCGGTTAGCATTTAAGCGCTATCAATCAGGACTTGAGTGAACGGTTGGTGGGCTGTTTGACCACGGCTCAATCGGTTTCTGATGCGTCTTAGAAGATTTAAATATATGGAAAGGGGGACGCCGGCCTAGTTTTGCCCCCGGTTTTGAGGAGTAACCGGTACCAGTTGCTTCCATTTCCAACCATTTACCAAGATTCAAATTATCCAATTGTCAAGTCATGAAAACAGCAATCAAACAGTTTTTTATTCAAATGAAGTATGGGTCCGTGTTCTTGCTAACCATTGCCGCGGCCACGCAGGGATGTAATGATCCTCAGGAACTTGCAGCCCCGACTGTGACAAACGAGCAGTCGGCTGGCTTTCCCGTTGAAAGCCTGAAAGCGTTTTTAGCCTCTGAAACCGGGACGTCACCAAAGGAAGTGCAGTACGATTCGACCAGTGAGGAGTTTATTATTCACAACGAAATCATTGTTTCGAAAAAGGACGCTGCAAACCGTCTGAACGTTTCTAAAACAGCGCAACGCCGCGGCCCGTTTCTGCTTCGCGATGATGTTGCCAGGCAGATCAAGATCGATATAGTCCCCGACCACACCTCGGAATGGCGGATTGCGCTCTCCGAAGCGGTGAAGGAATGGAATGCTCTTGGAGGAAAAATCCAGTTCAAGATCGTGACCACAGGTTCGCATATCACCATGGATTTTTCCCGGAAGGCAAACGGAGATATCACCTGGTCAGTCCGCGAGCCGATGCCTACCTACGAAGGATACTTTGACAAAAACCTGACAACAAACCCATCGGCCAATTACCTGACGGCCAACCAGAAAAAAGGCGCGCTCGTCCATGCTCTTGGTCACATGATAGGCCTCTCGCACACCGGCACAACCAATGAATGGGTTCCAAGCCAGATTAATGGCACCAACCGGCTCGATCCGAAATCAGTCATGCAGCCCTATTACATGAATTGGGAAGGTTTCACTATCGACGACCAGCGTGCAGCCGACTACCTGTATCCAAGCAGCGGCTGGAAGCAGCTGCCGGGTGAAGCACGGGATGTGGCCGCTGCTTATGGCGGGAAACTTTGGGCGATAGGCAACACTCCTGTTTCCGGCGGCTATTCGGTCCACTATTATGATGTGACCTACAAGGTTTGGAAACAGGTACCAGGTGGTGGCGTCAGGATTGCCGCAGGCGGGCCCGAAAAAGCCCCCTGGATTGTCAATAATGAAGGTAAAATTTTCAAACGCCTGGAAAGCGGCGCGTGGCAGCCATATCCTGGACAGGCGACTGATATCGGGGTTGGTAAAGGCGGCGAGGCCTGGATTATCGGCAAAACTCCTGTCTCAGGCGGCTACACCATTTACAAATGGGAGAACGGCAGCTGGGCCTTAAAACCGGGCGGAGCAGTTCGGATCACTGTTTTACCCGGTGGAGATGCGATGATTGTGAATAACGTAGGCCAGATTTTCATATTTAACGGACATCATTTCGTCCAGATTCCCGGCCTTGCTTATGATATCGCCTCCGGCCCGGATTCGTATTACTATATCATCGGTCGCACGCCGATGCCGTCGGGAGGCTACTCGATCCACCGCTGGCAGGGCAACCTGTGGACGCAGCTTCCGGGAGGGGGCACCAACATCACCGCATTTGAAGAACCCCGTGGCCCGGTTGTGACGAACAATCTTTTGAAGATCAGTCAGTGGGATCTTTAATGTACATGCATTGCTGATAAAAACGCTTCCGGCGTAGTTAGCCACGCTTCATCAGCGGGTTAGCTACGCTTGATGCATAAAAAATTCTCCTGTCGGGCAAGCGCGTCTATTTTTAGTCGCATCATTTAAACTGTTTCTATGAAAATCAAAATCTCCCAGCTGTATCCATTCCTGTTGCTGCTATTATTATCGGCCTGCACAGACCACGTCACCCCGGACAAAATTGCCCCCATAATCGTTACGCTAAAATACAGCGACGATCCGGACGAACAGGTGCCTCACCGGTATTACAAAGTGAGTTTTACAGAGCTCGGCAACCGGCCTGTCACCGAGTATGGAGTTGTGCTCCGTGCTTCGCCCGAGAATGACAGTTCCGAACCGACTGTTAGTGATGTCAAAAAGCCGTTTTCAAGCCCGGTAGCATCAGCTACGACGCTTACCCAGTCCGTTTTATTGGCCGAGGAACCGGAGTTGACGGGGGTATTCCGGTATTCCTATCGTGCTTATGCCATCACGGACGATGGTGCAGTCGTTTATGGAAGCACTTTTTCAACGATTTACGCTCCGCTCTAACTCCCACACGCATGAGGCAAATAAGGGAAGTGTTCCATTGGATACTTCCCTTTTTACTGCCTTTTGCCGATTTGCACGGTAAAACATAACGGGATTTACCACGCTACCGCCGCAACAACATCTGCCATCCGCAGTATCAGTTGTGAATCGCGAGCGTAGCATCAAGTCCCAGGTCTACAATCCTGTATTCGCCTGTTTGTCTGATGGAATCCAGCATCATGTCCTTTGTGTCATCAAAAAACAAATACCGGGTGTCATTGGGGTCGTAGGCGATGGACAACCGGCTATACCTTTGAAAGGAGGTATGAATTTCGGGATAATCCGAGATTTGCTCCGGAAGATAAATTTTTGAATTGGGCGGGACGTGCTCGGAAAGCTTTTTTGAAACATCGAACAGGCGGTTCGGTTCGGGATGGGCCAGCGAGTAAGTCATTGTAACCAATGATGTGATTGACAAAACCCACAGCGCGGCATGGGTTGCATTTGGAAAACTCGAAGTCAATGGCAAAAGCAGCTCAATGGAACAAGCTGCAAAAAACAATCCGACGAAGGGCAGCGCGGGCAGCAGGTAGTGGTCGCCTTGTTTCACGCTGGCCAACATAGGCAGGACTACCGAGGCCGAAATCAAACACGTCAGTAAACATACCTTTTTCGTGTGAGCAGAAATGGCCGGTCCGAGTTTAAAATACAGATTAGCTGCCCAAAGGCCGGCAACTACGAGAAGATGCGGAATGATATTGAGCAATAGCAACCTGAGCAGGTGAAAATGTGCGGTCCAGTCATCGCCGACCTTCTCCCTTTTTTGCAAAAGTGCTGCCATAACCTGGCCCTGGAAATAATTATCGAGAAAATACCTGGCAGGTGGATATTGAAGAACGAGGTACATCAGTGACAGAAATACCGAAGTGGTCACAAATGTACCTTTCAACGCGGTCCTGATAAAACTTTTTCCATAAACAAAAGAATAAATCGCCGGAAACGCAAGTGAATAAATTCCAACAGGCCCTTTTGTCATACATGCCAGAAAGATCATTAAACCGGAAAGCATCCAATAACCTGGTTTGAATATTTTGCTGGTAATTCCGGCCAATTGGAAATAGCAGGAGCACAAACAAAAGACAGTCATTGTTGTATCCAATAAATTATTTGGCACACTCCACCATACGATTCTAAGGCCATACCAAAATAATATCGGAAGCCATGCATGATCCCTGATTTCACTATTTTTTTCAAATAATTTTTGCCAGATAAGAAATATCAACCAGACGCTGAAAGCTAGAATAATTGCATTATATATATTTTCAACTGCCGTCGTATCACCCAGGATTATAAATAATATAGATTCAAGTCCGAACATCCATGGCGGATGTTCGCAAAAAAAGGCACAATAATTAAATGGCAGCCAAAATGAATCAGCAAAATGTGGTTCCCAAAAACTACCTTGCCCTAGCGCCATATTCCGGGAAATCGCGGCATATGCTAACCCGTCCATGAACAACACGTCATCGAGAGACCTAGGAATAAATGTCATTACAATGAAGCAGATGGTCGCCAGCCAACCTAAATTTTTCATGCTCGCATTTATCCAACGTGGTAAAAATTCCTTTTCCAATTTCATTTAAATAGGATTACTTCAATAAAAAATGAGGATTAATAATGTTTACGATATGGAAATTTATAGGCCAATTAAGGTCTCCAATTTAACCCATAATTGCCATTTTTGAATCACTTTTAATGCATTTTGGAACGAATATATTATTTAACGGTCAAGAGTTTTCGTGAGAACTTGTCGGAATTTCTCCTGCAATGCGGTACGTATTGCCGTTAAATAACATTTAGATTGTGTGATCAACAATTCTGATCACATTTGACTAATGTTAAGTTTCTATGACGAGCGAATTGATTTGCAATGACGTCGGGAATATCCCGAATTGAACACGGAATCATTGGCTTATTGAGTGAATACCTTTTTTATCGAATAGTTTGTTCCTTTCCTGATATTAATCACGGGAAAGCAATGGTTTTTCATCTGATAAATGGCGGTCATTACCGAAAATTATGCCCGCCAAAAATATTACTAACGTTTACCATCCTATACTGAAATTTATTTTAATGAATGCTGATTTGGCTACTGGCGAGCATCGTCAGATACCGCCTGAACTCGCGGTAGTAATTCCCGTTTACAACGAGCAGGATTCTATTCAAAAAGTGATTAGTGAATGGATACCGGCGCTGGAAAAATGGTCCCCGAATTTTGTTATACTGGCTATCGACGACGGTTCGCGGGACAACTCGCTGGCCATTTTATATCAGTTGCAAGCGCAATATGGGCAGCGGCTGATGATCATCAGCCGACCGAACCGGGGGCATGGACAAACATGCCTGGAAGGATATCACCGCGCGGGCGAGCTAGGCGCGCGTTTTGTTTTTCAAATCGACTCCGACTGGCAATGCGATCCCCGCTATTTCCAGGCTTTCTGGCAACTTCGCAACCAGGCATTGGTGGTTTCCGGAATCAGAACAAGCCGGGATGATGGCTGGAAACGCATTATCGTCACGAAAACCTTGCGACTGATGTTGCTGCTGGCATTCAGGGTCGATTGTCCGGATGCCAATGTCCCTTACCGACTCATGCAAACGGATAGCATTCAGAATGCCATCCTTCAAATTCCCGTGGATTTCCACCTGGCCAACGTGGCGCTTGCCGTCCTGTTACGACGCGACAAGTCGGTGACCCACAGTTATGTCCCCATTGGTTTCAGAGAACGCTATGGCGGCGAACCGAGCGTAAAACTGCCGCTTTTCGGCAGGAAGGCAGTGGAGCTGTACCGCAATATCCAGGATATGTTGAACAACCAGGCAAGAAGCATCCGATGAAAGTTGATTACCTGATCGTTGGCTCCGGGCTCACCGGGGCAACCATTGCCCGGCATCTGGCCGACAATAACCGGGAAGTAATGGTGATCGACCGGCGTTCGCACGGGGGCGGGAACGTGCATGACCATACGCACGCGAGCGGCATACGTATGCACACCTACGGACCTCATTATTTTCGAACAAACTCAGATAAACTGTGGGCTTATGTGAACCGGTTCGGAGCATTTTACCGGTTTGAAGCCCAGGTGAAGTCCTGGGTGGATAACGCCTACGAGCAATGGCCCGTCGACGAAGCTTACATCCGGCGCGTGGCAGGTATGCCGTGGCAACCGGCACATCAGGGTGTCGCGCGCAATTTCGAAGAAGCCTCGCTGGCCATGATGCCGCGGGCGATCTACGAAAAGTTTGTGAAAGGATACAGCGAAAAACAATGGGGCGTACCAGCCAGCCAGCTGTCCGCGGACCTGGCAAAGCGCTTCGATGTCAGATCGGACGACGATCCCAGGTTCAGCCGGCACAAGCACCAGGGTCTTCCGGTCGATGGCTACGCGGCTTGGATGGCCAATATGCTGAAAGGCATTCCCACTGCGCTGAATGTAGATTACCTGACAAACCGGGAAGCATTCCAGGCCAGGCGACTGCTCATATTCACCGGTCCTATCGACGAATATTTCGGGTTCTGTCTCGGGAAATTGCAATATCGCGGCCAGCAGCGCACACACCAGTACGTGCCCGACGTCACCTATGCGCACCCCTGGCCGCAGATTAACAATCCCCAAATGCACAACGGACCTCATATTCGCACATTGGAATGGAAACATATGCTTCCGCCTGAGATTGCGAAACGAATCCCGGGGACACTGCTCACGCGGGAACAAACCATCACACCCGATGTGCCGGACCACTACGAGTATCCTTTCCCGGATGCCGGCAACCGGGCTTTGTTCGAGCGGTATGCGCGGCTTGCAGAGCAAGAAACAAATACCCTTATTTGCGGACGGCTCGGCGAATACCGGTATTATGACATGGACCAGGCCATCAGCAGGGCAAGAATGCTCGCAGCAAAGATCCTTTTATAATGAAAAAGTTTTCTCTAAGTGATCCCCGATCGATTATTTGTCTATGCCTCATTGGTGCTTCGCTGCTAGTAGGTGTTTTATTTCTGGCCATCCAACTCCGCCTCATGCGCATAGACGTGCTGCGTGATTATGGCGAGGGGCATACGCTTTGGATGTCGCAGCAAATCACCAACCTGGCAATCGCCTATAAGCCGCTCGACGGACTCCCCTATGTCATTTTCCCTTATCCGCCATTATATCTGATTATTTCAAAAATAGTCAGTTTCGCAACCGGTGATTTGCTGCTCGCCGGCAGGAGCGTTTCCCTGATGAGCACGCTGGGTTTGGCGGCATTAATGGGATTGCTGGCTTTTCAGGGCATCCCAGGATCCTACCCGCGACTGTGGCGCCGGGCGATCGGTGCTTTGGGAGCGGCAATGGTGTTTACCACTGGAAGCGTGATTGGTTGGGCGAGTCTGATGCGGGTAGATATGCTCGGGCTCATGCTGATGTATGGCGGCCTGGCTGTTTATATTCGCTCAGGCAAAAGCGAATCTGGACAGTATTGTGCGGCCATTCTGTTTGTCCTGGCTGTTTTCGCGAAGCAAACGCTCCTTAGCGCACCCTTGGCCTGTGCAGCTTTTGGTCTTTTTGCATACCCCAAAACGACGGTCCGGGTGTTCGGTTTTGCGGTTTTGTTTGGCCTTGCCGGACTTTCCATTTGTTATGGGTTGACGGACGGCGGCTTTCTGAAAAACATTCTCAACTACAACCTCAACCCGTTTTCCTGGAATATCGTATTTGCCCAATTCGCGAGTCACCTGCGGCTGAACATCACACTGAAACTGATACTTTCCGCGGCTGCATTAATGGCTTTGTACAACAGAAAAGGCATTCGGCGCATCGGTTGGAGGCATTTTGTTTCCTTAAAATCCGGCAATGCCTACGGCCGGACGATCTTGATAGGCAGCATCAATGCAGGATTTGCGGGCCTGCTGGCGATATCCATCGGTAAAATGGGGTCGATCTACAACTTCTTTCTTGCGTTGGATTTGTCGCTTTGCTTGCTTGCGACACTCTTTTTGTTTCGTTTGCTGGCCACCTTACGTATGCATTGCAGGCCCACAAAAAGCCGTCCGTTTGTCCTCTTCGCATTGGTTATGCTTTTATTCGTTCCCAGTCGCTGGGTAATTTCCACAGTCACGGAGGATTTTGGCCGACAAATAAAGGAAGAGGCGCAACTCGTAGCATTGATCAAGGCCACGCCGGGCCCCGTGTTGTCCGACAATATGCTGGCCATTACCAAAGCGGGCCGCGCTATTGAGGCCGAACCGGCCACCCTCAGCTTTCTGACAATGGCCGGAGGCTGGGACGAAAGTCCTTACTTGCAGCTTTTAGAGCGCGGCTATTACAGCTTAATTGTAACCATGCCACTTCGGAGTGCTGATCGATATAGTCCTGCGGCAATAGCCCTGATCGATAAAAATTATCAACAGGCAGGCAAAATCGGCAGCTATCTCATTTACCGGCCGAGATTCTCCGGCGAAAGGCCACCTGTAAAGACATTGCCGCTCTATTGAATCTTGGGCATCTGGCGCGTAATGCAGTGAATGCCGCCTCCGCCTACATTGATCGATCGCACGTCAATCCCGATCACGGTCTTGCCTGGAAATGCCTGTTGGAGCTTCTGAATGGCTTCCGAATCATTGGTGGCCATGTCAGCGGACAATCCCGCGTATTGCGCAACCAGCACTACCCCATTGATCACCAGGTAATTCAGGTAACTCGCGGCTAATACACCTTTGAAGCTGCCATTTTCGTCGATATTTTGTTTCCCTGCCGAGGCAAAATTAAGCGTACTCATCAGGATAAACATCTCATCGCTTCCGTCCAGGTCCACGTACAAGGGCTTTACTTCCGGAAAGTCGATAATGGTGATCGGGCTGCCGTCCTGATCGGTCGAGTTGGTCAGTATCTGCCTGGTTTCAAGAATGGCCTTCCGGCTCTGCGCGGCGATCGGGTTATGAGCTGCTTCCTGCTCTGATGGCGGCTCGGCAAGCAGTACCGTGCTGGAATTGATGAACCGGACGAATTCATCGGTATGACCGTTCGTAGTCAGCAGCGTGTAAACGTTTTGTGTCGTGTTTCCAAAAGGCACCGCAAATGGCGCGTTGATCACCGGATGCGCATCATTGCCCAGGTAGCCTTTGAGCCAGATCACTTTTCGGGTGCCCAAAACCCTGCTGAATTCCGCTTCTACCTGCGGTTTGGTCCAGGTCGGATTGCGCTGAAATACCACATCTTCCGAAACAAGGACTGTCCCTTTTCCATTAAACTCCAACGCCCCGCCTTCCATGATCAGTGCAGAGGAGGTGAAGGGCACATTCACCTTCTGTGAAATCTGCTTATCGAGCGTTTCGTCCAACAGGATTCCATCGTGATATGCCGGATCCTGAATAAACGAAAGCCCCCAGCCCCAGCCGTCAAATTTGAAATCTACGGTTTCAGTGTGCCCGTTTTTCTCGATGAAAATGGGCCCGGTGTCCCGGAGCCAGATGTCGGCGTAATCCGTTACATGGAAGCGGATCTTGTCGGCCAATGCCGACTGCGGCACCCCGTTGCTTCCGAGGTAAGCCCTGGCTTCGGCCGCGGTGGCCTCATCGGGCACGCACAGATCGACATGTGCGGTACCGACCAACCCCTTGATGATCTGAGCATATGCCGTCTGGGCGGACCAGTCATGCTTGTTGTCATAAGTAGGCCAGGCCATCCACACCGACTCCTGCTCCTCCCACTCCGCCGGCACCCGGATTTGTTCGCCCCCCGGTGTTACGACGTGGTCTTTGACACACGACAACAAGAATTCGGATGCGGAAAGGCACACGGCAATGCATAGCACGAGCCTGGTAAAGTTATTTTTCATGGCATTGATAGATTAATTGTGTTTAAACCTTCTTGGTAGTCAGGTAATCGCTTATTCCGTCCAGTTAATAGGCGTGCATTTACCTTCATTGATCGTTTCAGACTCCTCGTCCCATTCACCCACATTTTCACCGTTTTTGTATTGGATAGCATAAACTTTGTGCGTTCCGACAGGCAGCTCAATGCTTGTCACGCTCGCGGATGCTGCTGCGCCGCAGGTCGGTTTCACTGCAAAAGGCTTGGTAAGTGTTCCGGCAACTTTTCCGTCCACGATGATATCAATGCGGTCGAAACTGCGGTCGTTGATATTGGTGTAGGTCAGCAAAGTTCCCTTTGGAGCCGGAGCAGGAGCAGGATCTTTATCTTTACTGCAACCGGTAAAAATGAATGCAAGAGCCAGTACGAAGCAAAATTTGCGCAGAAGCTGAAATGAATTTCTCATGGATTTGTCGTTTTGTTTTCTGACACAAACCTAGTCCCACCGGCTCCGACGGGCTAAATTTATTCCTTTCAAACAGGGCAGAAATCCATCGAGACAGGGCGAAATTGCCCGCGAACCGTTAACTCAATTCATCGCCGGGTGACATGCTGTTTTTCAACGCCTGGAATCGATCTGAGCACGTTCCAGCAGCTTTTTGGTATGTTTTAGTCATTAAAAATTGTCAGTTAATAATCATTCGACCACTTTTGATAAGACATAAGCAGCATAATTGTCTTCTCCATTACTTTACTATAAAAACGATGTTAAAATGATCAAGGCCATAATCCTGGAAGATGAGCTGCTGGTAGCTAAACAATTGGAAAGGAAAATACAGCTCGTGGCCAGCGATATCGAAATCATCCATATCCTGCCGAGCTTGAAGACGGCACGCAAATGGTTTATGGAAAACGCCGAGCCAGACTTGATTTTTATGGATGTACAGCTGGGCGACGGGATGAGTTTTGAGCTGTTTGACTTCTACCAGCTGTCGAGCCCGGTCATATTTACAACGGCTTATGATGAATACGCGATCCGCGCCTTCAAAGTCAACGGGATCGACTACCTGCTGAAACCCGTTGGCGAAACAGAATTACAGAAGGCCATTGATAAATGCCGGAAGCTGCTGGAATCGAGCATCCAAAGTCAGCTGGACATTCAAAACCTGTTGCATTCCATTTCGAACAGGCAGGGGCAGCCCGTGTATAAGGAAAAATTCATAATCAGTGTCAGAAACCGGTGGGTACCCGTGGACACCGCCGACGTGGCCTACTTTGTAAAAGACAACATTTATTACCTGTATACATTTCAGGGCGAGAAGCATCCGCTGGAATACGACTCGATGGATGAGTTGGAAGAAATCCTGGACCCGAGAACTTTTTACCGCGCGAACCGGCAGTTTATCGTCAATATCAATGCAATCGCATCGGTGCAGCTCCATGAAAACCAGAAATTGACCGTGTTTATGAAAAAACCATTAAAGGCTGAAATCGATGTAAGCAGGGAAAAAGCACCGTCCTTCAAAAAATGGTTCGACCGCTAAACCTCTGCCTGCTTCTGTTGTGGTTTGTACTCTCAATGAGGGTGCAAAATGCGCATGCCCAGCTGGCAGACTACAATGTTCAGCTGCTCGACGAAGGAGATCAGATTCGAACATCCAACATACTAAAGATGGTCAAGGACATCCATGGTTTTCTGTGGATGCTTTCGCCGCGATACATACAGCGTTTCGACGGCCAGAACCTGAAAAGGTTTGACATCGATGGTGAGGATTTGCTGGATATAGTCGCGGATCACGACGGGAAAATATGGGTAAGTACGCAGTCGACGATCAGGCGCTTTGTCAGCGACAGCCGGGGATTTCAACGGCTGCGTATCGACGGCCCTTTGCCGACCAAGTTTAATGTAATGCAGGTGAGCACGCAAAACCAGGTGTGGATTATCAGTGGAAAAGGGCTGTTTGCTTACGACAAACGCACCGACGCATTTCTCCACCAGCCGATTCCGGGGCTTGCCGATACGCAGTTTTATAGAAAAATATTCCAGAAATCCGGGGATGAGTTCTTCATAGGCAACACACACATCCTATTTGCATACAATACCAATACTAAGAAGGTCCGAAGCATTCCGTTTAATGCCGTAAGCGCGATAGCTCCGTTTTCTGGAGATGTTCTCTGGGTTACCGACGCGCGTTTGCAGACATTTGAGCTCGATTTCAGGACCGGCAGCAGCTCCCCTATTCAGGCCGGCAAATTCCAACCCCGTCTTGAATCAAACTTTATGGAAATCAGCGCGGTAGCACCGCTGGGCGGCGACAATTACCTGGTCAGCACGAGTAAGGGCTGCTTCCGCTACAACCGAAAATCGGGCTTGTTCAACAAAGCAGTCCTTTACCATTATGGCAGCGAGCTGGCCAACAACGAAATCTACACAAGCTATTTCGACCAGGACAAGACCCTTTGGATGCTCGGACAGCAGGGCATTATCTTCTTCAAGCCATTGCAGCACACCATAAGCTGGCTCAGAAGCTTCAACAGGAAGGGGATGGATTGGAATAACAACATACGCGCACTAACCGGTGATAACCAGGGAAATATATGGATGGCGACCTCCGCGGGCTTGTCCAGGCTAAGTTTAAAAGACGGTACCGTGAAATCCTTCCATGCCAGTAACTCGCGATCAGCCGCATTCCAGTTCCCGTCCATCCAGGGGATCGTTTATGACGGAAAAAACCTGATTCTGGGACCTGGGGCCGGTGGTGTAGTGCTGTTTGACCCAATAAGCGAAACGTTCAAAAAACCGGTTTACCCGGCCAGTCAACCCGCGCTCGGTATGAAGGCCAGCCAGGATTACATTTACTCGATCGTACCGCTTTCAAATGGTAATGTGCTCGTTTTGGGGGACTTGTCATGTTATTTGCTGGAACGTAACACCTACAAAATCTCCGAACTGGCATTTACCGGCTCGAATTTTATCCTGCAAACCGCGGCTCAGGACCATGCCGGGAAAATATGGGTGGGCACCTACAAAGGGCTTCTGCTTTTGGATCAAAAGTTCAAAACGCTGGCTATGGATACTACTATGGCGCCCAGTAAGCTGGTGACATCGCTTCTGGTCAGGAACGACTCCACTGCCTGGGCCGGGAGCGTGGGGCTGTTCGAGGTTACCAGGCGCGGCGACCGGCTCACCAGACGGGCTATTCTTCCCGAACTTGCCAATCAGCAGATCACAATGCTTTTTCAGGATAAAACCGGTCAAATCTGGATAGGCGCCGACGACGGCTTCTACCGCTACGATGCAGGGAGCAAAAAACTCGAATGGTTTGATATCTGGGACAATGTTCAGAACAAGCAATTGAATCCCAACAGTCTGTTTCAGGCGGGCGACGGCAACCTGTACCTGGGCGGCAACAATGGCCTTAACTATTTCCGTCCCGAACTGATCGGCGCACAGCGAAAAGACCTGACGGTACTGGTCACTTCGGTTAAAATCAACCAGAATGATTCGCTTTATCAGGGACGGCCATTGGAACTGTCGTGGAACCAGAATACAGTGGAAATACAGTTTGTGACGACCTATTTTCAGAATGCCTCCAAAGTAAAATACCGCTACCGGCTTGCGGGACTTGATGATGGCTGGATTTACCACGGCAATAACAACATCGTACGCTTTTCCTCGCTTGCTCCCGGCCAATACCGGTTCGATCTGCAAGCGAGCCTCGACGGGATTTCGTGGCATGCTTCACGGCAGGCGGTGGTGTTTTCAATTTTATCGCCAATCTGGAAGCGGCCGTGGTTTTTTCTTCTGGCAGCGGTCGTGATCCTGGCGATCATCAACTTGCTGTTTAAAATTCGCGTGGCGGCAGTACGTAAACAGCAAGCGGCTGTTTTCGCATTGCAAAGCAAGGCCAACGAGCTCGAAAAAGAAAAAGCAATGGCTATGTACGAAAGCCTCAAACAGCAGCTGAATCCCCACTTCCTGTTCAACTCCCTAACATCACTTGACAGCCTCATCTGGCTGGATGCTGCCAAGGCTAGCACGTTCCTGGACGGGTTGAGCCGCATTTACCGTTACATTCTAAAAAACCGGGAAAAAGAGCTCGTTCCGCTGAAAGAAGAAATCAGCTTTGCCCAAAACTACATAGCGCTGCAAAGTACCCGGTTTGGAAGTGGATTGATAGTCGATACGGCTGTGCCGGAAACAATGGGCAATTTCAGGATAGCGCCTGTTACGATACAAAACCTGATTGAAAATGCGATCAAGCATAACATCATCAGCGATGACGCGCCGCTCGTGATACGGATTTATACCGAGGGCCAGCACCTGGTAGTCAGCAACAATGTGCAGAAAAAGAACTTCGTGGAAACCAGTAATAAACAGGGACTTATTCACCTGGTAAACTTGTATAGTTTTCTATCACCGATAGCGGTGCAAATCATTGAGACGCCGGACGACTTTGTAATTAAACTTCCATTGGTGTAGCCCTTGCTGCCAACACTTAGGAAGTTCAGATTATTCATTTTGAGGATATAAAGTCGTAGGGTGCGCCCTACGCCGTTCTAGCCCACTCGACCAGATTCTTAAACTTATTCAAGATTTTTTAACAAAATTATCAGCCCACCGTTACGGGTAACATCAGATTTACTTGTCTAATGGCAAAAGCGCACTCATTTGTTGGGGACGGTTATTTTTCAAAACTATATCGTGTTGCAGCAGCCATTAAATCACCCGGCATCCATCGCCAATCCACTACCTGTCCAGGATACGCCTTGCCCAAATCCAGTGCGCGACGACGAGCACCTGATCAGGTTGGCCTTCGCCACAGATTCGGTGGCGGGTTGTGAATTGCTTTTCCGACGGTACTACGCTCCATTGCGAAACCATGCGGTACGTTTTGTGTATTCGCGGCAGATCGCCGAAGACCTGGTATCGGATGTATTCTGTACTTTCTGGGATAACAGGCTACATGAGCAGATCACCACTTCATATCGGGCATATTTGTTCAAGGCGGTGCGCAACCGTGCCCGAAATTACGTGCTTTGGGAGCTCAAAAAAGACAGCAACGGCGCCGAAGAGGGCTTGTTGCTCACCGACAGTTCTCCGGGTCCGGAAGGCACGCTGCTGCTGGAAGAGCTTAGAATGCAGTTAGACAAAAGCGTTCAGAACTTGCCAAACCAATGCAGGAGAGTGTTCCTGCTTAGCCGGCTGGAAGGCAAATCCTACCGCGAAATCGCCGACCAGACCAACCTTTCGGTAAGAACGGTAGAAGTGCATATCCGAAAAGCGCTTTCGACAATCCGCCAGGCACTTAACAAAGAGTGGATTTTGCTCATTGTATTTTACTGGCTTCACTAAGGGGAATGACGCATTTACTTGTCCATCTCCGAGAAACATCATTCCTATCAAAAATGACTGAGCATATCACTGAGCAAACCCTTTTTCTCTTCTTTGACGGGCGGGCCACCTCATTGCAACGCAAATTGATCGAGGATTGGCTTCAAGATACGGCCAATGAGGAGCTTTATTTTGCCGCGCTGGAAGCCTGGGAGCGGCAGCATCCGCAATTGAGCGGGGACACGGGCGATGCGCAGGATCGCTTTTTCTCCTACCTGCGCGAGCCTTCCCGCAATACCAATCCGGCTCTGCCGCAGCAGGTGCAGCATAATGCCTCCTGGTTTTGGTGGCAACGCGGGTTAATGGCCGCTTCCGTAACGATCGCGTTACTTGCCGGCCTGGGCTTTCTTTTTAGGGACACAATCCGCTATCAACACTTCGCCACCGATTTTGGAGAAACCCGCTCGATCCAATTGGCAGATGGAAGCCGGGTTACGCTAAATGCCAATTCGGAGCTGAAAGTGCTGCGTTGGTCTGATGAAAACGACAATCGGGAAGTATGGCTGACCGGTGAAGCCGAGTTTGTGGTAACCCATACAAAAGACCACCGCCGCTTTATAGTCCGCACGCGGGATAACCTTTCGGTTGATGTTTTAGGAACTGTGTTCTCAGTTAACGACAGAGGTTCAAAGGCGACCGTCGCGCTGCTGAAAGGAAAGGTTAATGTCCGGTATACCGAAGCAGGATTTGGGCAAAAGCAAATTATCCTCAAACCTGGAAACGTGGTTACAGTCAATGAAAAAGGAAATGTTGCATTGACCAGCCAGACTGATCCCGAGGTATTCTCATCATGGAAAAAAGGGCAGTTTGTCTTTAACAATTCAAGCCTTTTGGAAATAATGCAACTCATCAAGGACAACTATGGTGTGACCGTGCGGCTGACCGACCCGGCATTGAGCCAAAAACGCGTTTCAGGAACTTTCACAGCACAAAGTGCCCAGGAATTGTTGTCAGTACTCGCCCAGATGTACTCGCTAAAACTCGAACCCGACAACGATAATTTCATTCTGATTTCCCCACATTCAACCCCCATTTAATAACTAATTCCATAATGAAACGAACTGCTACCTGCCTGTATTTACTACTTGCGGCTGGGATTGGGCCAGCTTTGAGTAATCCGGCCAACTTTGCCCAAGAACAGCGAATTTCAAAACGCACGGGCGAACAGGCGCCCCGTAAACTGAAAGATGTGTTGCTCGAAGTAAAACAACTGTTCAAGGTAGACCTGCTTTTTGATGAAGAGCTCGTCGAAGGACTTGTCAGTACCGCCGCGATCGAAAAAAACGACCGGGTTGAAAAGGTGCTCGACTTGCTGTTGCTACCAATGGACCTGCAATACCGAAAGGTAAAAGCAAAGGCTTACATCATTGTTGCAAAACCATCCCTCAAAAACAAGACTACGTCCGATCAGGTGGATAGCGTAAGCGACAGCCCTATGCGGTCGACGCTCGCGAGTACCGGAACGTCCCTCCGAAACGAAGCGGCCCCGTCTGCCCGGGTAATCGTAGCGAAGACGGTAAATGGCGTGGTGACCGATAGCCAATCAGGTGAAGGTATCCCCGGAGTTACCGTGCTGATTTCCGGAAAAAATACAGGAACCTCCACCGATGACAAGGGCAAGTACACGATTTCGGTGGAAGATGGCGACGTGCTGGTATTTAGCTACGTGGGATACCTGGCCCGCGAGGAAAAAGTAGGAAACCGGACGCAGATCGATGTTAAGATGGCACCGGATACCAAGTCGCTTGAAGAAGTGGTGGTAGTCGGTTACGGGACGCAGAAGCGCCAGGATATTACCGGATCTATCTCCTCAATTTCCGAATCGGAAATCAAGAAAGTTGTCCTCACTTCCGCAGACCAGGCGCTGCAAGGCCGGTCTGCCGGGGTTCAGATGACGCAAACTTCCTCAGCGCCAGGTGGAAATACGTCGGTAAGGATACGGGGAGGAAATTCTTTGAGTGCCGGTAACGAGCCGTTGTATGTGATTGACGGATTTCCGGTTTACAACGATAATGGACAGTATAGCTCGGGAGCGCTTAATAACGGTCAGCCTACCAACGTATTGGCATCGATCAACCCGAGTGATATCGAGTCTATCGAGATCCTGAAAGACGCCTCTGCGACAGCCATTTACGGAGCGAGGGGCGCCAATGGCGTTGTAATTATCACTACGAAAAGAGGCAAATCGGGCCAATCCAATATAACCCTGGAAGCATATTATGGTTTGCAGCAGGTCAATAAGGAAATACCACTGTTGAATGCGACGGACTTTGCGATCGTAGCGAATGAGTATCAAAAGAACCTGGGCCGGCCTGCGCCCTATCCCGATCCTCAGTCGTACGGACAGGGCACCAACTGGCAGAAGGCGGCTTTCCGTACTGCGCCCATTGAAAATTACCAGCTTGCATTCAACGGTGGCGATGCCAAAACGCAATACGCCATCTCGGGAAATTATTTCCGGCAGCAGGGTGTCATCCTCGGTTCGGACCTGAACAGGGGTTCTATCCGGGTGAACCTGGACAGAAGTGTGAGCGACAAGTTCAAGATCGGCATCAGTTTCAATGCATCGCGGACGGTCAACAAGCAGATTACCTCAGACACCGATCCAAATAGTAACAACACGCTCGGATCGGTATCATCCCTGCTTTCCACGCCTCCGACTGAGCCGGTGTATGATCAAAACGGCAATTACAGCCGGTTTATCGACGCCAACAGCAACTTTGTGATCAACCCGATCGCGCGATTGCTGGAAGTAACCAACCAGTCGAAAACTAACCGGGTACTGGGCAATTTTTTCGCCGACTATCAAATTCTGGAAGGTTTGACGGCCCGCGTCAGTTTAGGTGCCGACCAGATTTCGGTGAAAGAGGATTACTATCTCCCCGCATTCATCCAGGATGCTGGTGTAGACGCGGTGGGCAGGCTAGGTTTTGTTCAAAGTTTCAGCTGGTTGAACGAAAACACACTTACCTATCAAAAAACGTTTGCAAAAAAACACGCCTTAACTGCCTTATTGGGTTTTACACGCCAGGCTTTCACGCGTGAGTCTGCACGGACCGGTTCCCAGCGTTTTGTGAATGACATTCTAGGCTCAAATTCCCTGGGTAGCGGCGCATTGACTTTGCCTCCGCAATCAGGCAAGACTGACTGGGCACTCGAATCCTACATTGGCAGGGTTAATTACGGCTATCAGGACCGTTTTTTGGTGACCTTGACGGGCCGTATTGACGGTTCTTCACGCTTTGGCGCCGACAATAAATACAGCTTCTTCCCGTCCGGATCGGTTGCATGGCGCATTTCCGAAGAGAAATTTTTAAAACCGGTGAAAATGGTGAGCGACCTAAAACTACGCGTGAGCTATGGCAGAACCGGTAATCAGGAAATCCCGCAATACCGCAGTTTGGCGGCCCTGGGTAATAATAATTATCCTGTTGGTGGCGTGATCAATAGCGGACTGAGCTCGACGCGGGTTGCCAATCCGAATCTGCGCTGGGAATCGACTGACCAGTTCGACGTCGGTGTTGACGCGGCTTTTCTGTCCAACCGAATTCAGCTCACCGCCGATTACTATCACAAGAAAACGACCGACCTGCTTCTGGACGTAGCCATTCCGAACAGTTCCGGTTTTGGATCAGCGCTACAAAATGTGGGTAGTACCCAAAACAAGGGACTTGAACTGGCTTTGAACACGGTGAATATCGATGGTAAATTCAAATGGAGAACATCGGCCAATATCACCTTTAACAGAAACAAAGTACTTAATCTGGGCGGCGATTATGAAAGGCCGTCCGGGCAGGCAAGTCCCAATTCGCAGATTCCTTATTCGGGCATCTTGCGCGTGGGCGAACCGGTTGCGATATTCTACGGATACGTCACCGATGGCTTGTTTCAAACATTGGACGAGATCAAAAAATCGGGTCAGCCATCTGCATTGCCCGGCGACCGCCGCTACAAGGACCTCAATGGCGACGGGGCGCTGGACGCCAACGATCGCACGATCCTGGGATATGCGCAGCCCAAATTTTTCTATGGGATCACCAATAACTTTTCGTTCAACAATTTCGACCTGAGCGTGTTTTTTCAAGGTGTGGAAGGCAACAGCATTTTAAACCTGAACCTGCATTCTGAAATTAACAACAGTGTTTTGGATGCGAAAAACCGCTGGTTGCCAACCAATACAAACACAGATGTACCGCGTACTCCGACGAACGGCCGGGTTGTCGATAAGCTCGTCGAAGATGGCTCCTTCCTTCGCCTGCGTAACATTATGCTGGGCTATAATCTTCCCAAGAATGCTTCAAACTTCTTGCATCTGCGCTCGGCGCGGGTATACGTAAGCGCTCAGAACCTGTTGACGTTCACCAAGTATACTGGCTACGATCCCGAAGTGAGCGCATTTGGTCAGGACAATTTAAGTGTCGGCGTCGATCGCGGGAGCTACCCGGTCGCCAAACTATTCACTTTCGGAATCAATATTGGTCTTTAACCCTTTGAGCTAACCATGAAATTCAAACATATGATTGCCGGGTTGATGCTGGCAGTTTCTCTTCCAACACTTTACAGCTGCGAAAACCACTTTTTGGACGAAAACCCGCAAGACTTCTTATCACCTGTCAATTTTTACCAGTCCGAGGCCGATGCAAATGCCGCCGTCATAGCGACCTATGCGAATTTAAGAGGTACATACAACCAGAATATGTACTTTCTGGCTGACTTACCCTCCGATCAGACCAACCCGGGAACCGGCTCGAACATCGACCGCACCAACATCGATAATTTTCAGTTTGAGCCGACCAATACCATTACGACAGCGGTTTGGAACGAGAGTTATTCGACGATCAACCGCGCCAACGCCGTCATAGAGCGTGTCCCAGGCATTACGATGGATACCGGGCGGAAGAATGCCATCATCGGCGAAGCCCGCTTTCTGCGCGCGTTGAGCTACTTTCACCTGGTACGTCTTTTCGGAGGTGTGCCGTTGCGCGTGCAGGAAACTACTTCATTAACGGGCCTGGATATTGCCCGAAGCCCAGTCGAAGAAGTGTATGCGCTGATCATTGCCGATTTGAAAGAGGCGGAAGCTTCCCTACCCGACCAGCAGACGGGCGCCAACCTGGGAAGAGCCAGCAAAGGCGCCGCCTCAACGCTGCTGGCATACGTATACCTGACCAAAAAGGACTGGACCAATGCAGCGGCCAAGTCCCAGGAAGTGATTGACAAGGCAGCTACTTATGGCTATTCGCTTTTCGAGAATGCTGCGGATATATGGAAAATACAAAACGAAAACAAGCAGGAGCATATCTTCATGTGCCAGTACCAATCCGGTCCCGAAGGCTTGGGGAGCCAGTACAACCACTTTTTCACATCACGGCAAGCCAATGCGATTTTGGTCGGTGGCAGCGGCTATGCGATACATTTGGTTGAAGATGCATTCTGGAAATCTTTTACCGCCGGCGATACCCGGCGCGATGCGTCCATTCTGTCAAGTTTCACCGATCCGAAAACGCAGAAGGTGGTCACCTACCCTTCCACCCTGCTGTCCGAATTAAGCATATTCAAATATTATGACCCGGCTTCATTTGCCCGTAACAACAATAATAACAACTACCCTATCCTGCGGTTCGCAGATGTGCTGCTGATCTATGCCGAAGCGCTTAACGAGGCTGGCGGCCCCAGTGAACAAGCTTACGAAAGCATTAACAAGATCCGGCGCCGGGCAAAACTGGCGGAATTGAAAACGGGCCTGACCCAGCA
>CBFGMV010000106.1:0-28249 GCA_965649915.1 uncultured Dyadobacter sp.
ATCCACCAGATCGCTGCCGCTGCAAGCGCCATTATCGTCACCCCAAATGTGAAAAAGGTTAAAATAATGCCCGATTTCATGTGTCAGGGTTTTTCCCTGGTTGAAACCCGAAGCACTGCCGCCTGGCAGTGAGGCGTAATCGACGGCAACGCCCTGCTCGTCCTTGATACCGTCGTCCGGGAAGGTAGCGTAGCCGAGGGTGCCTCCCGAAAGATCGCAGATCCAGATATTCAGGTATTTATCGGTATCCCAGGCATCCGCCCCACCCGACTCCGCATGTTTGACCTCATTGGTGGTATAGTCAAAGGAAGTCCGTGTCGTGGAATAGCGGACGATACCCGTAGAAGGAGCGTCCTGAGGCGTGCGCTGGGCTAGGCAGAACTGGATGCCTGACTGACCAAACAGTGATTTGAAATGGGAAGGGATCTTTTCTGCGCCCGCATTCCTGCCAGCATAGTCCTTATTGATCGTGTCGAGCTGCGCCATGACCTGCGCGTCGGTCACCATTGATTGGCGGCTGAGTACGAGGTGAAAAACGACCGGAATCGTCACCTCCGCATTGGTTTTGAGCGTTTTTCCGGACAACGCCCGCTCCCGTATGACCTGCTGCAACCGGAGTTCGCGTTGATCAAACATGATTTTAAGGGCTGGCTGATCGGTAAACCTTTTTTGAAGCAGCTCCATGGTACCGCAACGATCCTGTGCATCGACGGGAGCTACGAGAACAGTAAAAAGGAGAAAAAGGAATATTTTGGACAGAAGTATAGTGTATCGCATCGGGAAGATTCTGGGGAACTGAGTAAGGTGTTTTTTTGCTAATGACAGACGGGAAGCCGGTTTATTCTCCTACTACGAAAAAAAAGTGCCGTCTGATGCGAATTGAATATTATTTAATTTGTTTTTAATTGACAGAAACCGCGAATACTGAACACGATACCCTTTTTTCATGCAAGAAGCGCAAAATACCGACACTATTCGCAAGATCATCCATATCGACATGGATGCATTCTACGCATCGGTGGAGCAGCGTGACTTTCCCGAATACCGGGGAAAACCGCTGGCGGTAGGCGGTTCACCAACCGGGCGGGGCGTTGTTGCCACGGCAAGCTACGAAGCCCGTAAGTTTGGCGTACGGTCGGCGATGCCGTCCCGGCAGGCCATTCAGCTATGCCCCCAGATCATATTCGTTCATCCGCGGTTTGAAGTGTACAAAGCCGTTTCCCGCAGTATCCGGGAAATATTCTCCCGCTACACCGACCTGATCGAGCCGCTTTCACTCGATGAGGCCTACCTGGATGTTACAGAAGACAAATTGGGCATTGGTTCGGCGATGGAAATAGCCCGGCAGATCAAGGATTCTATTAAAAAGGAACTGAACCTGACAGCCTCAGCCGGGGTTTCGATCAACAAATTCGTAGCCAAAATCGCCTCCGACCTGAACAAGCCCGATGGCCTGACATTCATTGGCCCCTCGCGGGTGGAGCGCTTCATGGACGAGTTACCGGTGGAAAAATTTCACGGCGTAGGCAAAGTCACGGCCGACAAAATGAAGAGTATGCAGCTTTTTACCGGATCGGACCTTAAAAAACTGTCGGAGGATGAGCTCGTAAGCCGGTTTGGTAAAGCAGGTCATTTCTTTTACAAAATCGTCAGGGGCTTCGATGACCGGGCTGTGCAGATACACCGGGAAACCAAGTCGCTGGGTGCAGAGGATACATTTACCTATGATCTTACTACCCTGGACGAAATGTACAAGGAGCTGGACCGGATTGGGGTCACGGTAGCCAACCGGCTTGAAAAAAACCAGCTGAAAGGCAGAACGATCACATTGAAGGTCAAGTACAGTGATTTTACCCAAATCACCCGTAACCATTCCTTCCCCACGCCGGTAGGCGACCTGGATACCATCACCGAGACGGCCAGACAGTTGCTTGAAAAGCTCGATATGCAGGAAAAACCGGTCAGACTGCTCGGTATTTCATTGTCCAATTTTCATGAACCGGAGATTAAATCCCGGAAATACAGAGATCCCGAGCAGCTGGAACTGTTCCCGTTCGGGTCATAGCAAGAGCGCATCGACGCGGTGTGCCTGCACCATGTTCTCGCAACCCGACCAGGAAAATATCGTAAACCTGCCATCCTGGGACGCCACCAGGGCGATCGCATCCCGCTGGTCATATACGAATTGCGCAGCGGACAAATGCCGCGTGCCTCCGTTCTGCACCGGATGTACCACCATCCCTACATTGCCGATAACCGGTTCTGTGATGAACATTTCTTCCACCGGCTTACCGCCAGGCGCACGGCCTATCTTCGCCCCGAATGCCAGGAGTTCATAGCTATCGTTGATGATCGTGGCGCCGTCCACAGCGGTAAGGCCGGCCATATTGTGCACCGCCGAGCTGAACTGATTTTGCCAGGTAATCGGATTGGGATCTTCTACATATTTCCGGTGCAGCTCTGCCAGTTCTGAAAATGCAGGCTGGACATCGTAGGTGATCGGGTGGATGATCGAGTCACGCCAGCGGTCCTTGCCCTTGGGCACCACCAACAGAATACCTCCCCGCTCATGATTCCGCATGGATGCCGACAGTTGCACAAGCAGGTTCGGATAGTCGCTCCATAGCCTTGAAGAAGTGAAACCCATCAGCGAATTGATGACCGACGGGCAATCCCGCATTTTACGACTTTCTTCATTGACAATCTTGACCTGGTCACCCTTCAATACCGCTACATTGACAAACTTGCCAAAGCCCTCCACCCTGCGGTGTTTGATCACCAGCATGCCCGGTTCGATCACTTCCAGCACAAAACAAAGCCCGGGTATTACGCGGGTCGTTCCCCATATCCGCAGCTCGCCATTTTCCATCCACACGCCCAGGTGGATACCCGAGCGTTCCACGGCAGGAGCCAGTTTGACCAGCGTGTTGGCACTGAGCGCCAGCGTTTCGGCAAATACCAGCGGATGTTCCGCCGCCTCGGGAGGCAGGTACGCGATCGATACTTTGGGCGACCGTCCTTCCTCCCGGCGCAAGCTTGCCCAAAAAGTAATGTCGATAATTGTTTCAATGACTTTCGGGTCCGGCTTCGGCGCCAGTTCCTGTTCGTAGTATTTGGTTACTGCAACGTGATGACGTTCAAAATGGCTGGCCACTAGTCCCGCCACCGACCGGGCTGCTTTATAGGTAGTAGTTGGTACTGACTCGCCCGTCTCAGCGGGCGACAAATCGGAGTTAGCGATCATGGGTTGACTCATTATACAGGTAGTTTCCGGGTAGTGGCATTCAAACGCATTCCGGTCTTTAAGCTCAACAACGAGTCGCCCTAAAAAGTTGGGATACGGGTTTCAATTTGCCTGTCTAACCCTACCGGATGAAGATACGCTGAGGTTTTTAAGATGCTTTGCAATGTTTGTTTGAAATATCCTGTTCTACACAGGCGATAGCTGGAGTTCCGGACCCGGTATCCGTTTTTTTTATATTTCTGCCGGTTTGCTTCCAACCAATCCATTGACCGGGGCGTCGTAGCTTAGATGCTACGACGGGAATTAATTGGCTTCGCGGGCAGCAGTTTCGACAGATAAGCATTAATTTGCGCGTCGATCCGGAATAATCCAATTTCCGGCTACTTTACCTTCGGGCATATTAGCGTGCCACTTTTTAAGAATGAAAACATACTTCAGATTACTATCTTTTGCTCAACCGATTGCCAGATTTGCCTTTCCCTATATTATTTGCACTGTCCTGGGAGTAATTTTCAATACCCTGAACCTGGCTCTTCTGGTCCCGCTGCTTAGCACGTTGTTCAACAACCGCGAAGGAGGCGTTTTGATCGAAAAACCGGAGAGTGCGTTTGATATACCCAATCAGCTCAACTATTATGCGCAGCAGGCTAATTTAACCTACGGACCTCACGGAGCTTTACAAATTGTGTGCGGTGTGATCGTGGCTTCTGTATTGCTCTCCAATGTCTTTAAATATTTCTCGCAACGGATCATGGAAAACCTCCGGATCCATACGCTTTTAAAACTTCGTAAAAGTGTTTTTGACAGCGTGATGAGTCTGCATGTCGGTTATTTTAACAATCAGAGAAAAGGGGATATTATAGCAAAAATCGCTTCCGATGTACAGGTCGTTCAGTTTTCGGTTACCGGTACATTGCAGGTGGTGTTCAAAGAGCCGCTTCAATTGATCGCTTATGTGTTCATGCTGTTTGCAACATCGGTTAAGCTGACGCTCTTTGCTATCCTCGTCATTCCCGTTTCTGCTTTTCTGATTTCGAAAATCGTCAAAAGACTGAAAGAGCAGGCAGCGCTGGCCCAGCATTATTTCGGCCTGATGATCAGCTACCTCGACGAAGCGCTGACTGGCGTCAAGATCATCAAGGCTTTCAATGCTACGGAAGACATTAAAAACAAATTTCACCAGGAGAACATACGTTACTCGGACCTGGGCCGCAAAATGGCCAGACGGCAGCAACTGAGTTCTCCGGTTTCGGAATTCCTGGGTGTCACGATGGTCGCGATCATTGTTTTATACGGCGGATCCCTTATCCTGGACAACCAGTCGGAGCTCACAGTTTCCAAATTCGTGGGTTATATCGCCATTTTCTCACAGGTAATGCGTCCGGCTAAGGCACTAACCGATTCATTCAGTACCATTCATGCCGGTATCGCAGCCGGTGAGCGTGTGCTCGAACTGATTGACGAGAAACCGGAAATCCAGGATGCCCCGGATGCAATCGACCTCAAAGAATTCAAGGAATCGATCCGACTTGAAAACGTATCGTTCTCCTACCCGGCCCGGCCTGTACTCAAAAACATCAACGTCACGATTCCGAAAGGAAAGACTGTCGCATTGGTTGGCCCCTCAGGAGGCGGCAAGTCGACATTCATGGACCTACTTCCAAGATTTATCGACGCAGAAGAAGGCCGCGTCCTCATCGATCATATCGATGTGAAGCATGTTAAACAGGAATCGCTCTGGTCGCTGTTCGGACTAGTGAACCAGGAATCGATGCTTTTCAACGACAGCATCTTCGCCAACATCGCATTCGGAAGCCCGGGTGCTACGATGGAGCAGGTGGAGGCGGCAGCGAGAGTCGCTAATGCACACGAGTTCATCATCGACACTGAGCACGGTTATGAAAGCAACATTGGTGACCGCGGCATGAAACTTTCGGGTGGACAGAAACAACGCATATGCATTGCCCGTGCGGTCCTGAAAAACCCGCCGATCATGCTCCTCGACGAGGCCACTTCCGCCCTGGATACCGAATCGGAGAAGCTGGTACAAGAGGCGCTGAACAACCTGATGAAAAACCGGACCTCACTGGTGATCGCACACCGCCTGAGTACGATCCAAAGTGCGGACACGATCCTGGTACTGGAAGAAGGAAAGGTTGTGGAGCAGGGTAACCACCAGGAGCTGATCGCCGGTAACGGCTTGTACAAGCGGCTGATCGACATGCAGACATTTTCAGAAGCTTGATGGTTAGCCAAGTAAGAATATCCATTGCGTTGTGCACCTACAACGGTGAACAGTTCCTACGCCACCAACTGGATTCCATTGTAAATCAGAGTTGTGTGGATTGGGAAATAGTGGTAGTCGACGACGGATCTTCGGACGGTTCCTGGGATATACTTCAAGGTTATGCCGCGGGAGATAGCCGTTTCAGATTATTCAGGAACGAGTTGAATCTTGGCTACAACCGGAATTTCGAAAAAGCCCTCCAACTCTGTCAAGCCGAATTCATTGCGATTTGCGACCAGGACGACATTTGGCATCCCCGAAAGCTGGAACTGCAAATGGACGCCATCGGAGACAATCAGATGATTTACCATGACTCGGAGTTTATTGATCAGAAAGGAAATCCCATAGGCTTTCGCATGTCCGACAAATTCAATCTTTACAGGGGCCGGGATGCCGCCGCGTTTCTGTACCTGAATTGCGTTTCGGGTCACTGCATATTGATGAAGAAAGACGTCTTGCTGAGTGCATTACCATTCCCTGACGGGTGTTATTACGATCAGTGGCTCGCATTCATTGCGACTGATCGGGGCTCAGTAGACTACCTCCATCAACCGCTGGTTCAATACCGGCAGCATAACCGCAACTCCACCGATATCCTCGCCAGGGAGAAAGTACAAAAAAGTAAAAGGCAAAAAGTTGCTCTGATGGAAAAGGAAAGTCAATGGCTTGCCATTTGCGCCCAAAAAGCAACCGGAAATTCGAAAACCCTGATAACCCGCCTGACAGCATTGAGCAAACGCCGGAATCGATCGTTTGTCGGCTTTGGATACGGTGCAATGATCTGGCATAACCGGGATATCCTTCTGACCCTTTTGAAAAAAACACCTGTCAGCAAGCTATTCTATATCATTAGGAAGATTTGGGGCGGCAAAGTCAAAAAATTGCTATGAATGTGATAGTCAGTATTATCATCCCATCCTATAATTACGGTTTCGTTATTGCGGAAACGCTTGAAAACCTACTTGCGCAACGGTTCCAGGACTGGGAAGCCATTATTGTGGATGACGGATCGTCCGATAATACCCGCGAAACTGTTCAGCCCTATGCTGGAAAAGATGGCCGGATAAAATATGTTTACCAGCAAAATAGCGGCGTATCGGTAGCCCGGAATCTGGGCTTCCAGCATTCAAGAGGGAAATACATCCAGTTTCTGGACGCAGACGACCTACTAAGCGCAGACAAGCTTGCAGTACAAGTTGACTTTCTGGATCGAAACCCCGATGTGGATATTGCCTACACCGACCATTTGTATTTCGAAGCGCATAAACCGGATACTTTTTACCCAGACTATGAGATGAACCATAACAACTGGCTGCCCAAAATTGATGCAAGGGGTTATGAGGTAGTTAACACTCTGATTTATTCCAACATAGCTGTTGTGAGCAGTCCTGTACTACGGAGATCGATCGTTGAAAAGGTGAATGGGTTTCCTGAGTTCAGCAATTACACCGAGGACTGGGAGTTCTGGTTCCTTTGCGCGATCCGTGGGGCTCGCTATACCTTTGTTGCGGATGAAAGTGCAGTAACGCTCATCAGGATACACCAGCGCAATACCAGCAAGAACATCCAGATCATGCAGGCCGGTGAACTGCAATTCAGGAAAAGGATCATTCAGGAAGTAACCGAATCACAAACGCTAAGTGAAGAGGAGAAGCATCAATTGCTTGAGAGAAATGCGGCCAGTACCCAAAAGCTTTATAAATACATGATGTACCATGCCAACCTGGCAAGTCCGACCCAACTAAGGATATTGTCGGGCCTGGTGGGCTGGAAAACATTTGTTTCATACTATTTTAAAGCACTGAATTACAAGAGGAAAACACTATTTAAAAAAGGCAGATAACTATGTCGCCCATTGAAATAGACATCATCATCCTGAGCTACGCTCGCACAGAGGAGCTGAAAAGAGTGACGCTTGATGGAATCGACACGCTCCTGCGGTCCGAAGACCCCGACAAGATCAGGTTCAACATTGTGGTTCTCGAATCCAACAAGGAACTGAAATCCTACCAGTATCCCGGCACGAGAACTGTATACCCGTGGCAGCGCTTTGGTTATCACCGATATATGAATATCGGAATCGGGATGACAAAAAGCTCCTATGTGTGTATTTGCAACAACGATCTCCTGTTCCATCATGGCTGGGCGAGCGAGATCCTGAAAGCATTAGAACAGGAACCTGAACTATCGAGTGCCTGCCCTGCATGCAGCATCCATCATCCTGAGCAGGGTATCTCATTGAATAGCGGACTGCATTACGGCTATGAAGTGAGGAAGGAGCTTGTGGGATGGTGTATCTTCTTCAAGAGAGATATTTTAAAAAGAACCGGAAAACTCGATCCTGCTTTCAAGTTCTGGTTCGCGGATAATGACTATGGAAATACACTTCAAAAGTACCACATTAAACACGCGCTTGTTACATCGTCCATCGTGGACCACCTCGAGAGTCGTACGCTAAAAACCAAAAGCCCCACTGAGCAGTTGAAACTCACGAGCAGAGAGCGGTTTTATTATGAGTACAAATGGGGAGGTAGAAGTTACTTTTCATATTTAAATAGAGTAAGGAAATTTAACAGGGAGCTGCGAAAGATGAGGTAAAACCTTACTTCATTTCTAATAACTAAAACAACAAATCCGGCTACTGGCCGGATTTGTTGTTTTAGTTCCATGTAAATATTCCCATAACTATCAAAAACTATCTAGCTTGTAACAAACTGATTGAGTGCGGACCAACGGTATCTTTAATTAAAACCAAGTACTAGCAAAAAATATTAATTCCTTAAAGTACTTTTCGGTTACAAATTGATATATTGCACAAGTACTTCTATATTTCATTATCAAACAAATTCTTATGAAAAGACTAAGACAATTCCTTTGTTCAGTGGCATTGACACTCCCAATCCTTCTTGTGTCCTGTGAAAAGGGTAGCTCCCTTATCGAAAGTTCCGAAAAAGGCAATTCTGAGCTCGTGCTACAAACAGAATCTGGCAAAGTTACATTCGACGGCACAGAAATGAATTTTGAGAACTTTAAGACGCTTTCTGAATATCAAAGCAAAATCAATGAAGATCAGAATTTCAAAATACAAATTCATGAGAAGTACGCTGAGAAACTTGCGATTGGGCAATTAAATAGTGAGTCTTTCACAAAAAAGTATCTGTTCGACAAGCTGACTAACGATTACTTGCATGTAGTGAATAATAAGGGAATGTTTGTAATTAGCGGACACCTCGTCCGTTTCGACCAAGAGTATCAATACGAAGTTCCTATTAAGGATAGAAAGCTGTTATCTGTCATTAATGAAAAGGATATCGATTTGGACCTTGTTAGACGGGACGTTTACGGTGTAACACATCTGAATTCTGGGCCGTCAAATGGAAGAACGCAGATATCACTTCCTGGCAATGGGTCAAATTTCTATCAATCTTCATTTGTCATCCAATCGCCAGACGCGGGGGCTAATCAAACACGAAGATACATCCATGAACTGTTTGGACACCGGGGTGCAACAGTTGGATCTCAAACCCAACATCGATTAATTTTGCGTTTTAAAATGTTAAACTCGGGTAATGGAAATGCCGGAGAGCCTAGAACACTTAGTTACTCTGTTTATCTAAGCGGAACATTTAATAAAGGGGCTACGGTTTTTGCTCAGTTTGGCAATGAAAATTTCAGCAACTCGCAGACAACAACGAATCCTGAGGAAAGGGTTCTTTCAGAACTTTATACCACGGACTACACCAATTTTGGAACTTGGAATGTTACTGTTTCTGGTTACATGACAAGCAAATTAATCTCAACCAATGGTTATGACTACGCTTACACAACCGGTACCGGCCTTTGTTGCCCATATCCTGTTTTGTGGTAATTGATCAAAAGATAGTTTAATATCTAAAATCAATATCGGCTACCGGTTGTTATTTTGCAGGCTTCCGCAGCGAACGAATGGGCTCAACTAGGTCAACCGAATCGTTTGTTGCGGGAGCTCCTCCAATGTGTCTCTTAATTTAAATTGCATGAAGAAATTCAATTGACTTAATCAAAGTCCCGGTACCGCGTTAACAGTGCTGAAAGCAGGCAACTTGTCCCTCGTCCTGGCGGCCCAGTACTATGGACAAAGATACTATGGTCGCCATCCCGTCAATTCCGAACCGCACCCATCTTCCCAGTCCTCTTCATTTTAAATAACCCAACAATGAGCTTATAAGGAAATGAAATTGTAGCCACCCGTGAGCGTCTTGTGCTCCATATGAGTCTGATCAAATACCATTTTGAATACTGTGCATTGTCTACCTGATCCTGAAGAAAAACTTCATAAGCATGCCGCTCGATCCTTTTCAGGTGTTCTTCGGGAATGTTATCGATATTAAGCGGCAATACCCCACTCCATTTTTCATGAACCTTACAAATCGCATCCAGCCACTTTCTGTTGAAATTACCCTCCGAAAAATGTTTTAACAGGATTTCAAATGTGACGGCAACTTCAAATTCCTGATTAATTGCAATCGAAAAATCGAGGTCATATCCATGAAATCCTTTCAGCAGTTTTTCATCAAAAGGATACTTTAAGGCAGCATTCCTCCGTGCACAAAGCCAACAGCCGTCCACACAGGCTACCCGTGAAAGCTGTTCATTACGCGGATTTCGATAATCCGCCATGTCTCCCCGCCCGGTGTGCTTGTAACCCTGTATCAGATTACAGTAAAAACCGCCGTTCTCCTGCAAATGATAATTATACCAGCTGGACGGCGTCAAGGATTTATACCCTCCCCCCGCGATTCCGAGTAACGCCAACACCGGGTTTTTTCCAAATATCTTCACCACCGTCTGCCCCCAGCCGATCGTCTGCATTTCGATATCCTCATGCATCAGGCAAAGTATGTCGTATTGTGCACGTTGTGCTCCCTGATTGTAGAGCTCACAAATTCCCTTACGGCCATCCCGATTGTCAAAGGCAATAATTTCGTGAACAACCCCGATGGTTCTGGCAATGTTTGCTTTGACCGCCAGCAGTTCTGCCGGGTTAGCCGAGCAAATGATAACTGAGATCATTTGATAAATGAATGGTTGATTTAGAGATTCTTACAGTAGATTGGAACAATCGAGGCGCTGCAAAGTTAGTATTTTAAGTAGAATATGCCCTTAGGACGCATTTAATAAACATTATCTCTAGAAAAAACATGATGAACCGGATTTTTCTCCTCCTTCTGCTCACTCTCAATACAACGGCTTTTGCACAAGTCAAGCTGGCCCGCCTCTTTTCCGATCATGTCGTTTTACAACGACAAAAACCCATTCCGGTCTGGGGCTGGGCAAAGCCGGGCGAAAAAGTAAAAATCGCAATGGCGGGGCAGGCCGTTGAAGGCAAAGCCGATGCAGCCGGCAAATGGAAGCTGGCATTCAAGCCGCTCGAAGCGGGCGGCCCTCATACCTTGCAAGTGACGGCCAAGTCGGGCAATGCGATCGTCAACGATGTTCTGATCGGCGAAGTGTGGCTTTGCTCCGGACAATCTAACATGGAATGGCCTGTTTCGGCGGCGAAAAACTATGACGCCGAGCGCAAGAATGCCGATTTTCCGCAGATCAGGCATTTCAGGGTGGACCACGAGGTGACGCTCTCGCCCGAAGCGGATCTCAAAAACGGCGAATGGAAGATTGCCTCGTCGGAAACAGTAGGCGGCTTTACGGCAGTAGGTTTCTTTTTCGCCCGCGAATTGTACCAAAAACTAAATATCCCCATCGGACTCCTGCATTCTTCCTGGGGCGGCTCCCAGGTAGAGGGCTGGATCAGCAAGGAGGCCATGCTAACCAACGACGAGCTCCGGTCCTATGCGCAGAACCTGCCCAAAACGTGGGAGCAGGCCGATGTGATCATGGATAAAAAACTTAAGAAACAGCTATTCAAGGATGCGTCCTATGAACCTGGCTGGGAAGACGAGAAAAAGTACCTGGGCGCCGATGTCGATTTTTCGACCTGGCAAAAAACAGCTGACCCGGTTGGCCAATGGGATTGGAAAGGCCTGATGGGCTTCCGCGGGAAGGGTTATATGGCCAAGGAAGTAACCCTGGCCGGCGACGTCGCGGCCAAACAAACGACCCTGTCGCTGGCTGAAAACGACGGACCGGTAGAGGTGTATATCAATGGCAAACTGGTTCATGACGGTATCGTCAAAGGTCCCAGAAAAGTAACGGTCCCGGCCGGAACCTGGAAAGAAGGTAAAAACATCCTCGTTTTCAAATCCGGCAATATGGTGGGCGCCTCCTGGTTCGGTCCGGGCATGATGGGCTCTGCCGCCGACCTGTTTATTGAAGAGGGTGCACGTAAGATCAGCATTGCCAAAGACTGGTACCTGATGCCGGCCTTTGCCGAAAAACATGCGTATGCCCATTTGATGAATAATGTCGGCACCACCATTTACAATGCGATGATCGAGCCGGTGATCCCGTTCGCAGTCCGGGGAATGCTGTGGTACCAGGGCGAAAGCAATGCAGGCCGGGCTTACCAGTACCGGCAATCGTTCCCGCTGATGATCAATGACTGGCGCAAGCGCTGGAACGACGACTTCTCATTTTACTGGGTACAGCTTTCCAGTTTTGGAAAGGACAACGACAGCAACAAGGGCAGCAACTGGGCGGAATTACGTGAAGCGCAGAACATGACGCTCAGCTTGCCGAAAACAGGCATGGCCGTTTCAACCGACGTAGGCAATCCCAATGATATCCACCCGACCAACAAACAGGATGTAGCCCACCGGCTGGCGACCAATGCATTGAAAAACGATTACGGACAATCCATTCCCTATGCCTCACCGCTGTTCGATCAGATCGAGGTTAACAATGGTAAGGCGATTATTTCCTTCAAAAACGCCGAAAACGGACTGATGGTGAAGGATCGCTACGGCTATCTGAAAGGTTTCGAAATTGCCGGGGACGATAAGGTATTCTATTATGCCAAAGCGGAGATTCAGGGTAACAAAGTCGTGATTTCGCATCCTAAGGTAAGTAAGCCGGCCTCCGTGCGTTACGCGTGGTCGGATGCGCCCGAAGAGGCTAATCTGTACAATGCGGATGGCTTTCCTGCAAGCGCTTTCAGGACGGACACCTGGCCCGGGATTACAGTCAATGGCCGCTTTGAATAAACCTTACAGACTACCTTTATTTAAGTCCAAAATATGTTGAAGCCTTTATCGTGGTGCATTGGCGGCCTGGCACTGTTTCTTGCCGGCGCGCAGACTCTTTCAAATCAAAACACCGACAGCCGGGAATGGCCAGAGTACCTGGGCGGCCCCGACCGCAACCACTATTCGCCCCTTACGCAGATCAACAGGGATAACGTAAAAAACCTGAAAGTCGCCTGGACCTATTCCATGCCGGACTCGGGCCAGACGCAGGTAAACCCCATTGTCGTCGATGGGGTATTGTATGGTGTTACAGCCAGTGTTCAAGCCTTTGCTTTGGACGCTGCCACCGGGAAGCAGCGATGGATTTTTGGAGATAAATCCAAAAACGGCTCCAACACCAGCCGCGGTCTGACGTATTGGAGCGACGGGGATGACAAAAGAATTCTTCATGCCATGGGGGCTTACCTGTATGCGCTGGATGCGCGTACGGGAGAACCTATCGAGCAGTTTGGCGACAAGGGGCGCATTGACCTGCACACCGGCCTTCCGGATGTGGCCAAAAACAAATATATGGTTTCCAACACGCCGGGCACCATTTTCGAAGACCTGATCATCATGCCGTTACGATTGTCGGAAGACTCGGATGCCGCTCCCGGCGACCTCAGGGCCTTCAATGTCCGGACGGGTAAACTGGTCTGGACTTTTCACACTATCCCCTATCCGGGCGAATTCGGTTATGAAACTTTCCCGCCGGATGCGTACAAGAATACCTTTACCGGGGCCGCCAACAACTGGGCGGGAACGGCCATTGACCGTAAACGCGGCATACTATATGTACCAACCGGTTCTGCGGGATACGACTTTTACGGGGGCAAGCGGAAGGGTGCCAACCTGTTTTCAAACTGTTTGCTGGCGCTGGATGCACGGACTGGCAAACGCCTGTGGCATTACCAGACCATGCACCATGACATGTGGGACCGCGACCTGCCCGCTCCGCCCAACCTGATCACCGTCACCCAAAAAGGGGCGGACGGCCGCCCGCGCAAAATCGATGCTGTTGCTCAGGTGAGCAAGCAGGGATATGTATTCATCTTCGACCGTGTGACCGGCAAGCCGCTCTTCCCCATTAAAGAAGTGCCGGCTCCCAAAACCGCATTGCCCGGCGAATATCCCTGGCCCACGCAGCCGGTCCCCTCCAAACCTGCACCTTACGCGCGGCAGGCCTACATGCTGACAGAGAACGACATCAGTATCCATGCGCCTGACCGGGATTCGCTGATGATCAAATTCAAAGGCTATAAAAAGGCGCATTTTGCCGCTCCGAGCAAGGAAGGTACTGTCATTCTCCCCGGCTTCGACGGAGGCGCGGAATGGGGCGGTGCCGCCGCAGATCCTACCGAAGGCATTTTGTATGTCAACAGCAACGAAATGGCCTGGATCCTCACCATGCGGAATACGCCGAAAGAAAGTGAACTTTCCAATCTCAGCCCCGGTGAAAAAGTTTATACTACCTACTGCGTCACCTGCCACGGCCCACAGCGGAAAGGTAATGCCAAAAGTGGCTATCCGTCACTGGTTGACATTGGTACGCGTCGCGACAGGCCCTTTGTGAGCCAGCTCCTGACTTCCGGAAAGGGGATGATGCCCGGCTTCACCATGCTGACTGCCGACGAGAAACAATCGCTGATCGCATTTCTTTTCGGAGATGAAAAAGTGGAAGCGGTTTCCGCGACCCCTGCCTCAAAAAAGGTGTATTTGCCGTATCAGAGCACCGGATACAATAAATTCCTTGACGCCAACGGATTACCTGCCATTTCGCCGCCCTGGGGTACACTCAATGCAATCGATCTCAACACCGGCCAGTACCTTTGGAAAATTCCTTTCGGAGAGGTGGAATCGCTCAAAGCAAAAGGTGTTCCGACGACCGGCACCGAGAATTATGGCGGCCCGGTCGTGACGGCCAGCGGGTTACTCTTCATTGCAGCTACCAAAGACGGCAAGTTCAGGGCATTTGATAAAAAAACCGGCAAATTGCTGTGGGAAACACAGTTACCGGCGGCAGGTTTTGCTACGCCCGCTACTTATGAAGTCAATGGAAAGCAATATGTAGTGATCGCCTGCGGCGGTACCAAGCTGGGCACTAAAAAAGGGAACCAGTATGTCGCTTTCGCATTGGAATAGTTACACGGAAGCCATCCATTCCAGCATCTTTTTCCTGCCGGCATCGTCCGGCAGGCGCCCTTCGCCCGCACCCAGGTTGTCGACCAGGTGCTTTACATCGGAGGTGCCTGGAATGACACAGGTTACCGCATCGTTGGAAAGGATGTATTTCAGGAAAAATTGCGCCCAGCTTTTGATACCATAATCAGCGGCCCAGGCCGGCAGTTCTTTGCCTTTGACGGCGCGGAACAACGCGCCTTGTTCGAATGGCTCATTGATGATCACGGCAACGCCTCTGTCCCTGGCGGTTTTTAATAAACTTTTCTCCGCATTGCGGGAACGGATCGAATAATTGAACTGCACGAAATCGACACGCTCCGATTTCAGGATCTGTTCCAGGCGTGCATGCGCGGCGTCGGTATAATGCGTGATCCCGATGTATCTAACTTTCCCGGCAGCTTTCCAATCTTTCAGAGTGGCCAAATGCGTTTCCCAATCCTGCAAATTGTGCACCTGCATGAGGTCGATCTTCTTGCGCTTCATTTTTTGTAACGAAGCATTCATCTGATCGATCCCCTCCTGCTTGCCGGTCGTCCAGACTTTGGTGGCGAAGAAAAACCGGTCATTGGATTTTAGTTCAGCTGTCAGATCACCGATCACCTGTTCGGCACGGCCATACATCGGCGAGGCGTCGATCAGCTTGCCCCCCAACTCACTCATCTTTTGCAAAACATCCTTCAACGGGCTCCGTTCCGTTGCACTGGTCCCTACATCGAACTGTTGCCAGGAGCCCAGGCCCACGGCAGGCAGCAGCTCGCCCGAAGACGGTATCTTTCTTTCGAGTATCATCTTTACATTGCTTTTTGCGAAAGAGGAGAACGGGTCGACCGAAAGTGCAGCTCCGACGCCCACCATACCGGCCAATGCCTCCCGTCTTGAAAAAATGTGCTTCATTGCGTTTACATGGGTATTTAAAGCCTTCAAGTTACAAACAAAAAGCGTTGACAACTTCGCCGGCCATAAAAATGAGAAAGGGAGCCAGGACAATCCTGACTCCCTTTGCTGCACTTCACACCAAATCTGAATCTATTACTTTTTTTCAATGGACACCCCTATTTTGTAATCCTCCAATTGAGGAGTCTTTGACAGTTCGGGATAAGGAAGCACTTCGCTCACCTTCAACACATACTCTGACCCGCTTAATACGAATGACTTTTCATTGGCTTTGGAATCTCCCTTGAATTCCAGGGTAACATCGACCTGATTGGAAGCATCTGCGACTGTCAGCACCAATTGGGCACTTCCGATGGTGATGCAATCCGCATTGATCGGGCAGCGGCTGTCGGTAATTTCTTTGAGCACCACTTTCAGATCTTTTCCGGAGGTCGGCACCGAGGTGGTTTGTCGGTATGGGACGCTGATCGAATGCAATTCAGGCTGCGGCTCGGAAGCTTCCTTTTTATCACAGGCCACCGTTGCCGCACAGATCAACGCAAGTAAAATCGTTCTTTTCATGGTAATAGCGTTTTAATTACATCGAGAAGAAACGCGGTTTTAACAAATGGTTGTAACCGATGTGTAAAAAATTTATTTCTCCAAGTTTCCGGCAACAGGTCTGATTCTTTTCAATGAACTCATCGTAATTTAATGCAGGGGTAATGTGCCTTTTTTATTTTTGGATATATAACATGCATTCTTAGAATCCTATGGTCTGGTATGAAGACGAGGTCGCAAGGGTAGAGAAAGAACTGCTTTCCCTACCATACGATCCTGAAACGATTTTTTACGGGAGTTCGAGTTTCACATTGTGGCAAACGCTCTATCAGGACTTTGAGGCATTGAAGCCGGTAAATCTCGGCTTTGGCGGCTCCACGCTGGCGGCTTGCGTGTGGTTTTTCGAACGTATCGTCGTTCCCGTTACCACGGCCCGCAGAATCCTTATCTATGCGGGGGATAATGACCTGGGGGACGGGCGGCACCCTACCGAGGTGTTGTTGTTCTACCGACAGCTGATTACATTGATCCGTGGCCGTTTTGGCAATATCCCTTGCTTTTTTGTGTCCATTAAACCCAGTTTGCAGCGTTGGGAAATCATCGAAGCCATTAAAATGACCAATGAGCTGATCCGTGCGGAGACCGAAAACGATCCTGGCCAATACTATATCGACATCTTTCCCCAAATGGTTAATTACCAGGGTTACCCGCGTAAGTCGTTGTTTGAAGCCGACGGGCTGCATATCAATGCGAACGGGTACGCTTTATGGAGGAAAATTATCTCGGAAAATATCGAAGCTGAGCTTGCTTCTACGGCACTTCTGAAAACACCATAAACGTCGCTGGTCATGGAAAGGGCATATCACAAATGGTTTAGTCCGGCTTTGAAAAGGCATATGGAATTGCTGGTGTTCGGTCATACCGGAACGCCGATCATATTCTTTCCTACCCGTTCAGCGCATTTCTATGACTTCGAAAACTGGCGTGTGATCGACGCCATGAAGCCTAAAATCGAAGCCGGGGAAATCCAGGTGTACTGCGTGGACAGCATCGACAGCGAAAGCTTTTATTCGGATGCGGCACCACCTCAAAGAATTAAGCGGCACATACAATATGAACGGTACATTCTTGATGAGGTAGTGAAGTTCATCAGGATTCAGAACAAACGGAAGGGGCTGATTGCGGCCGGATGCAGCCTGGGCGGGTATCATGCTGTTAATCTTGCACTGAAACACCCTCACCTGTTCACCAAGGTTGTAGGGATGAGTGCGAGATATGATCTCACGCAGGCGCTCCCCTATTTTGCGGACCTGTTCGACGGCTATTTTGATGATAATATTTACTACAACATGCCCAACCACTTCGTCCCGAAAATCTCGGACCCCTGCCTTCTAAAAAACTTGCGGAAACTGGATATTACGCTGGTGATCGGGAGAGATGATGCGTTTCTGGACAACAACCGGCACCTGAGTGACTCGTTGCACCGGATTAGCGTCCCCCACCAGCTTTATGTTTGGGAAGAAGAGGCGCACAGGCCCAGGTACTGGCGGGAGATGGTGAAGATTTATCTTTAAGTTCTAAGCTTCCCAACGCAGGAGCGCCCATTCGTCGGTAGAACCTGACAGCAATAAAATCGTCCGTTGTGACACGAGGTGCAGCATCCTGTCAATCATAAAATGAAAATCCATGGATGTAACCCGCTCCGGTTTGTCTCGGACCCGGATAACGTCGATCCCGTGCATTCCTTTGTTGAGTATCAGGTAATCATCGACAATCGCGAACGACCTGACTGCGGTGGTAATGGACGCATTCACGACAAACGTGTCACCATGGCATTCATATATTTTAACATAGCCCAGGCCTGCTACGAACATTTTCTGCCCGTCAATTGAAAAAGTGATCTGATAACAGGTATTTGGCAGCTGATCAATTCTGATTGGTTTTCCAAAACGATCCTGCTCAAACGGTTGGCCATATAGCTCTCCGTGATTCGTGCCGTAAACGATCAGGTTTCTGTGAGGATGCAGTGTCTTGCTTATGGGGTCTTTACCTTTAGTTCGTGTCTTCGCCAGTTCGCTGACCGCTCCCGCATTACAGTTCAGCAGGGTGATATTTTTTCCCGCAAAAGCCAATAATGTATCGTCGTGTCCGCGGTAGTGGGTTGGCTGGTCGCTGTGGCTGGATTTGTACAGGTCGGATTGGCTAACTTGCTCGTGTTCTGCCTTGGTAAGCAGCCTGAATCCGCCTTCGCTGATTTCATTAGAAAGATCATCCGGAATCCGCTCATCGAAAGAACCTCGCCACTGGTGGGCGATTTCCTCATCGGCAGTCTGCCAGAGCAGGTCCGTAAAACCGTTTGCATGCAGTCCTACTATTTTCCAGCGGTCCCCCAACAGGAAGATTCCCTTGCTTTCCACCGCATACATCACCTGCAAATGCTTGCCGAGTGGCGACGGTATGGTCTTCGATAAGGTTAGTTTCATGAGTGTGATTTAAAATACGCCGTTTGTATAAAGACTATCCTGCTTTAACCGTCTTACTTCATCCTTGAATTGCTGTGAGTTCTTCTCGGAGTCGATCGAAATAATGTAATTGTTAGTTTGAAAAGCTGTGATGGCTACCTTTTCATTTTGCATACAGGGCTGAATCTCTCTCACCATGGAATAACCGTTCCCACTTTGCTCGACGCATTCAAAAAGTACGACACGGACAAATCCGGACTTTGTTGAAAGAAGGCCCGAATCGTATTCCGATAGTAAATGTTGGCTAGCTCCCAGCGGTTTGGACGTAAATTCCAGCGTTTTATACAATGTATGCTCGACATCGTCTGTACCTCCAAACCAGCATTCCAGTTTTACATTGACCAATGCCCTGGTGTTATTGACAATATGGAGCGTAAGCGGCTGTCTGTTCGTCGAAGGAAGCCAGGCATAGAGGTCCGTCAGCTTTCCGCTGATGGCCGGTAAGACGGACAACAGCAAAGGGATAGCCAGAATGACCAGGCCGATCGTTTTGTGCCGCCAGAACAGCAATGCGAGCAGAACAAAACCGGCGAGGCCGGCGAGATAGAAAAGCCCGGTTGCCCACCCCACCGAACTGTCTCCGGTAGGTGCAGGCTTCACAAGGTAGTAGATGATGGAAACCACCAGAAGAATGGAGAAGGCTGCAAGCAGCCCATAGTAGCCATACTTGATCATGATCGGATGTGTGTGTCGGTTGGATTATATCGATGCTGCGCTGTCAAACCTCGAAAGGAAGATCGAAGTCCTTGATGACCGGCTTCGAGCTGCGCGTCTTTACAACAATGCGCGCTTTGAGCGGACTGCCGAGTACCAGGTAGTACTTTACATACTGGTCCTCATGAAAAGTCCAGGATTTGTCTTCGAGCAGGTATTCCGAAACATTTTGCTTGCCGGCCTGATAGGCCCAGCGCTCCACGATATTGGGTTCATAAGTCACGAACTGACCCATACATAGGGTTTGAATCCCGGGCTTGGCATCATTGCCCAACTCGGTGCAGCTTTCTACGATTACCTGAATGGAGGAATTGTCTTCCAGATCTTTGACCGACCATTGGTCGAGCACAGTTTTGACGTTGGCCATAATGATTGTCCTGATTTTTTGTTTTACTGAGGGCTGCAAAGAAACACCAGCCATTGAAAATCAGGACAATTCTATTATTTAGCGGCCAGTACGAACTATTAAGCGCCACTAAGGCTGATTAATCGTAAATGCTTTGGTCACGCGCCGGATCTTGCCGTCGCTTTTGGTCATGATGTAAAGCTCACCCGTGAAGCGGTCGTATTCAATGCGCAGATCGACCCGTTTCGAGCCCGACATTTCCACCAGATCAGTGTCTTTCCCATCCCGGGAGATCGCTAATTCATAAACAGACTGATCGCTCAGGGCGGAATCGATATTGGCGAAAAAGATGCGGCCATTGACAATATCACCAAAAATGTATTTGTTCTTCAAAGCCGTTATCGGGCCTGTGTAGACGTACCCGCCGCTGATGGCGTTCCCATCTATATGGTCATATTGCAAAAAAGGTGTTTGAAACTTCCCAGCCTCAGTTTCGGGCACCGGATATACGTTTTTCAGGTCTTTTGAAGAGATTCCGTAATTACCTTCGCGTACATTCCACCCGTAATCGCCCCCTTTGACGATCACATTCACTTCTTCGAAATTGGATTCTCCAACCTCGGCGCTGAAAAGCCTGCCGCCAAACCACGACAGCCGGTGCGGATTGCGGAAGCCATATGCATAAATTTCCTGATAAACAGCCGGATCTTTCTGATCTACGAATGGATTATCGGCCGGTATACCATACTGTCCATTCCTGCTGGTTCTGCCCGCCGGGTCGATTCGGATAATGGTGCCGAGCAGCGAAGTGAGTTTGTGACAAAGCTCCGGGTGCCTGCTGATCGTGGAGCCTCCGTCACCGGTACCGATGTACAGTAGCCCGTAGTCGGCGTCACCCTTGCGGGCGTCCGGGTTAAAGCCTATATCCTGAGTGCCGTGCACGACGTTGGGCACATTAATCCTGAGCAGCTCCCTTCTTTTTCCCTTGAAAACCCTGCTTGTGACATCATCCATCTTCCATTCGGAAACTACCCATTGCAGCGCGACCTTAACGGAGTCGTTGTAGCTGTAATCGGCCCTCTTTCCCTGAAAAGATTCGGTGTGGGTAATATAAATGAGCCCGTTTTGCAGGTATTCGGGGTGAAATGCGAAGCTGCCGAGACCGGTACCGAGCCCGGGCTCGCTCACGAAACTATCAACCGTTCGGAGATCGAGGAATGTCCCGATCGTCTTGCCGTTGATCCGATAAATTAATCCGCGCTGATCGCTTACATATACAGTGCCATCCTGCGATGGGCCCGGGCGCATGTTTGCGATGCGCGTGCGAGGCATTTTGTCACTGGATGGTGGAATGGTAACAAAGTCTTCCAGCTCGATCCTCATTCCGGTTTTGATCACTGGCCGGCCCAATCGTGCCAAGGGTACATCTGTATCGATTTTTACTTCTAACGGCGCGATCTGATGTATTTTGGTCTCCGACGCAATGTAGCTCAGGATAGAACGAATTTCCTCGTCTTTCAGAAAATCGAAAGGCGGCATTACCATCTTGTAACGTTTGGCAAGACTTACAGCCCGTACATTCCCCGATTCGATCGCGTGGTTGGGATTTTTTATGAACGCCATCAGTTCCTTTTCCGTCAGCAGGCTGGTCACTCCCCCCAGCCGCGGTCCGATTTCCTCTTGTTCCATCGCATGGCAGGAAACGCAATGCGTTGTAAATAGTTCTTTGCCAACAGGATCTGAGGAGGCTACCGGCTGATTCCCGGTCGGGGCAGACTGTTTTCGTCCTGCGCAATTGGCTAATAGTAGTGAGGTTACCGCAATGCAGTAAAAGTAGGGTAAAGTAAACTTCATTCAGTAAGCGGTTCAGGATTGATCAAAAGCGGAGTCAAAGTTAGCGACTGGAAAACAAAAAAAGCCGGATCGCTCCGGCTTTAATCACTGAATAATGAAGGAATACTATGGTTATCCTACATTTCTTCCGTCTTTATCGAGTTTCACGCGGGCATTTTCTTTGCCGTTCGCGACTTGCAACTCGTAATATTGGGTTTTGTCAGATTCGGTTACCAAAAACGCTTTCTTCACCGTCCACCCACTGAATTCCTCACCTTTAATGGTCTTTTTAATGGCCTCCGGCAAATCTTCCGGTTTCACGGCTACCTTGTCCTCTTTATCTGCCTTACCGGCTTTGTCGGCTGCCTGCTGATGTTCTGCATGGGTTGCAGTCGTCTGATTTGCCGTCTGTGCTTGAACAGAAGCAAACGAAATGAGCGTCAGGGCCAATGCCGATACTATTAGCTTTTTCATAATCCTTGTTTTTTAGACAACTATTAATGTAATGTTATAATGTCGTGCATTTGCACTATTGCCAAATACCTCAACAGGATTATGCCAAAATATTTAATCATTTGATTTTGAGATAATTACAAAAACAATAGTAATTGTGAAGTGGTTACCAAAATCCACGTTTTGTGGGAATTAGTCTTCAAAAACCCACAAAATACAAATGCCCGTACTATCATAGCACGGGCATTCGCATTATAAAAACCTCGGTCTGTTACTTGTCGTATCCCGGGTTCTGAATCAGTTTTGCATTCCGGTTCATTTCATCGCGGCTGAAAGGACGGAAGTACATTTTGTCGACCCACGTACGGTTCTCGTGAGACTTATCCTCGGTCGGCGTGTAGGTGTAGTCGTAAACAGTCGGATCGTAGTGATATGGCTCCCTCATCGACTTGCCTGCTTTGAACTTGCCGATTACGGTGATAAACTGCAACGAGCGGCCCAGCGTAGTCGGTGCGATCATCCACCGGCGGGCATCGTGGTAACGCTGCTCTTCGTACGCCATTTCGATGCGTTTTTCGAGGCGGTAAGCCTCTTTCAAGGCAGCTCCCGACACTTTCAATGCGGGCATACCTGCACGGAAACGGATCCGGTTCAGCCATTCCAGCGCTATCGCGTCCTGGCCCAGTTCAATGCTTGCCTCAATGTAGTTGAACGCTACCTCGGTCACACGAATGAACGGCCAGGGAATGTTCTGACGGTCGGTGTTGTCATACAATGCAGGGTTCGGATCGATGAACTTACGCATGTAGTAGCCGGTGCGACTTCCGTTCCAGTCTTCGATAGAGCTGCTGCGGGTATCCAATCCTTTACGGTTAACCAATGCACCTTTGTCGTCAAGCAGATCGTACGCACCGGTCTGAATCTGGTTCGCCGGGTCTTTCGCATCGGAAGGGCGCGGTTTCCAGGTAGCACCATCGTACATGACGGTTGCGTAAAAACGGGGGTCACGATTCACGTAAGGGCTCGCCTTATGGGTAGGATTAGTCCACGAGAATGGCGTACCATCCATCATTTGATAATCGTCTACCAGCAAACCGATCGGCGTATTACCCGCCCAGTTGTGGTAACCGTTCGGGCCATTGTTCAAACCGGTTTGACGGGCACCATCCGAAGTCTGGCTGGCTGTAAAATAGCGACCGAAAATAATGTCGTCGCCACCGCCTGCATCCAGGGATTTGTCGGCACTGTAACCAGCCATTGCAATGGAAATGTAGTTGATCTTACCCTGCTCTGCCGTAACAGGGGCAGTCAGGTTCAGCTTGTAACCAGCTTTCGCATCCAAAGCCGCTTTTGCAGCGGCCTGAGCAGCCTGCCAACGCGCCTTGCGGTCGCCGGATGCGTAACCCAGGAATTCAGGATTAGGATATGCGGCGATCAGTGCAGATTTTGCTTTTGCAGTCGGGATGTCGTGCAGGTCGCTTGCAGCGTACAGCAACATCCGTGATTTAAGCGCCAATGCAGCTACTTCGGTTGCACGGCCCTTTTGCTCCGCTTTTCCTTTGAGCAGGGCAGCAGCGCTGTCGCAATCCGCTACGATGAAATTCACACATTCCTCAAAAGTATTCCGGGTTACGGAATAGTCTTCGTTCAATGCGTAGACCTTTGTAATGATCGGCGCGGAACCGTAGTAGCGAACCAACTGCTGGTAATAGTAAGCCCGCAGGAAGTGCGCTTCTCCTTTCAGGCGATCTTTCAGGGTCTGATCCGCGAAAGTCGAGATAGGTAGGTTCTGAAGTGCCAGGTTCGTAGCGCGGATACGCGTATACATAGGTCCCCATCCATAAGTGTCGTCGACCCAGCCCAGGTTGGAAGGGCTCAAACTACCTTCATTGACGGTATTGATGTTACGGCCTGTGTGGGTAAACACCGCTTCGTCGGTCAGGGATGCCAGCATTTGCTCGCTGAATCCACCCTGCTGAAGACCCTGATAGATACCGGTCACAAAACCCTCGGCCAATGCCCCTTCCTTCCATACTTCCTCGGTCGGGATTTCAGTAGGAGGAGTTACATCCAGAAAGTCAGTGTCGCACGACACGAGCCCGGTTGTAGCCAATGCCGCCAGAAAAATCCAATTTTTATAACTCAGTTTCATTTTTTTAATCTTAGAAAGTTACACGTACACCTGCATTAAGAACTCTCGACTGCGGATAGTATTGTCCGTTGGTTGAAGTCGCTTCAGGATCCCAGATTTTGATTTTATCCAGTGTGAACAGGTTCAATCCATTGACATAAATACGCAGGTTGCCAACACCAATCTTCGAACCGATCTCAGACGGCAGGTTATAGCCTAATTCGATGTTTTTCAAACGCAGATAATTGTTGCTTTTCAGGTAGTAAGTGTTAGCACCTGCGTTGTCGAAGTTGGTATAATAAGTGTTGTTACGGTTAGCCAGGCGTGGTTCTGTCGAGCTTGGGTTGTCGATCGTCCAGCGGTGGTCGTAAGCATATTTCAGGTAGTTACCAATATCGCCCGATTCGGTTTGTCCGATATATTGCAGACCTCCCAAGGCTCCCTGGAAAAGGAGAGACAAGTCGAATGCTTTATAACCCAGGTTGATCGTCGCACCACCGGTAAACTGCGGACGGTTGGTCTTTTCGGACCGGACTTTGTCATCCGCGGTAATTTTACCGTCGTTGTTGATATCCTTGAACTTCATGTCACCAGGGCGAAGCGTACCGGTGATACCGCTGTAATTCACAGTGTTTGCGTCAATTTCAGCCTGATCCCTGAAAACGCCGTCGTACTGGTAAGCCAGGAATGCATTATAAGGCTTTCCGGTCGTACGTTGGTACGAAGGTGCACCAGGGGTTTCATCCCAGTATTTGATGGTGTTTTTAGCATAACCTCCATTCACACCCACGGAGTAAGTAAAGTTGTCGACGCTGCCATCGTAGCTCAACTTAAATTCCCATCCTTTGTTTTGCAGCTTACCCAGGTTTTGGGGAGGAAGCTTGCCGTCGATACCAGCGGTTGATGGAGTCGAACCGGCTTTCGGGATCAGGATCTTCGAACGGTTATTGATAAAGTAGTCGAATTCAAAAGCAATGCGGTCTTTCCACAACGTACCTTCGATACCGAAGTTGGTATTATTAGCTACCTCCCAGGTAAACGTGTTGTTGGCAACGCGGGTTTCCAGCAAAGTTTTAGCCACCTGGTCGTTGATAATGTAGGTACCGAAGCCCATGGTGTTCAGGTATTGATATTCGGCCAGCGTCTCGGTTCCGAGCAGGTAAGGCTCAGCACCCATTTGTCCCCATGAAGCACGCACCTTCACATTGTTCACGAAGCGGATATTGTTTTTCCAGAAATCCTCTTCCGACACACGCCATCCCGCCGATACCCCCGGGAAGAAACCAAAGCGGCCATCTTTCGGGAACACATAGGATCCATCTGCACGCCACAGGAACTCGGCAAGGTATTTCTCCTTGAAGTTGTAGCCCACACGACCGAAGTAGCTCAAACGTGCCCTTTTGTACAAATCCGTATTGTTGATCGTCTGACCATTGACAGTTACAGAACCCGAATTACCGATGTTCTGCTCAGGAGTTCCCCCTGCAAAAAGCTGGTCAACCACCGGAGAAATAAAGTAACGGCGGTACGCGAAGAACCCATCAGCATCTACGGTTTCGCGCTGAACACCAGCCATGATATTGAAGTTGTGAGAACCGAAGGTCTTTTCGTAAGAAGCCTGTCCGGTAAGCTGGATCGACAATTCCTGAGAAGCTGTTTCGGTCAAACGCGGATCGTTGAAAGTCGAACGCACGGTACCGGTCAGCAATGGTGTTACGCCGTCCGCTTCGTAAGTCTTTTTGTCCCAATAGTAAAGCGTCCAGGGCTTCTGGAACGACTTCTGACGACGAAGCTGCTTATCGATCGCCGCCATCGCGGTCACTTTCAGACCTTCCACGCCAGGAATAAGGATATCCAATGCGCCGTTGGTCTGGATGTAGTCACGCTTGTCGTTGTTATAACCGGTTGTGTTGGTGGTAATAACCGCCGGGTTTTGCCCATTCTCGATATCCGGACCGGGACGGCCATCCGGCCAGATCGCGATTTCGGTAGGCTTACCACGCATCAGCATACGGAAAATATCACCGGCACCACCGCCATTCGGGAAGCGACGGAATTCCTCACGCATGGTCACACCGAGATTGGCGCTCACATACTTGTTGATCTTCGTGTCCAGGTTGATACGCATGTCGTACTGCTTGTATCCGGTAGCGGAATTCACGTAGTTACCATCCTGATTAATGTAACCCAGTGAAGCCAGGTATTTGATGTTGTCGCTACCACCTGTCAGTTGGAGGTTGTGACGCTGCTGCGGCGACCAGTTGCGGATTACCGAGCCATACCAGTCGGTATTCGGGTGAATCAGCGGGTCGGAACCATCCCGGAACTTTTGAAGGTCGGTTGGCGTGAAAACCGCGCTAAGCACATTGCCATTGTCGGTACGGGTATAAGCACCATTAGAGTTGAACCCTTGCAGTGCTCCCTGCCATTGATTGACAGGCAAGTTATCGTAAATCTGCAATTCGTTACGGATGGTTGCATACTCCGCCGCGTCCGACATTTTCGGCGTACGCGTAGGCTGCCCGATACCGAGGTTCAGGTTATACGAAAGTTGCGGTTTACCGGATTTTCCACGCTTGGTGGTAATGAGAATAACCCCGTTACCCGCACGTGATCCGTAGATCGCCGCCGCCGCATCTTTCAATACCGAAATGCTCTCGATGTCGGCAGGGTTGATCCGGTCCAGACCACCGCTCCGGTTGGGTACTCCATCCACTACGATCAGCGCGTTGCTGTTACCGAGGGAGTTGGTACCACGGATACGGATCGCGGAACCGTCGTAACCCGGTTCCCCGCTCGCTTGCACGGCAGATACACCCGGCAAACGGCCGCCCAATGTATTAGAAAGGTTGGCAGCTGGCGCTTTCTGCAATTCTGCTCCTTTTACTGCGGTAACAGAACCGGTCAGAGTCGCCTTTTTCGCAGTACCATAACCCACGACGACCACCTCTTCCAGCGCTTTGGTATCACTCAGCATTTTCACATCCAGGCTGGTTTTGTTACCCAGCGGAATCTCCTGCGTAATGTAGCCGATGAAAGAGAATACAAGCGTAGCCGTCCCCGGCGCATTCACTGTGTAGTTCCCTTCAATGTCCGTTACAGTACCCGCCGACGTTCCTTTTACAAGGATACTCACCCCGGGCAGACCCTGCCCCTGCTCATCATTCACTTTTCCCTTCACCGTTACATCCTGAGCGAATGCAGCGGTCACGACCAAAAGGGTCAATAGAAGGGAGCAAAAATACCGTGTTAGGCTCCGGTACTTTTCCCGTTCAGAAATCCTCATAGATTAAGTATAGATAGATAGTAGATAGTTAAAAAAATTATAAAAAAATGAAAAGATATTACAACTGGATTCCATGCATAAACCCTTGTTCTTCAACAAGTCAGAGAAGTGTCTACCATACACAATTTATTTAATAAAAGATCTCAAATGTCCTATTTCAAAAATACAGTACGTCACCGGACTGCGTTAATATGATACTTCGAGGGGAGGCTCAACTTCAAATTGTTATATTTTGTTATCCGGCAATACCGAGGAGACAAGCAGTATTAACGGGATGTACAAAAAGATATGAAATTATTTACATAAACAAGGAATCACGCTTTCTGACTATGTTTTCTTAGAAAATAACCAATAGTAACTTAACGTATACTAGTAACCGGGTGTTATACGTGCGACTAGCGAAGTAAGCTCAAAAAAAATGCCCTTTCCTGCATTGGAAAGGGCATTTTCGTAAACCAGAATGATAATTATATCAATTTTGCAGAAACTGACTTAATATTTGCAATATTCTCCCAAAAGACCTCAGATAGTGAGGATTGGCGAGTACGTATATTGTAAAAGTTATATTTTAACTATGGCTCAGCACATCAGCGTGCAGTCCAGCCGCCGTCTACTGTAAGGATAGAACCGACCATGTAGCTGGCCGCATCGCTCGCCA